>DATELZ010000084.1:0-33014 GCA_035276045.1 Pyrinomonadaceae bacterium | reverse complement strand
AACGACAATCGCTGCGGCTCAGTGTTCGAGATGTCAGGCAGGTTGGCGCGCTCGTCGTTGAGCGTTCGCACAGCCTGCGCGATGCGAGTAAACGTCTCCGCCACTTCTCGCGACGACTCAGCCAGCGCGGCATCGTCCTCTTCGTCGTCCTCGAAATAATTTACCCGCGCCACGAGATACGGATCGCCGCGCTCGACGTACGACTCGATGCGATAACGAATCACTCCGAGCGTCAAAATGTTTGATCGTCCATCGGGCAAGGTTTGTGTCTCAGTCACTTCGGCGACGCAGCCGACGTGGCCCGCTGGCGGAACGTCGTTCTCGGAGGTGCTGGGATCGAAATAAGCGACGCAGAAGAGATTGTTAGTGAAGTGAATGTCCGTAAGCATCTGCCGGTAGCGCGGCTCGAAGATGTGCAGTGGCAGCGGCACACCGGGAAATAGGACCACCGGTAACGGAAAGACTGGGAGTTCGGTTATTCCACGTACCTTGTCGGTTGCTTCGCTCACTTGGGGGGATTGTACATCAGTAGCGGACGGATAAAAAAAACGGCCTCGGAGATCGTCGTGGGATACGACATCCGAGGCCTTTCGAGCACACCTTGCGATGAAGAGGGATTCTCATCTCCGGTGTTACGGACGCTTTTCGGTGGGGGCGTCCGATGTCAAAGAATGTGCGCAAACAGTTCCAGGCGATGCATGGGCATCAACCGGCAAATACTCGCGATCAACTCTTCGATCGCGAACGGCTTTGCAAAAAAGCCGTCAGCGCCTGCATTTATGCATGCGCTTTGCACGTCGGAGGTGCTGTTTGAACTCATGATCAGCACTTTCGACTGCGAGAGGTGTTTCTTAATGAACTCCAGCATATGCATGCCGGCGCTGGTGTCTTTCTCCGGCGGCATTTGCAGATCCAGTATGGAGATGTCGGGCCGATAAAACGTGGCGCGCCGGATGGCGGTGGGCAGGTCGTTGGCGGTAACGACGTCGTACTCGTCGCACAGGGTCCAATAGAGTTGTTGGGTGATTGTCGAGTCGTCGTCGACGATCAGAATCCGGCGCTTCATTTGAGGCAATCTCCTACCATCACGGCAACGAGGCAGTGCAAAGCCCGTACCGGACGGGCTTTGAGTAGGGAAGACGGTTATTTACAAGGATTTACGAATTTGCCGGCGATTCAGCGTGTCTTCTGCTGTAAACACCCGGCTTGTCTGGATGTCTACACTAGAGGTCACTGAAGCCGAGCTCGATCCGCCGCGCCGTTGGCGCTGTGCCCTCGTGCAGGCGGCAGGCCAACGATCCTTAGCTTGAGCGCCGAAGGCGCGGGAGAAGGTAGCCAGGGGTGAGCGGAGCGAACCCCTGGGTGGTAAGAAAGGCGCGCTAGCTCTGAAAGAGCGACAGAAGCTCGGACCGCAATCGCAATCTCATTGTGGCGGCGGTATTGGCTTGTCGGATTTGGGTGGTTTGGGTGGTGTTACCGGTTCGACGGGCTCGTCGTCCTCGCCGATCTCGTCGATTACCTTCAACTCTGCGCCGTACTTCTGATAACTCCGAAACCGCACGTCGTTGCGGCTTTGCAGCATCATCGATCCCTGGGTACTCGTGATTAGAATTTGCGACTGGATCGGCAACAGGTATTTACGTTCGTTGATCATTACCCAGTCGTAATCGATCAAACTACTCGCGGCTTTGATCGGAAAATCGCCGGGAACCTCCGTCGCTATCTGCTCAAAGCGCAGCACGCGATCCAACTCGCGATCGATCCAGATGCGCCCACGCGAGCCGACGGTGGCGCGCGAGCCTGTGTCAGACACCGTCAACGTCAATTGCGAAAACTCTTTCTTGATGACGTACTCGTAAACCACCGTCCGGCGGTTGTGAACCAGATCCGTGTCGACGATCTTGAACTCCGTGTGCGACTCAGGCTTCAACACATTCGCCAGCGACGAAATGTACTCAACACCGCTCGAACTCGCTCCTTTGGGCGCGTACTTGCCGTAATCGTTGCCGGCTTTCACGTCCTCTCCAGCGGGCATTCCGTTCACAGTCAACAGCCGGTATTCCTCGCCTGCATTCGCGCGATAACCAACCGCGATCGTGAGATTGTCCTGTGTTCTCCAGTTGCCCGTGGTCCCGTAAGCATACGAGCGCTTGATGATCTGCTTGACGAGAAAGTCGGGCATTGCATTGGCGAAGGCAAGCGTGACGTTCCGGGTGCGGTCGAGCAGTTCGAGTCCTTCAGAGTCGGACGGCAGTGCCGAAGCGGTCGGATTTACACGCCGTCGTTCAGCCTCTTCGAGCGTGCGTCGCAACAACGCATCGTTACCGCTCTTCGTCGCCACTAAAGATCGCATGCCGTCGGTGAGTTGAAACCCGATCCCGCGACGGCGTATCTCTTCCACGATCTCGTCTCGTTTTGCCGGATCGCGCGGCAACGTATAAAGCAGGCGAACGACTTCATTGCTCGTCAGCGGTTGTTCTTGCTGTGTTTGGGCAGTGGCCGGAAAGATCAAAAACGCCGACACGAAGAGTGCAAACAAAAACTTATTAATGCGGTACATCCGAGGGAACCTTCTTTCGACCTTCATTACCTCAAGCCGCGCTGTTTGTGTCAACCGCAGGGCCCGCTGTGTCAACAACAGAGCCGCGCAATCGCGAGCTTCAGGACTTCAGCGCACTTTTCCAACTCGTCGACGGGCACAAATTCGCCGGTGCGATGCGCCTCGCGAATATCGCCCGGTCCGATCACGACTGCTTCGCTGCCGAGCGTCATCATGTGCGCCGCTTCGGTGCCGAATGCCACCGTGCCGGACTCGATCCCGGTTGCGTTTTCCAGCAGCGCGATCAGCGGCGAGTCAGGCGCAGTCTCAAAACCAAAATCAGCGCGGATCGGAAAGACTTCGCACTCGAAGTCCGGATCCTCGCGCTGTTCGTCTGCAATTGCTGCTTTCACTAGATTCAGCACGTGCGAGGAAGGTTGCGTTGGGATGGGGCGCCATTCGAGTGTGAAACGGCATTCGCCGGCGAGCACGTTTTTCGCGGTTCCGCCACGAATCAGGCCGATATTCAACGTGGTAAATGCCGGATCGAAGGCCGGATGAGTCTGCTGCTTTAGATTCTCGGCAATTACTTCCAAACGAGTGATGAGCCGCGCGGCGCGAAAGATAGCTGACGCGCCGAGGACCGGATATGCGCTGTGGGCTTCGCGTCCTTTCGTGACGACTTCGGCGAGCGAATAGCCTTTTCCGGCGCGAATCGGTTTGAGCGACGTGGGTTCGCCGACGATGCTGTAACGCGGATTTATCGGGTTTATTTCAGCCAGACGTTTGGCGCCTATCAATCCGATTTCTTCGTCGGCGGTGAATATGAGCGCGAAAGGTTTCTGCAATTGCGATCGATCGATGGATTCTGCGGCCGTGAGCGCGGCTGCCATGAAGCCTTTCGTGTCGCACGAGCCACGGCCGTAGAGTTTGCCGTCGCGTTCGGTGACGTTTGTGGCTTCCGGCCAGTTTGGATCGTACGGGACGGTGTCAGTGTGGCCGACCAGTGCCAGCTCGACGTGCGTTGTGTCGTTGAATTCCGTGCCGGCGAGTGCGATTAGGTTGATCTTTTCGACGTCGTGTTCGTCGAGATACGGGAAACGTTTCGTAACGAAGTTCATCGCCTGGCAACGCTGTTCCAGGTAGTTGACGATCTCAACGTTAGATCGTGATGAGACTGAATCGATCGCTACGAGTTGGGCCAATGCTTCTTTAATCATTTGAGATCGAGTCGCTTTCCGTTTACTACGACGTCGCGAATCGCGGCGCGCGAGAGCGAGAAGACGATGTTTGTCAGCAGGTTGTCTATTGACGAGCCGGCGATCGAGAGATCATTTAGATCGACCGTGAAGAAATCTGCGGGCGCGCCGGGTTCGAGCTTGCCGCCGTTGAAGCCGATGGCTTTCGCTCCGTTCACAGTGGCGCATTCGAAGAGACGTTTCGCGAGTGCCGAGGTTCCGGTTTCGTCATCAGGCGCAAGCACGTTGCGTTCGAGTTTTTGCAGCCGCAGGTGATACTCCAACTCTCTCGCGTCTTCGAGTAAATCGATCTGGGCCTGGCTATCTGTGCCTAACGACACCGGCACGTTCGCTTTGAAATAAAGATCCGCAGGCACGACGCCGTCGCCGAGATTTCGTTCCGTTGTCGGGCACGCGCAAACACCCGCGCCTGAACGCGCCATGGCGTCGACTGCTTTCGGCGTTACGTGAATCGCGTGCACGGCGATGAACCGTTCGCTTAGTAAACCTTCCGTATCGAGCAGCGCCACTGGCGAGCGTCCGTACTCCTGAATGCAAGCCGCGACCTCCGCCGGTTGCTCCGCGACGTGCATGTGAACGGGTAATCGCCGTTCATCGGCAAACGCAACAATCCGTTTCAGGTAATCGAGCGGCACCGCGCGCACGCTGTGCGGTGCAACGCCGGCCCAAGCCATGTTGTCTTTTGTGTCGATGGCGCCGAGCAGTTGGTCCAGGTGTTTGAGATACGTGTCGGGCGAGTTTTCAATGAAACGAACCTGCCGCGGGTTGACTTCCATTTGATAGCCGGCGCGAGCGTAAGCGACGCGCAGCAGCGCGATACGAATGCCGGCGTCGTGCGCCGCGCGGATCACTTCGTGAGCGAGCAGATTTGGATCTTCATATATAGATCCGTCAGGCGCATGATGAATGTAGTGAAACTCGCCAACCGCAGTGATTCCCGTCAACGCCATCTCGAGAAATGCCATGCGCGACGCAGCGTAAATCTCTTCCGGTCCGAGGCTGGTGGCAGCGGCGTACATTTGCTCGCGCCAGGTCCAAAAGCTGTCCGTCGTATTTTGTGAGCGATACTCGGTGCGCCCGCGAATAACCCGTTGGAACGCATGCGAGTGCGCATTGACCAACCCCGGCAACATCGCCCGCCCTTTCAGAACCACGGCCTCGGGCGCATCGTCGCCGTTTACTACACCAACAATCCTTCCGCCATCACACACCAAGGCGCGGCCACTTTGAAAGCGCCCCTCCGTGTAGATGTAATCTGGCAACCACGAATTCATTTAATCTGTGTTTCTCAACGCCAATACCTCACGCGCGGCCGTGCGATCGCCCGTGCAACTGATCCTTCGCGGTCCGGGAAGATAGGTCAACTTAAATCCAAGCCGCTTGTATAGATCGATAATCTTCTTAGTCGCCTGATTCGAGATCAGCACCGGTCCATCGTGTTTGGCCAACCAGTCTGCCGCGCGCACCTGGTCTTCCCAGGAAAAACCACCGGCGCTGTACGTCGTGAACTCGACGTCGTACGGAGGGTCCGCATAGACGAAATCGCCTTTCTTCAGCCGCACCTTTTCGACGTCGACATTGCTGAAAGTCCACTCTTGCAGCAGCGCAGGATAACCCGAGAAATCACGATCGTAATTGATGTTTGTGTAAGTGCCGAAAGGAACGTTGAACTCTCCGCTCTTGTTGAAACGACAGAGACCGTTGAAGCAGGTGCGATTGAGGTAGTAGAACAACTGCGCCGCCTCTTCCGATGTTGCGCCGCCGTTTTGAATCAGCGCGTTAAACCGATCGCGATGTTGGTAGAAGAGTTGTTCGTCGTTGCGCATCTCGACGCGCAACGTCAGTCCGGATTGAAGATGGCGGTAGAAGTTGATCAGGTGCGGATTGACGTCGTTGAGCAACGCGCGTTTTGGTTGCAGGCCGAGCGCAACCGCCAGGCCGCCGCAGAATGGCTCGACGTATAGGCGTTTCTTTTGTCGTTCCCAGATCGGCGCAAGGTGTGAAACCAGCCAACGTTTGCCGCCGGCCCACTTCAATGGCGGCTTGATCCTTTCTTCGGCCATAGTGAAAATGTAACACGGATGCCGACTCTGACGCTGAAGGGAATTTGCAAATCATTCGGGCCGACGATCGCGCTCGACGGCGTCGATCTCGAGCTTCGTGAAGGCGAAGTGCACGCGCTGATCGGAGAGAACGGCGCGGGCAAGAGCACGTTGATGAACGTCGTCGCCGGATCGCTTCGCGCAGACAGAGGCACGATGAAACTTGACGGCCGTCCTTACGCGCCGTCGAACCCGCTCGATGCCCGGACGCACGGCATCGCGTTGATTCACCAGGAGCTTTCGCTCTGTCCGCACCTGAGCGTCGCGGAAAATGTTTTGCTGGGCAGCGAGCCAGCGAGTTTGGGCTGGATCGATCGCGAAAAGCTGCACGCGCGAACAAAAGACGTCTTGCAAACACTTCATCACGCCGACATCCAGCCGGAACGACGCGTCGGCGATCTTTCGGTGGCCGCACGCCAGATCGTCGAGATCTCACGCGCGCTCGCGGCGCAGGCGCGGATCATCTTGATGGACGAACCGACCAGCAGTTTGCAACGCGATGACGTGGTCCACCTCTTCGCGTTGATTCGGAAGTTGAGCGCGGAAGGGATCTCGGTTGTTTATATCAGTCACTTTCTGGAAGAAGTGCGACAGATCGCGGATCGTTTCACCGTCCTGCGCGACGGCCGCAGCGTTGCGGCCGGCGAGATCTCCAGCGTCACCGACGACGAACTGATCGCAAAGATGGTCGGTCGCGTGCAACAGACGTTGTTCCCGGCGCGTTCAAACTCACCGGGCGATACGATCCTCGAAGTGCGAAACCTGGCCGCGCCGCCGCTTTTGAAAGACGCCAGCTTCACACTGCGCCGCGGCGAGATTCTTGGAATCGCGGGCCTGATGGGTTCTGGCCGGACGCCATTGTTGCGCGCCATCTTTGGCCTGGACGCGATCACTAGTGGAACGATCTCGGTAGATCGTAAGGTGCTCGGTTACCTGAGCGAGGATCGCAAAGGCGACGGTCTAACTCTCAACCAATCACTCGCCGACAACGTCACGGTCACACGATTCAGCTCGTGCTCGCGTTTTGGCTGGCTCGATCTCAGCGCGCAACGAAAACAGACCGAACGACTCGTCAATACTCTGAAGATCAAAACGCGCGGCGTACAGCAACCCGTCGGCTCACTCTCCGGCGGCAACCAGCAAAAGGTGATCGTAGCGCGCTTGCTGCACCAGGACGCGGACGTGTTGCTGCTCGACGAGCCGACACGCGGCATCGACATCGGCAGCAAAGCGCAGGTCTACGAGACGGTCGCCGCCGGCGCCGCGCAGAACAAAGCCGTGCTGATGGTCAGTTCTTACCTGCCCGAGTTGTTTGGGATGTGCGACCGCCTCGCCGTAATGAGTCGCGGACGGCTTTCGGAAGTCAAACCGATTGACGCCTGGACGCCGGAGTCAGTTTTGCAAGCCGCCATTGGGACCGTGGAGTAACACGTTTCGCATCGCGTCGTGAATCAGCCCGTTGCTGGCGAGCACTTTCAAAGTGTAAATATCGAGCGGTTCGTTATCGAAGTTCGACACGCGGCCACGCGCTTCCTGGATCAATAACACACCCGCCGCGGTGTCCCACGGATTCAATCCATCTTCCCAAAATCCGTCGAAACGCCCGCAAGCGACATACGCGAGATCGAGCGCGGCTGAACCGTCGCGCCTGACGGCCTGCGCGGCCATCGTAAAGTTGGTGAAGTCACGCGCGAAGTCCGGACGCTCGCGCACGTTATAAGGAAAGCCGGTGCAAACCATCGCGCGGCTCAGTTCGTCGACGTCCGAGACGCGGATCGTGCGTGAGTTCAACGTCGCGCCTTTTCCTCGTTCCGCGGCAAACATCTCGTCGCGCACCGGATCGTAAACCACGCCGACTTCGAGCACGCCCTTGTACTCCAACGCGATCGACACGCAGAAGCACGGATAACCGTGCGCGTAATTCGTCGTGCCGTCGAGCGGATCGATGATCCACTTCCAGTCGCTGCGTTTGCCGCCGACGAGCACCGCTTCGCCCGACTCTTCGGCGAGAATTCCGTGTTGCGGGTGGTAGGAACGAATCCGTTCGATGATCAGGTTTTCGGCGGCGACGTCGGCTTCGGTGACGAGATCGATGTCGCCCTTGTTGGTGATCTTCGCGACGCCGAGACGTTGGACCAGCACGCTGCCGGCCTCACGCGCGATCTGCATGGCGAAGTTAAGCACCGGCGGCCCTCGTCTTTGACGGCAGCCGCATCTTTTGCGCGGCGATCTGCAAAATGTGTTGCACTTGCTGGTCCCAATAGCCCCATGAATGATCGCCGGGCAGTTGGCGAAACTCGTGCGGGATCTTCTTTTCAAACATCAGCTTGGCGAGATCGCGGTTGGAAGTGAACACAGTCGGCAGCGGGTCTTCGGTGCCGCAATCGAAATAGAAGTAAGGCAGTGACACGACGCGGGCGGGCGGCATGTTTTCGACGATGTCGAAGATGTCGTTCGCCTTGCGAGTGTCGCTACCGATTGGACCAAACAATTTCAGCAGGACTGGTCCTAATGGACCCAGTTCCTTTTCGGGGATTCGCGTAATAGCAAACGCGCCGCTCATCGAAGCCGCAAAAGCGAAAGTCTGCGGCGCCTTCAACCCGAACTTGATTGCGCCGAAGCCGCCCATCGAAAGACCCGCGATCGCGCGGCCGTAACGCGCTTCGATCGTGCGATAGCGTTGCTGCACGTCGGGGAGCAGTTCGTTGAGAATGTAGCTCTCATATTTGTCGGTGATGACGGTCGCGCTGTTTGTGTACCAGCCGTCGTTGCCTTCGGGCATGACGACGATCAGGCGATATTGCTGCGCGTAATCGCCGACGTTCGAGCGCGAGGCCCAATCAGAGTAGTGGCCCGTCAGACCGTGCAACAGGTAAAGGACTGGATAGCGAGTCGTCGGCGAAGTGTCGTAGTCAGTCGGAAGGATGACGTTGTACGGCAGCGACGTGTTCATCAGCTTGCTTTGAAAGCGAACTGTCTCGACGCGCCCGTTTGCGTAACCACAGATGAACAGGATTAACGAAAGGATAATCGCGGCAGTGAAGCGGGTGATCATCTTCATAGCAGGGGAATGTTGATCTCCTTTTCGCGCGCAGTCTCTTCTGCTTTTTCGTAACCGGCATCGACGTGACGCGCGACGCCGAGTCCCGGATCGTTCGTCAACACGCGATTCAGTCGCCGCGCTGCTTCGTCGGTGCCGTCCGCGACGGAAACCTGTCCCGCGTGCAACGAATAACCGATGCCAACGCCGCCGCCATGATGAAACGAAACCCAACTCGCGCCGCTCGCCGTGTTGAGTAGCGCGTTGAGGATGGGCCAGTCGGCGACTGCGTCCGATCCGTCTTTCATCGCTTCGGTTTCGCGAAACGGCGAAGCGACGGAACCGGTGTCGAGATGATCGCGGCCGATGGCCACGGGCGCTTTCAAGTCTCCACGTTTGACGAGGTCGTTGATGGCCTCGCCCATTTCGGCGCGTTCGCCGTAGCCGAGCCAGCAGATACGCGCCGGGAGTCCCTGGAAGTGCACGTGATCGCGCGCGAGTCGCAGCCAGCGATTGAGCGTGCGGTCGTCGGGAAAGAGTTCGAGCGCGAGATCGTCGGTTTTGCGAATGTCTTCCTGATCGCCGGAAAGGGCCACCCAGCGGAACGGTCCTTTGCCCTCGCAGAACAGCGGACGAATGTATTCGGGAACGAAGCCGGGAATTTCGAAAGCATCGGCGCAACCGGCGTCGAGCGCTTGCTTGCGAATGTTGTTGCCGTAGTCGAAGGCAACGGCGCCCGCGCGTTTCAACGCGAGCATTGCTTCGACGTGTTGCGCCATTGATTCCGTCGATTTCTTGACGTAACCGGAGGGATCGGATTCGCGCAGCTCGCGTGCTTCGTCGAGTGACAGTCCGGCGGGGACGTAGCCGTTCAACGGATCGTGCGCGCTGGTCTGATCGGTGACTGCGTCAACCTTCACGCCTCGTTTGACCAGTTCCGGTAAAACTTCGGCGCAATTGCCTACGAGCCCGACCGAGACGGGGCGCTTTTGCGCGCGCGCGTCTTCGCATATCGCGAGGGCTTCGTCGAGTGTCATGGCGATCCGATCGCAATAACCGGTGCGGACGCGCCGCTCGATACGATCCGGATCGACGTCGATGCCGAGAAACACCGCGCCGTTCAGTGTGGCGGCGAGTGGTTGAGCGCCGCCCATTCCGCCCATGCCGCCTGAAACGACGAGTTTGCCGGACAGATCGCCGCCAAATTGCTTGTCGGCCATCGCGGCGAACGTTTCGAACGTGCCCTGGACGATGCCTTGAGTGCCGATGTAAATCCAGCTACCGGCGGTCATCTGGCCGTACATCATCAGGCCGCGTCGTTCGAGTTCGTGGAAGTGTTCCCAGTTGGCCCATGCGCCGACGAGGTTTGAGTTGGCGATCAGGACGCGTGGCGCGTATTCGTGCGTGCGAAAGACGGCGACGGGTTTGCCGGATTGGACCAGCAGGGTTTCGTCGTTTTCGAGTTCTTTCAATTCACGGACGAGGGCGTCGAACGAAGTCCAGTTGCGCGCCGCTTTGCCCGCGCCGCCGTAGACGATCAACTCGTCCGGACGTTCGGCGACTTCAGGATCGAGGTTGTTCATCAGGCAGCGAAGAGCGGCTTCCTGGTGCCAGCCTTTGCAGTTCAAATCTGCGCCACGCGGCGCGCGAATCACTCGATGTGTCAACGTTTGACCTCTGCGATGTTCTTTTGAGTTTCCCGCGCTAGGGAAAGAGACAGGGGGACGGGGGGACGCGGTGACCCGGAGAAGTCTCCGCGTCGCCGCATCTCCGCGTCCCCCCGTCTCTTTTCCTTGCGCGGGAAATATTCATTTCAACTACTCGCCACCCCAGAGCCGTTTGAACCAGCCGCCGGATTTCTTAGTCAACTGTTCCAACTCGCCGGAATCCAGCCACACGCCGCCGCACTTGTCGCAATTATCGATCGTGACTTCTTCAACCTTCAGTTCTTGCAGCGTGCCGTCGCAGCGCGGGCACTGCATCGACGACGTGCCGGCGGCCTTCGCCTCTTCCGCCACCTTCATCTTCTCGCGCAGCTTCTCGATCGCTTCCTGGTTCTTCCGGTGAAAATACTCTTCCTCCAAACTCTTACGCCTGTCGTCCATTCCATTCGTCATATATTTAGGTCCTCCAGAGGTCACAACTTTTCAAAATCGCCCCGCCTGATTGCATTCGTAATTTCTTCAATGTCTTTCGACATCGCCCGATCGACTGTCACCGGCGCTGCCAATCCACGCACAATATCGTAAGCCTGTTTAGCGCCATGACCGGGCGTGAGCGGCGCGCGATAATCGAGCGCCTGGGCCGCTGTCATTAGTTCGATTGCCGTTGCCATCTCGGCGAGCTTTACGATCGAGCGCAGTTTCGTCGCCGAAGTCATGCCCATCGAGACGTGATCTTCCTTACCACCGTCGGTCGGCACGTTGTCGACGCTTGCAGGATGGGCCAACACCTTCGCCTCGTTCAACAACGCGACCGCCGTCACCTGCAACATCATGAAGCCGGACGATATTCCCGGCTGCGGAGTCAGAAACGGCGGCAGTCCTTCATTCGTGTCGGGATTGACGAGCCGATCGATGCGCCGTTCCGTGATACTGACCAAGTCTGTCAAAGCAATCGCAGCGTAGTCAAAAACGAGTGCGAGTGGCGCGCCGTGAAAGTTTCCGCCGGAGAGCACTTCGCCTGTTTCGGAAAACACGAGGGGATTGTCGGTCGCGCTGCCGCTCTCGATCTCGACCACGTCGCGTGCATGGCCCAACGCCATCCGAACTGCGCCGTGCACCTGCGGCATGCAGCGCAAACTGTACGCGTCCTGCACGCGCGGATCGTTGTCGACGTGCGACTCACGAATCTCGCTGTCGCGCAGCAACTCACGCAAATGAGCGGCGACTGCGATTTGTCCCGGATGCGGGCGGGCCGTGTGGATGCGTTCGTCGAAGGCGACAGGCGTGCCGCGCAACGCTTCCAACGTCATCGCGCCGGCGACGTCGGCGAGCCGAGCGAGTTGTTCGGCACGATGAAGCGCTAAACTGCCAACAGCGCCCATCGCCTGCGTGCCGTTCAGCAGCGCGAGACCTTCTTTTACTTCCAGTTGGAGCGGCGCGATGCCGGCGCGTTCCAACGCTACGGCGCCAGGCAAACGTTCGCCTTCGTAGATTGCTTCGCCTTCGCCGATCGCCGCGAGCGCCAGGTGGGCCAACGGCGCTAAATCACCACTTGCGCCGACGCTTCCTTTTTCGGGTATCACCGGCGTCACGCCTTTTTCAAGCATCGCGATCAACGTCTCGATGACGAGTGGACGCGCGCCGCTAAACCCTGACGCCAGCACGTTCGCCCGCAGCAACAACATCGCGCGCGCTTCTGCGTCCGACAGCGGATCGCCAAGTCCGCATGAATGACTGCGGACGAGGTTTAGTTGCAACTGTCGCAGATCTGCCTGATCGATGCTTACGTCAGACAGTTTTCCAAACCCCGTGTTGACTCCGTAGACCGTGCGTCCCTGCGTGACGATCTGTTCGACGACCGCGCGCGATCGCTCGACGCGCTCACGCGCTTCTGCCGTAAGTGCGACGTGTTCGCGACGTTCCGCAACGGCGGCGATTTGTTGAATCGTTAACGATTGGCCACTGATTTCAATCATAGAAACAGATCAATCCTAAAAGGGAACTGAAGCAAAATCGGCAATTGGCAATCGCCAATTGTTCGACTACCTTGCTTCTACCTCCACCCTTGGCTCCCTGTCAGGTGTTTCGGATATATCGATCTTTTTAAACTCTCCGGTCGTGCCTGCGCCGACGTTGCTGCGCACGCGCTGTCTCGCGCGCTTCGCTCGCACCGTGGTGCGCCGGGTCGTCGCGGCCGTCCAGCTTGTCATGCGCTTGAGCGGCTGTAATGAAAACTCGTGTTTCGGCAACACCTCGCCGGTCGCTTCACGCAAACGCACCGTCCCGATCGCGAAGATGGCAATCGCCGCATTGAACACGACGCCGACCACGAACACGATCCATCCGGGAACCAGTCCGACCTCGGCGCGCGCAATAAAAGAGTCAAAGTCGCGCGCCGGCAACGGCGAGAGATAAACTTTCAGGTTCCAACTCAACGCGAGCAGCGCGAAGATCCAGAGATAGTTGCGGCGCAAGCGGCGGCCGACTGCTTCCCACTCCGTGATCGTGAAGTGCGGCGTCATTAAATCTGCTGCCAGGTGTTCCGCCCACGTTTCCTCCGCCGGTCTTTGCTCGGGCATCAACAGGTGCGCGAAGTAGCCGGTTTCGAGTAGGCGCACGCGGCTCGACCAGATTTCGTAATAGCGATAACGGCGCGCTTCCATCAGGAGAAAGATGACGACGAGAAGCGAGTTGATCGGGATCACGAAGTGTGGATTGTGCGGCGAGCTGAAGACGAACGACAAGGTCGCGCCGGCGGTGATCACTGCCCAGTTTGTCGTCGTGTCGAGGCGGTTGCGCCAGGTGTTTGAGCGCTGTACTTCGCCGCGGTAGAAATGAATCATCGCGGTGTTGAATTCCCCTGGAGTCATGCGGCGCATAAAACCAGCGGGAGATTGGGTGGGCGCTTCTGGTGGCGGTTCGACTGGCGCGGCCGGTCTGAGCCGGCTAGTGACTCTATCTGTCGAAAGTTGACCGCTGCCTCTTTGACTTGCTTCGGTGGTCATCGGATGTGAATCCGGTGGAGCGCGCCTCGCGACCGGGACGCGGGAACTCCGGAAACTCATAATAACACACCAACGGACAACACGGATTCACATGCTTGACGTGTTCCGGTGCGCGCCCTATAGTGGCCGTTCGGCTGTTTGAAGGCTGTTTGAAGGACGCAAGTCAGTGGATACCGCCGCGGAAATCGAGCTCGGCCAGGATCAGATGGAGCACTGGATGCGGCAGGCACTGGCCGCTGCTCGTGAAGCTCAGGCACGCAGCGAAGTGCCAATCGGAACGTGCATCGTCGGCGAGGACAAACTTGTCGCGCTCGCCGGCAATCGCACCCGCTCCGATTGCGATCCCACCGCCCACGCGGAAATCGTCGCCCTTCGTGAAGCGGCCCGTCAGCTTGGCAACTACCGCCTGTCCGGCGTGGACGTTTACTCGACCATCGAACCTTGCGCGATGTGCGCCGGCGCGCTTATCCAGGCTCGAGTGAGACGTTTGATTTACGGCGCGGCAGACGAACGAGCAGGCGCGGTCGTGAGCCGTTTCCGGATTTGCGACACTGATTTTTTGAATCATCGGATCGAAGTCCGAGCGGGCGTCATGGAGGCGGAATGCCGGGCGCTCATGCAGGAGTTTTTTAAGACGCGGAGAGGTCGCATAGTGGATTAGTGCACCGGTCTCGAAAACCGGAGTGGGTTAACGCCCACCGTGGGTTCGAATCCCACCCTCTCCGCCATTATGAAATCTCAGATCTCAGATCTGAGATCTCAAAGGGAGAGGTGCAGGAGTGGTTGAACTGGCAGCACTGGAAATGCTGTGAACGGGAAACCGTTCCGTGGGTTCGAATCCCACCCTCTCCGCCATCTGAAATCTCAGATCTCAGATCTTAGATCTCAAAAGCCCCCAACTCGACACGCATTAGTCCATTGGGGGAGGCTGGATGGGCGACGACAAGTTAGCCATTGAAGAAGCGCGCCGCGCCGCGCAACACGAATCGGTAAAGGCGCAGGTTGAAAGCGAAGTAAACGCCGAAATCGGCGACCGTGCTGTAACCAAAGCGACGCACGAGGAATCGAGGAAGATAGATCAGGTCGCCGGCGAGTTTCGTTCGAAAGCCGTCGACGAGGTCATTGACACCGAGCGGGAAGTGAACCGCTCACGCGGACTGGCGCGAGTTTCCCAGGTCGTCGATTACATCTTTTGGGTAATCTACGCGCTCCTGGGAATGCGTTTTCTGCTGGCCTTGCTGGCCGCACGCAGCAGCGCCGGGTTTGTGCAGTTCATCGTCACGGTCAGCAATCCGTTTTACGAGCCGTTTCGCGGAATCGTCGCCAGCCCCCGGACCGACGGCGGGCATACGTTGCTACTTCCGATCGTTGTAGCCATAATCGCGTACGCGCTGGCGCACCTGTTGATTAACGGCTTGCTGCGAATGCTCGCGCATCGCAAAACCGAGATTTAGATTTTTGAAACGTCGGGCAAGGGGTTTTTATCAGATCCCGGGCTCCGCACAACGCTTGTCTTGTGAACCCCGCCAGGCCGGGAACGGAGCAACGGTAGCAAAGGCGGCGTGTGTTGCGGGAAAGTCCGGGGTCTGGCCAGTTCACTCACACAAACTCTCTCCCTGGTTGTTCATTTGACCACAAAGGAGATCACCCATGAAACGGATCACCGTAGCCGCTACGTTCATCGTTACACTGGTACTTGCTTCTCTCAACGTTGCCGCCCAAACCCAATCCCGCGAAGATGTCCTGAAAGAACTTAAGGCAAAACGCGCTGAACTCGCGGCCCTGGAGCAGAAGTTACTCGACATTTCTGATGCCGATCGCGAAGCCAATGCGGCGTTTATTGGAGGATCTGACTCTGGCGTTATTCGTTTGCTGCCGCGCGAGAAATACGATCAGAAAGTCATGACGATGACTGGCGGCGGCGCCTACTATTCGTTTGTTCGTTCCACGCACGAATACGGATACGGCTCAGACATCTCGCTCGACCAGGGGATGCTTTCGGTGGGTTTTGCGGGCGCTGATTACGGAATGCTTTTTAATCTTGGCGACACTCCGCTCGACGAAGTTTCCGGACATCGCGCCACGCGGGCGCTGTTTGAATACACGCCGCCGGCGAAGGAAGTCGACGTTCGCCGTCATCAACGAGACGTGTACTACGGTATCGAGCTTTCCGGGTTGAACTTCAAGAATCGCGCGTCAGCCAAAGTCGCCAACACATATCTGCTGCGCTCGATCTCGTTTGAGCGATCTGACGTCGCGGTGGCGTTGCGCGTTACCCGGCAGGATACCGACGGCAGCGTAATCCTTGCTTTCAAGGTCCTGAAGAGATTTCCAACTCCCGAGTTGGATCGAACTAAAGTAGCTGAGAATCAATAACTAAACATCGATGGCCTATCAAGTAATCGCTCGCAAGTGGCGCCCGCAAACGTTTGACGAAGTAACAGGTCAGGAACCAATCACGCGCACGCTGCGGAACGCCATCGAGCATCACAGGCTCCATCACGCGTACCTCTTTTCCGGCGCGCGCGGCGTAGGCAAAACTACGAGCGCGCGCCTGCTCGCAAAAGCACTTAACTGCCGCAAGTCGACTGAGCCGACGCCGACGCCGTGCCGTTCCGACGATCCGGATGCCTGTCCTTCGTGTCGTGAAATCACCGAAAGCCGCTCGATCGACGTGCAGGAAATCGACGCGGCGTCGAACACCGGCGTCGATAACGTGCGCGACGCGATCATCGCGAGCGTTGGCATTGCACCTGCGCGCGATCGTTACAAGATCTTCATCATCGACGAAGTTCACATGCTTTCCGGCGCGGCTTTCAACGCCTTGCTGAAGACACTCGAAGAGCCGCCACCGCGCGTCGTCTTCATTATGGCGACGACGGAAAAGCACAAAGTTCCGGAGACCATTCTGTCGCGCTGCCAGCAGTTCGAGTTTCGCACTATCGCCACGGCCAAAATTCTCGAACGGCTGAAACTGATTGCGCAGGCGGAAAAGATCACGATTCCCGACGATGCCTTGCGCGAGATCGCGCGCACCGGCGAAGGCTCGATGCGCGACGCGCAGTCGGCATTGGACCAGGTGATCAGTTTTGCCGGCACGAAAATCAAGAAAGAGGACGTCGAGATGGCGCTCGGCGTCGCCGGCGCTGACATTCTCACGCGTATTATCGACAGCATCGCGACGAACACTCCCGCGGCGGCGATTGGCGTCGTCGACGACATCGTGATGCGCGGCCACGATCTGCGAAACTTCTGCCGCGATTTGCTGGCGCACTTCCGCGATCTGCTCGTCACGAAGGTTTCCGGCAATGAAGAGTTGCTCGAATCGGCAGTTTGCGATCTGCCGGAACTGAAGCGGCAGGCGGCGCTGTTTTCCGAGTCAGACTTGGTGCGTTTCTTTCATTCGCTGTCGGAAACGGAGACGAAGCTGCGCGCTGCGACCCAGCCGCGTTACCAGTTGGAAGTTGGGATCGTGAAACTGATGGAGCTTCGTGGTGTCGAGACGATCGGCGAGATCCTGCAACGGCTGCAGTCTTTGGAATCGGGTTCCGTATCCGTGTCTGCTGAAAAACCAAAACCAGCACCAGCACCTGAAACACCAAAGGCAGAACCGAAACCAGCCTCTGAATCGCCAATCGAACGGGTGAAGACTGTTTTGAAGAAGAAGCCGTTGTTGGTTACTGCGCTCGACAGCGCGCAGGTAACGTGGAACGAAGGAGAACTCTATCTCGAGTTTTCTCCTGAGAATCGCTACTTGTTCAGCACGCTTTCCGATCCGAAGAACACGAAGGTTCTTGCGGATGCTTGCCGTGAAGTGACCGGGCAGGAAACTAACGTCCGGGTTCACATCGAAGAGCCGCAGACAGAAAACGCCGCGGTGAGCGAAAAGCAGCGTTTGCGCGAACTGGCGGAAAGCAGTCCGGTCGTGCAACAGGCGTTGAAGACATTTCGCGGCGAGATCGTCGACGTAAAACGCAAATCCGAATAGCCGCTGGCGAACTAATCAGGCGCGCATGTCGTATCTGCTTCCACTTGCGGAGGTAGCTAACGACATGCGCGATCCAGTTTTGGCAGGCATCTTGAGTTTGATTGTTCCCGGCGTTGGTCAGTTATATAACGGCCGGATTCTGACGGGCATTCTCTGGTTGATCTTCACGCCCGGCTTCTGGCTCGGCACCGGCGGAACGCTCGGCTGGATCTCTCACCTCGTCTCAGCCTACTGCGCTTACTCCTACGCCAAAGAACATCCGGTTAGGGTCTGAGGCATTTTTCATTTCCATTTTTCGTTTTCCGTTTGTCATTTGTCATTCAATGAAAATGGCGAATTTAGGCAGGCATTCTCTGGTTGAGCTTCACGCCCGGCTTGTGGCTCGGCTGGGTCTGAGGCATTTTCATTTAAATGACAAATGACAAACGGAAAATGACAAATGGAAAATAACTCACGGTCTGAGGATGGGTTTTTTGTTTGGTGGGACGGCGCGGGGGATGTCGTTGTCGTCGACCACTTCGTCGACTTTCGCCGAGCCGCCTTTTAGGATCGGGGGCAGCTTCGAGACGGGGATGCTCACGGTGGCGACAGGCTCGACGCGACGCAGAATCGCTCCTCCACGTCCCGCCACCCAAACGTTGTTTCCACCGCGATAAGCAATTGAAAACAGCGACGTGCTGGTAATCATCGGCTGCATTTCCCACGTTGCGCCGGCGTCTTTGCTGTGCAGGATGCTGCCCTGTTCGCCGACGACGAGCACATCGTTGCGTCCTACCGTATCAACGGCAAACAAGTTGCCGTTCACACCGCTTTCGAGATCTTTCCAGGTCACGCCACCATCGTCTGTCCGCAAAATGATTCCCTGCGCGCCGACGATGTAACCGCGTTGCGTGTCGGTGAAGGTGAGACCGTACAACCACTCTTTCAAATTCTTATCGACGCGTTTCCAATTTGCGCCGCCGTCCTCGGTGCGCAGGATCGTGCCACTCGAACCAACCGCGACGCCATTAAGCGGATCGACAAACTTCACATCTTCGAGCCAGCTCATCGTGTTGGTTTGTTGAAACTGCCACGTCGCGCCTTCATCGTTCGTATGCCAGACCGCGCCCCGCGCTCCGACAACCCAACCTTCCGCCGCCGAGATAAACGAAACGCCGTACAGATCCTCCTGCGCGGGATTCGCGACAGTGGACCACGTCACACCGCCGTTCACCGAACGAAGAATCGTGCCCTTGTCGCCGACAACCCAACCCGATTTCTCGTCGACAAACGTGATCGCGTTGAGCGAAGCAGTCGATCCGGAAGGACGAATGGTCCAACTCTTGCCGCCGGAGGTCGTGAACAGGATGCGTCCACGCTCGCCGACCGCCCAACCACGCGAGTTGTCGATAAAGAAGATGTTCGCAAGATCGTCGCGCCCGCCTTCAGTCAAACGATGCCACGAAAGTCCGCCATCGTCGGTGCGAACGACAAGCCCGTCAGCGCCGGCGGCCCAACCAAGTGACTCATCCGAAAAGAAGACGGTCGAGAGCCGTGGCCGGGTGCGCACGTTGACGGGCAGCCAGATATTCCCGCCATCGCCTGTGGTCAGGATGACGCCGCTGTCACCCGCCGCCCAACCGTGCTGTTCGTCAGAAAAAAAGACGGAATAAAGATCGGTGGTGATCAGCGAATCTTTCGCAGTCCACGTATCGCCGCCGTCAGTCGATTGCAGGATCGTGCCCCGATACCCGACCACGACAACGTTATTCGCGGACGTAAACGTGACGCCCGTAAGCGCTGATTCGGTCAGTTTCTTGACTGCCTTCCATTCGGCGCCGCCATTGGCAGTGACGAGCAACGTTCCGCGCGATCCAACGGCGATGCCGTTTTTCAGATCGGTGAAGGCGACTGAAAAGAGGTGCGCAGTTGTATGGCTCGTCTGCGGTTTCCACGTCTTGCCGCCGTCAGTGGTCGCTATGATCGCGCCAAACGTTCCGACGGCCCATCCATGTGTTTTACTTCCCGGCGCAAACGTCACCGAGAAGAGATGATCGCGAATGCCGGTCGTTCGCAACACCCACCTGCCGCCGCCGTTGTTGCTGGTCATCACGATGCCGCGCGCGCCGGTGATCACGAGACGCGAACGGTCTTTGACGTACATTCCGTAGAGCGTCGTGACGGCGGGACTTTCCTGTTCTTCCCACTCGAAACCGCCGTTGTCGGTGTGTAAAACTACGCCATTCGATCCGATCGCCCAGCCGTGTCGTTTGTCGGGAGCGAAGCGGATGGCGTTGATCGTGTTGCCCTGCGGCAACGGGTTTTGCCATTGCCAGCCGCGAAACGGATCCTGGGCGCGACACACCAGGGCAGTCGTAAACAGGAGGGAAACACAGATAAAAACTGATTTGCGCAAGGTGAGCGGAATTATAGTCATCCATCTTCCGCCGTGCCAACCGTATCGACTGCGTCACGGAGAATCGACTCGTCAACGAGTCCAGCCGCTGCGATGCGTCTTGCGGCGTTATCGGCTGCTTCCTGTACCAGGTGTCCGTCGTGTCCGCGCGTCCATTCCCAATGCACTTTGTGCCGTTTGGCCGCGCGATCGAGCCGTTCCCACCACGGTAGATTGGTTTTGCGTCGAAAGCGTCCGTTCATTGTTTCGACGACATAACGGGAGTCTGTAAAAAGGCGCACCTGGCAAGGCTCGCGCAGCGATTCAAGGCCGATCGACGCGGCGGCGATCTCGGCTTGTTGATTGGTGGCGCGGCCTAAGTATTCGCCGACGGCGCGCCAGATTCCTTTGTATCCGAGCAGGGCAACGGCAGCCCCACGTTGCGACTCTTGCCCGTTGCCCAGGCTCGAGCCGTCGCAAAAAATTGTTACTTGCTTAAGGGTTGTCGCGGTCATATTAACTGTGGCGTGTAGCCTATCATCTGTTTTGAGAATTGCGTAGAATCAGCGGCACAATGTCTGAAGTTGATCGTATTCGCAATCAGTTTGAGCGGGCTTTCGATGGTGAGGCATGGCATGGACCATCGGTGCTGGCTTTGCTCGAAGGAGTGACAGCGGCACAAGCGTCGGCGCATCCGATTCCGGGCGCGCATTCAATCTGGGAACTGACGTTGCACATTGCTGCCTGGGAAGATGCCTGCCGCCGGCGGCTAGAAGGCGATCCGGCGCAATTGAGCGACGACGAAAACTTTCCGCCGCTTGGCGACACCAGCGAAGCTGCGTGGGAAAGCGCGAAACAACTGTTGCGTGATAATCACCAACGCTTGCTCAACGCCCTCGCAACGCTCGACGATTCACGGTTGGACCAACCCATCGTCGACAACAGCGAAATACCGTTCTCCAGCGTTTACGTGACGCTTCATGGCGGCGTGCAACACGACCTGTATCACGCCGGACAGATCGCGATCCTGAAGAAAGCACTAATCTCATGAGCGAACTCTCAAGTAAACAATGTATTCCGTGCCGTGGCGGCGTGCCGCCGATGGACGGCGATGAAATCGCCAAACTCGCACCGCAGTTGAAAGGGTGGGAGATCATCAACCAACACCATCTGCAAAAGAGTTATCGTTTTTCGGATTTCCGCGAGGCGCAGGATTTCGTGACGCGCGTCGGCAATCTCGCGGAAGAGCAGGGACATCATCCGGACATCTGTTTCGGCTGGGGCATCGCAGAGATCAAAATCTGGACCCACAAGATCAACGGCTTGACCGAGAGCGACTTTATCCTCGCCGCGAAGATCGACGAGCTTTGAAGAACAGTTTCCCGCAAAGGCGCAAAGACGCAAAGGAAGAGGCGCAAAGGTATTTGTCGAAGCTCAACCAGATGTCTTGTTTAGCTTTCTTCCTTTGCGTCTTTGCGCCTTTGCGGGAGCCTTCAGGCTTTGTAGAGTCTCTCGATCTGATCGACCATCCGTTCTAAACTGAACTTCGCATTTACAACTTCGTGGCCGCGAGCGCCCATCTGTTTGCGCCGCTGATCGTCTGACAAAAGCAACACGATCGATTCTGCGATCCGCTCGACGTCGCCAATCGGCACTAACAATCCCGTCTCCCGATCGTCGACAACTTCCTGCGCGCCCTCTGTTGCCGTTGCGACTACCGCCGTCCCCGCAGCCATCGCTTCCGCGATCGCCAACCCAAACGACTCAGTCTCCGACGCCGACACAAACACGTCGATCGCGCTCAACAACTTCTCCGCATCCTCAACCCACCCCAGAAAATGAAACCGATCCTTCAATCCAGTTTCCTGCACAAGCTGTTCGAGATGTTTGTGAACTTCACTCGAAGGTGAAGTGTCGACACCAGCCAACACAAAATGCGTTTCCGGAAACTGCAAACCCACGCGCGCCGCCGCCCGAATAAAATCGTCGTGCCGCTTCAACGTACGCAACTCCCCAATGCTGCCGACCAATGGACCGCTCGCAGGCAGCCCGATGCTTTGTCGAAACTGCGCCCGATCGAAATCGATCGCAAAACGAGAAACGTCGACGCCATTGGGCACGACCGCAAGTTGATTCTCACTCACGATTCGTTGCGCGCGCAGTTCGCGAGCGACAGCATTTGAAACCGCGATCACGCAACTTGCCCGCGCGAGCGTGTGACGATGCAGTCGATTGAGCTGAAACAACACATGCCGCGTCACGATGAATTTCGCGTCGCGATTACGCCGCGCCGCATACGAGGCGAGCGAATAATCGCGCGCCATGTGCGCGTGAATGACTTCGATCCCGTGCTGCGCGGCAAACCTGGCCATCTCGTGCGCGCTCGGCACGTCAAGCGAATTGCGCAACGGCAGCGTCTTGACACGATCGCGCTCAAGTTTTAATTGGCTGATCAACGGCGATTGCGGCCGCAACACGGCGTAAACGTCGTGACCACGCGAGACGAGCGAGTTTGTGAGATCCGCAACGTAACGCTCACCGCCGCCAAAGGATGCCGCTGAACTAATCTGAAGGATCTTCAATTTGAACTGCGTACGAAAGCGAAACAGCAGAAGAACTTAGTGTTTTGATTTGCTTAGATCCGTGCCCGGCACATTGCTTGCCATCTCTCATGTTGAATCGGAAGACTGCTTGTTGGGGAGGATTGTATGGCTAAGGCGAAATTAGTGACAGGACTTTTTAAGAGCAAAGTAGCGGCCGAAGCGGGAGTTGACGCCATTATGAAGCGTGGATTCACGCGCGACGACATCAGCGTGCTCATGTCTGACGCGACGCGGAGCAAAGAATTTGCGCTGCAAACTCGCACGCATGCGGCCGATGGATTGGGAATCGGCGGCGCGGTCGGCGGCACGATAGGCGCGGTGATAGCGGCGATTGCAGCCGTGGGAACAACGTTGTTCCTGCCGGGAATCAATCTCGTGATTGCCGGACCAATTGCAGCGGCTCTGGCTGGCGCGGGCGCTGGTGGCGCGACTGGCGGACTTATCGGCGCGTTGATTGGCGCAGGAATTCCCGAGTATCGCGCTAAGGTTTACGAAGCGGGACTACGCGGCGGCGGCATCCTGATCGGTGTTGAAGCTCGTTCGGATGAAGAAGTGGATCGGTTGGAAGAACTGCTTGCCGAATTGGGCGCGGATCACGTGCGGACCGAATAAATAAAAACACGGATCACGCGGATTCTCATCCGTGTGATCCGTGTCTGAAAACTACCGTTTGATAGCGTCGCCTACATCTTCGATGGCTTCGCCAACTTTGCGGCGTGCTTTGCCTAAGCCTTCCTGAACATTGCCACTAACGCGATCGGCGCCGCCCTCGGCTTCAAGCTCTTCGTCGTCGATTGCTCGACCGATCGTTTCTTTAGTTTTGCCCTTAACCTGATCGAATTTGCCTTCAATTTCGTCTCTGTTTGGTAAACCCATAATCTTAACCTCCTGCAAGAAGTTAAGAGCAATCCGTGTTCCCTTAATCTGCTGCAATACTCTGGCGGGTCAACTCACGGACGCTGCGCATCAGTTTGTCGATATCGATCGGTTTGGTGAAGTGTTGACTGAAACCTTCGCGGCGCGCGCGATCGATATCCGATACACGCCCGTAGCCAGTCAATGCAAGAGCGGGAACGTTCTTCATCTGCGGCAAGCGCCGCAGGTTTTGCAACAACTGATAGCCGTCCATTTCCGGCATCGAGATGTCTGAGATCACGAGGTCAAACGACGACTCCTTCGCGAGTTGCAACGCTTCTCGTCCGCCGCAAGCTGTTTGCACAGCCGCGCCATCCATCTCCAGCAACTTGCCCAGCATGTCGGTTGTCTCAGTCGAGTCGTCGACGACGAGGATCGAAGTTCCGTCGAGCGCGCCTGTCGCGATTTTGAAATCATTCGCCGTCGTCGAGGTCTCAACCGCACGCAACGGCAGCCACACGCTAAACCGCGCGCCCTGTCCTACGCCGGCTGACTCGGCTCGCACGAATCCGCCATGCAACTCCGCCAACTGCTTGACGAGTGCGAGACCGATACCCAATCCGCCTTGCCGGCGAGAACTACTCGCGTCGCCTTGCCTGAAGATCTCGAACACGTGCGGTAAAAACTCCGGCGCAATGCCCTGGCCGGTGTCTTCAACCGTAAACTGAGCGCCAGTGCCTTCCGCCATCAACGAGATCGTGATCTCACCGCCCGCAGGACTGAACTTGACGGCGTTGTTCAGCAGGTTCCAGGCGATCTGCCCGAGCCGAACCGAATCGCCATTGACCATGAACGGATCCTGGCTCGCCACCAGTTTCAGCGAAATGTTCTTCGCTTCGGTCTCGGTTTTCACCGTTTCGAGCGCATCGGTGATGATCGTCAGCAGCGAGACCGGTTGATGATTTATCGCCAGCTTGCCCATTTGCAGTCGCGACAGATCGAGCAGATCGGAAACGAGTTGTGACTGGGCCAATGCGTTACGGCGAATCACTTCCGCCGCGCGCCCGACAAACCCGTTGTTGCCCATCTCTTCACTACGCCGGAGAATCTCAGAATAGCCGATGACGACGTTCAACGGGTTGCGCAGTTCGTGCGAGAGCGTTGCGAGAAACTCATCTTTCAACCGATTCGCGGTTTCAGCTTCGGCGCGCGCTTGTTGCTCGCGTTCGAGCAGCCGCGCACGTTCTTCACGCGCGCGTTTTTCTTCGGTGATGTCGCGCGAAATGTTCGAAGCGCCGGTGATGTTTCCTTCTTCGTCCCTGATCGGCGAGATACTCAACGAAATATCAATCAACGCGCCGTCTTTACGCCGTCTGACCGTTTCGTAGTGTTCGACTGAACGTCCGCCACGAATGCGCGCAAGAATCGCCGGCTCTTCGTTGTAACGATCGGGTGGCATCAGGATTGTCGCGGGCTGGCCGATCACTTCCTCCGCCTTGTATCCGAAGGTGCGTTCCGCGCCGCGATTCCAACTGCTGATGAGCCCGTCGAGATCCTTGCTGATGATGGCGTCGTCGGAGTACTCGACGATCGACGCCAGCAAGTGACTGGTAGATTCAGCGCGTTTACGTTCGGTGATGTCGCTCAGGTAAACCGTCAAATGCGAGCTTGACGGATAAATATGCGCGTCGAACCAGAAACCGGGTTTGAGTTTCGAAGGCACTTCGAAATGCGCGGGCACCATCTGATCCATCGCTCGATGGAAATGCTCGTAGATCGGCGTATCGACCGCTTGCGGGAAGACTTCCCAGAAGTTGCGGCCGATCAGTTGATCCCGCGACATGCCCAGGTGGACTTCTGTTTGCCGGTTGACGTCGACAAAGCGCCATTCACAATCCAACTGGTAAAACAGATCGGTGATGCTGGCGAGAATGCGGTTGGTCTTGGCGTTTGAAGCGCGCAGGGCTTCGAGCGTTTCGTCGCGCTCACGATTCGCTTCCGCCAACTCCATCTCGTAAAGCCGTGCATTTCTCAACGCGATCGCAGCTTGATCGGCAAGCGCGGAGAGTTGCCACTCTTCTTCTTCGTTGAGCGGTTCGTCACGGGCGATTACCAGCAGCCCGTTGAGCGCTTGTTTGGCGATGATCGGAACCGAGATTATTGTCCCCGAGGCTGATGGCGGAATAAGTTTTTGGAGACTTTCGATCAGGTCTTCTTCCATATCGCCGGAAAAAGACGTCGCCAGACCGGGCTCAATTCCGTGTGAAGCACGGATTCGCATTTGTTGCCGGGAATCGGAGAGGAGCAACATGCAGACGCTGGCGTCGACCAACTGCGTCGCATTCTCGACGATGAGATCCAGTACCTGGTCAAAGTCCAGAGAGGTGGTAATGGCGCGATTTATCTCCGCCAGTCGCCGGTAAGGGTCTTTCTTGTATTGCCCCGGCTGGATCTTTTCCACCATCGTCACGACTTTCTAATGATTACGCCCTTATCGCTAATCTCTACAAAATGCTGCCGGTTATCATGATTGCTGCCGCGGGTTTTGATAATTCGAATCGTCCGCTGCATCTCTTCCCCGGTCGTAAACCCAAGCAAAACGAGGTTATCGCTCATATTTGAGATTTCCTCGTCGGTGATGTGGTGCACCTGGAACAACTCCCGCACTTCACTGGTCATGATGCACGTAACGTTTTCGACCGCAAACCACTGCGTCAGTGCATAGATAAAGTCCGCAAACCGCTGAATATCGATACTCCTCCGCTGGAGATCTCCGAGCGCGTCGATCACCACTCTCTTTACTTTACCTGTCCGCACTCGCTCAAAAACTTCGGCCGCAACGCTGTCCAGTTGCATTTCAACCGGCGACCGGTACAGGTGCTCGAAATTACCGCCACTGAGCAACTCCGTTGCGTTCCAGCCGAGGTTCAGCATAACGCGTGCCAATTGCGCTGGATTTTCCTGAAAACCCACAAAGAGGCCCGGCTCGCCGTTAATTGCGCCTTCCTTGATGAAATGAAGTCCCAGAATCGTCTTGCCTGAACCGCTTGGTCCAGCTACGAGCGTGGTGCTCCCGCGCCAGAGACCCTGGGCGATCATGTCGTCGAAACCCGTAATTCCGGTGTTTACTCTTTCGACCTTTGGTTCATACGTTGGGGCGGCGCGAGGGCTCAGCAAACGCGGATACATCGTGATGCCTTCGTGGTTGATCGAGAAGGCATGCATGCCGGGAATCGAGTCGGCGCCGCGGAGTTTTTCGACCTTGAGAAAACGCTGCTCGCGGATGTTGGTCGAATGCTTCGTCAGGCTGAGCACGACGTCGGCGATCGCGAACTCCGGCAGATCGGTGGTCATCGCTTCGGCGTATTCGCCGATTAGGAAAGTCGTGCATTTGTAGGCGCTTAAGACGGTCGCGAGATCGTAAATAACGGTGCGGCGCTCGACGGTCGACTGGAGCAACTCGTTCAGGGCCTTGAAAGAGTCGATGAATAAGAACGCGGGTTTATGTCTGACTAGCAGATCGGTAACGATCTCGGGCAGTTTTTCGACTCCGGCCTTGCGGAGGAGCGTGCCGAGATCTTCGTAAATTACAGTTGTGCCAACCTTTGCGGCATCGAAAAAGCTGTAGTGCTGACCGTGAAAGATAAACTTCTCGAGCGGTTCGGAAAGCGTGGTCAGGTAAAGCGCGGGCCGTTCTGCCGTCGCGTTACAGAATGCGATCTCTTCGGCCATGATCGTCTTGCCCGTGCCCGGCGCGCCCATGATCACGGAGATGGTGTTGGCGGGAATACCGCCGAAGAGAATTTCGTCGAGTCCAGCACAACCGGTGGCGATCCTTTCAATCATTAGGTTCCTCAACTTTGCCCTCTGGCGAAGCGATCAGTCTGGCGACGGTTTCGATGAGAATGTCTTCGCTGAATGGCTTCAGCAGAAAAGCGTCGGCGCCAACTTCGCGGGCGCGGTCTTCGGCGTGGAGATGACTAAAAATAAGCACGCGGGCATGCGCGGTTTGCGGATCTGATTTGATTTCCCGGCAAAGGCTCAAGCCGTCGAGTGCCGGCACCATGATTTCGGTGACGACGATGTTTGGTTTCAACTCGCGCGCGCGTTCGAGAGCCTTGAGGCCGTCCGCAGCAAATTCGACGGTGTGACCGGCGTGTTCGAGAAAGTATCGTTCCAGCCGTTGTACGACCGGGTTCCGTTCTACAACAAGGATCAAGGCACGTTGAGATATGGCCGACAATTCGGCTGAGTCAGACTCGGCAGCAGGCATATTTCAATCGGCGGGGGAATCGCCTAAGAGTTCGAAAATGGGGTTGCAGAAAACTAGCGCACTTTAATACATCAGCACGCTTTCAGACAAGCGGAAGAGTTTTCTCTGCGGCCTCTGTGTATCTCTGTGCCTCCGCGTTGAAATAGGGCCTTAACGCAGAGACCACAAAGATACGCAGAGGACACAAAGAATAAGTCACCACTTGCCAATCTCGCGTTCCTGCGCGAAGATCAAAACCGACGATGGCTCAACAATCCCCTGAACAATTCGCAAAAACCCGAACTGAAACCGACTCGATGGGCGCCATCGAGGTCCAGGCCGATCGCTATTGGGGGGCGCAGACGCAACGTTCGCTGCACCACTTCAACATCGGCGAGGATCGCATGCCGCCCGAATTGATCCGCGCTCTTGGCATTCTCAAGAAGGCCGCCGCGCAGGTCAACGAAGACCTCGGTAAACTGTCACACGACAAAGCGACGCTGATCATCCAGGCGTGCGACGAAGTGATCGCCGGAAAACTCGACGCTCACTTTCCGCTCCGCATCTGGCAGACCGGCAGCGGCACGCAAACCAACATGAACGCCAACGAGGTGATCTCGAACCGCGCGATCGAGATGGCGGGCGGCGTCATGGGCAGTAAAAAGCCGATCCATCCAAACGACGACGTCAACATGTCGCAGTCGTCAAACGATACGTTTCCGACCGCGATGTACATCGCCGCCGCGGAACAGTTGAACAAACTGATCCCGGCAATCGAGGAACTGCGCGACGCGATCAACGCCAAGGCAAACGAGTTTGCCGGCGTGGTGAAGATCGGACGCACGCACTTGCAGGATGCAACTCCGCTGACAGTCGATCAGGAATTCGGCGGTTGGGCCAACCTCGTCGAACGCGATATCGAACGTATGAGACTGGCCCTGCCCGGCCTGCTCGATCTGGCGATCGGCGGCACGGCAGTCGGCACCGGCTTAAACTCGCATCCGGAGTTTGGCGAACGCGCTGCCGCGGAGATCGCGCGGTTAACAGGTTTGCCGTTCAAGTCGCACGCAAACAAGTTTGGCGCGCTCTCCGCGCACGACGAGCTTGTTTTCGCGAGTGGCGCTTTGAAAACACTCGCGGCTTCGCTCATGAAGATCGCCAACGACGTTCGCTGGCTGGGTTCCGGACCACGTTGCGGTCTCGGCGAACTGATCCTGCCGGAAAACGAACCCGGATCGTCGATCATGCCGGGCAAAGTTAACCCGACGCAGAGTGAAGCGTTGACGATGGTCGCGGTCCAGGTGTTTGGCAACGATCTCGCGACGAGCTTCGGCGGTTCGCAGGGAAACTTCGAGTTGAACGTCTACAAGCCGGTGATGATCCACAACTTTCTGCACTCGGCGCGATTGCTGCACGATGCGACGCGGAGTTTTGTCGAGTTTTGCATTGAGGGAATCGAGATCAATCGCAAACAGATCGACGAGCACGTGAAGCACTCGCTCATGCTCGTCACCGCTTTGAATCCTCATATCGGTTACGACAAAGCCGCCGAGGTCGCGAAGAACGCGCACAAGAAAAACATCAGCCTGCGCCAGTCTGCTATCGAGCTCGGATACCTTACCGGGGAAGAGTTTGATCAGAAGGTGAAACCGGAAGAGATGACTCATCCGTAACCACAAAAGGCACAAAACAAAGCCACAAAAGGCACAAAAGATAAAGAGAAAGTGCCGGACAAGAACGACAAAGTGAAGGAGAACGTCTGCGGGACCTATTACGTGGACTCTTCCTGTATCGACTGCGACGTTTGCCGCGACACCGCGCCCGATAATTTCATGCGGTGCGACGAAAACAACTACTCATTCGTTTACAAGCAACCGCAAACAGAAGAAGAACGCGCGTTGTGTGAGGAAGCGATGAGCTGTTGTCCGGTCGAAGCGATCGGAAACGATGGGTAGATATTTTCCGTTTTTTCATTTGTCGTTTTTCATTTGTCATTGGTATTGGCAGTGGCAAATGAGAAATGAGAAATGAGAAACGACAAATGACAAATGGAAAATGCTCTTCTCACACCACAACCTTCAGCAAACCATCCTCGATCTGCAACGGATAAGTCTTAACCCGATCGGCAACGGTCAGACAGTAACCGGTCCGCACGTCAAACTCCCACCCATGTAAACCACACTCCACCACGTGTCCACATAGGTTTCCTTCAGATAACGGCGCGCCTCGATGCGGGCAGGAATCCTCGATGGCATAGAATTCGCCATTCACGTTGTAAACAGCGACATTGTCGCCGTCGGGAAGCTCGACTCTGGCGCACGCGTTTGGCGGAAGATCAGCGATTGCGCCAACAACAAGTTTTCGGCCAGTGGCGGCAGGCTTTGGTACGTCGTCAGGTTCAGTATCGAATGGTTGCATTGCATGAATGGTAACAAAACACATTTGGGATCGCAGATCTCAGATCTTAGATCTCAAAGAATCGGAAAAACTATGAAGCGATTAATGACTATAACCTGCCTGATGATAGTGATGCTCGGAGGTGCCACCTTGTTACAAGCACAACCAGCAAACCAGACCGACGGCCGCCGCGGGACGCGCGTAAACGTCGTCGGCGACGCCATAGTCCAGGCACAACCAGACACGGCTATTCTGATGATTTCAGTAGTGACCCAGGCGCGCAGCGCTATCGACGCGCAACAGCAAAACGCCACGAGGAGCGACGCCGTCGTCCAGGCGTTGAAAAACGCAGCCGGCCCAGGCGCGGAAGTGAAGACGAGCGGTTACAGCGTGCAACCGCAACGCGTTTACAAAGAAGGCCAGCCGCCGACGATCAGCGGCTACGAAGCCCGGAACACCGTCACCGTGACGATGAGCGATCTCAAGAAAATCGGCAACGTGATCGACGTCGCGTCACAATCAGGCGCGAACGACATCTCGGGTATCTCGTTCACGCTGAAACAGGATCAATCTGCGCGCGAGCAGGCGTTAACCCAAGCGACCCGCGAGGCGATGAATAAAGCAGAAGTGCTCGCGCGAGCGCTTGGCAAACGCGTCGTGCGCGTAGTCGAAGTGCAGGAAGAAGGATTTCAAAGGCCCCCGGTGCCTGTCTACCAGGCCGAAGCATTCATGGCTAAACGCGACAGCGTCGCCACGCCTGTCGAAGTCGGTTCCCTCGAGATAACTTCGCGGGTGCTATTAATTGCGGAAGTTGAGTAAACAGATCTTACGAATCATATTTAGGGAGGGAAGTAATGGCCAGATACAGAAACGACCTGGATGACGAGAGGGACAGAGATTATTACCCACGCGAAGAGCGTTTCAGACGCGAAGCCCTGGGCAGCTTCGACGAACCATACAGCTCACGCGCGCGTTTCGACCGGGACCCCGGCTGGCGGCCGGACTACAATCGCACTGATTACAACCGCGGCGGCCGCTTCGGCGAACGCGCCGATTATGAAAACGACGAACCGCGTTACAGCGAGCAGCGTGGCCGTTTTCGTGACGAAGGACGGCGCAGCTCGTTGTACGACCTGCGTGGCGATCTTTCCAGCGGACGCGGACGCGAGTATTACTCCGCCGAACGTTCGCGCCTGCGCTGCCGTGACATCATGACGCGCGATCTCGCAGTCGCCACGCGCGACACGATGATCACCGAAATCGCGTTGATGATGAAACAGGAAGACACGGGTGTGATTCCGGTTGTCGAGTACGACGTGGCGCCGGGCAACGGCCGCAACGAAGACACCGAACGCAAATACAACGGCCGGAATTACTCGCGCGGTAAACTCGTCGGGCTGATCACCGACCGCGACATCGTGATTCGCGGAGTTTCCGAAGGCAAAGACTGCACGCAGGTGCGCGCCGAAGACATCATGTCGGTGGACATTCACACGGTCCATCCGAACGATCGCGTCGTCGACGTGATTCGCAAGATGGGCGAAAAGCAGGTTCGTCGCATTCCGGTATGCAATGAGAATGGCTACCTCGTCGGCATGATCTCGATGGCAGACGTGGCGGTGGAGACGCGCGAAGATCGCGAACTCGCCGATGCGCTCGAAGACATCTCGAAGGGTTCGTCGTTCTGGAACCGCATCTTTGGATAAATTTTGCACCTTATGATCCGTCCGATCTGTGTTTCTAAACACGGATTGGACGGATTAATTTTCTTCACTTATTCTTTAGCCTATGCGAAACCCAAATCGTGAAGTCTTGCCGTTCCGAACGGAGCGGCGAGTAGTACCGTCTGGACGGTTATGGAACCCGGACGCCGACGTTTATCGCGGGCAGCATGGCTGGATCATAAAAGTCGATCTCGCGGGTATCTGCTCTGACGAGTTGCAGATCGAGATGCGCGACCGGCTGCTGACCATTCGTGGTTGTCGCCGCGACACCCAGATTCGCGAGGGGTTCGTTTATCACCAGATGGAAATTACTTATAGCCGCTTCGAGAAGATGATCGAGTTTCCGTCGCCGATCGAAGGGGCGACAATCGAACACGACTATCGAGACGGATTTTTAGTTATCGACGTGCGTACTGAACAAGGTTGATTAATATGCCGGAAGCTCCTGAAACTGCACCGCCAGCCGACACTGCGCCAGCCGGAACACAAGCGTCACCAAATGAGGCGCTGAGATTTTCTGCCGTAGCGACCGGACAAAAGTTTGAAGTCCCCGTCCTGGCTCTGCAAAACCTGAACCTGTTTCCCGAGACAGTAGTGCCGCTCGGAGTGGGCCGTCCGCGTTCGGTGGCCGCTGTTGAAGCCGCGCTTGCGACGCCGGAAAAGTTGTTGGCTTGTATCACGGTCAAACCCGAACGATCTGACGATACGGATGCGAAATCTGCCGATCTTTACGACGTCGGCACGCTCGTGATTGTGAAGCGCATGGAGCGGCTGCCGGATGCGATGCGCATCATCGTTCAGGGCACCGAGCGCATTCGCGTGGTCGAGTGGAAACAGGAAGATCCACAACTGCGCGCGGTCGTCGAGATCCTGCCTGAGCCGCGCATCGTCGACGCCGACCAGGTTGAAGCAGCAAAGCGAAACGTGCAGCAGATGATCCAGGAAGCGTTGGCGTTGTTGCCAAACATTCCGGCTGAGGTTCGTATCGCGGTGCTGAGTTCAGTCGAACCGGTGCGACTCGCCTACTTCCTCGGTTCCATTCTGAATCTCGGCGTCGAAGAAGAGCAGAAGATGCTCGAAGCGAACACTGCGGACGAGTTGCTGCGCCTGGCCCATAACAATCTCAAGCGCGAGCTCGAAATCCTGCAACTGCGTTCGAAGATCACCGCTGAAGCGCAAACTGAAATGGACAAGGCGCAGCGTGATTACATT
>DATELZ010000083.1:0-78128 GCA_035276045.1 Pyrinomonadaceae bacterium | reverse complement strand
ACGCGGCTGCATGCCAAACAGAGATCCGCGACCGAATCTTTCGGGTCGCTCAACCTCACTTGTCTGATCCATACGCGCAGCGCTATCACTTCTGGAACCTTTATGTCCGAAAGCAACTTGCCTGAATGGGAGCAACTGCTTTCCGCAGCAGCACACTTGCAGGAGATTCTGCCCGGCGCGACGCTCGTAGGAGGCACCGCCGTCGCTATCTTTGCGCAACACCGGCTCTCTCGAGATGCCGATCATGTCCTACCCGATCTGCGCAACCGGTTTGACGAGGTGCTGGGTGAACTCGAAGCGGTGGCCGGCTGGCGTACCGCGCGGGTAAAAAGACCCGTGTTGATCCTGGGCAGCCTCGACGGAATTGAAACCGGCGTGCAACAGATGATTCGCGAGCAACCGTTGGAAACTCAAGAGATCTCAGTCAGCGGTGTCCAATTGGTAGTACCGACCGAGGAAGAATTGCTGCGCATCAAAGGCGTGTTGATTCTCAAGCGTAACGCAACACGGGATTACGTGGACTTTGCGGCGCTCTCGGAACGGATTGGACCGTCGCGAGTACAGGAGGCACTCGCTCAACTGGATCAACTCTATCCTCAACCGAACGGCGAGTCTGCGCTCCAACAACTGCAAGTTCAATTGGCTAACCCGATGCCATATGACCTGGAGAACACAGACTTGACCGAATACCGAAAGCTAGACCCGAAATGGCATGACTGGAACCGCGTCAAAGAAATCTGCGGTAACATTGCGGTCGAACTTTTTAAACGTCTGTAAACCTCTGTCACATTAATCTGTCGAGAGTTAAAATGTTCGGAACACGAAACCGCGCTGGCCTTTCGTGCGTACACAACACTTCATTTACCGTGGTAAACCCATCAACAAACCACTCAACGAAAGAGGTACGTATGCGTTCAACCGGCCGTAAACGCCGCTCAATTCTCGGTTTCTTAGCACTTTCAATCCTATTAGTAACCACCTTCGCCGCGCCGGTTTGGGCGCAGAGTCCGCCGTTAATCGACCGCGAGCTGTTCTTTGGCGATCCTGAAATCGCCGGCGCCCAGATTTCCCCGGACGGCGCTTACATCTCTTTTATCAAGCCTTTCAAAGGCGTCCGCAACATCTGGGTCAAGAAGGCAGGCGAGCCGTTCGCGAGCGCCAAACCCATCACTGCCGACACCAAGCGGCCGATTCCCAATTACTTTTGGTCGCGCGACAGCAAGTACATCCTCTTCACCCAGGATCAAGCCGGCGACGAGAATTACAACGTCTTCGCCGTCAATCCCGCCGAGTCGCCCGCCTCGGGTCAAGAAGTCCCGGCGACGAGAAATCTCACCGACGCCAAGGCCATCCGCGCAATTATCTATGCGGTGCCGAGAAGCGACACCGACGCGATCTACATCGGCATCAACGATCGCGACAAAGCCTGGCACGATCTCTACAAAGTAAAAATCTCGACCGGCGAGCGCACCCTGATTCGCAAGAACACCGAACGCATCACAGCTTATTACTTCGATCTCAAAGACCAGTTGCGGCTCGCAACCCGATCGGCAGAAAACGGCGACACGGAAGTGCTGCGCGTCGACGCAGACAAGTTTACGAAGGTCTACAGTTGCAACGTATTCGAGTCGTGTGGTCCAGTTCGCTATCACAAAGACGGCGAACGAGTCTACTTCGTCACAAACAAAGGCGCGGGCGTCGATCTCATCCATCTCGAACTCTTCAACCCCGCCACCGGCAAAACAGAGTTGGTTGAATCCGATCCTCTGAAACGCGTCGACTTCGGCAACGCATCGTTCTCGGAAGTTTCCGACGAACTGATCGCCACCTCCTACGACGACGAACGCGAACGGATCTACTGGAAAGACAAAGCCTTCGAAGCCGATTACAAGAACTTACAGAAACAACTTCCCGGCAAAGAGATCAACTTCGGGTCGTCGACTAAAGATGAAAAGCTATTCATCGTCGTAGCAAACGCCGACACAGATCCCGGCTCAGTTTATCTCTACGATCGCGGCGCCAAAAAACTGACGCTTCAATACCAGGCACGCGAGAAGTTGAACCGCGCGTACCTCGCGCCGATGAAGGCCGTCAAGTATCCATCGTCTGACGGATTGGAAATCCCCGCTTACCTGACGCTGCCGAAAGGCGTTGAAGCCAAGAACCTTCCAGCCGTGATCGTCCCGCACGGTGGACCATGGTTTCGCGACAGTTGGGGCTACAACTCGTTTGCGCAGTTTCTTGCCAACCGCGGCTACGCAGTTTTGCAACCTAACTTCCGCGGGTCGACTGGCTACGGCAAGAAGTTTATCGACGCCGGAAACAAGCAGTGGGGCAACAAAATGCAGGACGACGTGACCTGGGGCGCGAAGTATCTCATCGCCCAGGGCATTGCCGATCCGAAGCGCGTGGGAATCATGGGTGGTTCATATGGCGGGTATGCCACGCTCGCGGGAGTTGCCTTTACACCGGATGTTTACGCTGCCGGCGTATCGATTGTTGGACCATCAAACCTGATCACGTTGCTTGAATCGATTCCGCCTTACTGGGAACAGATTCGCAAGCTCTTCTACGAGCGGATGGGCGATCCCAACACGCCTGAAGGAAAGGCCCAGTTGCTGCGCCAGTCGCCGTTAACCGCGGCTGAAAAGATCAAAACTCCGCTGCTCGTCATCCAGGGAGCCAACGATCCGCGCGTCACCAAACGCGAGTCGGACCAGATAGTCATCGCTCTTAGAGATCGTGGTTTCCCGGTTGAGTACATGGTGGCGCCGGATGAAGGACATGGTTTTGCGCGTCCGGTGAACAACATGGCGATGTTTGCCCTCTCGGAGAAGTTTCTCGCGAAGCACTTAGGCGGTCGTTACCAGGAAACTATGACGCCGGAAACGGGTCAACGCCTGAAGGAAATAACCGTCGACGTGAAGACGGTGACGTTGCCGAAAGCCGTAAGCTCCAATTCCGAAGTGCCGAAACCCGCAGTGGACCTTAAGCCCGGCACGCACAATTACAAGGCCACGATTGCTGTCGCCGGACAAACGATTCCGCTCTCGATGAAGACCGACATCAAGGAAGAAAACGGCGCCTGGACCGTGACTGATTCGGCCCTGACTCCGCAAGGCGAGATCAGCGAGGTCAGCACGCTTGAAAAAGGAAGTCTGCTGCTGAAAACTCGCGTGATTAAGCAGGGCCCAATGTCAATCGATTTGAAAATTGAGCCCAATCAAGTGACCGGCTCGACGACGATGAACGGACAATCCACTCCACTCGCCGTAGAGACCGGCGGCCAGTTGTTTGCCGATGGTGCGGGCGCATTTGACGTAATCGCGGCGCTTCCCCTCGCGGATGGTTACAGTCTGAGTTTTCGTAACTTCGACATCCAGAAGGCGAAAACGCAGCTCAAACAGTTGAAGGTCGCGGGATCGGAAAGCGTGACTGTTCCGGCAGGCACGTTTGACGCTTACAAGGTGGAGATCGTCGCCGCCGACAACGAGGCCGACAAACAGACTGTTTGGATCGATAAGGCGAGCCGGAAAGTGTTGAAGATCACAGCCGTGCTTCCAAGTCTCAATGGAGCGATCCTGACGTCAGAACTCACGCCGTAAACCAGCATCACCTAAATGATCAAACCAGTACGGCTGCCCGCAACGGCAGCCGTATTTATTTTGCCGAACTAGAGATAAAACACTATCCGTGTTGTCACTTTCAAAGTCTAAATGTAAACTCACGCAGCGCCTTTCTTAACATACGTTCCCACCCACATTTCTCGAAACACCTCTTACGCAGAATTCCATTCAATACAGAGACACTGGCGTTCTTTCACGTGGAGTAAGGCTGATGGAAATTTGGCATTGCTTCCTCGGGCAGACTACTCATACCCCTATCCTCGAGTCGCTGACTCAGGCCGGACTCCGCTCGCACGACTACAAATCCTCGCCAGGCAATGGACCAGGCGTGGTGTTTTTCGATGAACCTTCTTTTGAACTGTTTGATCTCCTGCGTGAAACAAGCAGGAAAGGACGCGAAAGAGTGCTCGCAATCTCAGTTTCACGAGCGGGACTCGAGCCAGCGGTAATCTGGAACTTGTTAAGCGCGGGCGCCGCGGATGTTTTCGCGTGGGAGCGGCGTCAGCAACCGGCGCGGGAAATTGCGGCGAGATTCGAGCGTTGGGAAAAGGTTGACGAGATCGTGCAGTCGCCCCTCGTGAAAGAAAACCTGGCCGGTCAAAGCACTGTCTGGATTCGCTCGCTCAGGCAGATCGTGGAAGTCGCGACATTCACCGATTCGTCCGTTTTGCTCACGGGCGAAAGTGGCACCGGCAAAGAACTGTTCGCCCAACTGGTCCATTCGCTCGACAGGCGAACCAACAAAGGCAATCTCGTCGTCTGCGACTGCACGACAATCGTGCCCGAGCTTTCAGGCAGCGAGTTTTTTGGTCACGAACGTGGAGCGTTTACAGGCGCGGTCGCAGCGCGCAAAGGAGCTTTCGGCATGGCGGACAGCGGCACGCTGTTTCTCGACGAAGTAGGAGAACTGCCGCTCCTTTTACAAGCCGAGTTGTTACGCGTCATCCAGGAGCGCACTTACAAACGCGTTGGCGGAAACTCGTGGCAGAAGACTGATTTTCGACTCGTCTGCGCCACCAACCGCAACTTGTTTGAAGAACAGGCCAGGGAGCGATTTCGACGAGACTTCTACTACCGGATCGCGAGTTGGACCTGCCATCTTCCGACGTTGTCGGAACGACGTGAAGACATCCTCGTGCTCGCCAAACACTTCATCGCTCAACTCCGGCCCGACGATCCTCCAGAACTTGACGATGCGGTCCGCCAGTATCTGCTGGAGCGTGAGTATCCCGGCAACGTTCGCGACCTCAAACAACTCGTCACCCGCATGCTGCAACATCATGTTGGACCAGGAGCGATCACCCCCGGCGACGTGCCGGAACTCGAAAGGCCGGGCGGCGAAAGATCCGAACATCATTACGAAGCAGAACTAGAGATCGCGGTGCGCTCGGCGGTGACATTGGGAGCGAGCCTGAAGGAGATCGAACGGGCCGCGGGAAACCTCGCCGAGAAGATCGTGCTCGAAGAAGAGCAAGGCAATTTACAACGCGCCGCGGTAAGACTCGGCGTCAGCGATCGCGCGTTGCAAATTCGCCGGGCAGCGCGGCGTCCAAACGGGAACGGCCGCGTTACACCGGCTTGAGATCAAGCGCAGAAAGTTTCGGCCCAGGATCAATTGTTCGTCCGGAGCTGACAGACGCAGGGCTTTGATCTTCGCTAACTCGACCGCCGGATGCAGCCATGGTCCATCCGAACCAAAAAGTATTTTTCGTGGTCCAGCGCGGCGCACCGCCTGTTCCAGCAGATCGAACCGCCGCACTCCTGAAGTGTCAGCATAAACGTTCGGATGGCGAACCAGGTGATCGATGAGCGCGAGTTGAGCGCGCCAGTCGTCAGCAAAACTTCCCAGGTGAGGAATGATGAATGTCACATCGGGATATTCTTCGGCCAGCAGTTCAACTGCCGGCACTTCGCCGACCACGTCGTAAAGCACCGGCAACGAGAAAGCCCGCGCGCTTTCACAGATCTCACGCGTAATCGGCGCATCATTGCGATGAACTTTGATCCCGACGAAGCCATGCCGCGTGACTGCTTCTTCGATCATCGCTCGCACCCGGCCACGATCTCGCCGCGCATTGATGAAAGCAAATCCGTAAAACCGATCCGGGCGGCTGCGCACGATGCGCGCTACTTCTCGATTAGCGCTTGCGTAATCGGAATGAAAAGCAGCGAAGATCACAGTTCGATCGATCCCCGCCCGCGCAGCGCGCCGGAGATACTTGTCGAGAGGCGCATTCGTGTCCCACGGACCGATGAGCCCGTCGCCTTTTCCCGCGTGACAGTGGCAATCAATAATCATGATGACAGTGCCTCACTTTTTCCATGAACAGGATGCTGGTCGCGATGCCTTTGCGAAAGTTGGATAAGTTAAACCGCTCGTTCGGCGCGTGAATCCGATCGTCCGGCAGGCCCAGGCCGATCAGTGCAACTGGAATGTTCAGCGTGTTTTGAAATGCAGCGACCGGCGGAATAGTGCCACCTGAACGAAGAAACACCGGCGCAGCGCCAAACCCTTTCTCGCATGCAGCAGCGGCCGCGGCTATGAATGGATGATGACGATCGATCACCACCGGTTCAGCAGTCGAATAGGTTTTGATCGTCGATTGCAGTGTGGGTGGCGTGTGTCTCGCGATGTGGCTGCGAACCAACTGCTCAATTTCGGCAGGATTTTGATCCGGCACGAGACGAAAGTTGAGTTTGGCCGACGCCCGGGCCGGAATGATTGATTTGGGACCAACTCCCTGATAACCGCCGCTGACGCCGCTGATCGTCAGCGACGGGCGGATCGTAGCGCGCTCATAGAGCGTGAAGCCGCGTTCGCCCCACGGCTGCGCGGCGCGCACAGTCTTTAATAGTTGCGCATCAGTTCGGCCATTCGCCGCCATGAAGCGTCGCTCTTCCACACTGGCCTCGCGAACGCGATCGTAAAAGCCGTGAATCGCGATCCGTCCGGTGTTGGTATGCAATCCCGAAACAAGCTTGCAGAGTCCTTGCACGGGGTTATGGACCATGCCGCCAAACAGGCCGTCGTGCAGGTCTGACTCCTGACCGCGAACTTCCACTTCCATCATGAGCGCTCCACGCATTGCATAAATAATCGCCGGGCGATCCGGCCGGGGCATCGAGTCGTCTGAGACGACGACTACATCAGCTTCTAAAGCGCGTCGATTCTGCGCCACGAAGGGGGAGAGATTTGGACTGCCAATTTCCTCTTCACCTTCAAACAAACACTTCACGTTGACCGGCAGCCTGCCGGCAGTGCGTAAACAAGACTCGATCGCTTTGAGATGAGCAAACATCTGGCCCTTGTCGTCAGACGCGCCTCGGCCGAAGAGGTAGTGGCCGCGTATCGCCGGCGAGAACGGCGGCGAATGCCATTGGTCCAAAGGATCGGCAGGTTGAACGTCGTAGTGACCATACACCAGGACCGTTGGCGCATTGCGCGCCTGAAGCCATTCAGCATAGACCAGCGGATGACCGGCTGTTGGTACAACCGTCACGCCTTGCAAACCGATGAGATCCAGGTGCTTCGCCAGCCAGCCGGCGCATTGGACCATGTCGCCCGTATTCTCCGGTCGCGCGCTTACTGAAGGAAAACTGACAAACTCTCTTAGCTCGCGAACAAACCGGGCTTGGTTAACATGAGCATAAGCAAACGCATCGGGTGACATGACAATGCTCGATTCAAACTGATCAAGGGCGCCTGCACAAAAAGTCTCCCGCAAAGGCGCAAAGCGCTGCCGCGTTACTAAGGGGTTTTCTTTGCGCCTTTTGCGGTTAAGGAATAGTTGCAGGGCCTTTGATCTCGTATCCGCCGAGCATGCCTCCCTCGATCCACCAGTAACCCTGGCCGTCCATCGCCACCGCGTTGTTAGCGTTGTTCTCGCCGTTTATGGTAAGCCAGTCATTGGCGAAACTGGTCGAGCCACTCTTCATGCGCTGGGCCATCAGGTTGGCTATCCTCTCGCCGTTGGGACTATCGCAAGGAGCCGAACCGCGATAACCCAGCAGTGCTGTTAGTGTCCCGCCCTTCGCGCGCAGCAGCTTGGACCATCCGATCCCTGGTCCACTTGCAGGCGACGTTGAAAACGTAATCCTGAGAACAGAACAACCGGCAAGTATCAACACGTCAAGATCCATCGGCCTGATCCATACCGGAATCAGGTCAGATGGTCCTAACCAGTTCTGGTAAGTGCCATGCTCCGGACAGTTTCTGTTCTCAATATCGACCGCCAGCTTACCCGACCGGCTCAGGCCGTGGCCGGAGTAGTACATCGCGTCGGCAGGGTTGCGAACGAGCCGTTTGACCGAACCGGGAACACTCCAGTTTGTCTGCGCGGGCACGCTCAGTTCGAGCGTCTCCACGCCTGCCGCACGGAAAAGCGCAAAGGCATCCGGAATTTCGCCGGATTCAGATCCGGTCGAAACGCCCGCAGCACCGGGTTGCGTGGCAATGCCGCGCGAGGTCCATCCGAGCGCGCGACGGAAGGTGACGTCGCTGGTCCCGCCGCGTCGCACAATGGTAGCCACTTCCTTGATCGCGCCTTCCACTTTCAGAAAGTCGCTGAGAGTCGCGAGTGGCCGGCTCAAGCGGTAAATGATCCGATTGGGATCGCCGGCGTCAGCACTGAAGCGCGCTGCCGCGAGTTTCATCCGAGTGCCGAGCGTTGCCGTGCCACCGGCCCCGTTGGGCGACCGGCTCGTGATCTCTACTTCGATCTGAGACGGCATCGCCGCAGCCGGCAAGCCCCAGCCTACGAACTCGGCGTTAAGCGATGCTGTATCCAGGCCAATCACGTGGTCCCAAGTGAGCGTGCTGGTAAAGCTGTCGTCGGTGATGCGGAGTTGCTCGACTGTGATCTGAGCAGATGAACCTGGTCCAGGAGCAACCGTGATGGCATCGAGCTGGACCCACGTCTTGGGACCGATCTTGCCGTCGTGCTCGTCAGTCACGCCCGGAAAGACCAGTTCCTGAAAAGATTTGACCGCTTCGAATGTCTTCTTTCCGAAAATACAGTCGACGACCAGGGGCGCATCGCGCAGTCCCGGCTGGCCCGCCGCGATGCGCGAGGCGTGAAAGGCGTTGAGCTTGCGCTGGGCATCGCTCACTGCCGGATGGACCGAACCCCTGATCAACAACTTGGGGCGCAGACTCGGCGGCACACCTCCAGCCTTACAGGCCGCTGAGCTTTCAAACTCCATCTCATATCCGCCGATTTCAGATCGCACACCGGTCGTGCAGGATTCCAACGACGATAAGCCTGCTGTTCGATCGCGAAGCAAGCGCGGACCGAATTGTTTGGGGATGTCGAAGTGGCTCAGACGCGAACAGTCGATCCGGTAGAAGCTGGAGAGTGTGTCGCTTGATGGCGGCAACGATCGGCCTAATAGCTGGCTCCAGGATTGCGTTGCAGTGTTTGGGCGATAGAAGACGCGCAGCGCGCCAAGTAACGGTCCAAACAAGTTGAAGATACTGTTGTTGGCCAATCGAGCAGTGATCCAACTCTTGATCCCGCGCGCTTCTGAATACAGCGCGTCGAACGCATGCACTTCATCAGGATTGCAAACCCGGCGACGCGGGTGAAACGTGAGCAATCGATCGAGTGGCGAACCACCACCCGAATGCGCAGTAAGTATCAAATATCCGAGCGATAACGATGGACCACCACGCTGCTGTGTGAACCACTTCAGGGCTTCGGTGATAAGCGATTCAAGACCAGCGCCGTCACCGGCCAACAGTCCGGGAAATTTTTGTTCATCCGAGCGGGCTTTGGCAGGTTTCGTGCCTGACCGGCGTGCGGCCTCGTCAAACTGCGCCTGTTTCTGTCGGACTTCCTGCGGCGTGATTAGACGGCCCCGCGGCAGAATCGCGAGCGTCGGCCGCATTCGTCCCGTGAGATCGAGACCACTGTAACCAGCCACTGTCCGCAACATCTGTTCGTTTGATCCGTTGATGTAACCGTGCAAGTGAACGACTACATCGATCTCACGCGCGTCGGCGGGCACGTTGTTCCAGCGCAGCAGAAGATTGGCGCCAGTTCCTCCATGCGAGCGCAACGGATTGATGGTCCAGGTTGAGGTGTTGACGTATCGTTCACCGCCGAAGGACGCTGCGGACGAAGTCTCATACAGTTCAGTTACCCACGGTTGTAATTCGTAACCGCTGAACGAGTCTATGGTTGGACGGGTGAAGTGTCTCATTGGTCATCTCGTTTCTAAACCGGCGGATTGTATTCCCAGTGCCAGGGCTCGGCTTCGTAAGGATAAAAACCAAACCTTCGCGCATTGCCGACTAGCCAACGATAGGCAGGCAAGGTCCTGAGTTGCGCCACGTTGGAACTATCATTGCGGCCGCCCAGATAAAGATCCATCGCCCGTCCACTTTGGTGCGGACTGCTTCCCGGTGGAGCTACCCACTTGCGCGCCGCCTCCGGCGATCCGTATCTCTTCAATGCCTGCTGCCATAGCACTGCTTGTCGTGCGGGATCGCGAAAACCGGATGTCGGGTGCAACAGCGGCTCCGCCAGGCCATCAGCCCGCGCAGCCTTAACCATTGCCTGCCAGGCATCGGCAGCAAGACGATGAACGGGAACCTGGTTCTGGCCCACGCCGCGAACATTCACGATGTCTGACTTGTTCGGCGCGCGCTTGTCCTTGATTCTTCCGCCGCCCGGATTTTCAACCGGCGTCGGAATGAATGGCAGCGGAATCGGGAATCCGAAAAAGAACTCAGACGCATCATCGGCAGAATCTGGTTCTCCAATTGGTTCCTCAATGCCGGGTGAGTCGATTGGTTCTGGCAACGACGCCGGCGGCGCACTTCCAAAACCACCACCACCACCAAACGGCCTGTTGTCCGGCTGTTTGTCCGGCTGCGGCGCCGGCTTTGGCGGTTCAACCGGGTACGGCGGTGCGGGGTAACCTGGCGGCCACAATCCGGGCCAGACCAGTTGAGGAATCGGAGGTCGAAGAGGAAAGCGTGGCGGGAACGACCTTGCGTACCGCGGCATCGGACGCGCGACTCTCCGCCGCGGCCGATTTTGAACGTAACGCCGCGCCGGCATACGCCGCCGTCTTGAGGCTTCCATTTCCTCTTCCGTCTCGAAAGTGAAAGGCTGCTCGGCGAAAGTTTCGAATTCGAATTCTTCGTTCATGACTCAAGGCTCACTTTCTCTATGTGGTCAGCGCTCACTGGGCCACGTGAGCGCTGAACGATCCACTGATTGAGTTGAAATGGTTAGTCCTTGCGCGCGGGATTGAGCGCCCGGCGACGGAAGCTGGTTGATGCCCCAAAGCTCAGTGTTGATGGACCAACGCCTCGTGCTGCCGGAAGTTCACCACGCGTGCCCTGGGTAGCCAATCGGCTCTCCAACAGTACGGATGGCTGAATGTAACGTGCCGGCGCGCCTCTCGAGTCGATGATGTCGTCTGACAAGTCGACTCCCGTTGCCGCCAGGTACGCGTGAATGTACCCCTGAATCTCGGGTCTCCAGTAACGCGCCCAGACTTTGGCCTGCTCTTGATCGATGCCGGCGTCGTTCCAATCGCCGTACCGAACTGCCAGAAGAATCTGCTCGCCATAAACTGCCAGGTTTCGATGATGAGTGATCGAAGTATCGGTCCAACCTTGCAGCTTCTTCATCGTGTCGACTTGGCCCATCCAACGTTCGTTGTAGGGAACCATCGCGCGGCCACGCAGGAATTCGCGGATGCCTGACGTGCCGAGAATGTATTGCATTATCAACATCTCAGCGCGCGCGGTGGTGGGCAGATCGCCGAATTGATTGTGAGCGCCCTCGGCGAGTATCAGGTGCACTTCGCGCAACGAACTCAACAAGGCGAACCCGTCCGCGACAACTGTCGTGTCCGCGTCTTCGCGATAGAAGGCTGCCGTGCGATAAAGCAGGTTGTGGAATGCTTCGATGAACTTCGAGCGGCTGTCGGCTGAGCGGATTTCAGGGACCGCTTTACCGACCAGCTTCAATCCGTAATGATGGTCGTATTCATAGGCCCTTCGCTTAACAGTCAAGCGATTGTAGTCGTCTTGAATGTAACCCCACAGCAGGTTGTTCAGCGGACGGAGTGGATCGATCTCGAGATTCGCCAAGGGATCGCGCTCCGATGGCCCACGCAGGTTTTGGAAGCGCATGCAGATGGCGTTCATGGTCTGTACGAGCATTCCTTCTTCGTGCCAGTAAGACCAGATGAGTTCAATCATGCTCGGGCAGCTAAACCGAAAGATCACCTTGCCATCGCAAAACGGAGAATCGGTTAGCATGTCGGTTGCCAACGCATTCGCTATTCGTTTGAGATAGGGCAGTCCACAATTGCCGGGAATGTTCTCGCCGAGATACTTGGTCAGGTTCGCTTCAAGCCCCTCAGGTGTTTCACCGATTCGGTTGGCCGCGCGTTCCGTGCTTGTGCTTTGGTCATGCAGGTTTCGCGCGACGATTCCAGCTTCAAGCAACAGAAAGGCCTGGGTCGCGTACTTGAGCAGGTTGTAGGCGTCAACCCCGTAGCCGCTGGAGGCGCCTAACAGGTCATCACGTTTTGCGTGGATCGCCTTGACGATGCGACCTTCTAGGTCAACTTCAGCTCCGGCCTCTTCTGTCCTCTCCGGAGAAAGGACTCGTTTAATAAACTGCTCGTAGCGCTCGACCTGAATCGCCTCCGTGCGATTGCGAATGGCCGCCCACAAGCCCGTCTCGTCACCCGCTCTAACGGCCGATCGCGATAGAGTTATGTTGAAGGGCGGACCTTTTGGACCACCAAGGCCATCTCTGTTCCCAAAAGAGCCGATGCTGGGATCTTCGTAACGAGATATTTTGCTTTTATCTCCATCACCAGTTACGTTGCCCTCATCGGCGTGCAGGCCAACTCCGGCTTCCAAGGTCTTTGATTGACCGTCGTCTACCTCGTTTGGGCGTCCTTCTTCATCCTGTTTCTTTTTTGCCATGTGGCCTCCTTAATTTGTATCGAACAACAATGATGGCGCGGTTGATGGTATTAGCGCCGGCTTGGCGCAGTAGACCGCCGTGTCGAGCGTGTCGCGCAGCGCCCAATACTTCAGCATGTCGGCGAAGATCCGGCCTTCGACTTCCGGAGTGATCGATCCTTCAGCTCGTGCCTGCCCGATGACGGCAAAAACCATCGTGGGCGAAGCCTTGTACATTTCGGATCGCGAGGCACGCCAGGATTGAAAGAGCGCGCTTAACCGCTCGGGCTGACGCTCGCTTGTCTGTAGCGCCTCCTGCAACGAAGCGCCGCGCAACGACTTCGGCCGATGATGGGCCATCAACGCCGCCAGGCCCGGCATAGTCTTAACGAGCATGTCGAAAAGCTTGCGCGTCTTGTCGTTGAGATCCCGTGGCGGGTAGTAGGAGAGCCAGATGTTCTCCATCGTGTCCCATTGCGGATGCGGATAAAGCGCGCGACCAATGGCGCAACTCAATCTCACGCGCAGCCACGGAGCTGGATGCGGATCGTCGAGGTTCAACCGGAAAACGAAATAACGTGGCAACGTAACGACTCCCATCAACCCGAGCGTCGAAGTTATTCCCACCCGAGCGACGGACCAGAAGTCGGCGAGTATTTCCGAGATGCAACGATCCCAGTAGCCCCATGCTGTGCCCTCTTCGCCGCCGTTACGCTGCATTCCGCGCAGCAGTGGTCGAATCGACGCAATCAGATCGAGCAAAGCAACCGCCTGGTGTCCGACTTCATGAACCAGCGAGGAGGCGATTCCGCTTCCGACCATTCGCTCCCTTGGCATCCGAATGATCGCCACAGGGTTGTCGCCTCCTCCTGGCAGCCGTGTTCGCGCTCTGCGAATTGCCGCCCCGTGACTGCGATCCAGAAAACAGATCACACCGGGAAGGCTGTAGTAGTTTCCTGTGAGTGAAAGAGCGTCGGCTGCCACGATGTCCAGTCCCGCCAGCCAGATGCCGGTTTCCTGTTCGCTGCGTTGCGTCAACACCGCCGCAAAAATGTCGAGATGTGACAACGTGACGTTGAAGCGCATGCGCAACATGCTGAAATGTCTTTGGGCAACTTCGGGCGATGCCGACTGGCCTTCAGCACTGCGCAACCAGCTAATGAATTTGCTTACCATCCGGTGAACCTTTTGCCTGCCGTCGATCAGGTAGCGATCGATTGCGCTGAGTGAAGCCGGAGGTAAAGCCGCCGCGGGCACCATTGTCTGTTGCAATGCGAACGGCTTTACCCTGCCGAGTCTTACAAGCAGCGCGCGAGCTTCCTGTTCGACGAGGCTCACACCTGGCGCGACAGACACAGTGGCCGTCGCGGATGTTCTTGCTGCATTGGTAATCACTGTTTTAGGTCCCCAACAGGATGATCCCGTTTCCGCGCCGTATCCAGCGCCCTGAGTTTTTGTGATTGCATTTGCCGTTTGTTTGCGCGGGCCGTGATGCTGCCGCAGTGCCGGGTCGGAGCAAGCCTGGCGCGAACTGTTGCGCAGCGGACGTCAGTGCTGTTTGAGCGATCTGGGCCGGCGGCGCAGACGGTGGCGCCTGGGCTGCACTAGTGGCCGCAGCGCCCGTTAGACGCACGACTTGTTTGGCGACCTCAAACTCCTGGTCCTCGTAGCTCAAGCCTTCGAGTTCCAACCCAAACATGCTGCCGGCAGCCGACGCTAACTTGCTGCCGATCTGGCCACCAATGCCGGGCAAAATGAAATTGCCGGCCATTCCTCCCAGAGTGGGTAATGCGGTCTTGACCACTCCTTTCAGTGCGCCGGTGAGTTGCTGGCCGATGGGAGACTTGATGAATCCACTGGCCTTCTTGATGAGCTTGCCGAGAAACTGTTCCAACTCATCTTCGTTTTGAATTGTCAGTAACTCGGAAGCGAGTTCCATCTCTTCGACTTCGCTGAACGGACCTTCCTGGTTGTATTCGCCGAAGGTTTCCTGCTGGTATCCGTATTCCCCGGTGTATTCACCGTAGGTTGACTCTAAGTTCGTACGATCAATGTTGTGCATAGATTTCCTCCTCGGAGATTCTGTAAGGCTGCTAATCGCGTTTACCGTCGCGCATGTATGTGCACGGGTTATGCCGCTGTAAGTTGTTGATTTCTGGTGCGGGGCGGCGAAAGAGATTTCTGAAATGAGGGATGTGCGGGTGATCCAGCGAAATTAGTTTCGGCTTGCAGAAAAAGTCTCCCGCAAAGGCGCAAAGCGCTGCCGCGTTATTAAGAGTCTTCTTTGCGTCTTTGCGCCTTTGCGGGAAACATCTTCCTCCCGCTAAAGCACTTTTTGTGCAAAGCCGAGAGGGTGAGGTGAGGATCAGAGGTCAATCATGGGGCGAAGAAAATCTGTCAGCGAGGCGGAATATGAAAAACTTCATCCATGTAGCGATCGGCAGCGGCGGCGGCCTGCTCCGGATTGCTGCCGTTCTGACGAGCGCTTAGGTACGACGCGTACCAGTCGGACCAGTGATGTTCGGCGTGCGTCTTTTCGTAGTGGTCGTGATGCTCCGATGTCTCGCGCAGGAGTTCGGCAAGGGTTGCGACGTCCGTCGTGCGTTTCCAGTCGCGGCCGGGAAGGCGCGTCGAGATCTCCTGAAGCAGCCAGGCATTCCCATCCGGATCCTCGAACGAGGCGAATGAGAAGTAAGAACGACCTTGCGGATCGCGACCGGGGACGCGTGGATTCTCCACAGTGTTGTTGAATGGACCAGCGGCGTAGTGAAAGACTTCGCTCACGTCGACGCCGCGCGCGAACAAGTCGTCGCGGGCGGCGTCGATGTTGTCGACTGCGAGGAGCAGGGTGTTGCCCGTGCCTGGCTTCGTTGAAGTAATTCCCTTGCCGAAGATGATCGATGCTTCCGAGTTGTGTGGCGTAATCTGGACGCCGCGGAAGTCGCCGATTGCCAGGTCGAGATCGAGCCGCCAGCCGAGTTTCTCGTAGAACGCCTTTGCGCGATCGACATCGGAAACTCCGAGCAACACGGCTTCGAGTTTCATGACGGCGGGTCCGATTCTGTTTACAGTCTCTGACATGGTATTTACCTCAACGACTTGAATGCCGTGCGCAGCTCTTGCGTCAAGTATGCCGGCTGTTCCCAGGCCGCGAAGTGCCCGCCTTTGTCGAGCTTGTTGTAATGAATGAGTTTTGGAAACGCGCGTTCCACCCAACTGCGCGGGGCGAAATAGAGTTCGTCCGGGAAAGCGCTCACGGCAACCGGGATCGTGACGTTCTTCGGTGTAAGGAAGGGCAGTTTGTTTTCCCAGTACAGACGAGACGCGGAGACGCCTGTGTTCGTCAGCCAAAAGTGTGTGACGTTGTCGAGCACGTCATCACGCGTAAGTCCTTCGGTCTGACCGTCGAACACGCGCGCGATCATCTCCAGGCTCCGCGCGTCATGATCGATCATCCAGGCAGCGAGGCCGACTGGTGAATCTGCGATGCCGTACAGCGTTTGCGGGCGGTTTCCCATTTCCAGTGCATAGGCCAGACCTTTTGTATAGAAGAAGGCGAGCTGGTCGTACGCATGTCTTTCCTCGGCTGAAAGATCGGCTGGCGGCGGAGCGCCGGCGAAGGCCAGGTTGTTGATTTCCGGTGGCACGGCGCCAGGCATGTTGGTGTGAATGGCGAGCAGTTCCGGCGGCGCTTGCGCACCCATCACCTGCACGACCAGCGCCCCCCAATCACCACCTTGCGCCACGTATCGCGTGTACCCGAGCCGCTTCATCAGTTCTGCCCACGCACGGGCTATTCGCTCGGGACCCCAACCAGTGCTCGCCGGCTTGCCTGAGTAACCGTAACCAGGCATCGAGGGGATCACGATGTGGAAAGCGTCTTCTGCGCTGCCGCCGTGTGCCGTGGGATTCGTGAGTGGATCGATAATCTTCAATTGCTCGAGGATCGAGCCGGGCCAGCCGTGCGACACGATCAGCGGTAACGCGTTTTCATGTTGCGAACGGACGTGAATGAAATGAATGTCTAATCCATCGATCTCGGTGATGAAATTCGGCAGGGCGTTTAGTCGTGTTTCGCACTTGCGCCAGTCGTAATCTGTCGCCCAGTAACGCGCGAGTTTCTGAATCGTATTTAGTTGCACGCCTTGTGATATATCGTCGACGAGTTCGCGTTCGGGCCATCTGGTCGCGTTTATGCGATTGCGCAGATCGGTAAGTTCTGATTCGGGGACGTTCACGTGAAACGGGCGGATGGCGGGTTCGCTGCTTCGTTGGGTTGCAGTTGTTTGGGTCATTTGTGTTCCTCCTGTTAATGGATTTCCAGTTTTGCGGCACTCAGCGTGAATAGCGCGTGAAGACGAGGTCGCGATCTTTAAGAGCCGCGTGACACGGAAAGCAGGTCTTGAGCACCGAGTCGTCGGCAGATTTTCCATCCTCGAAATGAGCGAATCCCCAGCCGCCGGTCGCAGCGTATTTTTTCGAATCCTTGACCATGAACTGGACCCCGTTCTTTGGAGCGCCGGCCACGAACGATTGCGCCTGGCCAAAGACTTTGTTGTTTTCCTCGGACGCGTCGTGACTCCACGCGAGGCGGGCGATGATCGTGCCGTCGGGGAATGGCAACTTCCCGTCGCGGTAGGCGTTGATCGCCACATCGTTTCCCAAAATGGCGCGGATGTCGTTGAGATTGCCTTCTTCGCGAGCGACTGAGACAAGTCTCCAGTCGCGATAGCCGGGAGGAATCGTCTTTACAAAAACCGGTGCGGCCTCTTCATCGGGGTTTCGCGACGCCGTTGCGGTGAACACGACAGCGCCAGCCACTATTGCGACTGCACAAAGCAAGAAAGCAATCCGTTTCATAATGAGCCTCCTGTAGTTGAAGGCACACTATGCCGGAGCGCAGCGGGAATTACTTCACGCGATCGAGTGTGTTTGGACTACTACTTTTGAGGGACTCTCAGTGCTTGCCTGAGGGCGTTTTGAGTTCCGCGATTTCGAACTTCAGTTACCACGTCAACGAATTGACTGGAAACGTTCCTCGATGCCGGGAAGATGCCGGGTCTGAAACTCGGGCTCGATCGTCTTCGCGAGTTCAAGCGCTTTCTCATAATTCACGCGCGCCTGTTGGGGTTGACCCATCTCGCGAAGAACGTCACCCATTGCGAGTTGTGTCTGTATCGAATCCGGCGCCAACGTGAGGGCTGCTTCTGCTTCCTGCAATGCCTGGTCGAGTTGTTTCGCCTCGATCAGGTTGCGGACTTTTTGCACTTTGCTGATCGCCGCAGCCAGCGGCATGTCAAACTTACCGTCAAACACGAAGACGCCGCGATCGATTACAGCCGTAGGTTTGAACTGCTTGAATTGACCGTACGGATCGAGCGGTCCTGGGCCAAACTCAACACCGGAAAGATTGCTGGCGCTAATCAACACTGTTCCTTCTATCGACGTTGGAACATCAATCGGCAGGTTGAGCCACAACGTATTAATCGTCGGCAATGGTTTGCACGGTATCCCGTAATGCTCCGGCTCGGCGACGCCGGCCGCGAAGTATACGAACCAACACTCTTTCACCCCACGCTGATCGAGATACTGCTTGACACTCTTCAGTTGCTGGCCCCAATCAGAGTTCGAGTCGGTCAGATACTTGTGAGTTTGCGACGGACCGCCCCAGAGTTCATTTCCGTATGCGATATAGTTTGGAAACGCGAGCGCGGACGACGCCGCATGGACCAACAACAACACTCCCACCGCATAAATCCACGTTCTACTCTTACGGATCAAGGCCCACGCCGCGCCGCCGATGAGCACATAAAGAAAAATGTAAACAATCAGAATATGCCGCACGCCGATGTTCATCCCTACGGTCAAAGCAACGAGGAGATAAAAGATCACTGGAACGACGAGAAAGAGGATCTCCCGCCCGCGGTTCAGTACCCGGGTGGCAACGACGCCGAGGCTCAGCAGCAATAGCGCGATAACGCCAACAGTCGATTTGATCAGAAACGCGACCGGAAAGTAGAACCACACGCCGTGTGGATGCACTTTCCCCAGCACGTAGCTCGTGTAGTAATTTGCCGTGAGTCTGACATCGGCTAAACCGTAGAGATACGATTCAGGAAGTATGCGCAGTCGAGCTGCGGCTGAAATGGGCCAGGCTTCCGGCGGTTTCAAGCCCTTGATGTATTCGACTAAAGGCGGATTCAGTTGGAGACCGTTGGGCCGTGCTTCATAGCGAAACCTGTAGGTGGTCCATAACATCATCCATCCGATCAAGGTGATGACGGCTAACGAAGCAAGGAGCCTGAGCGCGTGACGGCCGGGATTAGCACGATCTGCCGTGAAGAGGTTGAGGACGATCTCGCAGATGATTAGTAAGAACAGAATCGGAAGCACCAGGAGACCTGTGTGTTTGACGGCGAGCACGAGTCCGACCGAAATGCCCGCCACGATCAATCGATAAGCAGACGGAGACTTCAGAAACCGGTAGAACATGAAAACGGCCAGAAACATGAAGCAGGCGAGACCTATATCGGTTGTGATGAGCGCGCCGTGGGCCAGGAGATTCGGATCGAAAGTGACGAGGATTATGGCAATGAAAGCAGCGCCGGTCCCAAACATCTCTTTCGCGCCGAAGAAAACGACCAACGCCGTGAGCAAGGTCAGGATCGCCGCAGCCGTGCGGGTGCGCGCAAGAATCTTGTCAGGATCGTTTCGGTAAAGAAATTCCTTGCCGCCAAGAAATGCGTCCTCTTTAAAGAAGCGATGTTCCAGCGCAGGGGTCGCCGGCTGCGACCACAAGAGGGGTATGGTGGTGAACAGTTTTACCAGCGGTGGGTGCTCAGGATTCAACCCGTAATCCGCATCGGTCCAGGTGCGGTATCCGGTGTAGATGTGATTCGCCTCATCCCACGTTTGCGATTCTCTTCGCACGGAGAAGAACAATTGAGCGCCAAGAATGATAAGCAGGATGCAAAGCGCAGCTATTTCGTAGGCTTTGTAGTGCTTTGGGGAAGAGGGATTCACGCAACCTCCGAGTTTCGACGGGATGATCTCTGCGTTCTCTGCGTTCTCTGCGTTCTCTGTGTCCTCTGCGTATCTCTGCGTTAAGTATTCTGACGGTTAATTTCAACGCAGAGGACACAGAGATACGCAGAGAACACTGAGCAAAAACCAAGGGCACGGCCGAATTATGAGTGCTTATAGTAACTCTTTCCCGTATACTCACGCTCGCCCGCAACCTTAATCTTTTTTCGCTGCTTCTAAACCTAATAGTTTTTCTCCGGTCTAAAGAGACACGACTGATGGATGCACTCATCGCATCCAGTCAAAATTTTAGGAGGAAAACATGAAAGTTAAATTGGCGGCCTTAGTTGTCGCCCTATTTGTTGGTTGTGGATCGCTGATGGGTAACAAATCAGCGGCCAGCCCAGAGCCTCCGCAAAGGCTTACTATCACCCGACATGGAACACTGCTTAAATGGACTGACGGGATTAGCCTTAACGCCCCGCTCACAAAAGATGGGTTTGAACTGAAATACAAGACAAAGGGGGTTGTAACAATGGTTTCCGCGAAGGGAAACACAACACACAGCTTGCTAGCTCAGTTTGCAATGGCGGCACATCAGGAGAATTCGGCGAGATCATTGGTGCTGACGGCTGACAAGAGGTTGCAAATTACGAGTGACTTCCGGTTCGATGAAAGTATGGGAATGCTGATGATCAAGCGAAAGTTCAGCAACATTTCGGATCAACCTCTTGATTTGCAAATTACAAAAAGCTATCTGGATAGAAGGATCTTATTTAAACGCGAACCCCTTCACGTCCGTGGCAACCCCATATTCACGCCTCGAACCGTGCATGCGGGACTCACCACTGACGCTGCATGTATTAATGTTCTGAGTCAGGATGATATGAGTAGCATTCTTAGGTGTATGCCACCGCCGGTTTGCCCCTGGAATCCACCTTGTCCAAAAAATTTCTCCCCGTATTTCAGTGGACAGGGGAATCACCCCGAAATGAGGAACACCATTACATGGACGGAACCAATCACGTTGCATCCACGACAGAATAATAGTATCGGCGGTGAGGCAGTCATGGTTGTATTTATCAAGTAAGCCGGGAGCATTGGGCAGTTCATCGATCCTTGAACTGCCCTATTGCTTTAAGTCAATCACCCCTTCACACCGCAGCCTGCTGGCGGTGGACCTCCTGGAGGATGTCGTGAGGCACTTTCGAAAGATCCAGGCAGCGTCCGTGCTGATCCTGCTCCTCATTACGTGGCGCGATTCGTTAAGTCAGGTTTCGATTCTCACCACGCTGAACGATCACTACAACCAGATCATCCGCCTGTTGGGCCAGGCAAACCATGAACAGGCCATGGTTGAATGCAAAGCTCTCATTGAGCGATCACCCAACCATTATCGCGCCTACATTAAGCTCGCTCAGGCCGCGGCGGATAGTGGCCAGTTGGAACAAACGCGCGCCTGGCTTGAATCCTTGCTCGCCCGAACGCCCGCGTATCCGATGGCGTATGTCGGACTCGCCGCAATCAACGAGGAGCAGCGAGACTACGCCGGCGCTGTGGAAAACTATCAGAAATGCCTGGTCCAATTACCGGATGCCGACGCCGCCGCAGTACTGATGGCCGGGCACTACCACCGTCTCAAGCAGAGTGCCGAAGGAGAAGCTTATTTCAGATCGTTGATTGCCGCCCACCCGGAGAGCACTGCAGGACATCATGGCCTGGCGTGGCTCTACGCTCTACGCGGACGCCGCGCCGAATCGCTCGCTAAGTTTGATCACCTCATCAAGCTACAACCACGAAATATCCTGGCCCATTTGGACAAGGCCTGGGTTCTCGGATCTAACCGCGGCGCTGAGGCGGTCGAGTCACTCCAAACCTGTTTACGCCTGCTGGAATCCGAGGTTGACGATCAGCGGGAGATAGAGGTGGTGAATTACCTTGGTTACCTTTACCGGGAGATGGGGAATTATCCGGAGGCATTGCGAAATCTGGAGAAAGCTCTCGTACTGTCACGCTCCTCCAACAACCTGGTCCATGAGGAAAGAGCGCTATCGTATATTGGCTCGGTCTATTACCGCCAAAACGATTACATCAGGACGGAGGAATACTGGCGGCGTGCGTTGGACCTGTCGAAAACCATTGCGGCGAAGGACAAGAGAGCAATCGTCTATCCACAAAATCATCTCGGCAATCTCGGCGAGGTCTATTACCACCTCGGCGACCTTGCGGCAGCTAAACAGGCTTACCTGGAATCGGTGAAACTCTCGATCGAGGTCAAAGACGAACGCAATCATTCGAGCGTCCTGAAGAGCCTGGGTGATCTGTATCTCGCCGAGTCTGACCTCGATCAAGCTCACCGATTCTATACGGACGCATTAGCGCTGGGTGACAAAGGAAAAGAGCTTGGCAATCAAGTGGGAGCTTTGCTGGGTCTCTCCGCGTTGCAACGCCGGCTGGGAAACTATCACTTAGCAACTGAGTACGCGCAACGCGCGTTGAAGTTGTTGGAAGGACGGAACAGGCCGTTATGGCAAGGCCAGGCATTGAACAGCCTGGGCTTGTCTGAACTTCGCTTCGGCAAAATTCCGGAAGCGCTGGCAACATTCCAAAAAGCGTTGGCGATTGACGCAGACACTACGGGACCGCAGGTTCAATGGACCGCTCATGCCGGTTTAGCCCGGGCCTACGTGCAAAACTCGCAGCTCGATAAAGCGCGCGACCACTACCAGCAAGCGATTGACGTGATCGAGAAAGTTCGCGCCGGTCTCGGTGGTGATCAGGACAAAGCCGGCTTCTTACAAGATAAGATCGAGATCTACAAGGAACAGATCGCGCTGCTGCTCGACCTGCATCGACGAGATGCCAAATCTAATACCGGCGCAGATGCTTTTCACTACAATGAGCGCGCCCGCGCCCGCGCCTTTTTTGATCGTCTGGCGGAAGCCAAGATCGATCCGGAACGAGACACAGCGCCAGATTTGTTGAAACAAAAACAGGATCTGCACTCGCGCATAAACACGCTCACTACGAAGTTGATCAAAGAACGATCGCAGGAGACGAGCAGGCAGGACCACGCCGCGATCGGTGAATTAAAGCAGCAACTGGACCAGGCTGATAAGGAGTTGAGTGATTGGTTGCGGGAACTGCGCCGGCGCAATCCGGAATACGCGGCGCTGAAATATCCGCAACCAGTTACGCTGGCTGAAACGCAGCGTCTGCTCGACGGCCAGACGATCTTGCTGAGTTATTCCCTGGCTGAACCGGGATCGTTTTTGTTTGCCGTCAGCCGCGACGATTTCCAGGTGAAGCGACTGCCTTCGGAGACGCTCCTCAGTAAGCGCGTGCAGGATCTCCTGACAGCTATTACCGACAAAAACAATCCAGCGCCAGAGCAATATCGTCTTCAAGCCATGCGCTTGTCTCAAGACTTGTTGCCGGCCCGCCGTCTGCTCGCCGGCAAGAAAGCGTTGGTGATCGTCGCCGACGGAGCATTGCACCGGTTGCCGTTCGAGGTCTTGTTCCTGCCAGGGACTTCGGCGTCTGGCGACATGCGGCGCTGGCCATACCTGATTCGAAATTTCGCGGTCAGCTATGTGCCGTCTGCGAGTGTCCTGGCCGAGTTACAGAACCACGCGCGCGACGCAGCGCCAAAAGGTTTTATCGGTTTCGGCGATCCGCTTTACGAGCAATCGATAACGCCTTCAACCCTGCGTGTAGTCAATACCGAAGGCCGGCTCAATCTCCAGCGTCTGCCATACAGTCGCACGGAGATCGACGGTATCGCGCGTCTCTTTCCTAAAGATAATTACGATCTCTTTTTCGGTGCGGAAGCAAACGAGGAAAACGTTAAAGCTCCCGAGCGATTGAACCGCTACCGGATCGTTCACTTCTCAACCCACGGCTATGTCAATGAAGCGCGGCCACGCTTTTCCGGTCTCGTGCTCTCTCAACGAACGAAGCCGCAATCCACACCCGGCAATTCCCACGCGGAAGATGGTGTGTTGGCTGCTTATGAGATCTTCGACTTGAAGTTGAAGGCCGATCTCGTCGTGCTTTCAGCCTGCGAGACGGGCCTGGGTAAAGAGATCCGAGGCGAAGGTTTGATGAGCCTGACGCGCGCTTTTATGTATGCGGGCACGCCTTCGGTTGTCGTCAGTTTGTGGAATGTCAATGACGAGACCGCCGCGGATTTGATGATTCGTTTTTATCGTCACTTGAAAACTCCGGGCAGCGGCAAGAGCGAGGCGTTGCGGCTGGCGCAGTTGGAGACGATTCAGGATAACGGATTTCCTTTTTTCTGGGCGCCGTTTGTCTTGATTGGCAAACCTTAACTAGTCACGACAAGGTTGTACTCGCCAACCTGCGTACTCTCACTGCCCTGCCGGCCCGATAGTCGCAGCTTATATTTGCCGGGACTCAATGCTCCGCGATTGAGGCGGAAACGCAAACTGCTTTCAAAACCTTGCGGGCGCAACCCACGAAACTTCCGCACGCTCCTTCCACCTTCGTCAAGTATGTCAATTTCATACTGACCAAACGCACCTGGTTTGCTGATAAAGAGATGCACCACTGCCGCAGTGTTCAATTTCAATTGCAGATCTTCCGCGGCGCCGCGGTCGGCTGGCGGCCTGAGCCGATAAACTCGAGCATCGTCTTCGGAGGGACGAGTCGCGGCAACTAAGTCCTGGAGTTTATCGAGTTCTTCTTGGACCGCGAGGCGTTGTTCGCGTTCACGCGCATCGCTCTCCGTAAGCTGCGCGAGACGTTGTTCGAGCTCTCGTTGCCTGTTCTGTAACTCGGCGGCGACCTCCTGCGATTGCCGTCGCGATTGTCGCTCCTGCCAATTGCTCCACGCCAACCAACCTACAGCGCCCAGGGAAATAAGAAGACTTGCAGCCATCGCGAGTGTGAGGCGCGAGTCCATAAAAAATTTTTTGTCCGGCGCAGGTTTAAAATTCGAGGGTTTCACCCGCTGCACGAACGATTGCCACTCTGCGTTTGTCTCTGCCTCGGCGACGTCTTCCTCATCTGAACCTGCCGGTTCCAGAAAGTCGCTTACGCTTTGTAAAAGCGCGATACAGGAAGCGCACGTGACGAGATGAGCTTGTGCCGTCTCGCGTTCAGCCTCAGAGATGTCGTCCCGGTAATACGCAATTAGTGTCGCCTCGCTCAGATGCGAGTCGCTCGAATTGCGCCGATCGCGATTGGCAGCTTTCATATAAAGCCGAAATTCTTCTCCGGGTGTCATTACAATCCCTGCCTTTAAACTTCGATCTCTTCAAAGTACGAACTCAGCTGCGTGCGTAGCGTGTTCCGCGCCTGGTGCAGGTGTGCTTTGACTGTATTGACTGAAATACCCATCAGTTTGGCGATCTCAACATGCGACAGATCGTGAACCACTCGCAACTGCACGCAACGTTTCATCTGCTGGGGGAGGTTTTGCATTGCGCCCCGGAGTTTTTCGAGTCGCTCCTGCTCGAGTGCAATCCCGAGCGGATCCGCGGCGTCGTCGGGAATGCGCTCCGCGAGGGAGAGACGCTCGTCAGTTTCGGTCGCAGCGTCCAAAGACACAATTGCGGCTGAGCGTTTCTGTGCTGAACGCTTCTCAATCGCACTGCACCAGACATTATGAGCAATGGCGAAGAGCCAGCTTTCAAACTGCTCTTCATGGCGTAAGTCCCCCACACCTTTATAGACGGAAACAAACGTCTCCTGGGTGAGGTCGCGACAGTCTTCGGGGTCAAATCCTTTGCGCCGGAAGAAGCGAATTATCTGAGCGTAGTGGCGCTCAAAAATTCCGTGGAAGTTTTCCTCGACGTTCCGGCCCAGTTTGATCTCGCGAATCAATTCATGAGGATCTCTGGCAGTGTGGGCCACGGGCCGGAATTATATAACGTTCAAGCAAAACTTAACCATGAGTTGAACCTTTACCGCTCGTTTTTCAAGGCCCCTGCTTCACGAAAGGCTGCGGGCACGGAATGGTGTGTTCAAATCGCCCGCTTCGATGTCAACTTGAACCAGCCTTGCCTCAAAAGTCCTCTCATTCTCACCTGGCTTCAGCCAGGTGTAAGGCGCGCCAGGATCGAGAAACCGTTTCAACGGTTTTCTCGTGATTTCGTTAAGGAAACCGTTAAAACGGTTCTCAATAAGCAGCCCCGAGCTTCACCTGGCTGAAGCCAGGTGAGAATGAAAGGACTTTGAGGAAAAGCCACTTGAACCACATCCTCATCGATCACAGCGGTGACAGCGCACTGCCACGTGCCGTTCAGCCCGGCAAAAATGCCACGCCAGCGCGAAAACAGAGCGTTTATAGTCGCGTTCCTCCCGCAAGATAAACACCAAAACTTTCTCAAGAGGAAACTCGATATGTCAGCAGCCACAGCGCCGATGGGCTCAGTCGCCGGCTTTAGTATCTATCAGAAGCTGAATACTGTTTGGCACAGACGCGCACTCAATGTGTTTATGTTCGTAGTGCTCGCTCATTGGGCCGAACATTTGGCCCAGGCTTACCAGATTTATGTGTTGGGCTGGCCGCGGCCGAAGGCGGGAGGATTTCTGGGTTTGTTTTTTCCCTGGCTCGTGAGTTCCGAACTCATGCACTACGGTTATGCCATCGTGATGCTGGTTGGTCTTTGGACACTCAGGAGCGGATTTTCGGGGACCTCACGTAAATGGTGGACCGCCGCCCTGGTGATTCAGTTCTGGCATCATATCGAGCATGCAGTGCTGCAATACCAGGCCATCACACATGACTTCTGGTTCAACTCGCCCGTGCCCGTCAGTTTTCTGCAAATGATGCTGCCGAAGTTCCGCGTAGAAATACATCTCTTCTACAACGCGGCCGTGTTCATTCCGATGGTGATCGGAATGTACTATCACGTGTTCCCACCAAAGGGTGAGGAAAGCACTACCTGTACTTGCTCGCTGCGACGCGAACCAGTGCAGGCAATCGCTGCCTTACCATAAAGCACGTTCGACCGGACCCTAGTACTCTGTATACAACAGGCGGTTTGGAGTCCCCTCGCCCCCGGGGTTACGTATTAACCCGATCGTCGCAGTGCCGACAACCGCTGATCGCACCACTGCGGGTGAGGCGGTCCGATTGGTCTGTAAGTATTGCGCCACGACGCCAGTCACGTGCGGCGCAGCCATTGACGTTCCTGATGCGTACGCAACCATATTAACGTCGCCGATCCAAGCCGATGGGATACTGACGCCCGGCGCGAAAAGATCCAGCAACGACCCATAGTTAGAAAACTCGGCTCGAACATCGCCCTGGTTCGTGGCGCCTACAGTAATCGCCTCGACGACCCCGGCCGGAGAATAAGCAGACGCGTCACTGCCCCCATTTCCAGCCGCAACTACGTAGATCACTCCCGCCCTGATTGAATTCCTAACAGCCGCATCGGCGGCCCTGTTTCTTTCGCCACCGAGACTCATGTTGGCGACCGCCGGGATTCCCTGTTGAGCCGGCTGCCGGCGATGCCACGTCACGAAGTTGACTCCGTCGATAACATCCGACCACGTTCCGGCGCCCTGGCAGTTGAGCACTCGCACACCAAGCAGGCGCACATTCCGAGCCACACCGTAAGTTCGACCGCCGATGATCCCGGCAACGTGCGACCCGTGTCCGTTACAGTCAATGCCGGTTCCCTCGCTATCGACCGCGTCGAAGATCGAGAAGGCACGCCCTTCAAATTGATCGTGCGTGGGGAAAATACCGGTGTCGATCACATAGGCGTTCACGCCCCGGCCATCGTTCACATATGAATAGGATTCGTCCATGCGAAAGCGGTCATCGATGCGATCGAGGCCCCAGGGAGCGCCCCCCTGTGGGTTTTGCGGACCAGGAGGATCGGGCGTCATAACAATCGGATCCGCGTCCGGCGTCCCCACCGCAATGGCTCCGTCCTCAATGATGAACGCGACCCGCGAGTCATTGCTCATCGATATCGCCTCGCCCTGACTAGCATGCAGGCGAAAACCTTTGAGAGCGTCGCTCCAGGTTTTAGAGAAACTGCCACCGTAAGTGGAGGTCAGCGCCGTCGCTGTCACAGATACTGGTGGCTCGGCAGGAGCTATATCAGCAATTTCAGGAGCCAACTCCGCCTGGGGCGAGATCGCCGAGGCAGAAGTCGACGTTAAGGTCGACGTTGAGGTTGAAGCTGACGCCGAGATTGATCCTGAAGCTGAGGTTGACGTTGAAGGCGGCCCGCTTCTGGTACTGCCACCGAAAGGCGTCGGAGCCGGATCGGGGATCGGACTCAAGTTTGTAGTCGCGAGCACGACGATATAGCGATTAGGTATCGCATTGGCGACAGTATGAAACTTCGTGGATGTCGCCGCAGTCTGGTTTTGAGTCTGACTGTGGACAGACAAAGGAGAGGGCGCCATGTATAAAACAGTGGCAGCGAGCAACAGAGCCAGCATCTTCTTCATTCGACTTTTCTCCTAAATCAGTGCTGAACTGTGAGGTGGGCCATAGATTAGCGGCGCATCTTAGCACAGAGAATCGCAAAACGGATTCACTTTCCAAAAATGCCACGGTCCTCGAACGGCAAGTTCGCTGAAAATACGCGGACGGGCGTGCGACCGTGATACTTGCGCCGATGCGAATCGGAGTGTGGGGCAGCCCATCGCCAAGGGCGCGTGACCGGTATCCGCTTCGAGGTCAGGAACGCAGCGGTGAACACAGTATCCACAGAACAGGCGCTGAACAAGGCATACCGACTCGCCTACTTTCTCCATCAGGACAAAGATGTGGCGATGCAGATCTTGGGCGCGGCAACGCTCAAGTTAAATGTCGCGATGGCGGTTCAGAGCAAGCGGCTCTACTACGTCCCCGTGGGGAGATTTTCGCCGGGAGAGTCGCGTCGCACTGACGGCATTCGAAATAAAGCCCTGTTCAGCGATCTTCACTTACTTCAACGCCTGGTATATGTCGAATCTGAACCTTATGAGCGCCAGAAGGAGCGTGCCGTCCACGTCACGCCGCCTGACGTTCCTGCTGCCGGCGACTCAGCCAGTGACGAAGACCTGCTCGTTTTCTTCATCAAGCACCTCGTGAGAATCACGACCAAACGGAACGCCTTCTACGTCACACTTGGAGTCAGCCGCCTCCTTCACAGCTACAGCACGCTTGAAACTATGGAACTTTATAACGCAGTGATCGGTGAACCCGAGCGAGTCAAGGACGACTACTATTACCGCTCACGCAAAGCCGTCTTGATGCACGAGATGTATCAGCGCTTTGGTCAGTTGATCCGCGCCTCGCGCCAGCGACGCGGTGAAGAGCGATTCGAGACGCAACAAGGCTCAAGCGAGCAGCGGTCGCTCGTGAAAGAGTGCCTTCGTCTCTTCACACCCTGGGACACGAAATGCCCTGTGCCGGCTGACTTCAATCCGCTTAAGTCAGTCATCGCCTCGCTGACGTCGAAGAGCAGTGTCGAGGAAAACCGGGTTGAAATCAGCCGCATTCACGCCATCCTGCACCCGAACTGCTTTGAGAAACTGGTCGCGGCTTTTGGCTATGGACCACCGGCGGATCGAATGGAGTTGCCGCGCTTCTTCACTCACGAGGATGAGGACGATCAATCTCCACCTCAACCGCGTTCTGCCCCTGCGGACCTGACCGCCGAAGAACTCGCCGAAATCAACGACATGCTTGCCGAACAGGCGCGACGGCGACGGCGTTCGTCATCCGCAGGCGTCATTCGCGTCATGGTCGACGGCATAGAACGAGGCCGGTTGAATCCTGCGGAACAATCGAGCATCAGCTTTAGCGCAGGCGAAGACGCAGAACTCATCGAAGTGAAGCTGACAGATTCGAGCGGCGATCTCCTGCTCGCGACGCACCTGCTCACTTCGTTTGGAAAGAACGAACACGACGCGCCGATCGTTTCTTCAATCCGACTGGAAGGCGGCCAGAAGCTATCGCTCAGTATTACGCGAGGATCGATCGACGGAGGCGGTGATCTCCAGATCAAGTTTGGCTATCAGGAAGCGAGCCTGCGCGGAGCTGTGCGTTTGTGGTGGCAACGGCTCAACCTTCGTCGCAGTGCGGAGCAAGATCGCAGTTTGTGGGGAGCTGCCGGCATGTCTACGCGATACGTCCTCGCCGGCAGCATGGTAGTAGTCATTTGCCTGACTGGTTATCTCGGGTATGTGGCGCTCAGTTCGCTCCAAACAAGTGAGCCGCCGCAGATCAGCAGCGTTCAACCGGCGCCGGTCAATCAAGATCTCATTCAAGATCTCAAAGCGCCAACACCGGCGCCGATCGCGTCTCAACCTCCGCGACGGGCTCGGAATAACAGATCAACCACGGCGAAGACGCCCGCCACGAAAGAGGTTGCGGACGACGTGACGCGCAGCAGCGTTGCAGTCGCTAACCTGGGACTCAGGGAAGTAAAGAAGATCTATGTAGACATACGCGGCGGTGCAGCGGTCGATCAGTTACGCAGCAACCTCGTCGAGAGCTTGAGTGCAAGCGGCCTCGTTGCAGCTACGACGGACATGAACGAGGCAGATTCGTCACTTAAGATCACCGCTTCGCAAACCGGTATTGAAAACGCGCAGCAGATCGTTGTGTCGGCGCAACTAGTCAACGCGCGGGGAACAATGCTTTGGCCGGCGATGGGCCGAAGCGCGCGTCGTTATTCAGGCGAGACCAGCAAAGTAGTGTCCGAAATACTCAGAGATCTGCTAGCTGAGATCAGGTCGGCGCGGGCCGGAAATTAGCAGCAACCAGCTACTTCGATCGGCGCTACTTCGGCTCGCCCTGGAGCACGAAGCCCGCCCAGTAGTAAGGCGCTTGCCAACGTCCATCGCGCCAGATCGCGATCTGTGCCGCCCTGAGTGCCGCTGCCGCATGTGTTCGTTTCGGCCCAAGCAGTCCTCGATAAAAATCCGACATCAATCGTGCTGTTGCCTGGTCCTGAACGTCCCACAGACTAACCACGACACGCTTCGATCCGGCGTACATAAATCCACGCGTCATACCGTAAAGACCTTCGCCTTTGACCTCTTTACCGAGTCCGGTGCGGCAACCACTCAACACCACCAACTCAGCCCCTAACTTCAGGTTGAAAACCTCATGCGCGCGCAAGAAACCATTCTGCGGTTTCCCCTGCCGATCCAACATCGAAAGCGCGATGCCGGAAAGCTCTGGGTGCATACTGTCGAGCCAACTATGAGTGGCAAAATGGATGATGCGATATTTGATCAAGTCTTCGCTCATCGCTGCCGCACGATTAGCTTCGAAGCCGAGCGCAGACTTTCGGCCTGTTGCAGGCGCAAGCGCCAGAATCGCGTCGGCCTCTTGTCGCGTGTAAGGAAGTCGTAGAAAAGCAGGGGCGCCGTCCGCAGTTTGCGCCGGATCCTGTGTATCTGTTCCCGCGACAGGCGTTCCGTGATGCCCGCCAACGGCGCGGCTCATGTTTCCAGTAAGTCTTTCATCGGCCTTGTCAAACACCGGATCGGCAAAGACAGCCACAACTTTCTCAGCCGGCGCGCGTCCGTAAAGCTCTTTCCTGAGAACTGCCAGTGTTGAAGCAGACGGAATGCTCGTCACTTCATGCTCGACCATGAGCGGCACGAATCGCGCCGGGCCAGGTCCAGAGCGACGCGGTACGGTAAGCGCCGCAAACGGCAGATACTCCAACGCTCCATCAGGAACTACTAGCAAACGTTTCTGTCCCAACTGTGCGGCGACTGGACCAAGCAGCATCTGGCTCAAAGCAGTGGCCGCACTCGGATACTCGGCATCAGCCTTCTGCACGCGCTCACGCTTCTCAGCGGCAGTTTCAAACTTCACAGGCTGGTTGCGCGCGGTCAGGAGATCGTAGCAACGCCGGGCCGCTGCCTCGATCACGGCGCGAGACGGCAATTCGTAACTTGTAAAAGAAGTCGCAGTCACGGCCCAGAGATAACTGCGCTCTTCGCCGAGCGAGTATTCCAACAGCAACGTCGAGTCATCTGTGACTGCGGATTGGATCTCCGCCAGGCCGAGCGGCGCGGGCTGCGTCAACGCTGCGTAACGCGGGCTGTCGGCTTTCAAATCGGATTCGATCGCGCTCAGTTGGGTCAGGATATCCTCTATCCTGCGCCGCATTGCGGTCGCCGTTTCTTCCGAGGGTTGGTTATTGTACAGCCGGATCTGCCGGGCCGCTTCAAAGTTCAGCAACTGTTGCAACGAGCGCTCGCGAGCAAGCAGAGCGGGATCGACTCCCTGACGTATATCGGCGCTGGCTTCGGCCAACATATCGATAAGGCTCCGCGCGCGCGCCTGCTCGTAAGACTTCAACGCGGCGACGTCAAACCCCGCCGCCGGCTGCTGTCGATGACGCTGCATTAAGAGATCGATGTGGAGCTTGTATAAGTCCTGGACCGAGGCGAAGTACGAAGCGCGCAGATCGCGGCTCAAGACCTTGGTGCGTTGTTTGTTGATGATCGCGAGGCCGGCTTCGGTCCACTGCGTCGCCTTGAGAAGATTATCGCGTTTGGATTCAGCACGGGCCATCCCGTAAAGGGCCACGACTTCTCCGTTTAGATCGCCAACAGAACGGCAACTGGACAGGGCCTTGTCGTAGTATTCGTAGGCTTTGTTCCAATCGCGCGCCAAATCGTAGGCGCGTCCAAAATAGTTGAGCGTTACAGCCTCACCGGGGCGGTCCTTCGCGGCGATTCTCAGTTGCAGCGCACGCTCCAGGTATTCGACAGCCTTCGGATGATTTCGCGAAATGCTGTAGGCGGTTCCTGTATGAGTGAGCGCCGCGGCCTCAGTCTTGGGATCCTTATTTTTCCGGGCGACTATCAGCGCCTGCTCTAGATATGTGAGTGCCTGCTGCGGTTTCTCCAGCAGGTTGTAAACGAGGCCCATGTTGTTGAGCGCTGCCGACTCTGTCCTGAGATCATTATTTTTCCGCGCGAGTGTTAGCGCCTGCTCGAAGTGTGCGAAAGCTTTCGGCCAGTCACCCAAAAGTTTGTAGACCGTCCCCATGTTGTTGAGGACCGTCCCTTCATTCTGGCTGTCACCAACGGCACGCCACAAAGGGAGTGTTCGCGCAAAATAATCGAGGGACTTTTGCGGCTCGCCGATAATACTGTAAACCGAGCCCATCTGTGTCAACGTGCCGGCTTCCCCACTCTGGTCCCCAATTGCGCGCAGGACCGGAAGCGATAGATTGTAAGAATCGAGCGCTTTCTGCGGTTCGCCCAGCGCCTGGTAAGCCCTGGCCTTGAGCGTGGTCGTGATGGCGCCTAAATGTTCGTCGCCAAGATCGCGCCAGATGGCGAGTGCCGGTTCAAGATACTCAAGCGCCTTTTGGGATTCGGAACCATATAAGAGCAAGCCGAGGTTGGTGAGGGTCATGGCTTCACCCCGACGGTCACCTGCTTCCCGCATCAAAGGCAACGCTTCGCCGTACTTTTCGATGGTCTTGGGCCGCGACTCCGGTTTGCGTTCGCCTTGTAGTTGTGCAGCCGTGAAGTATGAACGTTCGGCAACGACACGCGTGCGGTCTACTGCGGTCGCCGGCCTCACATCCTCGATCCGCAACTCGTATCGTCCAGCCGAGGCATCTTTTTTATACGGGCGCACACTGAACCGGGAAACACCACTGACGTCGACCACGAGGGAAATTACTTCCATGCCTCGGGTTCCGCTCAAGTTGTTGTCCGTTTCGATAAGCGGTTTTCTATCCGCTCCCAACAACCCCAGCACCACGTCGATGCCCTTCTGCTCCAGGACCACGCGAGCATGTTGACCGGCATTCAGTTGTACTTGATACGTGTGTTGTTCGCCGCCTCGGATTTCGCGCGTGACCGGCTGGCCGGGAGTGAGCGGATAAGGATTGGTTTCCTGGTTTGACGTTGCGGCATTCATCGCGCCGCTCAGCAGCAGCACCGAAGCCACGGCTGCGCAGCGCAGAGCCCATCCCGAACCGGATGATTTATAAAACTGGATTATCTCCGCCATATCGGATCCGAGATTCTATTACTGTGAGTATGAGGTGTAAATCCTCATCCGCGGCTCCGGAATCGGAGTCGCGGATGAGGACTGTTACTCAGGGCATTGGGAGGAGTGTTAATAGATCGCCGATTGACTTACTCGGCCGCTGCGCCGCCGCCTTTCGCCGCATTCAGTTTCTTAGTTCCCGGAGGCGAAGCGTTATGGCTGGCCCACAACTCCGCTTCCGTCATCGGACGCGGGATGCAGAAGCCAGGGCAGTGTCCCCACGGTGTGTTGGTGGAAGTCAACCTAACCGGTGCGCAGGAACGTGTTGCCACAGCAGCGAACCTTGTAATGTCAGCCGAGACCCTACTCTCAGCCTCAGCCGAGATTCTACCCTCCAAAGATCGTTCGTCGGCCGGAATTGCCATCTGCGTGCTCGAGACGTCGATCGTGGAGATGTGACACGGCGCGGGTGCGACCGTTGGCGCAGGAACCGGAGCAGGAGCCGGCTCGGCCGCTATTTCGTCGTTAAACACGCGTGCCTTCGACGCTTCAGCAAGAGCCAGGGCATTCGGGCCGGTAGAAGAGCCCGTGTCCCACACTTTTGTGAAATTGTCGGAGATGCGCCTGAAAGTGAATTTCGGAAACACGTTCAGCGACGAATCAAACGTTCCGCCGGAATGGATCGTCATCGTGCCGGTCGAAGCGCGGAGAGTGGACAGGGTCACTGTCATGCTCCATTGCTCGTCCGGTTTGCCAGGGTCACTGTAGGTGACGGTGATGTTGTTAATGCTCGCCAGGTTAATCGCCTTCATCTTAAGGTTCGTAACGCCTGGCGTTTGGACGTCGTCGACCCGAGTAATGATTGTGTCAATGTCGCCTTCGCCCGCGATAGGCACGCCCACTAGTGGCACCACGCCGGAGAATGCTTCCGATGTTGTCCCGAAGAACCCTGCGGGTACTGGAACAGCGCCAAAGTTGTGAAAGGTTTCGCCGTTGCCGGTGGTCTCGAATCTGTCGTCCCCTTTCGGTATGAACGTGGAAGCTGCGTTGCTCGTTGACGTGACGAACAAGCCAACTACCAGCATCGCTCCTACCAGGAACGCCATGCCGAGCATCACCGGTTTGGTGTAAAGCCGCCGTGTGATCTCTTTCATCTATCTTTTCCTCCTCATGAGATTGCTTTTGTCCGAAACTCAACGGAGCGGCTTGGGCTATCGGATCAGGAATCCTGTGCGGCCACACTTGCGTTTCCCCTCCGTGTCTTTCGGCGCTGAGGATTTCAGCACGGCTGCGAGTCTTTTACTTGTTCAATCTTGCGGAAGATGCATCGGCGATCTCTGCGGTCCCCTGCGACCGCTGCGTTGAATATGAATGATACGCCGAAATCGCAGAGTGCCGCAGAGATCGCAAAGGTTGATTCTCAGGTATACGACCTCGCACTCTCGCTTTCCAAAATTGCCACGCCGGTTTCTGCTACTGAAGCTCATACTGTTTTCTGCACTCCCAATACAGACGATCGGATAGGCGGCGTTGCCCGACTTCCACCGCTTATTTTTTTCCTCTCCGCCAGTCGTCGAGCCCAGATCCTGACAACCCAAACACTCCTTGTAAGGAGTGTTTGATTCCGAGCGCCAACGCGCCGGAGTGTGTCGCGGTGTGTCGCGGTTCATACACGAGTCAATGAATATGCAAATGCGTGGAAAAGCGCAGGACAAAGTGTCGTTACTCGGACAAGCACGCAGACGTTTCCTGGGTCTTTCACCAACTGAAGCGAGCTTCGCCAAGCGCGGCTTCATCGCGCACGAAGACCGGGCGCGCCAACGTCTCGAACAGATCGGCATCACTTTCCTGAGTGGCTATCATGCGGCGCTCGAGGAGAGCGGGTTCGTTCCACTCGCACGCCGTCTCGCGATCGTCGAAACAGAGTTGCGGGGCTTCGCTTTTGAAGGCGCGGCGATGGGCCTTGCTTTACTCGACTGCTTCACGCCCTGGCGAAAAGATCGCTGGCGCACTTTCACCGAGAACTTAGCCGAACCTCACATCTACATGATGCACGTCGGCTTGGGATGGGCGCTCGCACGTTTGCGGCGACGCGTCACACCTCACTTAGCCCGGCTCGATCCTTTATTGGGATGGCTCGTGATCGATGGTTACGGCTTTCACGAAGGCTACTTCAGTTGGCCTCGATACGTTGAACAACAAACGATTCCTACAAACCTGACCGGCTACGAGCGGCGCGTCTTCGATCAGGGTCTCGGCCGCAGCATGTGGTTTGTAAAAGGCGCGAACGTCGCCGCGGTCGCTAGTGCCATCAACGCTTTTCCTTTAGCGCGCCGCGGCGATCTGTGGAGCGGGACTGGACTGGCGTGCGCTTACGCCGGTGGTTGCGGACGGGCCGCGATCGAGTCGTTGCGAGTTGCCGCCGCGGGACACTTGCCGGCGCTGGCCCAAGGTGTGGCCTTTGCCGCCAAGACGCGCCAGCGTGCAGCCAACCTCAACCCTCATACAGAAACAGTCTGCCGTTTGATCTGCGAGCACTCTGCCGCAGAGGCTGCCGCAATCACCGATGCCGCTTTGGAAGACTTGCATGACGAGCGCGGGCTACCGGCTTACGAAACGTGGCGCCGCCGCATTCAAAACAAATTCGCACTGGAGGTCAGAACAACATGACGATTAAGGAAGGCGCATTCCGTCGTCAGGCCGGAAAGTTGACGGCGATCCTTCTCATATTCGTGGTCTATGGTTTCGCGCGTGTGCCCAGGGCTTCAGAGTCTGAGTTAGCGAAGCTCGCCGCAGGGTTCAGTTTTCGCGCCGCGCCGCTGCCGGAGTTGAACGGAATACCGCAAAAGGCTATCCGCGACGTCAACCCGTCGTTGCAACGCATTGCCGGTTGGGTTTCCGTTGTCGGCGCAGCGGTCGCACTAAACGATCTCGACGGCGACGGGCTCCCGAACGATGCCTGTTATGTCGACACGAGAATCGATAAGGTCATCGTCGCGCCGGTGCCCGGCACTCCCGCGCGCTATCAACCGTTCACTCTCGAACCGCTCACTCTCCCTTACGACGCGGCGACGATGGCGCCGATGGGTTGTCTTCCCGGAGACTTCAACGAAGACGGTCTTCAGGATCTGCTCACCTATTATTGGGGCCGCACTCCAATCGCCTTCATCAAACGAGATAAGACTTCACCCCACGGCGATGGCTACACGCGCAGCGAAGTGGTTCCCGGCGGCGCTCGTTGGTACACGAACGCCGCAACGCTCGCAGACATCGACGGCGATGGACACTCGGATCTGATCGTCGGCAACTTCTTCCCCGACGGAGCACGCATTCTTGACGCACGCGCGACTGTCCCCGACGAGATGCAGGATTCGATGTCGCTCGCGCAAAACGGCGGACGAAAACATCTCCTGCTATGGAAAGCACCAGTTCAATTCGAAGAGGTCCACGGCGCGCTCGACGAGCAAAGTGCTCACGGTTGGGCATTAGCAATCGCCGCGGCCGATCTCGACGGCGACTTGCTGCCTGAAATCTATTTCGCCAACGACTTCGGTCCCGACCGTCTCTTACATAACCGCTCAACACCAGGCAAGCCGCGCTTCCAGTTGTTGGAAGGACAACGATCGTTTACGACGCCGAAGTCGAAGGTGCTTGGGCGCGACTCATACAAAGGCATGGGCGTCGACTTCGGCGATATGAACGACGACGGATGGCCCGACATCTTCGTCAGCAACATCACGCAGGAGTACGGGCTCGAAGAAAGTAATTTCGTCTTCCTCAGCACCGGACGTGTTGAGCAGATGAAGAACGGCGTCGCTCCTTACGTCGATCGCAGCGAGTCGTTGGGCCTTTCCCGCAGCGGTTGGGGATGGGAGTCACGGCTGGGCGATTTCAACAACGACGGCACACTCGAAGCGTTGCATGCCACCGGCTTCCTCAAGGGCAATATCAATCGTTGGCCCGAACTGCACGAGGTTGTTACCGGCAACGATCAACTGCTTCGCAACCCGCGTAGTTGGCCCAGGCTGCAACTCGGCGACGACATAAGCGGCAACGGTCACAATTTCTTCTTCGTGCGCGCGTCAGATGGCCGTTTCCACGACATCTCCGCACAGCTTTCAACCAACCAACCGTTGCTCACTCGCGGTATCGCAACCGCAGACGTCGACGGCGATGGACGTCTTGACTATGCAGTCGCGAACCAGTGGGGCACGTCATACTTCTACCGCAACGAAAGCAACAATTCAGGCGCGTTCCTCGGGCTCAGGCTCCGCTTGCCCGTCGGTGACGGTAGTTCGCAAACGCGCGTGTGTCGCGAAGGAAAAGTTGCAACCGCACTCGCTTCACGTCCCGCGATCGGCGCCGAGGCGCGTGTGCTGCTGCCCGGACGCGCGTCACTGGTGCAACAGGTTGACGGTGGTAACGGACATTCAGGCAAGCGCAGTCCCGATTTGCAGTTCGGGCTGGGCCAACTCGCTGGAAGTCAGCTCATAACCGTCGAGCTTCGCTGGCGCGACGCCCACGGACAACTTCAACAGCAAACGATTCAACTGTCGCCGAACGGTTGGTACACCATCCTGCTCGGTCGTGAGAAAGGGGCCATCAATGAGTGCGCATGAGATTAACAATCGGTCGAACCGCCTGGGCGGGCTGCGACGCTTTGCAATCGCCATCACTATCCTGAACATCCTGGGCCATACTTTCTTTGGCTTCGAACAATCGTGGGCACATCCCTTCGTGGCCCTGGCCGCAGCTTACAGTGCCGAACTGTTGCTGGAGATCGTCGACGCGCGATTCAATCGCCGCCCGCTCAGGTTCCTCGGTGGCGGTCCACGCAAGTTCATCGATTTCATGCTCTCGGCGCACATCAGCGGGCTCGCCTGCGCGATGCTCCTGTACACCAACGAGACATTCGGACCAGTCATCTTCGCCGCCGTCGTGGCGATCAGCTCGAAGTGCATCCTGCGCGCGCCGGTTGCAAACGGCACGCGCCATTTCCTGAATCCTTCGAACTTCGGCATCACGGTAACGCTGCTCGCATTCGCGTGGGTCAGCGTCGCGCCGCCTTATCAGTTCACGGAAAACATGACGGGTGTCGGCGATTGGATTCTGCCCGGCGTCATCGTCTGCACGGGAACGTTCTTGAACGCGCGCTTCACTCATCGATTGCCGCTAATCGCTGCGTGGCTTGGCGGATTTATCGGACAGGGTGTCGTGAGGAGCTTGGTTTTCGATAGTCCACTCGACGCGGCCCTGGCGCCGATGACGGGCGTCGCTTTCATCCTCTACACGTTCTACATGATTACCGATCCGGCAACCACGCCTGAAAGCCGGCGGGATCAGATCGCTTTTGGTCTCAGTGTCGCCGCTGTCTATGGACTGCTGATGGTGACTCACGTGGTCTTCGGACTCTTCTTTGCGCTGACCATCGTGTGCACCGTTCGCGGGGTGTGGATGTTGGCCAAACACTGGATCAAGGGCCGTGAACGTGAAGAGATTGACACTATCGCCGCACCGGCGTCGTTGAGTTCGCCGTCACCGGCTCCCGCCATGGTGAGGGAGGCGTGAGATGGGACCAGCAATAGCCATTGTCGGCATGGCGTGTCGCTATCCGGATGCGCGTTCGCCCGGCGAACTTTGGGAAAATGCGCTCGCCCAACGCCGCGCTTTCAGACGCATCCCGGCTGAGCGGCTCAATCTCAACGACTACCTGTCGTCCGATCGGCAAAGTCCCGATCAGACTTACTCGACGGAAGGGGCTTTCATCGAGGGTTACGAGTTTGATCGTGCGCGCTTTCGTGTGCCCGGTGGGACTTATCGGGCGGCCGACCCCGCGCATTGGCTGACGCTGGATGTCGCTGCTGCGGCACTCGAAGACGCTGGTTTTCCGGAAGGTGAAGGACTGCCGCGTGAAGCGACCGGCGTGTTTGTCGGCAACACACTGACGGGCGAGTTTTCTCGCGCGAACACTTTACGTCTGCGCTGGCCGTACGTGCGGCGCGTCGTGAGGAAAGTGCTCGAAGAGTTGGAGGCGTGTCCGGCGGAGCGCCAACGCGACATCCTGGCCCAGATGGAAAGTCTTTACAAGAAACCTTTCCCGCCCGTGGGCGCGGAGACACTCGCCGGTGGTCTATCGAACACGATCGCCGGGCGTATCTGTAATCACTTCGATCTCAACGGTGGCGGCTACACGGTCGACGGAGCGTGCGCCTCGTCGCTGCTCGCCGTCATCAACGCTTGCTCGTCGCTTGCTGTTGGCGATCTCGAAGTGGCGATCGCAGGCGGAATCGATTTGAGTATCGATCCATTTGAACTCGTCGGTTTCGCTAAGACTGGCGCACTCGCCGCCGACGCGATGCGCGTTTATGACGAACGCTCGGCGGGCTTCTGGCCTGGCGAAGGTTGCGGTCTAGTAGTGCTCATGCGCCACGAGGACGCGCTTCTGAAACGACGGCGGATCTATGCGGTGATACGTGGCTGGGGTGTCTCGTCAGATGGCAGCGGTGGCATCACTCGTCCGGAAGTCGAGGGCCAACTCATCGCACTGCGACGCGCATATGCGCGCGCGGGTTACGGCGCTGACACGGTCGCATACTTCGAGGGGCACGGCACGGGAACGGCGGTCGGCGATGCAACTGAACTGCAAGCACTCGCTCGCGCACGGCGCGAGGCAGCGGATGATGTCGTACCAGCAGTAGTCAGTTCAGTCAAAGCCATCATCGGTCACACAAAGGCTGCTGCCGGTGTCGCCGGTTTGATCAAAGCGACGATGGCCCTCGACGCGCAGATCATACCGCCAACAGTCGGCTGTGATGATCCGCACGAAGAACTGAAAGGCGAAGCGCCTGCGCTGCGCGCGCTCAAACACGGCGAACTCTTCGCCACCGGCGCGAGCCTGCGCGCGGGAGTCAGCGCAATGGGATTCGGCGGCATCAACTCGCACGTGACGCTGGAAGCGGCACACGACGATCGGCGCCAGTCTCTCACTTCCAGGGAGCGCGCTCTGCTCACGTCCGCGCAGGATGCGGAACTGTTTCTGTTTAGCGCCCGGGATATCGATCAATTGGAGAATCAGATCGAACGCGTGCTCGCGTATGCTGAACGCCTTTCGCGTGGCGAGTTAACAGATCTTGCTCGACGTCTTTCGGAGACGGTCCGTCCCCTTCCTTTCCGTGCGGCAGTCGTGGCCTCGAGCCCCGCAGAACTGTCGAGCCGGCTTGAAGCGCTGAAGTTGCGTTTGCGCGACGGCGCGGCGCGAGTGATCGATCCGCATGGCGGCATCTTTCTCAATCTCGACTCGTCGTCAGCACGCATCGGTTTTCTGTTCCCTGGACAGGGATCGCCTTCATACAAGGACGGTGGCGCGTGGCAGCGTCGTTTCAATTTCCTCGAAGATCTTTATCACTACACGAAGCAGGAATGGCGCGGCGACGGCGTTTCGACTGACGTGGCGCAACCTGCGATCGTCGCGTCGTCGGTCGCCGCTCTTCGCGTACTTTCGAGATTAGGGATTACTGCGTCAGTTGCGGTGGGCCACAGCCTCGGCGAGTTCACGGCGCTTCATTGGGCGAGATCCATGGACGAGTCGTCACTGCTGCGGATCGCTCGCGCACGCGGACGCGCGATGGCCGATGTCGATGGACCAGCGGGCGCGATGCTGAGCCTTGCCGCCGGCAGAGAAGCTGTCCAAGAGATCCTGAATGGCGAAAGAGTTGTCATCGCCGGTTTGAATTCGCCTTTGCAGACAGTTCTTTCAGGCGAGGCAATCGAAATCAACACTGTCGCGCGTCGCGCCGAAGCGCATGGGTTGCGCACTACGTTGTTACGCGTCTCACACGCATTCCACTCTTCGCTGGTCGCCTCAGCCGGGACTCATCTGTACGCGCACCTTGAGCGCGAAGAGTTTGGACCACTTCAGCGTCGTGTCTTTTCAACCGTCACGGGCCAACACCTCAGCGCAGACGCAGACTTGCGGGCAATGCTCCGCGACCAGGTGACTTCGCCGGTTCGTTTCATCGAAGCTGTCGATGCGGCAGTCGCCGAGGGCGTCGATCTCTGGATCGAAGTTGGACCAGGCCAGACTCTTTGCGGATTGATCGGCCAGTTTCGTAATGAACCTGCGGTCGCGCTCGATGCGGGTGGGACTTCAATTCGCGGGCTCTTGAGTGCCGTTGGCGCATGCTTCTGTTTGGGCGCGCGTGTCGCACACGACGAGTTGTTCGCCGATCGATTCGCGCGCCCGTTCGATCTCGACTGGAACCCGCGCTTCTTTGCTAATCCGTGTGAACTCGCCCCGGCTGATGACGGTTCGGCGGGTACCGCTTCAGAAGATGTCAGCGAATTAGACGAGACGGTCGAGGTTCCAGTCGAGTCGTCGCAAGCAAACACTCCGCTCGAAATTGTGAGACGGCTTGTCGCAGATCGGCTTGAGCTTCCGATCGCGACGATTGAAGACAAAAGCAGGCTGCTTGACGATCTTCACTTGAACTCGATCAGCGTGGCCCAACTCGTGGCCGAAGCGTCTCGACGTCTCGATCTGCCACCGCCACCAGCCCCGACACATTACGCAAACGCGACTCTCGCCGAAATCGCCAGCGCGCTCGAAGCCGCCGCACGCGCGGGAGGCGCGAACGGCAACTCGGATGCAGATCCCAGCGGCGTTGACGAGTGGGTCAGGGAGTTTTCCGTTGAATTCGTCGAACGCGTTTTGCCACGACGAGAAAATCCATCTGGGCCAGGAGACTGGCGCGTATTCGCTCCGCCAGACCATCCGCTCAAGGACGCCGTGCAAGAAGCCTTCGCGCACTCGCGCGCAGGTCGTGGCGCCGTCGTCCTCCTACCGCCCGATCCTGACGAGAGTCACATCGATCTCTTGTTGGACGGCGCACGCGAGGCGCTCAAAGGCGGCGATGATTTTCGTTTCGTGCTGGTCGAGCATGGAGGCGGCGCGGCCAGCTTTGCACGCTCGCTCCACCTCGAAGCGAAGAATCTCAACACGTGCGTTGTTGTCGTGCCTGCGGAACATCCGCAGGCGGCCGCGTGGATACTCGCCGAAGCACTCGCCACACGCGGCTACGCGGAAGCGCGTTACAGCTCGGACGGCAGACGTTGGGCGCCAGTACTGCGCCCGCTCGCGATTGAAGCGGATAAATGCGAACTGCCGTTGACGGCAAGCGACGTGTTGGTGGTCAGCGGCGGCGCGCGCGGTATCACGGCGGAATGCGCTCTGCGGCTCACGCGCGAATCCGGCGCACGTCTCGCGATATTCGGTCTTTCCCAACCAGCCGCAGACGACGAGATCGTTTCTAACCTCGAAAGAATGAAAGCCGCAGGCCTCGACTTCCGTTACTACAGTGTCGACGTGACGGACGCCGCCGCGACACGCGAAGCGATACGTGAAGTGGAGACGGATCTAGGCCCAGTCACAGCCATTCTGCACGGCGCGGCGCGAAACGTTCCCTGTCTCATTGAAAATCTCAACCCGGAGGAGTTCTCGAAGACGTTAGCGCCAAAGTTTCGCGGCGCGCAGAACTTACTCGCCGCGATCGATCCCGCCCGCCTGCATCTCTTTATCACCTTCTCCTCGATCATCGCGCGGACGGGACTGACGGGCGAAGCACACTACGGTCTCGCTAACGAATGGCTCACTCGTTTGACAGAGCAATGGCAAACCGCACATCCGCATTGCCGTTGCCTCGCAATCGAGTGGTCCGTTTGGTCCGGTGTCGGGATGGGGGCACGGCTCGGAACAGTAGACGAGTTAGCCCGTAGGGGCATCACGCCCATCCCGGTCGAAAAGGGCCTCGACTCTTTGCGCAAACTTCTCTGCCGAAAGTCCGCAGATGTTGCCACCGTGGTCATGGGCCGCTTACGCGACATGCCGACGCTCAAAGTCGAACGACCAGAGCTTCCGTTCCTGCGCTTCCTGGAAAAGCCGCGCATCTACTATCCGAAGATCGAGTTGATCGTAGACGCTGAGTTGTCGACGGCGACCGATCCATATCTTGACGATCACATCTTCCGCGGCGAGCGGCTGCTGCCGGCAGTGATGGGCATGGAGGCAATGGCCCAGGTCGTCATGGCGCTCACGGATACAAACGTTCCGCCAGTCTTCGAGCAGGTGGGGTTCGATCGGCCCGTCGTTGTCGGCGACGGCGCCGTCAATACAATTCGCGTCGCCGCGCTCGTGCGTTCTCCGGACTGCGTAGACGTTGTTCTGCGCAGTTCGGAGACGGGGTTTCAGGCCGACCATTTCCGTGCGGTTTGCAGAGTGGAAAGCGCGCCATTGGATCCGGCGCGTCACACCACCGGCGCGATCAAGCCGATCAATATCGACAGACCCGTCATTGCCGATCCCGGCAACGATCTCTACGGCCGGGTGTTGTTCCACCGTGGACGCTTTCGGCGTCTGCGCGAGTATCGCGCGCTCAAGGCTACGCAGTGCTCAGCGGAGATCATGCCTGACGGAACGACAACCTGGTTCGGCCGATACCTACCCGGTGGACTGGTGCTCGGCGATCCGGGCGCGCGTGATGCTGCCATCCATGCGGTCCAGGCATGCGTGCCGCAAGTCACGCTCCTGCCTGTCGGCGTCGAGCGGATCACAGGAAGTCTGAACGGACAGGTTGGCGAGGTGTTTGTTCACGCGCTTGAAAGAGAGCAATTCGCAAATGGCTTCGTGTACGACGTTGAGTTGACCGATACCGAAGGGCGCGTGCGCGAGCGCTGGGAGCGGCTGCATCTGCACGCGGTCAGTGGCTCAGAGTTCAAAGGTCCATGGCCGGAAGGATTGCTGACCCCATACGTCGAACGATGTCTGCCGGAGTTGATTCCCGGCGCAAATGTTTCGGTCGCATTCGAGATCGACCACGCGTCCGATCGTCGCGATCGCAGCACCCGCGCAATGGAGAGAGCAATCGGCGCGTGCGGCATCATCAGGCGCACCAATGGAAAACCAGAAGCATGCGACGGACGCGACGTCTCCGCTTCTCACACCGGCGATCTCACGATGGCTGTCGCCGGACGCTCTCCCATCGGTTGCGATCTCGAGCTCGTCGCAACGCGTCAACCGGAGATCTGGTCCGACATTCTCGGCGACGAGCGATTCAAGCTTGCCGAGATCATCAGCCGGGAAGCACGCGAGACGTTGGACGCGGCGGCAACGCGCGTCTGGACCTCGATTGAGTGTCTGAAGAAAGCCGGCGCCGGCATGACTGCGCCGCTCGTCTTCTCCGGCGTCGCGCCTAACGGGTGGATCTTGTTCGCATCCGGCGAGTTGAAAATTGCTTCGTGTGTGGTCCAACGGGAAGGTGAGAAAGAGGATCTGGCAATAGCGTTGCTAACAGGAGGCGGAGATGCGCGCGTATGAATACCGGCACGTCGTCGGCTTCGAAGAGACGAACCTGGTCGGAAACGTCTACTACGCCAACCACGTGCGCTGGCAGGGACGCTGCCGCGAGATGTTCCTGCGTGACCGGGCGCCCGAGATCATCGAAGCGCTCAAGCATGGTCTCGTGATGGTGACCACGCGCGTGTCGTGTGAGTTTATGGCGGAGCTGGTTGCCTTCGACGAGGTCATCTTACGGATGCGTCTCGGCGACCTGGGACAGAACCGCATCACGATGAACTTCGAATACTGGCGACATACGCCGGGCGGTGAAGAGTTGGTTGCGCGCGGCGAGCAACAGGTGGCATGCATGCAGCGCGAGGGCGAGCAGGTGGTTCCCGTTCCTGTGCCCTCTCAGTTGCGCGAGGCATTGAGAGAGTATGCGACAAACTGAAGCGTTGAGAAGCGAGTTGATTGAAGAGTTTGATGGCGGTTCGAGTTTGGCGTGCCGGGAAGAAACCGTTGCGTCGCATCGCCGGGCCGTCGAGCGGGTGATCACAGACGCGCGTGAACGGTTGTGTGAGCCGATTTCGTTACACGACATGTCGCGGGTCGCGTATCTCAGCGCGTTCCACTTCAATCGCGTGTTTCATCAGATCACCGGTCTGCCGCCCGCGAAGTTCATCTCGGCGATGCGACTCGACGAGGCGAAGCGTCTGCTCCTCAATACTAACCGCAGCATCACCGACATCTGTTTCGAGGTTGGTTACAACAGTCTCAGCACTTTCACCCGGCGTTTCAATCAACGCGTCGGGCTGGGGCCGCGTGAGTTTCGGTATCTCGCCGAACGGATCACGCCCGCCTCCGTCGAATCACTCTGCGCACACTACACCGAGCTGACGGAACGCGCGCTGCCCCACGCGTCTGTTGAAGGTTTTGTCGACTCGCCGAAACCGGCATGTGGGCCGATTTTCGTCGGTCTGTTCCTTGCGCACATCCCGCAGAGCCGTCCTGTCGGTGGCGCTCTCCTGACGTCGCCCGGCGCCTTCCGCATCGGGTCTGTACCCGACGGAACCTATTACCTGCTCGCCGCCGCTCTGCCACGCCCTGCTGACACGCTTGGCTACCTGTTACCCGACAGCGCCAACCTCTCAGTAGGCGCGTGGAATGGCCCCGTGATCGTGCGACAGGGGAAAGCGCTTGGTCCATTCAACATCTCCCTGCGACCAATGACCCTGACCGATCCGCCACTGCTCATCTCTCTACCGTTTCTGCTAGCTGACACGCTTAAGTGAATAGCAGGGCTTTGCTGTGTAACTACGGCGAGGCCTTTCAAGTTCACGCAATTATTCCTGGGTCCCGGTATCTGAAGCTGAGCGCCGCAGGCGCAATAGGGTGCTGAGCGCCGCAGGCGCAATAGATGGTAGCCAGGGGCAAGTGCGCGCGAAGCGAGCACGAAGCCCCTGGACCACCACGAGTAAGATATCAAGCACTGAAAGTGCGATAGAACGATCTTTTTCTGTCGCACTTTCAGTGCTCAATTGCTCACTCTTGCTATCCAGGGGCAAGTGCGCGCGGAGCGAGCACGAAGCCCCTGGACCACCACGAGTAAGATATCAAGCACTGAAAGTGCGATAGAACGATCCTTTTCTATCGCACTTTCAGTGCTCAATTGATCACTCTTGCTATCCAGAGGCTTCGTGCTCGCTACGCTCGCACTTGCCTCTGGCTACCATCTGCCGCGCCTGCGGCGCTCAGAAGTCGCAGACTAGATGGCCGAGAATAATCTTCGCGGGTGACATTCATAGTTGTGTTTACAAGAGCATGCTATTTGGCGACGCCGAAAGAGTGGCAGGCGTCTATCGGACGACTTTCCAGAGTTTGAGGAGACTGGGGATGAGCAGCAGGGTGGTGACTGCGCAGGTTAAAAGACACAGGCAGATCATGAGGCCGAGCTGTACGTTGGGAGCGATTTCAGAGAGCAGCAGGACGGAAAAACCGGCCGTGATGGATGCGGCGCTGACGCAAACTGCCGGGCCGGTGAGTTCGAGCGTGCACCGCAGTGCTTCGCCCGCCGGCATGCCTTGACGAAGTCTCTGCCGATAGGCGGTCGTCAAGTGGATTGCAAAATCGAGTCCGATGCCGAGCGCGATGCCTGCGAACATCGAGTTGGCGATTCCCAGCGGCGTGCCTGCGAGTGCCAACGCAGCAAGCACCAACAGCAGACTGAACGCAACAGGCAGGACGGCGATGAGACCCATCCGAACAGACCCGAGCAGTATCGCTATCAGAATCAGATCGGTCAGCAACGCCAACCCAATCGACGACGCCTGTCCTTCGACCAACAGACGCACCGTCAAATAACTGATCCATCCGTCGCCGAAAGGGACGATTTTGTGGCCCAACCCCTGGCCCACGGTTTCGCGTTCGGCGGCTTGCAGCACGCTGTCGATGCGGCTGTAGTCAGCATCGCGGATGAAGACCGTGACACGCGTCCAACGATGCTCGCCGTCAACCCTTTCGCGGATCGGCGACTGGGTCGAGTGGGAAAGCACCTCCAATGCGCCGTCGACATCCTTATCCCTGAGCGGCAGACGTCCGCTTTGGAGGGCCGTCCGGTACGCAACGTAGTTCATGTCGATGAGGGACGAGTTGGTCCTAACCACGTCGTTGAACAGACAGTTGACAGCGCCCACGTGGGCCACCCTCGCCAGGGCCCACTCCAGCGAGCCCAGCGCCAGAAGCCCTTCCTTGCTGTTGAACCAGCTTCCCCGGGTTGCGTCCACCATCAGTTCGAGCGCCGTCGTTCCCGCCATCTTTTCGTTGTAGAACCGATCGCCTTGCACGATGTCGCTATCACTTGGCAGGTTGCGGATCCAACTATCGTCAACGCGGAGACGCGTGGTCGCGAGCACAGCACACACCGCAACGAGGAGCGCACAAACGGCAACCCGACGCGGACTTGTCCAGCCGGTCAGGAAACGCAGCGCCGACGTTGCAGGACGTCCGCCGACGGCTATCGTCGCATCACCTTTCCAGCGCACTTTCGGTTTCAAGATCGCCAGCAGTGCCGGAAGCAGCGAGAACGTGAACAACGTCGAGAAGATGATCGCAGCAGAGCCAAACACTCCGAAGACACGCAGCGGGTTGAGACTTACAGCCGCCATCGACAACAATCCAACGACAGTCGAGATAGCCGTCATCGCAACAGGCCGGGTAGCACCGCTGAACGCAGCGACAATCGTCTCCTCGGTCGTCATGCCTTCGGAGCGCGCCGCCTCGTTGAAGTAATGGCCCAACGCGTACACGTCGTCAGACACACCGACGCAAATGAGGACCACGGGCAACACCAACGTCGTGACGAACACCGGCTGACCGGTCAAGCCCATCAGGCCCGACATCCAGATAAGACTCACGCCGATTTCCATAAGCGACAAAAGCGCGGGCACGGGATGGCGAAACGACAGAACCAGCATCACCCCCAGAACGGCGATTACGGCAGGAATCAAGCGAGCGAGATCGCGGGCTGTCGCCTGGCCCAGGACGGCTTGCGCTAACGCAGACCCACTCAGATAGACCTTGTCTTTGCCGGACAACTCGCCTGCGATGAGCGCGCGCGTGTCTTCAAGCAGACGGTATCGATCGGCGTCCGGTTCCACCTTCGCGATGATGGCTGCTCCCTTTCCGTCGTTCGAGATCAGCATGCCGGTGTTGTAAGCCCGCTTGGCTACTTCTCGTCGCAATACCTGGATAGTTTCCGTGTTTAGTTCGTCGTCGGGCCGGTATAGCGGGCTTGTATCGACGTTCCACTCACTCGATTGCGCGTCGGCGTTGGCCAGGATCGCCTTTCTCGCACTCTCGTCAACTAGCGTGACGCGCGGCACGGTGGAGATACTGACGACGGAGCCTGGAACAACTCCCTTAACGCGCGACAGTCCATCACTCAAGCGAGCGATGCGTTGCAGTGTGTCGGGCGTGTACACACCCGACTCCTCATTGCCAACTCCTATCAATACAAGATCGCGCAACTCGAAACGCGATGCAGCCTGATCGCCTGCGGCGAACTGCGGCAGACCGGAAGGAATCAAGGAACGTCCATCGAGTCGCAATTGAATCCGTGGGATGAAGACTAGTGCACAAACAGTGATCACGCCGACGAGCGCGAGGACGACGCGCGGGTGTCTTACCGAGAAACGCAGCAGGTGATTTATCAGGAACACAGATTCGACCATGTAACGTAAACACCTGACTTTTACTTGTTCAATCTTGCTAAAGTCTCAGCGCCTGCAAACGACACAAGTTTCAAAAACAAAACAGACTCTTTGGAACTCAATCCTGGTTTATTAGTGTGAGGAAAGGAGTCAAAGATGATCAAGAATTCGCAGAATTCTCGATGCGTCACAGGTGGCGCTAAGCCGCGATAATGTTGAACCATGAGGTTAACGCTGGTGCGGGGCCAACGTTGGACCATGCCCGGTCATTAGATGGTCTGCAGATCATCTGCGAAACGCCTGCGCAGCACATTGCAATCTAGTCGCAAGAAACACTGGATGCATCGTAAACCCAGTGCTCTTTTCAGTTGACAGTTGATCAGAAAGGAGTATCATATGGCGCGTCTCATTTAACGGCAGCCATATCCCGGCTAGTCTCCCAGCCGTTAGGAGTTTAACTCTTAGCCTTCCCAGCAGGCTAAAGCGCCGATTGCTTCGCGCCTGGAAAAACTCATGGTCAAAAACTGTCGCTTTAGATAAACGAGTATCATTTTAGTTGCAAACCGGTTCCGCGGTGAATGTTTACAACAACTCGTGGGGATAAGCCGTCGAATATTTACGATTTTGGATTCAGATTTAAACGATGATTCATTCAAGGAAGGGATGAGTACAAACTAAAGGCTCCGTCATTACTGGCCGGTAACGACGGAGCATCCAGACAACACAACCCTCACTGCATATGCGTAAAGGATGCGTCGCTCGACAGCCTGCATCATAGCGCAAGTTGCAGTGAGGACTCAAGATAATGGTTAGGAGTCACATTGCACATGCCGCCTCCCTTAACTCATCAGCCTAGCTTTGCTTAAGTATTAGAACGCTTCGATCACAAACCGGCGACGTGTCGCCGAAAATTAGTGCGGCCGTACTCACACGGGTGATTTCCCTCATTTAGGGCTGAAGGATTGGTAGTTTCGTGGTGAGACTCCATTCGAAAAAATGGAGCCTAATATGAGTGTGGAAAGATGGAAGGACAGTCGCAACTGGTATGTTTTACATACCCACCTACGACAAGAAGAACGAGCAAACGAAAACCTGAAATCCTGGGGCGTGGAAACGCTGCACGCAAGGTTAAGAACCCGCCGATACAATGAATTCACCGGCGCCCCAACCTACATAACTCAACCCTTATTCCCGCGTTACATTTTCGCCAAGTTCAATGCTCTCGTTGAACTGCCCAAGATACGGTTCACGCGCGGAGTTCATGACGTTGTCTCTTTTGGTGAGTGTCTTGCCGAAGTCGATCAGGACATCATCGAAATTATCCGTGCGCGCATCGATGAGAACGGGTTTGTGAAATCTAACGACGAACTGAAACCCGGAGACAAGGTGATGATCAGCGCGGGGTCGATGAAGAATTTAACTGGCATCTTTGAGCGGGAGACCAAAGGCAGCGACCGCATCACCATACTGCTCACCGCAATCGAGTACCAGGGACGGGTTGTGGTCAACAGAGATTTAGTGAGGAGAGCGGCAGGGTAAACCGAGGGGAAAGGTGTATAAATAAAAAGGGGCGGCCACCCAGTGCCGCCCCTTTTATTTCCATTCAACTCTTTATCACCTGATTGCTACGCGTTTGAAAGAGTCTTTGATTGCGAGCGAGAGGGGCACGAGCAAGCCGAAAAGCAAGACTGCCTGCGCAACAGTAAGAGCGATCCAGTTCAGCGTCAGGCCGATAAAAACCTGGTAGATCACGGGAACCCACAGGACGATCGCCGGCAAGGCGCAAAGTCCCAGGATGAACATCGCGCCAGTCTTCTTATCTTCGGGCAGTAACATCATCACGCCGACGCCTATCATGGCGGCAAGAAGCGGCCAGTGAAAAAGGAAAGACCCACCCGGTGTGTAGAAGGTGATGACGACCATCAACAACAACCACGACATCAGCGCTCCAACAGCAAGGCTCTCGACACTCGCGCCGCGGCGCAGCTTTCTGTAAACAACTGACGTAATCACCACCGCGAGCGCAATAAAGCCCAGCAGAAACAATCTGCTTTGCAGCGCCGGCGCCCCGCGAATCAGCCACACAATTTTTCCCAGCGCAAATGATACGAGCGCCGCAAGCACTAAACTCACGACGAGCGAAACGATGCCCCAGAGGATTCCCTGTGCCGTAAGCTTTTGTTTGCGAAACCCGAGCATCAGCAACCCGAAGTACAACGCGCATACAAGCGCGGTTAAAGGGATAACCCAAACATTCGAGTAGTTGACCAGCATCCGGCCAAACAGATCGAAATAGACCGCATTCTTATTATCCGTCCGGGTTAGATCGGCATTTCCGAAATGCTTTGCCAGCGCAACCGCATAAGATCCTTTGTGCTGCATGGTGTCGCCGTCGACGGCGCCCAGGTTGTCGTTAGAGGAGTGATAGTGGGTGATGCCGTCGATATTCGCGAAGTTGAATCCAACCAGCCCGGCCTCTTTGAAAACACTTAGATCGGTATCATTCGGCAAAAGTCTATAGATCTCGTACGAAAGCGAGTGCGCGAACGGAAAAGGCGCGGCCTCGGCAAACTCATTTATTAACCAGCCATTGTTATCGCTGGTTTCAAACATCAGGACCGGACCAGTATTTCCGCGTGCTTCGAAGTTAAGGACCACGTACACGTCCCTGGCCCATTCGTGCTCGGCTACAAAAGCCTGCGCGCCGAGCATTCCCTGTTCCTCAGCATCGGTAAAGAGAACGATGACGTCATTCTTTAGTTGCTCTCCCGCTTTCAACGTGCGCAACGTTTCGAGCAGGGTCGCGACCGACGAGCCATCGTCGCTCGCGCCAAAACTGTCGTCGACAGAATCATAGTGAGCCACGAGCAACACAGCGTTGCCGTTTCCGGAACCTTTCAGCCGGGCCAGTATGTTCTCGACGCCGTTGTTGGGCGCTTTCAGGTAAGCGTTTAGAAGAGCTGAGTTCTGAACCTGCGTTTGCAATCCGATAGCTTCCAACTCGCGCACCAGGTAGTCGCGAACTTCACCGTGAGCAGTTGAACCAGTTGGATGAGGTTTAGCGGCGATCACTGAAAGATGCCGCAAAGCACGGCTCGCGGAAAACGACGAAGCGGGAATTTCCGCAGGCTCGGCGTGCGGCGGCGACTGCGCATAAATGCTAAGGCCGACCAACAGCGCCAGCACGAGAACAATTACAGTCGCCACAACAGAGTCGACCCGCATCCGCCGAACAGCAGGCTCGACGGGCGACGACGAAACAGTATTTTCGCGAATCATCTTTTCACCTTGTGATGGGCAAGATTAGACGAGACGGGTAACGCGCGGATTGATAAATTCGCTGCGTCGCAGACTGATAGTCCGAAGGTTGTGCTTTGAAGATGTTCTCTACAAACTTCTGAGGATTACGATCGTAGAGGGGAAACCACGTGCTCTGCACCTGGACCATGATGCGATGGTCCTTCTTGAAGCAATGATTGATGCCGCGCAGATCGATGACGTATTCGTTGACCGCTTCCGGCGTAATCGCCTTCGGCGTCTCGAAACTCTGACGAAAACGTCCGCGGAAAATTTCGCTCGCAACCATCAACTGATCGCCGGCAAGGGCCTTCTGCGGATCGTTGTCGGGATAGACGTCGATCACTTTTACGATCCAGTCACTGTCAGTGCCGGTGGTGGAGGCAAAAATACGGGCCACAATGTCGCCGCTCAGCGACAGATCCTGACTGAGCCCCTCTGATTGCCAACTCACTATGTCTGCTCTGTCCTTGAGAAAACGTTGGTCCTGCACCAGCCACGCGGGCCAACCTGACTCTTCGTCTTCAGGCGGGAACATCGAATCGATCGGACGCGGGCGATACGGAACCGGATTGGCAGGATCCGACACGTAGCTTGCAAATTCCTCGCTCTTGTCCGGCGGTGCTGGTGAAAACGAAAGCTGCTTGCCGCCCTGCAGATAAAGCTCGCGCGCGACTGTGTTTCGCGGCGGCCAGCTATCGTGCGAAACCCACTGATTGCACCCGCTTTGAAAAGTCATCGCTTCCTTCAATTCCGCTTTCGGTTTGTCTTTGAGAAGCGAAGCAAACCACGGCGCGCGAATCTGACTGCGGAAGTGGAGGGCCGTTGGACCGCCAAAGTTGAGTTCGCCGAGCGTGCGGCCAAAACCACGTTTCCAACCGCCGTGAGTCCAGGGACCAAGAACGAGGAAGTTCTGGTTCTTCGTGTCGTGTTTTTCAAGCGCCTGGTAGGTGGCGAAGACTCCATAGAAGTCTTCCGCATCGTACATCCCGCCGACGACTAACGTCGACACCGACGTCTTCGTCAGATGGCGTTGCAGGGCGCGCGCTTTCCAGTAATCGTCGTAATTCGGATGCGCCACAAAGGCATCCCAGGTGGGCAGCTTGCCGGTAACCTGTTCGGTGATCTTCGACAGCGTTTTCTGGCCCAGGTACCAGTCGTAGCTGTCGCCTTCCATTTTGACCGGGGCACTCTCCTTTGACGATTCAAAGGACTTCAAAAACTCATAGCCCATGCTTTGACGGAAAGCGCCGTTGTGAAAAAAGTCATCGCCAAGAAACGTGTCCGTCATGGGCGCCTCGACGGAGGCAGCTTTCAATGCCGGATGAGGATCGAGCGTCGCCATCGCGGCGAGCCAGCCGTCGTAGGACGCGCCCATGATGCCAACGCGCCCGTTGTTATTTTCAACGTTCTTTACCAGCCACTCGATCGTGTCGTAAGCGTCGGTTGATTCGTCGACGGAGTTCGCTGCTTTCTTATCGCGCGGCGGACGAAGCATGACGAATTGTCCTTCCGACTTGTACCGGCCGCGAATGTCCTGCAAGACGATGATGTAACCGTCTTTAACCAACTCTTTGTGATGCTTGTTGACTCCGAGTGAATTGAAATCGCCGACGCCGTAAGGTGTTCGATGCAGAATGATCGGCAACTTGTCGGTCGTGCTCATGGGCCGGAACACAAGCGTGTTGAGACGCACGCCATCGCGCATCGCGATCATCTGTTCGCTCTTTTGAAAATTTTCGAGGACTTCAAGCAGCGGCTTGTCGCTGATCTTTTTTAAAGACTCGCGAGCATTGTCGGGCTGTCTCAGGACCAGGCTGTTGGGCTCAAAGAATATTTGAGCGTCGATGATCCGGGTGAAGAACTTCCCTTCACCCTCGGCAAAGATCTCAATTCGCGGCCCATCGATCCGTTGTACGTAAAACTTGTCGTCTTCGCGGAAAACCGAGAAGACTTGATCGGGATCGTTGTCGGAGACGTATTGGCCGACGAAGCGATCGAACGACTCCGGCTCGATCTGGATTGCAGGGCGGTCGGCGGGATCTTGCGATTGTTGCCGCGACCGGAGGTAAGCAACACCGGGAACCGTCAACACGACGACGAGCAGGCCCAACAACAACCACTTTCGCTTCATGTTACCCTCCAATTTTCAAACAACAGGGGCGAGACTAATTAAGTTCCGTGAGTATGGTTCGGATCTGTTGAGACAGAATCCGAAGCACGATTGAATCGCTCGTGTGCAGAAAGAAATGATCTCCCGGCAACATCCAGGAGTTAAATGAACTGGTAGTCTGGTTCTGCCACGCTTCAAGCTCTTCCTTCGCCACCAGGCCGTCGTCCTGACCGCCGAACGCCGTTATCGGACAGTCGAGCGGTGGACCGGAAAAGGTTGGATACGTATCGGCAATCTGAAAGTCCGCGCGCAGTGTTCTCATCATCATCAACAGCAGCTCGGGATTCTCAAAGACTTCCGGCGGCGTGCCGTTGAGGTCCTTCAACCTCGAGACGAACTCGTCGTCCGGCAAGTTGTGAATGTTTGGACAAGTGCGGGGCAGGTGTGGTCCACCCGAGCCTGAGACGAAAACATGCTGCGGTCGTTTATCAAACTTCTCCCTGACTGTATGCGCCAGTTCAAAGCTCATCAGCGCTCCCATGCTGTGTCCGAAGAATGCAAACGGCATGTCGAGAAATGGCTCCATCGCCTGCGTCACGGCGCTGACCACCGCCGGCATGCTGACGTAAGGATCCTCTTTATAACGGCTGCCTCGGCCCGGCAGTTGAACGGGCCAGACTGAAACACCGGCCGGCAAGTAGTTCTGCCATCCGCGATAGATCAAAGCCGACCCACCAGCGTAAGGAAAACAGAACAAACGCAGCCGAGCCGGCTGGCTATTCTTAGGACTGTTGAACCACGGAGCAGGATCTCGCTGGTGCATGGTCGAGAGTTAAGCCTCCGCTGCGGCTATTTTTTCAAGATGGCCCTGGCCGGCCAGCGTTTGTAGATCGATGTCGGCCACGCAACGCACTTTCGTGTAATCGAGTGTCAGATCGCCGACGACTTTCGCGCGGCCGGTTGCCTGATCGAAATTGGCGCTTTGAAAATCGGACAGATCTTTGTTGACGCGAACGCCGAGTTCAGTGCCACCTTTAGTCTCGGCGAACTTGATCCGCACGTAACCCGTATCGAGCGCTTCTTTAAAGGCCTTTGCCGAAACACTCGGACGCAAACTCACTTCGACGGCGTGATCTCCCGCAGATAGACGATCGACCAGGCTTTCCTGCGGTTCAGCCGGCGTGGCAGGCGATGGCGCCGGTGGATTGTTGGCCAACTCTTCCATCTTCTGTCTCAGGCTGAGCGGACGCATATCGGTCCACACCTCTTTGATGTAGGCCAGGCACTCCGCTTTCGGACCGCTCTTGCCTGCATCTTCCCAACCCAGTGGGTTCTCTTTGTATTCCGGCCAGATGGAATACTGTTCTTCATGATTCCTCACAACCTTGTAGATTGTTTTGTCCTCTTCTTCCGAATGCGCAGACATATCGAAAATCCCTTTCTGTGTAAACTCTTCTGTGTAACTGATGGCCTCGTTCAGAAAGCAGCAGCAGTGGCGAAACTGGTGCGCTTAATCTCGGCACAAATTTCTCTTAACTTCGCTTCCGTCGCGGCCCTGTCCGTGACAGGTTTGCCGCGCGGCACGTCGATCTCCATCGACAGCAGATCGCCACAGGTGCTGACAAACTTGTGAATCTGATCCTGGCTAAGTCCCTTCCCTTCGAGGTAAGGCAGAATCCAAAAATCGAAGTCGTACATCGGCAGCCACGTGGAGTTGGTAACCGAACCAAACATCTTCAGCACCATCTCGCAACCCTGCTCCCAGTCCATGGTCTTGTGTTTCCACTTGTAGCCGAAGCCGGTGATCTCATGAACGTCTTTACTCTTCGAGTAAATCGGCGCGCGCGGGTTGTTGTACCAGATCTCGCCACGGAAAAATGTCGGTTGCGCGTCTTGCAACAACTGAATCGTGTTGTCGACGCTCCGTTCGGTCTCACCCGGGAACCCGACGATCAGCGAAGCAAACGTCATGATCCCGCTTTGACGCAGGAGCTTGATGCCGCGCAGGTATTGTTCGGGCGTGGCGACCTTCTTCATGATCTTCAACACGTCCGCGTCACCGGATTCGATGCCGAGGAACACGCCCGCGCAATTACTTCGCACCATGAGATCGCAAAGCTCTTCGTCCATGATGTTGCAGCGCAGATACGAGTACCAGCGGAACGTAAACTGTTTCCGGATCATCATCCGCAGAATTTCTTTGAAGCGATCGGCAGGAACGTTAAAGGTGTCGTCGATGAAAACCAGGTTGCTGACATTCGCTCGGTCCTGAATCTGCTGCAGTTCATTTTCGACGTGGCCGATCTCCTGTGGCACCCACTTTCCGGCGCGCACGGGATAGTCGCAGAAGGTGCAACGAAACGGACAACTCAACGCCGTGCGGGTTTGGAGTGTCGCCCCGAGATGTTTGTGACCGTAGTGACTCCAGTTGATCGGCGCGAGTGAGAACTCCGCTTCGGCGCCGGTGAAGACAAACTGTCCCTGCCATTTGACGTAGCAGTTCTTTACTTTCCCCGGATCTTCGCCATTGCGCAGTTTCAGCAACAGGTTGACCAGCGTTTGCTCGCCCTGTTTTTGCTGCACGTAAATGTCGCCGCCAATCTCTTCGAGGATCAGACGAAAGTCCGCGTCCTCGAGATGGTAGGAAAGGTTATCGATCAGCGGTCCACCCAGAACGATGTAGGAATCGGGGGCTCGCTCGCGAATGAACTGGACCACCTCTTTGGCGATGAGCGGCGTCAGGTAAAGCGTAGTAGTTACCGCGATCACTGTCGGACGCTGAGCCAGCAAATCATTCAGCTCGTCTCTGCCGGAATGGAAGAAGCTCGCAAACTCGGCGTTGATTCCGGCCTGACGCAGAAAACTCGCAAGATATACAGGCGCGACCTGCGTCATCTCGGTCCAATGCATTTGTTGGCCGGTCAGTTGGTTGAGCACGTCGAGAAACGGCAACTTCTGATCGTCGAGAGTGATGAAGTCCATTCTCAGGTTTCGATAGTCACCGGAGCTCAGCCCCTTCGATCTTTGCATTTGCTCGTGAAATTTAAACCCGAGATCGTAATGGCCAAGTATTAAACAATCGAGTTTAGAACTCGTAAGGGATGAGCTTTTCATTGGACCTTTCCTTCTTTGTCAAACAACTAGTGGGCGTTCCTGGAGTGTGACAAGTCAGCCCACACCAGGGGAGAACCTGATTGCGGTTCACTCAAAAATGAAACTACAGAGTGAGTTTGGGGGTTTAGGCGTTTCGCAGCACGACAGCCGGATCGGTCCGTGCGGCACGGATGGCCGGCAGGAACGAAGCCAGCAGCGTAACCAGAATCAACATTGCTGGAATCAAGGTGAAAACAATCGGATCGGTGGTGCTGACTTCAAAGAGTTGGCTCTCGATGGCGCGCATCAACATCCACGAACCTACTAAGCCCAGGACAGTTCCCAGGGCCGCAAGAACAAGGCCTTGTTTCAAAACTGACGCGAGCAAACTGCGCGGTTGCGCTCCGAGCGCGAGCCGGATGGCAAACTCCGCCGCGCGACTGTTCACGAAGAGCGACATCACTCCGTAAGTGCCAATCGCTGCGAGCAACAAGGCAATGACACTGAAACTGCCTAGCAGTAAATTTATGAGACGCTGGCTCTCGACGCTCTTGTCGATCGTTTCCTGCAGAGTGACTGCGTTATAAATCGGAACATCAGGATCCAGCGCTCGGATCCTTTCGCGGATCATGGGCATGACGCTGCCGGGAGTATCTGTCTTGAGAACGAAGTAGTATCTTCGTAACTCTCTACTCTGTCCGTACACAAAACCTGCCTGGTTTGACGCCATGTAGAAATGTGGATCGGTGGGCTCATTCAATCCGACAGTCTTAATCGTTGGGACCACGCCGACGATCGTGTACCACTCAGGATCGCCGGTTCGAATCCGCTTACCGATAGCATCGCCACCGGGAAAATATTGGTCCGCGAGTTTCTTATCTATGATCGCGACCAGTTGAGATTCCTCGACGTCCGAATTCTGAAAGTCGCGTCCCTGCAGCAGCGGCATACCGAGGGCCTGAAAATATCCGGGACTGATGACAGTGATCTCCGCCTGCGGAATTTCGTCACCCTGCGGTTCCTTACCCTCGACCACGAAACCATCCCATGCGCCAGTGCCACCCAACGGAATGTGCGCGGTCACTGCTGCGCCTTTCACACCGGGCAGAGCACGCACTTCGTCCAACAACTTTCTGTAGAATTGAAGCGCCTGTCCGTTACTCGTGTATTTCTTGCTGGAGACGGGGAGCATCATCGTCATCACTCCCTCAGTCTTAAAGCCCGGATCTACGGACAACAGTTTTTGAAAACTCTTCAGCACCAAACCTGCGCCAATCAACAGCACCAAAGAAAACGCGAGTTGGACCACGACCAAAGCCGAGTTCAGGCGACGGCTTTCATAGCTGGCGCTCCCTTTCTGTCCTTCGTTCATGCCTCTCTTCGCGCCCAGCCAGTAGGCCCTGAACGCCGGCATCATTCCAAACAACAGTCCCGTGAGCAGCGTCATGCCGATGGTCGCTGCTAAAACAGTGACACTGATTCCGGCTTCTTCAATACGCGGAATCGCTTGCGCATAGACGCTGCTCAGGAAGCGCAACGCGATCCATGCCAACGCTGTCCCGACGACTGCGCCAATCATCGCCAACACCAGGCTTTCAGTAATCAATTGACGAACGATGCGATTTGGCGACGCTCCGAGCGCCAAACGCAGCGAGATCTCCTGCGTGCGTCGAGTGGCTCTCGCAAGCAGCAGGTTCGCGAGGTTTGCGCACGCGATCAATAAAACAAACGCAACCGCGATTTGCAGGATCAGTAAAGGCTTCTCGATTTTGCCGACGACCGATTCTTTCAGTGGCGTAAGCACGGTCTTCAAACCGGCATCGGGTGGCGGTGGAGCGTCTGAGCCAATGAGCTTCGGATTTTGCGCCGCCGCATTCTTAAACACCGTGGTCGTATCGGCAACGGCGGCGGAGATGTCGAGTCCCGGTTTGAGTCGCGCAACGCCAACAAACATGAAGGGAGTCGCGGCTTCGGGATTCAGTGCCATCGGAATCCAAACGTCGGTTTCCGGCGACGGATACATGAAGCTTTTCGGCATCACGCCGATGACCTGGGTCGACGTGTCTGCCAGCACGAGAGTCTTGCCGACGATTTGCGGATCGCTGCCAAAACGTCTCTGCCAGAGTCCTTCACTTAAAACGGCAACGGCGTTGTTACCGGGCGTGTCTTCGCCGGTTTGGAACGTTCGACCGAGTAGCGGACTGACGCCGAAGACTTTGAAGTAATCTGCCGTGACACGCGTCGCTTGCAAAAACTCCGGCGTGTCAGCACCCGTCATCGTGATTCCGGCATTACCATACGCGGCGATGGCTTCGAATGAATGGCTGTTATCACGATACCTCGCGAAGTTTGCCTGCGAGAGTCCCCACGTATCCAGCCCGACGTCCGGATATGATTGGACCATGCGAACGAGCCGGTCTGGTTCGTTATACGGAAGAGGATTGAGCAGGATACGCTCGACCAGGCTGAAGACCAGCACATTCACGCCAATGCCAATGGCAATGGTCAGCACCCCGATAAGCGAAAACAGCGGATGCTTGATGGTAGAGCGAAGAGCGTATTTTAAGTCTTGGGTAATATCGGCAACCATAATATTTAGTCAGCCACAGATTACGCAGATTCTACGCAACTGCCTTGAGATATGGGAAGAGTGGCGTTGTCAGTTGTACTCGAAGATTGTTCACAACGCTAAACGCCGGCTTGATTCCCAGCACTGAAAGAATCTCTCTGATCGTGTTTCCCTGCCCCGTCTCCTTGAAAACACTGCGCGCAGTTTGGTCAACCGGCACGCGCGGACTGGGATGCGGAATCGGCGTAGGACTGAACTGGTAATTTCCATTACCGCCTACGTAATTCGTGATCGTGGTGCTGTACCTGTCGAAAACCGTATCGAGGAATTCTTCACACACTTCTTTCTCTGATTTTCTCTTCCACTCGGAATCATTCCGCTGCACGTAAAAGAAAAGACTAGGCGACTTTTCAATCAGCAACAGATTGCTGATCTGCCAACGATCGTAATCAGGTAGTGCTTCGTAATGACGAGCAGCCGTTTCGTTCTGAAACTCCAAATTCCACGACGCTCTTCCGGCCGATTTGTCGAATACATAACCCGCCGGCAGACCGAGCTGAAGATCAGCCGTGGCGAGCAGTTCGATGAGCGATGCGATCGTGTAGCTGTGCTCTACGGGTTGAAGGAATGAGTCCGCGAGATATTCTCGCGATTGTTCCTTCTCCGATTGCAGATAGAAGCCCATCGTATTCTCGACGGGAAACTTGTTCATCAGATCCCGCGTGACTGCGAGTTGATCGTCGAGTCCTGCGTTTGGATCGTCCTTGAACAAATAACGCATTGCCTTCTGGTAAGCGGTGGTCAGGATCCGGTGATAGTAATTGTAGACCATGAGTTCCAGAATGCCATCGCGTTTCAAAGCAGCCGCGAGTTTGCCAAGCGGATAAGACGGATCGGCGTTGTGATGAATAACGCCTGTGCAGATGATGTAGTCAAACTCTTCCGCGTATCCGGCATCGTTGATGCTTTGCTCGACCAGCTTGACGTTCTTGACGCCCAGTTGGTCCAGGTTGCGTTGACAGACTTCAAGTGATGGAGCGGAGATGTCAGTCGCCACGATTTCCGCGCGGGGAAATTTCAGGGCGGTAAGAGTCGCTTGATTTGAACCACAGCCGGCAATCCATATTCGGGGGCGCAGCGGAATGTGCGTGTGGGTGAAATCGCCGAGTTCCTGATTCAGGAAGACCGTTCCGCAATTCGGATCCGCATAAGTCGGATACGTCATTTGCGGCCAGGGATAGGTGATCTTGCCGTAGAACTCGCGATTGGCCTCGTCGACAGTCGCCTGCGAGAGCGCTCCCATGAGATTGAACATGTCGCGATTGCTTATCATTTGCCTCTCCTGAATCTTTATGCGCCTGAGTTGGCAACACTCGTGGAAGGTTGAGTTTCTTCGAGATCCGGGTTCAACACAGGCTCGGGGCGCAGGTAATCATCCAACCAACCGGCGTTCGGATCGCTTTCGAAGATCATCAGCTTGCCGCAATCGAGCGGGTTCGGCGCGCGGTGATAGCGAAAGACGATCTGGTTTCCCATCTTGCCGATGACTTCAATCTTGCCGGTTTTATGCGACATGCAAAGTCTCGCCTGCTTCGCGATACCTGCGAGATTACGGCGCGCCTCGTCGAAGATCTCCAGGGCTTGTTCAATCGGGACCACGTACGGCTCGTTGCCCGATGTCGGCCGGCAAAGGAAGAGGTAATACGGAATGACGCCGTTGTAAGACAGGGTCGAGAACAGTTCGGCGATCACTTCGGGTTTGTCGTTGACGCCCTTGATTATCGGCGTCTGATTGACCGTGATTGCCCCGGCCCGCTGTAACATCCGCAGCGCTTTCAAAGCGGGTTCCGTCAGTTCCCTGGGATGATTGAAATGGTTCATCACAAAGATCCGGCGATCGGGCAAACTGTATTTGTCGAACATCTCGAGGAGCGCTGGATCGTTGAGCACTCGAAACGGATCGAACGCAACCATCTTCGTGCCGATGCGAATGATCCGCACGTGATCGATGTCGCGCAACTGGCTGATGATCTTTTCCAGCTTTCCGGTCGACATGATCAGCGGATCGCCGCCCGACAACAGAACATTGTTGATAACCGAATGCTCCTTTATATATGCGAGCGCTTCGGTGATGTCGTTGGTCGTTTCGTCGTTGCCGTCCGTAAAGAGTCGTTTACGAAAACAGAACCGGCAATAAGCCCCGCAAACGTTATTCACCAGGAGCAGTGCGGTATCGGAATACTTGTGTTCCAGGCCTTTCAGCGCTGTGTACGATATTTCATCCGAAGCGTCCATCTGACCAAACTCGTGCAGTTCCTGAACGTCCGGCATCACGATCCGGCGTATCGGATCGTCAGGATCGTTCCAATCGATCAGCGATTGGTAGTATTCGTTGGTACGAAAAGTGAATTTGTCCGAGACCGGTTTCAGTTGCTGACGCTCTTCCTCGCTCAACTCGCTTACCTGGTCTAATTTAGTTAAATAGCGGGATCTAATGTTCACGGGGTTCATGAGCTTACTCCTTGGGCACTGCTCAATTGACGGTTAACGAAGTGAGGCTTTTCGATTCATTCGCTCGGCTGTTTGACGTGCGGCGAGGGTTAGCTTCGGGTATGCCGCCCGTTTGGCTTCGACCACTTAATCACTTAGGCGACGACGGCGAGGCGTTTTACGGCGTGTAGTTCCTGCAAGGAACGAACATTGTTTGCATCGACTCCGTTTTGGGCGGCTATTGCGTCAACCATCGCGCGCGCGCCGGTCATCGTCGTCACGCAAGGGACGTTGTATTGCAAAGCGGCCTGGCGAATTTCCTGCTCGTCACGATGCGCGACGCGTCCAAGCGGAGTGTTTATGATCAGATCGACACTGCGGCCCTTGATGAAATCGACGATGTTGGGCCGCCCTTCATTTACCTTCAAGACTTCCTGAACTTCGAGACCAACTTCACGCAGTCGCGCGGCCGTGTTCAGCGTGGCGATGAGGTTGAAACCCAACTTGGCGAGTCGACGAGCGAGCAGCACTGCTTGTCCCTTGTCCGTGTGATTCACACTGATAAAGGCTGAACCACTGCGCGGAACTTTCAGGCCCGCGCCTAACATCGCTTTGCCGTACGCTTCCCCAAACGTCTTGCCAATCCCCATCACTTCGCCGGTCGAATGCATCTCCGGTCCCAACACAGGATCGACTTCCGGAAACTTCGCGAACGGAAACACCGGAGACTTAACAAAGAACTGCGAGACTGTTAGTTCATCCGGCAGGTTGAAACTCTTGAGCTTGCGTCCGGCCATCACCAGCGCGGCGATGCGCGCGAGCGGCACGCCGGTGGCTTTCGCCACGAATGGAACTGTTCGCGAAGCGCGCGGATTTACTTCGAGCACATAAACACGATGGTCCTTGATCGCAAACTGCACGTTCATCAAGCCACGCACTGACAGCGCATGGGCCATCCGGCGTGTGTAGAGCCGCATCGTTTCGAGGTGCTCGGGATCGATCCTGAGCGGCGGCAAGACACAAGACGAGTCGCCGGAATGTATGCCGGCCTCTTCGATGTGCTCCTGGATGCCGGCGATGACACAACCCGTCTCATCCGCCAACGCGTCGACGTCAAACTCCGCCGCCTGTTCGAGAAACTTGTCGATCTGTATCGGCCGATCCGGACTGATCCCGACTGCCGCGCGCATGTAGTGGTCCAAACTCTCCTCGTCGTAAACGATAGCCATCGCGCGTCCGCCCAGCACATAACTCGGCCGGAGCAACACCGGATAACCGAAACGTTGGGCAACCTTCCTCGCTTCGACGACGGACGTGACCTGGTCGTTCAAGGGCTGCGGTATTCCTAATTGATGGATCAGCGCGCCGAATCGCGTTCGATCCTCGGCGAGATCGATCGAGTCAGGAGACGTACCGATAATCGGCACGCCGGCAGCATGTAATCGCGTAGCGAGATTGAGCGGAGTCTGTCCGCCAAACTGCACGATGACGCCATCCGGCTTTTCTACGTCGACGACATTCATCACGTCTTCAAACGTCAACGGCTCGAAGTAAAGCCGATCCGACGTGTCGTAATCCGTCGAGACTGTCTCCGGATTACAGTTCACCATGATCGTTTCGAAACCGGCTTCCCGAAGCGCAAACGCCGCATGGCAACAGCAGTAGTCAAACTCAATCCCCTGCCCGATTCGATTCGGTCCGGAGCCGAGAATCATGATCTTTCGCGCATTCGTCGGTTCAGCCTCGTCTTCTGATTCGTAGGTCGAATAGAGATAAGGCGTGAACGATTCAAACTCGGCGCCGCACGTATCGACGCGTTTGTAAACCGGCTTGATTCCTTTGCGCTTGCGCAGCGATCGCACCTCGTCTTCGGTGCTCTCGGTCAGGTAAGCGAGACGGCGATCGGAGAGTCCCATCTCTTTGCAACGCGCGAGAGTTTCAGTTGTGACGTCTTCAAGCTGACAACCGGCAATATCCTCCTGTGTCTCCATCACTTCTTTGAGTTGATCGAGAAACCACGGATCGATCCGCGAGAGCCGATAAATTTCTGACAGCGCCACTCCGTGCGTGATCGCGTAGGCCAAATACGAGAACCGTTGTGAATTTGGACGAGCGAGTTTGCGTTGCAACTCTCCTTCCGAAACATCTTCAAGACGCGCCGGGTTTCCGGATTCCAGCGAACGCAGTGCTTTGAAAAGCGACTCTTTGAAGGTGCGGCCGATGCCCATCACTTCGCCCACGGATTTCATCTGCGTGCCCAATTCATCCCTGGCCGCGGCGAACTTTTCAAAGTTCCATTTCGGGATCTTCGTAACCACGTAATCGAGTGTCGGCTCGAAGCTGGCGGGCGTCTTCTTCGTGATGTCGTTGGGAATCTCGTCCAGCGTGTAGCCGACGGCAAGCTTGGCCGCGATCTTCGCAATCGGAAAGCCAGTGGCTTTCGAAGCCAAAGCCGACGAACGCGAGACGCGCGGGTTCATCTCGATGACGAGTATCTCGCCGGTTTCGGGATGGACCGCAAACTGAATGTTCGAGCCGCCAGTTTCGACTCCCACTTTACGAATGGCCTTGATCGCCATGTCGCGCATTTGCTGGTATTCGCGATCCGTTAACGTTTGCGCGGGCGCGACGGTGATCGAGTCGCCTGTGTGAACTCCCATCGGATCGAAATTCTCAATCGAGCAGATCACGACCACGTTGTCGGCGAGATCGCGCATCACTTCGAGTTCAAATTCCTTCCAGCCAAGGATCGATTCTTCAATCAAGACTTCGTGAATCGGCGACGCCGCGAGACCGCCCTGCACGATCTCTTCAAACTCTTCGGGATTGAAAGCGATGCCGCCGCCGGTGCCGCCGAGCGTGAACGACGGCCTGATGATTGCCGGATAACCAGTTTGCTCGACGAGCGCCTGGGCTTCGTCACGCGATCGCGCGAATCCGCCTCGCGGCATGTTCAAACCGGCTTCGGTCATTGCGTTCTTGAAGAGCTGTCGATCTTCTGCAACTTCGATTGCCGCTCGCGGCGCGCCAATCAGTTCGACTCCGTATTCGCGAAGCACACCCGCATCGGATAGCTCGATCGAGAGATTCAATGCACTCTGCCCGCCGACAGTCGGCAAGAGTGCATCGGGACGTTCGCGCTTGATGATGGCGGCAACTGCATCCACCGTCAGCGGTTCGATGTAAGTGAAGTCAGCCGTCTCGGGATCGGTCATGATCGTTGCGGGGTTCGAGTTCACGAGGAGGGTGACATACCCCTCCTGCCGCAACGCTTTGCAAGCTTGGGTGCCTGAGTAATCAAACTCACAAGCCTGGCCGATGATTATTGGACCAGAGCCAATAATCATGATCTTCTCGAGATCGGTTCGCTTGGGCATGGTTAGATTTATGGCTCTGCGGCCTCTGCGGATCTCTGTGTTCTCCGTAGTTTCATGCGCGTCGCGCCTCTTTACCGCAGAGAACGCGGAGACTACCTAATCACCGGAGTGACTGGAATCGTTCGCTACGGCCTCCACGTTCGGCGTGTGCCACAACCCGCCGGTGGAAATGTTCTGGTAAGGAATCTTATCGACGACGAGATAGTCGGCCGTTGAATTTACTACGCAACGCGCGGCCTCTTCTGGTGTCTCGACGAGCGGCTCTCCGGCGCGATTGAACGAGGTGTTCAATAACATCGGAATGCCCGTTATTCTCCCGAACGCTTCAATCAACTTGAAGAGCGTCGGATTGTCCTGCTCTCGAAGAACCTGGTAGCGCGCGGAACCGTCGACGTGCGTGACTGCCGGTATGACCTCACGTTTTTCCGGATGAACTTCTGCGACAAACGACATGAAGTAACTCGGATTCAACTCGACAAAATATTCAGACACGGCCTCCTCGAGCACTACGGGCGCAAAGGGCCGGAATGATTCGCGTCGTTTGATCTCCGCGTTCAGCCGTTCGCGCAGATCGACGCGTCGCGGATCGGCGAGAAAACTGCGATGGCCCAATGCGCGTGGTCCAAGTTCAGCGCCGCCTTCAAACCAGGCGAAAACCGCGCCGTCGGCCAGTGCCTGCGCGACACTCTCGAATACGTCCTCACCTTCGAAGCATCGCTTCAAACCGATCGCTTCCAGCCTTTCCGGTTCGTGCGAGTAATCGTGACCGAGATACGCGGGACTCGTAACCGGCTCGACGACGCCATTGATCGACGCGCCAAAGAGCGCGCAGCCGACCGCAATGCCGTCATCACCCGGACAAGGCGGCACAAAGATCTCATCGAAACCTGTTTCCTCGGCGAGACGGGTATTCGCAACGCAGTTCAATGCCACGCCGCCTGAGAAACAAAGTCGCTTGAGGCCGGTGCGCTGTTGCAGCCAGCGCGCGTGCGTGATGAGTGCTTCTTCGGTTTCGAGTTGCAGACTCGCAGTGAAATCCGTCAGCAGATCGTTTTTGTAGTTTGTCGATCTCGTAAGCTGACGCCATTTTTCGATTCGGCTTTCGAGCTGTGACCGCTCTGGCGACGTCGAGCGCGTGAACGCCCTGAACTCGTCCGTGCCCACTTCGTCGAAAAACAAACTCTTGTCGTAAGGACGGCCATAAGGCGCGAGGCCCATCGTTTTTCCGGCGTCGAGATAGTCGCCGAAGATCAACTTCGAAGCATGTCCGTAGGTCGCGCCGATCCCGCACCAGTGACCGATGACCTTTCTCAGGATCTCGCCGCCCGAGGCGTCGAATCGATAAAAGCTCTCCAGTTCTCTCGAACCTTCGCCTTCATATGGAGACAGGTTCTGGACCACGACCGAGCCTTTAGCGATCGTCTCCGGTTCCGGACCAAGACAGTTCTTCAACAAACCGCCGAATGGTCCACCAGCGCCGTCGACGATCAGAACAGCCGCTTCCTTGAACGGAGTTGCATAGAACGGCGAGGAGTAATAAGCGCCGCAGGCATGCGCGAAGTGGTGCGGAATCGCCATCAAAGGCCGGCTGCAAATGTCCATTCCGCCTTCCGTCGCCAGCAACTGGTAGACCTCATGCGGCGGCAGATGGTCCGTGTGGGACCAGACGATGAGATCGATGTCGTCGAGCTTCAGACCGCGCGTGTCGAGGCAATATTGAATCGCGGGCGAGAGATCGAGCCGGTTACCGCCCCACCGTATTCCATCACGCTTAAGACGCGTAATGCGTTCACGCGCAATTGCAGCGCACAGTTTACCGTCCATCACCAACGCGGCTGATGCTTCATGATCGCTGAAGCTAAGTCCAAGAACGTTCATGCACTCCATCCTTATCTATTTGTGCTGTGCTTGCCCAAGTGCTTTCTTACGGCTATGCCGCCTGATGTGCGGCGAGGCTTGCCTCGCCGTTTCGATTAAAAAGAATAGGGGCTTAGCCCCAACCTTGTTCATATAGCTCCCGGCGAGGCAAAGCCTCGCCGCACATCAGGCGGCATAGCCGTAAGAAAGCACATTAGGCAAAGCATGTGCTGTTTGTTGTTTTCGCGGCGTGTCCGGGATTAGTGGACCACGGCAGTGGAGACTTGCGCTTCGTGAGGTGTGACCTGTTCGTCGTATTCCAGTTTCCCTGATTCGAGCTTGATCACTCGATCGGCGAGATTGTAGTAACGATCGTCATGGGAAATGACGATGACTGTTTTCCCCCGCGCTTTGAGATCCGGGAGCAGTTGATAGTAGAAGATCTGCTTGAACTGCGGATCCTGATCGGCGGCCCACTCGTCGAAAATGTAGATTGGACGATCTTCCAGATACGCGCTGAGCAGCGCGAGCCGTTTGCGCTGTCCCTGCGACAATTCAATGGTCGAGAGACGTCCATCTCTGACTTGCAGCTTGTGACTCAACTGTAGCAATTTCAAATACGACTCGCTGCGCTCGTCGAGATCGCTTGCCTCTGCGCCAAACAATCGATCGAAGAGATAGAAATCAAAGAAGACGACTGAAAAGCGCTGGCGATAATCGTCGCGCACATCTTCCGTGATTGACTTGCCGTCGACGCGGATTTCACCAGAATCCGGCTGGTACAAACCCATCAACAGCTTGACCAAAGTCGTCTTGCCACTGCCGTTGCCGCCAATCAGAAAGATCACTTCGCCGGGTTGCATCGAGAGACTGATTGGACCAAGTTCGAATTCTTCATCAGCTCCGTCGTGCCGGTAAACGTGCGTCACGTCAACCAGGTCGAGGCGCCTCCACGAAGTATCCGGCGCCGGACGCAGCGCGAGGCTTTCCGGCTTCGCTTCCGCCAGCGACAGGCCCAGTTCTTCGATCCTCTCGGCTGCTAAAGCCGCACGCTCTAGCGCCGGAATCTGGTTGAGCACCATAGTCAACGGCGTGATCAGAAAGAGCACTGCGAGCGTGTAGCCAACCAGGATCTGTCCTTCGACCGCCAATATGTATGGAGTCACAAACAGCAACAGCCCGATGAAGACGAAGAACAGGATCTGTCCCCAGTTCGACACCGCCATCGCAATCGCATTGCCCTTCATTCCATATCGCTGCAGGGCCAACGCAGCGGGCTCGAGTTGCTGTGACAGGAACCCTTCGCGGCGCTGAGTGTTGAGTTTGAGTTCCTTCGTGCCGAGGATCAGGCCGTGAAACGCGTTGTACATTGCGTCCCACTGCTCGCGGGTCAGCCGGAAATAGTGAAACGATCTCATCAACGGCAACTGGTGGCTGAGCAAACCCAGGCCCATATAGACGAGCATGACCAGCATCAGCTTCCACGAGAGCCAACCCAAGTAGACCAGACAGCCAGCCATCATGGCGACTTGAGTCAGCATCTGCGGCAGGATCGTCACGAGCTCGATCACGCTGCCGATGTCCTCCGTAATGGTGGCCAGGAGACGGTGTGGTCCAAGTTTCTCCAACTGCCGCATCGGCGCCGAAAGAATCTGGCGCGACAGTTGACTCCTCAACTCGTACGCAGCTCGCGAAGTCAGGTCGAGCAATATGTATTGGGAAACAAACCCAAACACCGGGATCACAAGGCACAAGGCCATGAAGGTCCAGATGGCTGTCGATTTGGTAAACGAACCGTCAGTCAGGATCTGTTTGATAAGGGCAACGAGCAGTGTGTACCCGATGCCGGCCAGGAAACTGGCTACGATGGCGACGATCATCATGCTTCGAGAGTGCCGAAGCCCCTTCGACCATTTAGCGATCGTGTAAGTTAGTTGGATTAAGTTTCTCATTTAGAACCCCGCTGAGTGTCGCCCTAAGTTGAAGGTATTCTCAGCGTACACTGCGTATCTCTGTTATCTCTACGGTACAAGTTAAACGCAGAGGACACAGAGGCGCGCGGAGAAACGCTGAGGAGAACTAGGGCATTACCCCCGCTGAATGCACTGGCGAAGTTGTTCGGCGAGAGCGCTCACATGCGGCTCTCTCAGCATTGAAAAGTGATCGCCCGGGACCACGTGCAGATCGACGCCTTCGGTAGCGAGTTCACGCCAGCCTTTGAAAGGATCTCTCGCCGGCACCGCGTACCGGCCTTCGGGTCCCTGGTCCTCGAGAGTAAGCGCTTGTTCCCCCGTGCCACCGTGGTCACTCGGCGTGTCTCTGAAGATGAAGAGATCGAGCGTGACATCCTGTTCCGAAGTAAAGAGCGTGATCTTGCCGTTGTATTCGCGTGGCCGGTAGCTCTCCATCGTGTTCGCGTTGATCTTGAAGATGTCGAAGATCCTGCGAAACTCGACGAGCGTCATGTCTGAAGGAATGAGCTTTAAGGCTTTCGCTTCTGCCCAGACTTTTCGCAACTGGGCCATCGGTGGAAACGGAGCGATCTTTTCGAGGAAGGGCCGCAGGTTTTCGGACTTGATGCCGAGATCGAGCGCGAAGGACGCAAGCAGCATGGCCCAATTGTGATCTGACTGCTCGCCCGTCGGCGCCGGCGCATCGATTAACGCCAACAATCCGATCGTCTCACCTTGCTCCTGTAGCTGCCGCGCCATCTCGAAAGCGATCACGCCGCCCATAGACCAGCCGCCGAGAAAATATGGACCAGCAGGCTGCACGCTGCGCATCGCCTGCACGTACTCAGCCGCCATCGCCTCGATCTCGGTATGGACCACGAGGCCTGTTTCAGGCGTATGCGGTTGCACGCCATAGAACGGTTGATCCGGACCGATGTGCTGGGCGAGATCTTTGTAGCACAGGAGATTGCCGCCGCTGGCGTGTGGACTGAAGAATGCCGGACTTGTTCCCTCCGGCTGCATCGGCACTATGAGCGACTGGGAGAGCGATTCCTTGCCGTGACCAATCAGTTCCGACAGGTGCTCGATCGTGGGATCGGTAAACAACGCCGCCATCGCTACTCGCTTACCCAAACGTTCCTCGATGCGGGCGACCAGCATGATCATCATCAACGAGTGACCGCCCAGTTCGAAGAAGTCGTCGGTAATGCCGATGGGATGGAGTTTGAAAAGTTCTTCCCAGATGTCGACCAGTTGTTGTTGCAAGCCGTTTTGCGGCGCAATGTATTCTCTTCCGGATCGGCTCACGAATTGAGGCGTGGGCAGCGCGCTGAGATCGACTTTGCCGTGGGCCGTCAGTGGCAGCGCGTCGATGATCATCACGGCTGACGGGACCATGTACTCCGGCAGTCGTTCGCGCAGGAAGTTTCGCAACTCGTCTTCTGTTGGGGTTGGGGTTGGGTTCGGCGTTGGTTCCGGCTGGCCGCCGGCGACGACGTAAGCAACCAAACGTTTGTCGCCGGGCGTGTCTTCCCTTGCCAGCACCAACGCCGAAGTGACGCCGGGGTGGCTGTAAAGCGCGTTTTCGATCTCACCAGGCTCGATTCTGAAACCGCTGATCTTGACCTGATTGTCGACCCGGCCGAGGAATTGAATGAGTCCGGTATTGAGATACCGCGCTGCGTCGCCAGTGCGGTAGAGTCTTGCGCCCGGCGTTGGTCCATAGGGATCGGGAATAAATCGCTCCGCCGTCAGGTCCGGACGGTTGTGATAACCGCGTCCAAGTCCAGCGCCACCGATAAACAACTCGCCACGTTCGCCCACACCCGCGGGTTGCAAACCGTTGACAATGTAAACGCGCGAATTCGCGATCGGCCGCCCGATGGGAACTGAAGTTAATGCCTGGTTTGGTCCAACCTGGTAGGCGCAGGCCATCACTGTCGCTTCAGTAGGACCGTAGCAGTTCACGAACGAACAATCCTCGATCTGTTCGACCGCTTTCGCGAGATGCGCCGGCGACAGAATGTCACCGCCGGTCAACAGTTGTTTGACTGCGCCGATGCTCTTGACGTTCGTGTCCACAAATTGATGGAACAGGCCCGTGGTCAGGAACAGCGTAGTGACTTGAGTGCGAGCGACAAACTCTCCTAACTCGCTCAACGACGGCGTGCCTGACGGATAAATCACGAGGCGCGCGCCGTTTAGCAAACAAGCCCAGATCTCGAAAGTGGAGGCGTCAAACGAGCTCGGCGCAAGTTGCAAGAAAGTCTCAGCGGAGTTGAAGCGAGCATAGTTTGTGTTCCGGACGAGGGCCGCCACGTTGCGATGAGTGATGCCCACTCCTTTTGGCGTGCCCGTGGATCCCGACGTGTACATCACGTACGCAAGATTGTCGGGATGGACCGTCGCCGAACGCTCGCTCGCTTCCGGTAAGTCATCCGCGTCAACACACACAGTCGTGAGATCGGTGTCCGTCAAGGTTTCCGCGATCTTTTTGTTCGTCAGAAGAATCCTGATCCCGGCGTTCTCGACGACAAAGCGGATGCGCAGTGGCGGATCGGCCAGGTTTATGGGAACGTAAACTGCGCCGGCTTTGAGTGTTGCCAATATCGCGACGACCAGGTTGGACGATCGCTCCAGCATCACGCCGACAAACGATTCCGGACCAACGCCCTGTTGCTGCAAGCGCGCCGCGATCCGGTTCGCGCGTTCATTCAACTGTGCATAAGTGATGTTCTCGTCAGCAGACTCAATCGCGATCGCGTCGGGACGTCGTGCTGCTTCCAGTTCCACGATGTCAGGAATGCTCAAGTGATCCGGAAACTCGGCAGTAGTGTCGTTCCAGGACTGGACCACTTTCGTGTATTCCGCTTCGTCAAGCAGCGAAATCGCCGAAAGCTCTTTATCAGGCGCGGCGAGTGCTTTCTCGAACAAGCGCGGGAAGTGGTCGGCGAGGCGCGCGATGAGACTTACGTCAAACAGCTCGGGACTGTAAACGAAGGCGCCCGTTAGACCATTTGGTCCATCGAAGAGGTGAACTTCGAGATCGAACTTGACGTCCGCGCTGACCGGAACCCCAGCAGGCACATTCACTTTCGCCATGTCCATTTCCGGCATGTCGTTATTGAACGCGAGAATGGCCTGGAAGATCGGATTGCGTCCCGGCGCTCGTTTGGGTTGCAGTTCTTCGACGAGCTTGTCGAACGGCAATTCCTGGTGCATGTAAGCGGCGAAAGACGACTCGCGCACCTGTCTTACCAACTCGCGGAACGACGGATCGCTGCTGAAGCTGGTCCTGATCGGAATCATGTTGACGAAGAACCCGATCAGCGATTCAAGCTCGACGCGGCTGCGGCCCGCAATTGGAGAGCCGATCAGAATGTCGTTTTGACCAGTGCAACGTCGCAACAGCGCATGGAAGCCGGCCATCGCCGTCATGAAGAGTGACGCGCCTTCCTGGCGACTGAAATCTTTCAAAGCTTGCGCTACTGCTTCAGGAAAGACGAAGGGATAATGCGCGCCGCGCATCGTGCGCATTGCCGGGCGCGGATGATCTGTTTCCAGTTCGAGCAGTGTCGGAGCGCCGTGCAGGCGGTTTCTCCAGTACTCGACTTCGCTTTGCAGAACATCGCCTTGCAACCAGCCGCGCTGCCAACTCGCATAATCGGAATACTGGATCTGAAGTTCCGGCAACGGCGACGCCAGCCCGCGCGAGAACGCGTCGTAAAGCGTTTCCATCTCCTTGAGCAGAACACCCATGGACCAGCCATCGCTGATGATGTGGTGCATGTTCAAAAGGAAGAGATGTTTTGTCGGGCTCAGCCGTATCAGCGTCGCTCGCAGCAATGGTCCAACCGATAGATCAAATGGACGGAGCGAATCTTCCTGCCGCAAACGTTCACATTCGGCGTCACGCTCAGTCGCGCCGCCCAGTTGACTCAGGTCAACCAGCAATAACCTCACGTGTGCGACCGGATTGATCTTTTGCACCGGCGAACCGGCGGCGAGAACAAAAGTCGTACGCAATGCTTCGTGACGGCGAACAACTTCATTCAACGCCTGTTCGAGCGCTCCGGCGTTTAGTTCCGTCTCGATCGACATCTCCGCGGGTAAGTTGTAAGCATTGCTGCCGGGCATCAACTGGTCGAGAAACCAGAGTCGCTGCTGCGCAAACGACAACGGCAATCGATCGGTGTCAGCGCTCGGTTGCAACGGCGGCGCCAAATCGCTCGGCGCTGCATTCATTAACGACTCAACTCGCTCCGCCAACTCCGACAATACAGGTGTCTCGAAGAGACTGCGCAGCGGCATCTCGACCTGAAAACTCTCGCGAATGCGGGAGATGATCTGCGTTGCGAGAAGTGAGTGTCCGCCGAGCATGAAGAAGTGGGCGTCTCTGCTTACCTGTTCGAGATCGAGCACCTGTCGCCAGATCGCAGCAAGCACTTCCTCGATCATCGTCCGCGGAGCAACAAAACTTTCGCCGCCATAAGACGAGGGTTCGGCCGGATCGGGCAAGCCCCGGCGATCGACCTTCCCGTTCGGCGTCAGCGGAAGTTCATCGAGCCGGACCCATGCCGCCGGCGCCATGTAGTCGGGGAGACGCGCCAACAGAAATGTTCGGAGACTTTGAAACAGCGCGGCATCGCTGCCTGGCTCATGGACCACGACGTAGGCAACTAAGCGACGGTCTCCATGCGCTTCCTCACGGGCGGCCACGACTGCATCGCGAACACTTTCGTGCTGACGCAGCGTGGTCTCGATTTCTCCAATCTCAATGCGGTGGCCGCGAATCTTTACCTGGTCGTCGACACGGTGCAGGAACTGAAGATTACCGTTCGGCAGATAGCGCGCTCGATCTCCCGTGCGATAAAGCAACTGGCCCTGGTCCATGCTGAATGGGTTCGGGATGAAGCGTTCCGCCGTGAGTTCCGGATGGTTCAAATAACCGCGTGCGAGCCCGTTTCCGCCGATATAAAGTTCCCCAGCGACGCCGACTGGCGCCGGTAACAGGTTTTCGTCGAGGACGTAAAGCTCTGTGTTGGCAATGGGCTTTCCGATTCCAATCTCGTCGAAGGCAATGCCTGGAGCGAGCTCGCCCACCGTCACCATTACCGTGGCTTCGCTTGGACCATACGTGTTCAGCAAGCGAACGCGTTCTCCCTGCGCCGCAACGAATGCTTCGACCCTGTCAGGCAATACGCTCTCGCCGCCGAGTATCAGCAGGCGCAAACCTTTGATTTGATCCCACTCATGGCCCGGAGCCTCAGCCGTAAGCGCATGCCAATAGGCCGTCGCCAATGACATCATGGTCACGCCCTGCCGCTCGCATTGGACCAGAAACTCATTGGCCGAAACCAGCATCTCGTCGTATCGCAAAACGAGTATCGCGCCGCTCACGAGGCTGACAAAGATCTCCTCAACATGAGTGTCGAAGCTGATCGACGCAAACTGCAATATGCGATCAGCCGCGGTGATGTCGTATAGCGCGATCGCGGTGCGAATAAAGTCGGCCAGCGATCCATGCTGGATCATCACGCCCTTGGGTTGGCCAGTGGAACCCGAGGTGTAAATGATGTATGCGAGGTTCGATGCAGTGCTTGTGCTCGGCGGGTTCGTGATTGGTTGAGCAAGGATCTTGTCGCTATCGCTGTCGAGACATAAGACCGCGGCGTTTGGTGTCAGCGACGGCAGTAGTTCGTGTTGCGTGATCAGCAGCGAGGCTTGCGAATCGTCGAGGATGTAGCGAATGCGCTCGACTGGATAGTTTGGATCCAATGACACACAGGCCGCGCCTGCTTTCAGCACGCCGAGCACAGCGCCAATCATTTGCGGCGAGCGTTTGCTGTAGATCGCGACGCGATCGTCTGGTCCAACTCCACTGGCTTGCAAGTAGTGGGCGATCTGATTGGCGTAGCTGTTCAACTGCGCATACGAGAAATGATCGTTCTCAGAAGTTACGGCAATCGCGTTGGGTGTGCGTTCTGCCTGTTGTTCGAATTGTCGATGAACACAGTTGTCGAGATCGTAGGCAATGCTGGTGTCGTTCCATTCGACGAGCAGACGCTGGAGTTCGTGCTCGGCGAGCAGCGACTGTAAGTGATAACTGGCATTAGGGTTCTCGGCGATTGCATTAAGGGCAGCCGAGTAGTAACCGGCGATCGTCTCAACCTGCGCCCGCGACAGAACGTCGTCCCTGCCCGTGAGTGTGAGAGTGATGTCCGAAGTGCTGCTGTTTAACTCGAAATCCGATGCGAGCGCAAAATCAGTTTCACCAGAAACGAGTTCGTCGATGACTTCAATTCCCGCAGGCCGCTCAAAAGTGTGATAGAGGTGGAAACTCACAAAGTTGAAGACGGTATCGAAGAGCGGCCGTCCGCCTTCGTCGATCTTGATCTGCGCCATCGGATAATACCGGTGCGGCAGCATCTCGCGCTCGGACGCGAACGTCTCTTTGATCAGATCGAGCCAACTGCCGCCGCCGAGCTTCAGCCGCAACGGCAACGTGTTGAGATACAAACCCAACGCGCGCTCCGCATCGATCGTTTCCGGCCGCGCGTGTGAAACCACGCCCGTCAACACGTCGCGCTGGCCGCCGAGCAAACTCATCACACGCAGGTGAGCGGCAAGCAGCACACTCTTGATCGGCACACCCGCTTTCTCGGCCACCTGCTTCAACCGATCGGCGACCTTGATGGGCGTCTTGAACACATGTGCTTCGGTCGCCGCTTCTGTCACGGCTGCATCCCGGCGCGGCAATGTCATGTGGCTGCTGCCACTCAGCTTCTCGCGCCAATAACCGCGGCATACATCGGATTGCAACGCCGCGCGCTCCAGCGCAACAAAGTCGCGGAATGAAGTGCTCGGGGCGGCACTGTCAACATGATCGCCATTTCGCAATTCCAGGTAAGTCCCGAACAACTCCGTCAACGTGACCGCGACACTCCAGCCATCGACGATCGCGTGATGCTGCGACAAGCTGAACTGGAAACTGTCCGCAGTGCGTCGATGCACCTGGAACCGAAGCAGCGGCGCGTTGTGCCAGTCGATGTAACGCTGCCGCTCTGTTTTTCCCCATGCGGCAAGCAACGCGTCCTGCTCTGATTCGCCCAAGTGAGTCAAGTCGTCGATCACGAGCGGGACCGTCACACTGCGATGGACCAGTTGCAGCGGCTCGCTGTAGCTCGTCAGATCAAACGACGTGCGCAACACCGCATGCCGCTGGACCACGCGGTCCATTGCTGCCCGCAACGCGGCTTCGTCATAAGGCGCGCGCACGTGAAAACTAAAGAAGTTCTGATACAGCGCCGACTCACGGTCGAACTCGCTGTGAAACAACATTCCCGCTTGCAGCATCGACAACGGGTATGCGTCTTCGATCTCCGGACCAAGCTTCTCGCGATCTTCAGCACGCACGAGACTGAACGGTTCACTCCGCGGTAACTGCTCGCGTGTCTCGCTCTCGCCCACTACCGCCGCTAATTCTTCGATCGTCTGATACTGGAATAGCTGCTGCAGACTTACCCGCACTCCTTGCGCCTGGGCCAACGCCACCACGCGCACCGTGTAAATCGAGTCGCCTCCGAGGTCGAAGAACTTGTCGCGGATACCAACCTGCTCGAGATCCAGCACCTGTTCCCAGATGCCACAGAGTATTTCTTCAACGTGAGTACGCGGCGCCACATACTCTTCGCGGTTCTCGCCTTGCTGATCCGGCGCGGGGAGTGCGCGGCGATCCACTTTGCCGTTTGCAGTCAGCGGCAAACTGTCGAGCTGCACGTACGCGCCCGGCACCATGTATTCCGGCAAACGCTCGCGCAGAAACTCGCGTAACTCAGCGCTGCCGGCAGTTAGTCCTCCATTTCTTGCCACGAGATACGCTACAAGCCGGCGCTCGCCGGGCTGATCCTTGCGCGCGAGCACAACGCTCTCACGCACTTCGACGTGTTCATTAAGCGCGCTCTCGATCTCACCCAACTCGACACGGAACCCGCGCACCTTCACCTGTTGATCGATGCGGCCAACAAACTCCAGCGTTCCATCCGCAAGCCAGCGCACGTGATCGCCAGTGCGATACAAACGTGCTCCGGGCGTGGCGCTGTGCGGGTGCGGCACAAACTTCTCCGCCGTCAACTCCGGCCTCCGCAGGTATTCGCGGGCCAACCCGGCGCCTCCCACATACAACTCTCCAACCACACCGATCGGCGCAGGTTCCATCCGCTGGTCCAATACATACGCCGTCGTGTTATTGATCGGCCGCCCGATCGGCACGCTGCCGCCAGGAAGAAGGACGGGGGGATGGGGG
>DATELZ010000082.1:0-82882 GCA_035276045.1 Pyrinomonadaceae bacterium | reverse complement strand
GTCGTTAACGACCCGAGGTTCTTGTCCCAACCCAACAACTTCGCCGCACTCGACGTGGCCGCCACGAGCGCGTCCATGTTGCTCAGCCCGCCCCACTCGACCAGTAACTGAAACTCGTGCGCGTTGCTTCCGTGCGGCACCACGCCCGCATCCGTGCCGAAGGCGATCGGCACTTTATTCGCCACCGCCAGTTTGATCGCATTGCGCACGGCCGCTGCTGCCAGGCGCGCCTTTTCAGCACGCAATCCCTTCAACACACCCGACTTCGCCGCGTTCTCGACGCCTTCCGCCGCGGACAGTGTCGGCACGAGGAACGTCCCGTTCGACTTCATCAAACGCGCGCCTTCTTCGTCGAGAAACGATCCGTGCTCGATCGACGAGACTCCGGCACGCGAGGCGATCTTTATCCCTTCCGTCCCATGCGCATGCGCCGCGACTTTCCGCCCGAGCTTGCTTGCCTCGTCGACCATCGCTTTCAACTCTTCAAACGTGTATTGCGTCACCCCGACTGCCGCGCTCCCTTCGGAAAGCACGCCGGCCGTAGCGCACGTCTTGATCACGTCGACGCCATACTTGATCTGGTAACGCACCGCCGCGCGAACCTGGTCGGGGCCATCGGCGATCCCTTCCTCAATTCCCGGATCGAACATTCCCGGCTTGAAACCGTTGTCGTCGCAGTGTCCGCCGCGAATGCCAAGCGAGTGACCGGCAGTGACCATGCGCGGGCCTTGCGTCCAGCCTTCGTCGATCGCCTTCCGCAGCGCCAGGTCGTCGAAACGTCCGGAAGCGCCGACGTTGCGCACGGTCGTGAATCCCGCCATCAACGTCGCGCGCGCGTTCTGCACCCCGAGAATCGCGCCGAACGATTCGAAGTCACGGACGAGGGCGCTTTCGCCTGCCGGATCGCCGAGTGTTCGGCCAATCAGATGCGTATGCATGTCGATGAAACCCGGCAGCAACGTCACGTCGCCGAGATCGATCACTTTTGCATTCGCGGGCACGTTTACCGATCGCGCGCTGCCGACGGCGACGATCTTATTGTCGTCGACGACGATCACCGCGTTAGTGATCGGCGCCGCTCCAGTGCCGTCGATCAACCGCGCTGCCTTCAGCACGACTACGCCTTTTCCGATTGGCGCTTCCGGCGTGATGCGCGGCATTTGTGAAATGGCCGGGGTGAATGCTGCGAGCACTAGCGTCAGTAGTTGAAGTAATTTGAAGTTTTTCATTTTGGCGCGGGATTCTACATCTTAGTTGCTTCCCCGGCAAAGCGTGGGTTACGCTCCTGGCCCATGAAAACCACTCGCCGCGAATTCAACTGCGCTCTGTTGCTGAGCTTGTGTTCGTTATCGTTTCGCTCGCCAATGGCGCAAACGCGACTGCGCGTGAACGGCGATCGGATCATGAAACACATTCACGCGCTCGCGGAGTTTGGCAAGAATCCGCAGGGTGGCGTCAGTCGTGTTGCGTATAGCGATGCTGATAAACAAGGGCGTGAATATGTTCTCGGGTTGATGCGGGAAGCAAAACTCGACGTGTTCGTCGATGCGGCGGGAAATCTGATCGGGCGTCGCTCGGGAAACGCGAGATCGTTGGAGATGCCGATACTGATCGGATCTCATATCGATACCGTGCCGGAAGGTGGTAACTACGACGGCGTCGTCGGTTCGATAGGCGCGATCGAAGTTGCGCAAACGATCGCCGAGAACAACGTCATGATGCGGCATCCGCTCGAGGTCGTCATCTTTCAGAACGAAGAAGGTGGACTGATCGGAAGCCGTGCGATGGACGGTGAACTCACCGAACGCGAGCTTGATTTGGTCAGTCGCAGCGGAAAGACGATACGCGATGGCATTAAGTTCATCGGTGGCGATCCGGCAAACCTGGCGAGTGTGCGGCGAAAGAAGGACGACATCGCCGGTTACCTGGAGTTGCACATCGAACAGGGCGCGGTTCTGGATAGGGAGAAAATCAAGATCGGAGTTGTGGAAGGCATTGTCGGCATCAACTGGTGGGACGTCACGATCGAAGGATTTGCCAATCACGCCGGCACAACCGCGATGAATAACCGCCAGGATGCACTGTTGGCGGCAGCAAAGTTTATCGAAGCTGTGAATCGGATCGTGACGAGTGTTCCCGGACGGCAGGTAGGAACCGTTGGCCGCATCAACGCGCTGCCGGGCGCGCCGAATGTCATTCCCGGCAAGGTGGTTTTGAGTCTCGAACTGCGCGACCTCGACGCGGCAAAGATCAACCTGCTCTACAAGCGAATCCACGCCGAAGCGCAACGCATTGCCGCCGCGAGCCGCACGAAGTTCTCTTTCACAGAGATCAACGTCAACATCCCCGCGCCGACCGACACTCGCATCCGTTCCTTGATCACGGAAGCCGCTCGCGAACTTGGTCTATCCACAAAACTACTCCCCTCCGGCGCCGGTCACGACGCCCAGGACATGGCCCGTCTCGGCCCGGTCGGCATGATCTTCGTCCCCAGCGTGGGCGGCATCAGCCACTCCCCCCGTGAATTCTCCCACCCCGAAGACATCACCAACGGCGCCAACGTCCTTTTGCACACCTTGCTCAAACTCGACCAGGATCGCACGTGATAAGTACTCACACCAGTGCGGCATAGTGTAAAAATGCCGACAGCCCTCACCGAACTATGCCTGTTATATCGATGTTTTATGGCATCATCGTGCTGATGTACTACTTCGACAACCGAGGTCATCAACGGCCTCATATCCATGTTCAGTACAATGATGAAGAGGCTGTGGTTGCGATTCCCGACGGTGACGTTCTTGAAGGTTCACTCAGAACATCCAAGATGAAACTGGTTCAAGCATGGATCGAGCTTCATCAAGACGAACTGATGGCCGACTGGACCTTGGCAGTCAATGGACAACCTGTCGTTAGGATTGAGCCGTTAAGATAAGAGTTCTGCCAATGAATAAGGTTATTGCGGTCAGGGCCAATGACGATTTTACACTGGACCTGAAATTCAGTGACGGCAGCGCACGAAGATTCGACGTGAAGCCTTATCTGAAGTACGACGTCTTTGGCAAACTAACAGACGTAGCTTATTTCAAAAGAGTAAAACTAGCTTTCGGAACCGTCCAATGGCCTGACGAAGAAGACATCGCACCGGAAACGCTCTTTCTTGAGAGCGTCGCGCTGCCGGACAGTTCTTCTCTCTCCAATAGTTCACATCATTCATAACGCAACGCGATTATCGGGTCGACTTTCGTTGCCCGGCGGGCGGGGATGTAGCTTGCCACGGCGGCGACGAAGATCAGCAATAACGAGATCACGGTGAAGGTCACCGGATCGGTGGCGGTGACGCCGAAGAGCAATGTCGACATCACGCGCGTTAAGAAGAACGCGGCGATGAGGCCGATTGCGATGCCGGCGATGACGAGCTTGAGGCCGTAGCCGACGGCGAGTTTCAGCACCGCGCCGGTTTGCGCGCCGAGGGCCATGCGAATTCCGATCTCGTGCGTGCGTTGGGCCACGGAGTAACTCATCACGCCGTAGATTCCCACTGCTGCGAGTATTAGTGCCACGGCGGCAAAGATCGCGAGCAGCAACATGCTGAAGCGTTGTCGAGCGATCGAGTCGAGAAGTATTTCTTCCATCGTCTTGATGTTCGACACTGGCTGGTCCTTGTCGATCTCCCAAACAGTCTTTCGCACGGTCGCCGCCATGCTCGCGGGATCGACGTCAGTCTTAACCACCAGGTCTCGCGGCGCGAAGAAACCTGCTTGCCGGTACGAGAGATACATCTGCGGCCGCGGCTCCGCTGTCAGTTCAAACTGGCGCACGTCTTTCACCACGCCGACGACTTGAATCCAATCCTCCGGCCGCTGGATTCTTCCCGCCCCGATACGTTTTCCGACCGGATCTTCGCCGGGCCAGTAACGACGCGCCATTGTTTCACTGATCACGACCGCGCGCGGACTGGTGGCTATGTCTTGATCCGTAAACTGCCGGCCGCTGAGAAACGGAATGCTCATCGTTTCGAAGTATCGCGGGCTGACGATCCTCGTCACCACGATCAATTCCTGTCCCGGCGGCGGCGCAGGCCGGCCTTCAATGCTGATCGAAATCGAGTTGCCCTGGCGATACAGCGGAAGGTTGGTAGTAACGGCCGCCGACTTGACGCCAGCCAATCCCTCGACACGTTGAATCAAATCGGAATAGAACGCGGTCCGACTTTGAAAACCCGCATACTTCGGCTCGGGCAGCACAAACTTCATCGTCAACAGATTGTCCGCGCGAAAACCCGGATCGACGTTGCGCAAACGCATGAAACTATTGATCAGCAAACCCGCGCCGATTAACAGCACCAGCGACACCGCGACTTCTGACATCACGAGCAAACCACGAATACGTTTACCACTGCTGCCCGTCGCCGAATCGCGTCCGCCTTCTTTCAATGTTTCCGTTTGATTGAAGCGAGCAGCTTGCAGCGCCGGCGCAAGACCGAATATCAGGCCGGTGATCACCGATACGAGAAACGTGAAACCAAGGACCTTGAGGTCCATCGCGATCTCGCGCGCCTGCGAAATGTTCTCCGGAATGAATGCCCGCAGCAGGATCAATCCGCCGAACGCGATGCCTAAACCCACAACGCCACCAACGGTCGCCAACAAAACACTCTCCGTCAAAAACTGTCGGATCAAACGCCCGCGTCTCGCACCAAGCGCGACGCGCACCGCGATCTCTTTCTGTCTCACTGCAGCCCGCGCGAGCAGCAGGTTGGCGACGTTAGCGCACGCAATCAGCAGCACCAAGCCGACGGCGCCGAGCAGAATCAAAAGCGCGGGTCTGATGTCGCCGACAAGGTGTTCGTGCAATGGAGTAACCACTGCGCCGAGATCGGCATTCTGCTCCGGATACTGTTGCTGCAAGCGAGTGGCGATCGTGTTCATCTCCGTCTGCGCTTGTGCGAAGCTGACGCCGGACTTGAGACGAGCGACGACTTGCAGGTAATGCCGGCCGCGATTCGCCGCCTGCTCCGCGGTGAAAGCAATCGGCACCCACAGCTCGTCGTCACTCGATGGGAACTGGAAACGCGCGGGCATCACGCCGACAACCGTGTAAGTATCGCCATTGAGATTGAGCGGCTTGCCTACAATCGTGTTGTCGCCGCCAAAACGCCGTTGCCATAACCCGTAACTCAAAACGGCGACGCGATTCGAACCTGGCTGGTCTTCGTCGGAAGTGAATGTGCGTCCAAGCTGTGGATCGATTCCCAGCAACGGAAACAGGTTCACCGACACGCGCCGTCCTTCGAGTCTCTCCGGATCGCCCGCGCCCGTCAGGTTGAAACTCTCGTCGGCAATAGCAGCCATGCCTTCGAAGACCGTATTTTGACTGCGCCAATCGACGAAGTTCGCAGCCGCAGGCGTGTCGCGCGGGTAACCGTGCTTGCTCGCGTCTTCCCACACCATCGTGAGTCGCTCGGGATCTTTGTAAGGCAACGGGCGCAATAAGACGGTGTTTACGACGCTGAAGATGGCAGTGTTGGCGCCGATACCGAGTGCGAGCGCGATGATGGCGACGAGGGTGAAGCCGGGGTTCTTGCGTTGCATGCGGCCGGCGTAACGTAAGTCTTGAACGAAATCTGTAAACAAGTTGGACCTCCCCGTTCCACCGGGCACTGGCGCTTCGCGGAATGGTTTCTGAATTCGTTTTAGTTCTGTTGGCAGAAGGTTCTCGCCGGCGAGTTGGAGCAACGCCTCGCGCCTCGCCTGAGACTCTGTGAGACCGCCGGCGCGCGCGCGCTCATAAACATCTTCGAGATGTTGGGCCAGCTCCTCAACGATCTCGCTTTCCTGCGCCGGCTCGAGGCGCAAGCCCGCCAGGCGTCTTCTAATCTCTTCTCGCCAATCAGGCATGCTCAATTCCAGTGATACGGCTGATCGCCTCGACAAACTCGCGCCAACTATTGCGCTGCGCCTTAAGCACCTTCTTCCCTTCGGCAGTCAACCGGTAATAACGCCGCCTTCGCTGCCCCGCCTTCTCGACCCACCGCCCCTGTATCCATCCACGCTTTTCGAGTCGATACAGCAACGGATACAGCGACGCGACATTAAACTTGAGCGTCCCTCCCGATCGCCGTTCGATGAGCGTGGCAATGTCATACCCATGCCGTGGCTGATCTTCGACAAGCGAGAGTATGAGCAACTCCGCACTCCCCTTCTTCAACTCCCTGTCCAGCATTCGCGACCCTATATGTGGCATAGTGATATATTATTGAGCCGCATATCACCCGTCAACACAGGAGATCTCGTACGAATGATCCAGATTTTGAGTGAATAGTATTAGACCGATGACTTGAAGGAATGAGTCATCGGTCTAACAAAGAGTCTAATTGGCGGTTTTGCCTATTTACACTTGCTATATCCGCAATCCCTACAGAAATCGCAGCCGCTCGCATGCTCGAGTTGGCCGTGGCATTCGGGGCAGATGCCGATCATGTTGGACATGATGGCGCCGGTGACGGAGCGTTGTTGGGGATTGATTTGGGATTGGTGTTTGTTAACTGCGCGCGCCGAGTCAGGGAGATCCTGGACGCGGCGCACCGTGATCATGATGCACTCGGCGACGGCCTGTTCGGGTGACGTCAGAAGACGCTCGTTGAACCACACGGCGTGAGTGCCGGTGACTTTATTCAAACTGTAAGCAACTTCCGCCGCGTCAAAACCACCACGCAACATCTTCGAAGCAAGCAGACCCACGCCGCCGCTGATCGGACCAGTCGCAAACACTTCCTGGATCATCGAGCCATCGTGATTGACCGTCACGTAGAGATTCTGACCGTCGAAAGGAATCTGCCACGTAGCGCCACGCAACTCGCGCGGGCGCTCGATGCGAATCGCAGTTACAGGCGGCACCGGAACCGTGTCCGAGTGTTCGCGCGCGATCGCTTCCTGTCGCGCGGATGCATCGTCAGCAGCCAACGCTTCCGCCGCGCTCACGGCGCCAGTCGCCAAACCAACAGCCGCTTCGGGATTGCACGCAATCTCACCCTTCGGCTCTTCTGCTTTCATCGACGTAAGCACCTGGCCCTCACGCGATCCGTCGCGATAGTAGCTCACAGCCTTGCAACCAAGTTGACGACCAAGGCGATACAACGCGTCAACCGATTCCACCGTGTCGTTGACTGCGCCATTGCACGTCTTCGACACGCTGTTATCGACGTTGCGCTGAGCAGCCGCGAGCACATGAACGTGCTGCTCAGCGCTTATATTCATCGCCGAGATAAAATGCGGCGGCAACTCACGTTCGTGTTCCACGACGTAAGCAGCAGCCGCATCTATCGATCCCTGATCGCACTGGTCCACATCAATTCCGAGCGCCTGCGCCGCGAGGGTGTGCACGTAAGTGCGCGTGCCGATCGTATCCTTGCGCACGTAGGCCCATGAGAAGTTGGGCTCGATGCCTGAAGAAGTCTCTGCCACGAGCGAGATAGTTCCGGTAGGCGCAATAGTCGTCACTTCATAGTTACGCGGCGTCAGCGGAATGTCGCGCGGAATACCGATCTGGTTGTAGAGAAAGTCGGTGTAGGCTTCGCGGTTTGGCTCAAACTCCGGAAACGCACCTTTCTCTGCGCCTAAGCGATTGCTCTCCAGCCACGATTCGCGACGCACAAAGCCCATCACTTCGTCCATCAAATCGATCGAAGCAGTCGAACCGTAAGTTATGTTCAGGTTCAAACAGAGATCGGCAAAGCCCATGATGCCCAAGCCAACCGGACGTGTCTTATGGACCACCTCGTCGATCTCCGGCAAGGGCCAGGCACAGGTATCGATCACATTATCCAGAAAGCGAGTGCACAGATGCGTGACCTTCCGGAGCCGATCCCAATCGACCCGTTTCTCGGGATCGAAAAACTTCGCGAGATCGATCGAACCGAGGTTGCATGAATTCGAGAAGTGCAGGAACTGTTCGCCGCACGGATTGCACGAATAGATCTGGCCCATCGACTTCATCATGTGGTTGTGACGATTCACTTCGTCGATGAACGCGATACCCGGCTCGGCATACTTGTGCGCGCTGGCAATGATGCGGTTCCAAATGTCGGGAGCGAAGACCATACCCGGGCGCGGCGGTTCTTCAATCGTACAAGCAGATAGATCCGCGCTCAAAAACGACTGACGATCGCAGAAAGTCACAGTCGATCCATCGGGCCGGCGATACAAAACATAGTCGCCATCACGCACCGGATCGTGAATTGGATCCGTCCACGGTTTCTTGTCAAACTCCAACTGAAACCAGTCGTTGTCATCGACCGCTTTCAAAAAGCCGTCGGTGACGTTGACTGAGATATTGAAGTTCGTGAGCGAGTGCTGATCGTTCTTTGCGTGAATGAAACGCAGCACATCCGGATGGGTCACGCGCATCATGCCCATGTTGGCGCCACGCCGCACACCGCCCTGCTTCACGACGTCCGTGACCTGGTTGACGATGTTCATGAACGAGACAGGACCCGAGGCGACACCGGTTGCGGAGCTGACCATCGCGCCGTGCGGCCGCAGAAACTCGTAAGTCATGCCCGTGCCGCCACCGGTTTGATGAATCGTCGCCGCCGCCTTGGCGTGGTTCATGATTCCGGACAGCGAATCAGGCACATTCAGCACAAAACAGGCTGCCAGTTGCCCATTTGGCTTACCGGCATTAACGAGGCACGGCGTGTTGGGAATGAATTCACGAGCGAGCATGATGTCGCTCATGTCCGCAAAAAACTCGTCTCGTTTTTCACCCGTTTCAGCCGCCGACACATGCCCGACGACACGGCGAACGATGTCCGCCCACTCCTCGAAAGGTTGCCCTTTGGAATCCTTCAACGAATAGCGCTTGCTAACTACTTTCCTGGCATTAAGTCCGAGTTCCTGCGACCGTCTATCCGGGGAATTAGCCGGGGAATTAGCCGGGGAATTAGCGGGAGAACTGACGGTGTTGCCGCCGACTTTTTTGCCGATAGCTGGGCTACTCATCATCTGCACCTTTCTGGGGCATCAAGCGAGGTTCAAAAACACATCTGCCAAGCGTAATTACTACGCAGGCTTTAACTTAGAGTTTGTTTTGGATGTTGCGGTTGCGCCGAAAATCCCGGCTGGAAAGTTAACTTAATACTTTAATTACCAGCGGGCGGGAATATACTCCTTTAGCCCCCCGCTGTCAACGACATCTTGTGGTAATTTTTTGACGGAGTGCTATAGAGTGTGTTTTACAGGGGTTTGGCTCTATTTGCCCGTTCCGGTGTTTGAAACCAGCAGTTCGTAGTTCCCGATGTCCCGGTTGTGACTGTCGAGCGCGGCGAAAGTGTCGGACGTTTCCTCGAGCATCTGCTTGGTCATGGCGATCGAATCGCTCAGTTGCTCGAAGTCCAAAGACGAGACGCGTTCGGGCGTCGGCAGGGTGACAACCTGGTCGTTCACGAGCCCGAAGAAGTTCTCGATCGATTGCAACTGCCCTTCGACTAACTTCACCGAGCGTTCGATGTCGTTGAACGCTGCGACGCGTCGCTTGAGGATCGCAACGTTCGCTTGCTGAATTCGCCGTTCACGATCGTCTTTCGCGGACTGCACCGCACGTTCGGCCTGAATCAATTGGTTCTGCACCGCCTGGCGATTGATCGAACGAAGGTGATGCTTGCGCCGGCGATAAACGTCGAGGAGATCGACGAAGTCTTCCCAGCGCTGGTCCAGGCTCTGAATGTTATGCGGGATCTGCTTTGTGTTGGTGAACTTCTTGTAGTTCGAATAGATCTGGTTCTTCATCCAGCGCAGGTATTCGACCGCCTCACGCTCGCGTGGATCGAATAGTTTGATCTGCGCTTCGCGCTGTTGTTCGCGGAGTTTTAGTAAGCGCTGCTTCTCTCGTCGATCGACGAGCCGGCGATACACGGTGCTTGCCGGCACGGTCGCGAGATAAAGTGTTTCGGTGGCTAGAGCGGCGACGAGCGGTGTGACATCCTGAACGTAAGCAGCCGCAACTGCAAACCCGGCCATCCCCCAAAAGTTTATGGGTTCTTTGAAGGCTTCTTTCAGATACCTGAGATCAAACTTAGGAAACTCGGCCATAAACTTATTGAAACTGCAATTACCATCATTCTTAAAGAGGTCACATGCTGCGCGAGCCACCGGTGCCGTTATTACCAGTGGTGGTTTCGCCTTCAGCGGGGAGCGCTTGTGGCGTGGGTGCATCGGCGCCCGCGCCGAGCAAGCCCATATCGCGTTTGTATGAAAGCAACTTGTCCTGCAACTGCATATCCAACGCTTCGCGCTCGATCTCCTGCATTTGCGTATCGACTGAAGCGGCGCCCAGTTGCATCTTGGCTTCGGCGGCAGCAGCGCGGCGATCGATCTTGTCGCGCATTTCGTTGAACGTCGACGCATCGTCGCCGAGTTGAAACGACTCCATCGTCTGCGCAAGCTGTTCCTGCAACTTCGCCTGCTTCGACTGATTTATCAACTGCATCGCTTCGGCAGTGCGGCGTTGCATCTGAAGCACATAATTGTCGCGCGCTTTAAGTGCCTGTTTCGATGCGAGGTTCGCATGCTCCAGTTGCTGCGACGTTTTCTGCAGATCGATCTGTGCTTGTTGTAATTGGCCGATGTAGGCAGTCGCGATGTCGTCGCGGCCCATCTTGACCGACGCCCTGATCTTCGAGTCGAGATCGACTACCTGTGACTCGAGTCGTTCTTTATTTTTGGCGAGCAGTTTTTCGGTAGCCATCACCTGCGCCACCGAGTTGTTCAACTCAGGGACGCGGTCGCGCATGTCGCGGATGGTTTGCTGAAGAATGAGTTCGGGGTCTTCAGTCTTTTCGATTATCCCTCCGAAGAGGGCGCGCACTGAGCGCTTCAGTCTTGTCCAAACTCCCATTTTCCGCTCATCCTCCGACAGCGAAATGTGAAATCTTCAAGGGCTGGTCAGCGGCCTCGATCCACCAATTTATCGGCCGGGCGCAACGTTCACATGTACGACGCATACGCTCAGGCAGTTTCAATTCCTGCAAAAACTGTCTCGGAGTATAACAGCACAATGGAAAGGCTTCCAAAAAGGTTGGGCGATCCGGCCCTTAAGCCGCCGGTGTGCGACCGATATCAGTGCGGAATTGCATGCCCGGCCAGTGAATTCTGCTCACCGACTCGTAGCAGAAGTCCAAAGCGCGGGGCAGGTTTTCGGCCGCTGCTGTCACGCCTAAAACACGACCTCCCGTGGCCGTAAACTTCCCGTTTTCCGCCAATGCGGTTCCGGCATGGAAAACCTGAACCCGATTGGCATCTATCTGGTCGAGTCCCTCGATTTCCGCGCCCTTTTCGTACTTTCCGGGATAACCGCGATTGGCCGCCACAACGCAGGCCGAGGAACCCGCAGTCCATTCGAGCGCAAACTGGCCGAGCGTGCCATTGCGAATAGCTTCGAACACAGATACCAGATCCGATTTCAGCCGGACCAGAATCGCCTGTGTCTCAGGGTCGCCAAAGCGAACGTTGTATTCGAGCAACTTCGGCCCGGCAGATGTAAGCATCAACCCCAGAAACAAAACGCCCTTGAAAGCAAACCCCTCCGAGCGTGCGCCGGTCAATGTCGGTTCGACGATCTCACGAACTGCTCGATCCAGCGTTGCCTGGTCCAACACCGAGGCGTCCGTGACGGCGCCCATGCCGCCGGTGTTTGGTCCGGTGTCGTTGTCGCCGATTCTTTTGTGATCGCGAGCGGCCGGCATCAACGCATAATCGCGTCCGTCCGAGAAGAGCAGTAACGAGACTTCTCTACCGCTGAGCGCTTCTTCGATAACGACGCGTTGCGCCGCTGTATCTCCGGCGACGTGATGGACCATCAAGTCGTCGACCGCGGCTTCTGCTTCCGCGCGTGATGCGGCAACGACCACGCCTTTGCCAGCCGCGAGTCCATCTGCCTTGATCACCACGGGTGAATCAGGTGGTCCAAACTCTCCACTGCGGAGACACTCGATCGCGTGAGCAGGTGAATCGGCGACGCGATACGCCGCGGTCGGAATAGCGTGCCGTGCCATAAAATCCTTGGCGAAGATCTTGCTGCCTTCGAGTCTCGCCGCGGCAGATGTTGGACCAACAATCGGCAGTCCTTTTGCTTCGAAGACGTCGACGAGCCCGTCAGTCAACGGCGCTTCTGGACCAACGAACGTAAGGTCGATACTATTGGACTCGGCGAATTGGACCAACGCCGGGTGATCGTCGATGGGAATGTTTACTAACCGGGCCGACTGCCCTATTCCCGCGTTCCCCGGCGCGCAAAAAATTTCGACTGGAGTGGCCGACGTATTGCGGCTGGCCCATACGATCGCGTGCTCGCGTCCGCCTGCCCCGATGACGAGTATTCTCTTCATTATTTGAGCGCGGATGCTGCCACCCGGCCAGAAAGAAAGTCAAGACGAAAGCCTGATTTAGCAGGATTTACCTTGACACATTTTCGCCATAGTTATATACAAATCCCCCAATGGCGCGGCCCGTGCGGCTGAATTTTCTTTACCTCATTTGGTAAACAACCGAAGAGAACACCTCTCTTAGTGTTGTTCTTTATTCGCCCGCCGGAACTGGCATTTTAAAGGTTATCGACCCTGGGAGTAGATCATGGCACAGACGGAAGCGGTTCACACATTGGAAATGTCTCCACACAGCGAACATCAAGATCGGGCAATTCGATGTGTCGATTGTAACGAGAACTTTATCTGGACAGCCGGCGAACAGGTGTTCTTTCACGACAAAGGCCTCAAGAACGAACCAAAACGATGCAAGCCTTGTAAGCAGGCAAAGAACGAACGGCTTGCAGCCATTGCCGCAGCACAAACATCGGGAGTTAGACAGCGAATCGAAGTTTCGGTGCAGTGCGCGCAATGTGGGCAACAAACCACCGTCCCGTTTTATCCTTCGCAGGGACGTCCGGTCTATTGCCGTTCGTGCTTTCTAGCCGGCAGGACCACACCGGCTGAATCGGCACCGGCATAACGTTCAAGCTACATCGTCGTTTCGCGGCACTCGAAACGCACTGACCCATTTTATCCCCTCGCTAGCCACCAACGTGCACAATAGGACGTCTGTTGGAGTCTTTCTCTGCCTTGCGTAAGACCTCGTGTGTGACGGGAGCGGTGTCGCCTTCGCCAAACGCGATGTACTTAAGCAGGTAGGAGATCGGATTGCCTTCACTCCAGCCGAAGTACACGTGGGGCAATTTGCCCATCTCGTCTCGCAGGTACAAGAGAAACGCTGCGATGGCATTGGGCACTGCTGCCGATTCAGTTCTTAAGATTCGATACTTGTCGACAGTTTCGCCGCGGATGCAAAGCGTGCCGGAAAATTCGGACGCGTCGCCGGGTGTGACTTCGAAGAACAGGATCGCCTCGCCTGCGGGAATGTGATTGCTGATGCGCTTTTCGTGCTCCTTCTGGGCGTACTCGTCGGCGTCGCCCTTGTCGCGTCGATTAGTGATGATGCGAATCGTTCCCTTCGCTGCGTCCTTGATGAACTGGCGCGCATTATCGTCCAACTCGATTTGTTCCACGCGCAGTTCAGTTGAGCGGTAGACTCGCGAAAACAACGACGCGAGGATGATCGTCAGGATAAAGAACGAAGCGATCTTGATTCCCTCGGGTCGTTCGTGAATGTTTTGAATGGTGGTGTAGACGAAGATGAGCGCGATCACGAGGTACATGCGCCAGTTTCCACCGCGTTTGCGCGCGGCGAGTGTTACCGCGATCGCCGCGGAAGTCATCAACACCAATACGCCGGTCGCATAAGCGCCGCCCTGCGCGTCGACGTCGGCACGAAAGATGATCGTGACGGCGAAGGCGATCATCGTGATGACGATCACAAGCGGGCGCGCCGCCCTCGCCCACTCGGGCGCCATGCCATACCGCGGCAGATAACGCGGCACGATGCTCAACAACCCGGCCATCGCCGACGCACCAGCAAACCACAGGATGAAGATCGTGCTGAGATCGTAAACCGTGCCAAAGATGTCGCCGAAGAAGTGATGAGCGAGGTAAGCGATGGCTCGACCGTTCGCCTCGCCTCCTTCGGCAAACTGTTCCGCTGGAATCAGCGTCGTCGTAACAATACTGCTGCTGATCAACATCACGCTCATGATCAACGCAGCGGAGCGCAGTAACTTTTTCGTATTTCGAATGCGGCCCTGAAGCAGTTGCTGAACTCTCGCCTCGTCACCATGACCAGCTCTGGTTGAATGAATCTCGTCTAAATCTTTTTCGCTCAGGTCCTGCTCGCCCTTCACCAGCGGCATCACGGCAACGCCAGTCTCGAAACCCGAAAGACCCAACGCCAGTTTCGGAAACAGAAACAGCGACACCACGAGGATCATCCACATGTTGCCGTTCACTTTTGGATGTGAAAACAATGCCTGTTTCCATTCCGGAAAGTGATGTGGATGGGTGACCAGTTCATAGAGACCAACCGAGATCACAACGACATTTAGCAGCAGGTAAATGCCAACCAGGGCGACGGCAATTCCGATCGCTTCTTTAAACCCTTTCAAAAAGATCACGCCGAGCATTGCGATTAGGGCGACAGTGACGCCAATCTGGTGCTTGAACATGTCGGGAGTGAATGGATTTTCGATGATATGCGCGGTAGCGTCGGCGGCGGAGAGTGTGATCGTGATGATGAAGTCGGTGGCGACGAAACCGAGTAAGACGAGAACGAAAAGCTTTCCTTTCCAACGCGAAAGCAGATGCTCCAGCATCGAGATCGAACCTTCGCCATGCGGGCTTTCCTCGGCGACGCGATTGTAAATCGGCAACGCGCCGAATAGCGTCAGTAGCACGAGAATGAGTGTCGCTACCGGCGAGATGGATTGAGCGGCGAGAAAAGCGATGCCGGGTTGATAACCGAGCGTCGAAAAATAGTCGACGCCGGTCAGGCACATCACCTGCCACCAGGAATGTTGTCTATGCGGCGTGGAGTGGGCGGTTTCTTTCTGAGCAGCGCCCTTGAATAACCAGAGTTTGAAACGCCGGCCGGCGGTTCGATTAGCTATAGGATTGAACATATTTTGACGGTCCGGTTACCTGCCGGACGCGCACAAAATACAAAGGCGCGGGGCAAATCGCCCCACGCCTGATCGATCGCGGAACTGCCCTTCCCTTTGGCCTACGAGGTTAGCTGTCGGGCTCGAACTGGAAGTGTTCGTCGTCTCAAGCAAAACGCTCGCAACGATTAGCCCCATGTTTCACTCGATCGCGAAACGTTGGTTCCCCCGCGATGCGAAGCCGTGCGTGGCCTCGCAACTTCGGCAGACATCAAATTGTCAAAACGTTTGTGATGTTACTCCTCGACGATGCGGGAAGCAACAACGATGAAGTTTCCCGCAAAGGCGCAAAGACGCAAAGGAAGCAGGTTTTGAAGCGAGAAGCGGATTGTGTTTGCGTCTTTGCGCCTTTGCGGGAAACTTCATCTGCCTTCACCCGCCAACATGGACGATGGGCCGCTGGTCCGGATCCTTTTCCGCCTGGCGCAAAACTTCGTGCGTGACCGGCGCCGTATCGCCTTCACCAAACGCAATGTACTTCAGCAAATAAGAAACAGGATTGCCTTCACTCCAACCAAAGTAAACGTGCGGCAGTTTCCCCGTCTCATTGCGAATGAAGAGCAGAAACGCGGCGATCGCATTGGGAACAGCCGCCGATTCAGTCCGCAGGATCTGAAATCGGTCAACAGTCGCGCCCCTGATTTTCAACACTCCCGAAAACTCCGACGCATCACCAGGCGTGACTTCAAAGAAAAGAATCGGTTCGCCCCCGGGAATGTGATTGTCGAGCCGCTTCTCCTTCTCCTTCATCTCGTACTCGGCTGCGTCACCACGATCAACTCGATTCGTGATGATTCGCACCGTGCCCTTCGCCGCTTTGCGAACAAACTCGCGCGCCATGTCGTCGAGTTCGATCCGCTCCACTCGCAACTCCGTCGAACGCCAAACACGAGAGAAGAGCGAGCTGATGACGATCGCGATTATAAAAATCGTTGCGATCTTCAGTCCTTCAGGCTGTTCAATGATGTTTACGACCGTCGTATAGATAAACACCAGCGAGATCACCATGAACACCCATTGAAGTCGTTCGCCATGACGGCGCGCCGATAGCGTGACGGCAATGGCGGCGGACGTCATCAAGGCGAGAACGCCCGTCGCGTAAGCACCGCCTTGTGCGTCCACGTCCGCCTTGAAGAGTATCGTGACGATAAAACAGATCAACGTGAACACCACGACCAACGGACGCGTTGCCCGGGCCCATTCGGGCGCCATTCCGTATCGCGGCAGATAGCGCGGAACGATGTTCAGCAAACCCGCAAGTGCCGACGATCCCGCAAACCACAGGATCGAGATCGTGCTCAAGTCGTAGATCGTTCCGAACACGTCGCCGAGATAGTGATGGGCCAGGTAAGCCAGCGCGCGTCCATTCGCCGAGCCTGCTTCCTGCGTAAGGGTTTCAGGACGAAATTCGTCAGGCGGAATCAACATCGTCGTCACGATGCTGCTCGAGAAGAGCAGAAAACTCATGATCAATGCGGCGCCCGTGAGCAGTTTACGCGTGTTATGAATGCGGCCGGCGAGTTCGGCGGGTGATTCGCCGCCACGCGCCAGGTGCGCGGCGTCAATCTTGTGCTTGAGCGGATCGCCGTCGCCTTTGACGAGTGGCATCACGACGACGCCAGTTTCAAACCCTGATAGACCAAGCGCCAGTTTCGGAAAGACGAAGAGCGCCATTCCGATCATCGCCAGCGGGTTCGAATGCATGCTAAACAGCCAGCTTTTCCAATCAAAGAAGACAGTGGGATGCGTGATGACCTCGTAAAAGCCCACGGAGACCACAGTGAGATTGAGCGCGAGATAAATCACCACCAAAACCACAGCGATGCCAATCGCTTCTTTGAAACCGCGCAGGAAGATCGCGCCCAGCGCGGCGATCAAAACCAACGTCACCGCAATGCGGTGGTGCAGGAAGTGAAGATGGTCCAGCACAAACGGATTCTCGACGATGTGGGCCGTAGCGTCGGCGGCTGAGAGCGTGATGGTGATTATGAAACTTGTGGTGGCGAACCCGAGCAACGCGAGCACAAACAACTTGCCCTTCCAGCGCGACAGCAGGTTCTCCAGCATCGAGATCGAACCGTCGCCATGCGGACTCTCCGCAGCCACGCGGCGATACATCGGCAACGCGCCGAACAATGTCAAAAATATTAGAACTAGCGTCGCGATTGGCGAGAGTGGTCCAGCGGCGATGAACGCGATGCCGGGCTGATAACCAAGCGTCGAAAAATAATCGACGCCGGTGAGACACATGACCTGCCACCAGGGATGTTGCTTGTGTGGAGAGTGGGAGGAGGGGTCCTCGGCTGAACCGCTACGTTTTCTGCCCTCAAAAAACCAGAGCTGTAACCTGCGTCGTGATCTCTGGAAAAGCCCCATCGTTGATTGTCAGCCGCTCAGCACGTTTAAGGTCGATCCGCCGACAAAAAAAAGCGGGCGGGAGCCTCCCACAGCTCCCACCCTAAGGCCACGTGTCCTCACCCCACGCGACCACTTCGTCCACCGGGGAGGTGAACGCAGGCGAATTATGCAATAGTCCGCTTAAAGTTTCAACCCGGTTAATGTTTTTCACGGAATAGAAAGATGTCACTGGAGCGAGAGTTCGTTGTTGTACAAACTTATAGACCAAATAAGCAGCATCAATCGAGAAGCGAGTTGAACGAACTCCACTATTGATGCACAAATTAAGCCGTTTGCAACGTTTGCTTCATTTCGCCCTTCGTGCACCACCTGCTGCATCGCTCGCCTGAACTAATTCGGCATTATGGATTTCTTCCCGCGCCAGATCGGAAATCGCAACGATCAACAACAACGCAGTCACGCCCAGCGTGCAAAGAATATAGAGGATCGCGGTCTTCTCGAGATAGATCAAAACAATCACCAGCACCGCGAGGCCGAGAGCCCAGAGGGCAGTCATGAGTTTTCGTCGCCGGCGATCGCCGGCCAGGGTTTTTCGATTCATTGCTTTCTTAACTTTTCAGTATTCCTTCAAACTTGAGTATTAGTAGATAACGCGGTTCGGCAAAAACGTGCCGGTCGTAGAAATTGCCGACGAAAGACCGCCGGTCAGCGCGCCCATCAACGTCGAGCCGATGCGGCTGGACGAAAACATACCGGCCTCGGGCACTTCAATCACGTCATAAGCCTGAAGCAAAACGTCGGGCTTCTGATTCTTCTTGATGGCGGCCACGTCGACGGAAATCACTTCCTGGTTGGCAGACCCTGGGATCTGACGATAGATCCGCACGTCCGTCATCTTCGCTTCTTTTCTTGCGCCGCCCACCATCGCGAGCGCGCGGCTTAGCATGAGTTGGTCGCGCAGGTAGATTCCACCGGGAGAGTTCACGCTGCCGGTGATGTAAACGGGTTCGGCTTCCGTCACCAGCACGTAATCACCGGGACGGATAACCGGGTTTGCTTCAACCTTTCCGGATCGTAAATCGGAGATCTTGACGATCTGAAGCGGGATCTGCGTGCCGTCGATCGGTTTCGCGAGAGCTTCTTCGCCCGGCTCCGGACACATCAACGGTTCGGTGTGCAGAATCTGAATCGTTCCCGACGCTCTTTCGGTGAAACCGCCGGAAACCGCCATCAGTTCGTTCAAACGAACTCTTCGTTTCATCTCAACGCGCGTCGGTTGGCGAACTGCGCCAAAAACTGTCGCCGGCTGGCGGCTGTTACGCTCGGAGATACGAACGCTGACCTGGGGGTTGTTGATGAACTTCGCATAGGCGAGCGTGATGTCCTTTTGCACGTCTTTGTCCGTGCGGCATTTCGCGGAAATCGGCTTCTCCAGAAACGGCAGCGCGCTCAAATTGCCCTCGCTGTCGACCTGCACGCTGCTCGATAATTCCGGTTGTCCGAAAACGCGAACGTCGAGCACGTCGCCCGGTCCAAGCAGGTACGACTTGATGCCCTGAACGTCCAGCCCGGGATTTTGCCCCGGCGGCGGCGCGCTCTGTTGCTGCGATTCCTGCGCGTTTGCGAACAGCGCGAGACTACAGATTAAGATGGCTGCGACGATCAATGATAACTTCACCTTCATAGCTCAACCCTCGATTCAAAAGTATCCAGTCACTTTACGGGACCGGGATCGGCACTACTGCGTTTCTGATTCCACCAGTAAACGCAGCGGCCAGAAGCTTCAACAAGCCGCCTGGCGTAAACGGACTGCTGTCATGCACTTCAATCACGTCGTACGGCTGAAGAAAAACGTCGGGTTTTTGGTTCTTTTTTATCGCCTCAAAATCTACCGGAATGATTTCCTGAGACGATCCGCCAGCTTTCTGCCGGTAGATTTTGATCTCCGACAGTTTCGCCTCGGTTCTCGTCCCGCCAACCATTCCCAGTGCTCTGCTCAGCGTGAGCTGGTCACGCAGCATGATCGCGCCCGGCGAAACTACGCTGCCGGTAATGTAAACCGGCTCGGCCTCAGTCACCAAAACCAGATCGCCCGGCCGGATCGACGGGTTTACTATTCCCTTTTGTAGATCGGCGATTTTGATTATCTGGAGCGGAACGGACGTACCGGCGAGGGGCAAAGATTCAGCTTGTTCGCCTGGTCCAGGACAAAGCACCGGTTCGGTATGCAGAACCTGAATCGTGCCTGCGGCTTTGTCTGTTATCCCACCTGATGCGGCAATCAGTTCGTTCAAGCGGAGCCCGCGATCCGTCGGGATTTTCCCCGCCTGGCGCACAGCGCCGGAAACTGAAGCGGGCTGGCGACTGTTGCGTTCGATCACGCGAACACTGACCTGCGGCTCCTTGATCAGGCGGCTGTAAGCCAGCGCGATGTCTTTTTGCACCTGTCTTTCAGTGCGGCACTTTGCGGGAATCGGCTCGAGAAAAGGCAACGAACTCAGGTTTCCTTCGCTATCAACCTGGGCATTCGAATTCAGATCGTGCTGGCCGAAAACTCTGACTTCGAGCACGTCTCCTGGTCCAAGCAGATAGGGCTTTTGCTGCTGTGCAAAAAGCACGGAAGGAGTCGCTGCGGATGCAACACAGATCAGTGCGGCAAGGATCGTGAACAGTCGTGGAAGGTTCATGTCAGGGTCTCTAAGCCTTTAATCAGTGGCTTTCAGTTTCTTCGGCCTTTGATGCTTTCGGCGACGATGCAAGGTTCCGGGCACTACAAAGCCAGTGAAAAGCAAGTTGCAATGATCGCACAAAAGGTGGTAGATGCCAACCAAGCGCATCAGCAAAGGCGTGCGTTTGTAGCCCCTTCGGACTCGCGAACTACCGCACTTTGGGCACTTCGGACCCATCATTCTTCGTCGGGGAACGCCGTCTCTGTTCTGGGACGGCGGATTTCATTTGCCGGCCGGAGTCGGGATTGCAACTCCGCGATCTGGCGTTCGATCTTTTCGGTTCCGGCCTTTCGCACTTCCTCTTTCACCACGTCCTGGTTCAGGTAGAAGAGCGCGTCGCGATACCGATCGATCGCGCGGCGGTAATGTCCTTTGAACGTCGAACGTTCCGCCAGTTCTACCCAGTGCGCCACTTTTACCGAAGCAATAAACTCTCCGATGGCGATTTTCGATTCGTGAAGTTCCGCTTCGTTCGGATAAATGCGCAACGCCGAATCGATGCATTCGAGCGCTTTGTTAGCAGTTTCAATCTTGTCAGACGTGCGCGCTCGTTGTTGCGCTTCGTGCGTCAAGGCGCGCGAGTGTCCTCTGGCCCAGGTTAGCAGGTGATGCTTGTGCAGCGCGCGGACGCGTTCCTGACCGGCTCGGATCGCGATGCCTTTCTCGCTGCCGAGACGGCCGGATCTCATCGCCTCGTCTGTGCTCGACAGGTAGTCGTGACAAAGATGGGCCACGTCGAGATGCATCTCGGGAGTCGAACCCGGATGATCGGCAGCAGTCGATTGTTTCTGAATCGTTCGTAACGCGGCCGAGTGCAGTGACGCGGAAAAACCTTTTTTCTGACTGCGACTGCTGCCACTGCTGTGGGAACGAGCCGGACGCTTCTGACTGATGCCCTGGTCCAACAAGTAGCGCGTCCACGCGCGCCGCATCACGACTTCCCGCGCCGACAACGCCACCAACAACACGACGCTTGCCGCCAAACCTGCCGGCAACCACGGCGCTTCATCTCCGCCGCGCACCAGCACCCACCACAGTCCAAAGAACATTCCGGCAGCAAGAACAATTGCGACGGTTAAGTATCCAGCACTCGACGGCATGCGAGCGCGCGCATGACGGCCGTGTAAGTCGTCAGTTGAACGCGATCGCGAACTGAAGAATTGATCTGCCGAGTTGTGTCCCAACAAGCGCCTCCAGGTTGGACTCGCCAACCATTAGGACCCCAAAATCATGACTCTTAAGCGCATGGCGCTGGGGGGAATAGCCTCCTAAGGCTCTCAAGGTGATAATAGTCGGCTTTTTGGGATTGCGCTGTCAATATATGATTCCATCGGCAGTATTCAACTTGAGTCTCTCTGCGATCCTCTGCGTCTCTCGACAATCTCTGTGTTAAGGGGTTACTGCAACGCAGAGAACGCCAAGAGGACACAGAGAACCGCAGAGAGGAACAGATCAGATGAACGAAAAAAATTTCAGCGGCAAAGTTGCCGTCATCACCGGAGCGACGTCAGGAATCGGACATGCGTGCGCGGTTGGCTTTGCGAAAGCAGGCGCCAACATTGTTTGTGTCGGGCGAAAAGAAGACGCGCTCAATGACATTGCGCAGGAACTTCGAACCGTTGGTGTGGAAGCGCTGCCGATCCGGGCGGATCTTTCAGTCGACGCCGACGCGGATCGTGTTGTCGACGAAGCGTTGCAGGCTTTCGGCGGAGTCGACGTGCTGGTAAACGCCGCGGGATTTCTCACGACCGGCACGATCGAAAACACTTCTATCGAATCGTGGGACGAGATGATGAATGTCAACGTCCGCGCGGTGTTTCGGCTCATGCAGAAGACGTTGCCGAGTTTGATCGACAGACGCGGGAATATCGTGAATGTTTCGAGTGTTACCGGTCTGCGTTCGTTTCCCGGCGTGCTCGCTTACTGCGTTTCGAAATCAGCGGTGGATCAACTGACTCGTTGCGCCGCGCTCGAACTGGCGGCAAAAGGCGTGCGCGTGAACGCAGTGAATCCCGGCGTGGTTGTCACCGAGATCCACAAACGTGGCGGCATGAACGACGACGCTTACGCCGCGTTTCTCGAACACTCGAAAACAACGCACCCGCTCGGCCGCACCGGACGGCCGGAAGAGATCGCCGGGCTCGTGTTGTTTCTGGCGTCGGAAGAAGCGTCGTGGATTACCGGCGCAACTTATTCGATCGACGGTGGCCGCGCTTTAACCTGCGCTCGTTAGAGGTATCGATGACCTATCCAAATCCCAATCTCACACCGGCGGTGGTAATCAAACGATCTCCGCAAATCAGCGCGATTAAGATCGCACTCGGGATACTCGCGACATTGATCGCGTTGATGCTCGGTTTACTCGTGCTCCTTGTAATAGGCATCGAGACTGGACCAATTGGTTTTATTCTCGGTCTGCTCGCCGCGACGATTCCCGTGCCGCTTTACGTAGTCCTCGTGCTGTGGATCGATCGTTACGAAGGCGAACCGTTGTGGATGTTGAGCACGGCTTTTTTCTGGGGCGCGTTGGTTGCTCCTTTCTTTGCGTTTCTTTTCAACACCAGCAGCGGCTTGATCGTCGGCGCCCTGGCTTCGGATGCTGAAGCCGGCGAGGCTTTTGCGGCGGTGATCTCCGCGCCGATCGTCGAAGAGATCGGCAAAGCGTTCATCCTGGTGATCTTCTTTTTGTGGAAGAAGGATGAGTTTGACGGCGTAGTCGACGGAATCGTCTACGCTTCGATGGCTGGACTCGGGTTTGCGATGACGGAGAACATTCTTTACTACGGCAACGCAGCGGCGACCAGTGGCGGTGTGTTGACGGCAACCGTGATCGTGCGCGGGTTCTTCGCGCCGTTCTCTCATCCACTGTTCACTAGTTTGACCGGAATCGGTTTGGGCCTCGCGCGACAGTCGACAAACCTTGCGATCAAGTTGTTGACGCCGATCGTCGGCCTGTTGATGGCGATCTTCATGCACTCCATCTGGAATGGGTCCGCGGTCTTTGGCGGCGGTGGTGTTTTTGTTCTGACGTACATCGTCGTGATGGTGCCCGCGTTTCTGATCATGCTGATCGTGATCATGATGTCGCTGCGGCGTGAAGGACAGGTGGTGCGGCAGTTTCTGACGATCGAGATCGAGCGCGGATTCCTTACTCGCGAAGAGTATGACCAGCTCGGTTCGATCTTCGGCAGAATGGGTTCGTCGTTCAACGCATTTTCCAACACCGGCATGAAAGGCTGGCGCGCGCGCCGCCGTTTCAATCAACTGGCAAGCGAGCTGGCGTTTCATCGCAGTCGAGTTTCCCGAGGCATTCACTCGCGGAACCAGGATCCGCAAGCGCAGGAAGCCGCATACCTGCATGCGCTTCAGGATTTGATCAACGAGTTGCGTGTGCGCTGATTTTAGCGCTCGCTGCATATCTCGTTTCTGGCTTATACTGACCGGCGGCTGCGCAGTCATTTTCACCAGAGCCTGAAGCTCGTGAAGATCCAACTCTTACCAAGTACCTTTGACGGAAACGGCCAGGCAACGCTCGAACAACGCTTGACCTGCTTTCTAATCGATGACTGTGTGGCGGTCGACGCCGGCAGCATCGCGATTGCTCTTACAAACGAGCAACGGTCCAAGGTTCGCGACGTTATCGTCACGCATCCTCACATGGACCACATCGCCAGTCTCCCGATCTTCATCGACGATCTTTATCCCGCGTTGACAGAGCCGATGCGCATCCACGCCACTCCGGAAGTCATCAGCCTGCTCGAGCGCGACGTGTTCAACTGGAACGTCTATCCGCGCTTCTCGGAGTTGAAGAACAACTATGGTCCAGTAATGGAGTATGTGCCGATACCGGCGAGTGGTCCATTTCGGGTGGCCCATTTGACGGTGACGGCAGTGCCGGTTAATCACATCGTGCCGACCGTAGGGTTGATTGTCTCGGATGGAGAGAAGAGCGTCGCCTTTAGTTCTGATACAGCGGAGACAGAAGAGTTCTGGAAGCTCGTGAACGAAACACAGCACGTCGACGCGTTGTTGATTGAAGCTTCGTTTCCGGATCGGTTGGCAAAACTCGCCGCGGTCTCGCGTCACTTCACGCCTGCGTCGCTGGGTGAGGAGTTGAAGAAGCTACAGCACAACGGGCTCGACATCATGGCCGTTCACATCAAGCCGGCTTACCGCGAAGAGATCATCGAACAATTGAAGGCGTTGAAGGTTCCGAACCTGGGTGTGATGGAACCGGGCAGGGTTTATCAATGGTGAATTAAGTTTCAGTGGGCCGATCGTATTGGACTGGTTCAAACTCCTTCTCAGCGTGCTCGCCGTCCACACCGTGCAGTGAAACACGCCCGCTCCATAGCAACTCTTTAACACGAAACGTGCGTTCGTCTCGATCGCGGCCGGGCATAAGTTCGGCCCGGAACGTCACCAACATTCCGGGTCGCGCCCAAGTGTCACCTGCTTGTTTCGGTTCGTGCATGTTTTTTCGCTTCAAGTAAGCCGTGCCGACTCCCACAGCCCCGGCGGCCATGGCCAGTCCTCCCAATAGCCACCTGGTGCGCTTATTCATTTCACTTTCGCTATTCGTAGTCTTGCTTCGCTACTCGCAAAGCGGATCGAGCCGCGCGCTGATTGTCGGCAAGCCGCTGAGCGCGCGCTCCGCATTGAGTGGCGTAAAGCTGGTCCACTCAGCCGGCACCGCATTCTCGGCGAACACCGCCTCCACGGGACACTCCGGCACGCACGCATCGCAATCGATGCAAGTCTCAGGATTGATCACGAGCATGTCGTCGTCGAGGTGAAACGCTTCGACGGGGCAAACGAGGGCACAGTCAGTATAGCGACAGTTGACGCACGGTTCGGCAACGACATAGGTCATTGAACTTTAGCTCCTTGGGCGTAAGAGTAACTTTATGAAAGCTACCGGCCGGATCAAACGGCCCGGACGCGGCTATATTAAACAAGAAACACGAACTTTTGAAGAATCGCGCACAGGAGATCGCCCACATCTGTCCTTGTTCCGGATCCTCACAGGTCAAACGTCGGTCGGACGAAAGCCTTTGGCCCAAACTATTTGCTGACCAACCAACCGACCTAATTCGACAGCACCATTTCCGGTGTCGTAGATCAGAATAAACTGCGGCACGCTATTACCTACGCTTCGTGCGAAAGCAGGACTGGCACGAAGAATGTCGTAAACCGATTGGGCGCGTTTCAAGTCGGCGACTGCTCTTTCCGTCGTTATGTTATCAAATGCCCAGCTTGAGTCGACACTTATGTCTAACATCCCGTCCCCGGACAAGCAAAAGCCAATATCCTGGAAGGTGAAAGAATATCCCTCGATCATTCTTTCCAGTGCCAGGTCAAACCGTGACCCGCTAAGTTCAGTGATCTGCATTATTCAAACCGATGCCAGGTGTGAACAGGCGCGCCGCTGGAGAAGTCGTAAAAGCGAAGATCTTTGTGGGCCAGCATCTTGGTCAGCATGATGATCTGACCGGTGTGCATGGAGAAGTGTTCTGTAACGTGAAACACGGCTTCGAGGACGTCGACTTCATTGCCCTGAATCGTTCGCTTCTCTAACAGCATGGATGGATCGAGTTCGCGAAGAACGCTTTCGACATCGCCGAGTGTTGAGCGAAGCAAGGCCAGGAGTTCGGCGCGCTCAAGAGGATCGCGCCGGGCGAATTCAGCGTCTCGAGTCCGTGTGTCGGGTTGTGAACCCAGGCCGCAGACAATCCACTGACGCGCGTTGCCGCAGAGATGCAGCAACAGGTTGCCGATGCTGTTTGACTGCTCGTTCGCTCGCCACCAGATCTGCTCGTCGCTCAACTGCTCGACACAACGTTCAATTTTCGGCAGATATTCGCTTGTCAGGAAATCGCTTGCGCGGTCGAGAAATGCGCGCGATACAGATTCAGCACTCATGATTCGTTGTCGCCCGATGTCTCAGGCGGGCGCTTGTGTTTTGCTTTGCGCATCGCAGGCCGAGCGACTTCGTCGGGCTTGGCCCGGGACAGAGGATGCCCCGGAGGCGCGTTCGGTTTGCGGATACTGTCAAAGACAACCCTCGCGCTCTGCTTCTTCTTTTGTGGAGAACCTTTTCTCGCCATACTCAGCCTCCACTCATTAGTTGGATCGACGACGATGCTATCAGTGTCGATCCGCGCCCGCAACCAGAGACACGGATCGACACTGATGAGGTGACAAAGTTAACAATCAGTTAATTGTGCTGCGAGGAGCTAGGCTTCACTACCGCGAGGAGTCTTCGAGAGGATCCTCAGCGCGGTCGTGGTTTCTACACGGCGTCGTTGCTGAAACTCTGTAACCCAAGTAGTTACAGTCTGTACCATATCGCGCGCCGTTTCACGCGCAGTATTTGTTTTAGCCTTGGCTACTGGCCGGGCTTTCTCACCTTTTTTGACGATTCGAATTGTTTTCTTCTCAGACATTGCTTTTATCGAGCTTCCCGTTGGAATCTACTTTGTATCCAACGAAATTCTTGCCACGCGGTTCCCAAATTCACTGGCTTAGAACGTTGGACGGCAACCAAGCTTGCAAAGAATAGGCCACATCAGCTAACGCGCAGCAAATCGCGAAAAAGGGTCACTTCTCAAAGAATTTTTTCTGAGGCATAACCCCAAACGCGTATTTTCGCCCGCAAACCGTACACTCACCCGCGAACACACTGGCACGTAACTGAGACATACACCCGCGGAGTGTCCTCAGTCGTTCACATCTCTCCGTGCTTGTGCTTCATGTCCAAAGCCCAAATCACCTTGTGGGTGCGGTAAATCATTACTGCCAGACCGATGGCGGCGCCTATATTGACGTACTTTAGCCCGTTAACCATCTGGCGGGTTCCGAACTGAACGAGCAGACCGTTTATGACGATTAGCGCGAGGCGAAATTCTGTCGGGCCAAAGCCGAGGTAACTAATTTTGAATCGATCCATCGAAGCGAATGCCAAAAACGTGCTGACCTGGTAAGCAGCCGCAATCGCGAGCAGGATCAGAATCTGAAAACGCGATCGTTCAGGAAGAATGAAGGCATAACCGATAATGACCGAACAGAGAAAGAAATAGTCGAGCAGGTGATCCATGTAGTAGCCCCACCTGACGAGTCCAGTGCCACGATATTTCCCGATTTTGCCGTCGTAGTGGTCGGTAACATACTGGAGCGCAATCATCGCCGAAACTCCCCACAGCCAGCGCAGGTCTCGCGCAGCCAGATACGAGAAAAACAGGATGAAGCCCGACCAGACGAGCGTCAGCATCGTCAGGTGATAAGTCTCCAGCCAGGATGGAATCCGCGGCAGCACCCGAACGGCCAGGCGGCGCTCCAGCGGGGTCAGGAAAGAGGTGTTGGTTTTATTCGCACCGGCGAACTGTTGAGTATCAATCATGGTTTTTGTGGGCCGCCGAGGGCCGCTGCGGTCGAGTGCAACGGGCGAGCCAGTCTATTAGGGGCGAAAAATAGGCGTTTAGGTACAGTTAAAGAGGTGGGTTGTAAAGGGTTATCCGACAGCTGTCGGGTTTTTGCTCGATCCGGCGAGATTGGTCTCTCGTCTAAATAAAAACGACTGATTGCGAGCTTGGAATCTCAAAACGCCGCCGGCAACGGGCATTGCGACAGGCGAGCATGTCGTCGATTCGGACGAGGTAGTCGCGCGATTTCTGAAATCTCGCGCGGTCCTGTTCGTTTGCGCCCCTCGGCAGTTGCGCCTTCTTGGTCCGCTTCAGCCAACGGACGTCATATTCGGCGCGTTCGCGGCAATGAGGACAGCTATAGGTGGCTTTCTTAAGCTCTTCTTTTTCGTTAAAGAAATCACGTTCGTTCATAGTGTTATTTCCCGGCTAATTGTTGCTCTGCGTCTTCTCGCATAGTTCTCGTAAATAGCGAAAACTGTAAATTCCGGTTTCGTGACCGTCGCTCCAGCGAAAGTTCAGAGCGTAGCGGCCGACGAGACTAAGATCTCTAATCTCGAGGTCGTCTGAAATGCTGGCAGCGTTCAATACTCGTTCGCCAGTCCACTCATTAACACACTGGGCGCAGGGACAGGCGCGACGCAAATCAGCCGCACGGAAACGGCATTGCCGATCGTCCGCCCAGGTTATCCGGAAGGTAAAATCGTCTTCCTGCTTGATTTCGCGCGGCTCAATTGCCGGTCCGCGCAGTTCCGTCATAATCGCTCCGTCATCGTCGCTTTACCAGTTAATGCGCATTCGACTGTAACGCCTGCGACACCGATGCGGCGTTCACGTCGAAATGCGAAGCATCCCAGACCGCTTTTCCGTCGCGCAAGAGAATCACCTGTGGCGATTCGTGTCTCACACCGGTCAAGGTCGCTAACTCGCGCGAGAGGTCCGGCGCCACCTGCACTTCGAGCAGGTTTACCTGGTCTTCGAGCTTCTCCATCTCGCGATACGCCCGGGCGCTGATCGGACAAGCGTTGCTGTGCTTGAAGACGATCACCGCCTTGCCCTTTGAATCTGAGAGCAAATTGTCGAATGCGGCTCGGTCGTCAATTCGTAAAAACTTGTTACCCATATTCATCGTCCCCCCGAATAGTGACTTGATATTAGCGCAGCCAAAGTAAACCCGACAACACAGTCGTTTGGCGATCAGTTTCCAGTTGACGACCGAAAAGAATCGGCATATTGTGCGTTCATACCGAGAAAGCTCAGGCTGTCCTCAAAGCCGAGCACCCACGAGAGCCTCGCGAGTCTCTTAAAAGATTCTCCTGCTTTCTCAAATGCGGCAGTTTTGTGTTTGAAACCTCATCAAGGAGAACGTGTGTATGCCAATGAACCAGAATCGTCGTCTTACCCGACGACTGTATTTCAACCTCATCAGCGGAATGCTGGTCCTGTTTTTCGCTGCGCAAGCGGCACGGGCCGACGAGATCGCGGTGTGGAACTTCAACGACTCAAACCTGAAGGTCGACCGCGGCGCCGGCACGGTCACGACTGACATCATCGCTGCGAATATCTTGTTTGCGGCAGGAACGACGAATAACGCACGTCAGGGAGATGTGGCCGGACAGGCGCTCTCACTGCAAGGCGGCGCCGGCGCCGTGAACAACGGACGCCACCTGACCTTCAACGTGAGCACACTTGGATTCTCGAATATCGTCGTGAGCTTCGCGACGCAAGGTACGGCCACCGGCTTCAACAGCAACCAGTTTCAATACAGTCTGGACGGAATCACGTTTGTCGATTTCGGTCCACCGTACACGCCGGCGACTGCGTTTGGGTCATCGCCGGTCGTGTTTAGCCTGGCGAGTATTGTGGGGCTGAATGACAACCCGAATGCGGCGTTTCGGATCGTTTTTAACGGTGCGTCGTCGGCTACCGGCACAAATCGAATCGACAACTTTGTCGTCGAAGGCACGCCGACAGGCGTTCCGGAACCGGCGACAGCGGTGCTGTTAATTACCGGGTTGAGTGGTCTCTATAAACTCAGGAAAAGACGACTCAACAAAAAACTCGAGGGCGACTAATTCCAGTCGCCCACGAGTACGAACGGCGCCCAGAAAAACGGCGCACTGTATTTCTTACCTGAGATCATGGCTAACTGCGCGCCGCGAAGCGCGCTGGAGGAGGTGGTGTTATCGCCGGTAAGTAATCGCTTGTAAAAATCGGTCATCAGATCGGCCGTGGATTTGTCTGCGACGGACCACAGGCTGACGCCGACCGTGGGCGCGCCCGCGTACATGAACGCGCGTGTCAGGCCCATAACGCCTTCGCCGCGCTTCTCTTTGCCGAGACCTGTTTCGCAGGCGGAGAGCATGACGAGCGGCGAACCGAGACGAAGGTTGAAGACTTCGTCTGTGCGGACAAAGCCGTCGTGCGTCTTGTTGCCGACAAGCGACAGGACCACGCCGGTGAACTGGGGCCGTTCGGCGTTCAGCAAGCCGTGTGTGGCGACGTGAATGATGCGGTACTTGCTCACGTCGCGCGTGGTGACGTTGTCTTCGTTCGCATCGAGATCGAGCCAGACATCGGCTTGTCCGCCGGAACTCTTGGCGAGCTTGGAGATCTGATCGGCTTCCACACGCGTGCCGTTCAGGCGCGCAAGTGGCAGGCCTTCCATGTTGGCGCTTGGCGCTGGCGGTGTGGTCGTGCCGCCGACGTCAACCAATGCGCCCTGGATGCCGAGGCCACGGACTTCCGCGTCGCCGGCGGCGGCCGCGGCGCCTTTCTTGGCGCGCGTGTCGTTCGAGTTGAAGACCGGGTCGGCGATGATCAGCATCGAGCGGCCAGTCGCCTTCGTGCGCTGCTGTTTAATCGCGCCGACGACTGATGCCGATGGCGCGTAGATGACCTCGTTTGTTTTGACGAGATAACCAAGGGACGAGAAATCGCCGGGGTCGGCGGACTTCAACAGCACTTCAAATGGCACGTAGTTGAGTGCGCCGTCGGCCACGATCATGAGACGTTTTTCGCCGAGGATGCCGGCGACCGGCTCCAGTACCGCTTTGTAAAGCGCGTTGGAGGCCGCGATGAATGGCGCTGCGTCTTCCGGAGCAGACGAAGCCACGCCCAAACCGCGGTTCGCTTCGGCGACGTCGATGCCGACGATGCGGCGCTGGAGTTTGGCGGGGATCAACTGCGCTCGCAAATCGGTGGCGAGCTTTTCAACCTGCGCGCGAGCGGGGAGTTTGTACAAACTTACCGAGCTTTTGCTGACGGCGAAGAGGTACGACTCGTCTGCCTGCAAGGCATACTCGGTCAGCACTGTTTGGTCGTCGAGCACGTTCTGCTGAACTTCCGCCAGCGACAACGGCCGGTTTGCCGTCAGGTTTGCATAACGCGGGCTCGCGGTGCGAATCTGGTTCTCGATCTCTTCGTACTCTGCCTGGAGCTTTTCCAGTTCCGCGTCGAGTTCGGCCGGCTTCTTTTTCATCTCCTCGTTGGAGATGTTTATGCCCGTCAGGATGTCGGCAATGTCCTGTTGGCGGTCAAAGTTATCCTGTTTGCGTTTGAGCAACTCGGCGGGTACGCCTTCGGTGATCGCCGCGTTTGTCTCGCTCAGCATGTCGAGCAGCGAACGAGCGCGCGATTGCTCGTTAATTCTGAAAGCCTCGCCGGCATACTCGAGCGATTTGCCGCTCAACGGAGCGCCCGCAGTCGGATTGTTTAGCAGCGCCATCGCGGCGTACCCGCTCGCGGCTTCATCAAACACATCTTTAATCGTAGCGAGGAACGTCGTGCGCGACTCATCCGCACGCAAACTTCCCTGCCGCAAAGTTTCGATCGTGGCGAGTGACTCGCGATAATTGGTCAACGCAGACTCGCGCGACGCCATCGACTTCTTCGGATCCTTCTCCTGCACGGCCTGCAACCACAAACTGCGTCCAAGCCCACGTTGCGCGGGCCACATCAGATCCAAACGCTTATCATCCTGCGCGCCTTTCTTGGCGTCCGTGTAAAACTTGCTTGCGTCTTTAAACTTGCCTTGTCGCAACGCAATGTCGCCGAGGCTCGTGCGGGCCGCCGCACGGAAACGACGCACCTGGCCCAACTTTGCGATCCCGGCGAGACTGCTGCCCGCGGCTTCGAGCGCGAGCGTGAAATTCTTCTTCGCGCCTTCGAGGTCGTTGTTTGCATAAGCAATTCGACCAAGACCAAGCTGGTAGCTCGAATAGACGATCGAATTGCGATACTCGTCGAGTTCCTTCTTCGCTTCCAACGCGACAGTCAGTGCACTCGTCGGGGCCTCGACGCTCACGCGGCCCGTTGAAATTCCGCCTGCGATCGCGCTGAGCCCGCCGAAACGCCGGCCGACCTTCGACGCAGCGCCTTCCGGCTTCTTCGCATCCATGCGGCTGTAAGCCGCCTGCGCATCGCCAATCCTGCCGAGTTGGTAGTTGACGTCGCCGATCTTTGCGAGCATCAGGTTGGCGTTGTACTTGTCGTCGCCCAATCCAGCCACTGCGTTAACCGCGTCCTTCTTGGGATCGGGCGCCATAAAGCCGTCGAGAGATTTCTTGTAATTGTCCAATGCGACCTGGTACTGGCCCTGTCGCATGTACAGATCGCCAAGCTCGTTATGAGTCGCGGCAATACCGCTGTTGTTCTTGGCTGACGTGTACAGATTGAGCGCCGTTCGGAGTTGAATAAGGGCCTGGTCCGCTCGCCCGCGTTTCAGCAGGCGACGGCCTTCACGCAAGGCCGCACTCGCCTGATCTGCCTGCTGTACGACCGCGGTGTTGGCGCGCGCAGGCAATGTAACTGGCGCGGCGAGCAAAGCGCTGCCCAGGAAGATAGCGACGAATTTCGTATAGCTCATCTGGATTTCCTTTACTGCTAGCAACGATTACTTATGAATGAGATCGAGAGTAGCAACCAACGTCGGTCTCGTAGACGAAGCCATCATGATCAACGACGGTTCCGGGTCATCTTTTGAGAGTCCCAGGCCGCGAGTAGAAGCATTGTGTTCGACGTTCGTTTGGGCAGCCCCGAAGCGGGCCGATCGATCGGTCTTCAGCGGCTCCTGCATCTGCTTCTGAACAAGATCCCAAACTTCTGTCGCAACGGGCCACGGACACTTCGTGTTCCGGCAGAAAGCAAGAAGATCGTCTTCAATTGGCACATCCTGCAGGGGCTCCCGCGTGAAAACAAAGAACACTTTTTCAGTTCCGGTGTTTTCATCAAACGCAAACCATCGCAGCCGCTCATCGGGGTTATCCGAGCCGGGAATCTCAAACGGCACATGAGCCTGCAAGTAATTTCCACCTTCGTCGAGTTCGGCGTCGGGATAGATCATCACCGGCGGGCCATCGTTGGTTCGATTGAAAATGTAGAGATAGCCATCGGCGTTGGTTTCCAGCAGGATGCGCACGCGATCGCCTTTGCGAAACACGCGATCGGGATCGACGCGCACGGCGAGTCCATTTGAATCACGGCTGAACAGCGTCAGGCCCAACCCCATACGCGCAGTGTTAACCGGACGCGACTCCGGCGTGCTCGCTTTAGAAGATCCGGTTGACGGCCCCCCCGTCTTATCAGGCGTTTTGCCAGGAGTCTTAACAGGTGTCTTCTCAGGTGTTTTGCCAGGGGTCGACGGTGTGACCGGCCGTTTTCTCTTGGGTCTGGCAGTCGCTCCGGAGTTCGCCGGCTTCTCTTTCGGCCGTGAGGTGATAAACGCGCCACGGACGTCTCCCTCATCCTGCGGCGGCGGCACGGCGAGGGCGATAACCGCACACATAAGAATTAACCCAAAAAGAATCGCACTGAATCGCATTTTGGAGATCTCCTTGTCGGGCCCGGAACTAAGGGCTAATTGTGCTGAATACGGATGTCAAACACGATTGGATTGCCGGTCTGGTCAGGCGGCACTTTGACGCGCACTGAAGGCGCGCCCGCGGTTGATTCGTCGAGTTCGGTAACCGGCGCTTTTCCCCTGTACTTGGAGATAAACGCGCTCAATTCGGCCTGCTGCGCCGGCGACAGCGGCGCGCCCGTTACCTGATCATTCAGAAATGACGGGGCTTGCAACGCACTCCTCGCGAAGATCACGGTGAAATTATCTGTACCGGGATTCTTGTCGAGGGTCATATAGTTGCCATCGCCTTTGGGAAAAGTGAAATCGGTGGCCTGCGTCACCTCGTTGGTCTTCACGCCAGATCGAGGCATCGGTTTGGTGGTCAGAAACGCGGTGGGCTTATTGTTCTCGCCCGGACCAAAGATGTAAATGTAGCCGCTTTCGTTGAAAACGAAGTGAAACTTGAACGACTGCCCTGAAGCAATCGGCACAAGTCCGGCGACTCTGGCCGGCGTCGCATCGCTCGTCGCCGGTTCGAGTTCCAGCCAGTAGCGAGTGAATTCCCGGGGCGCGGCAACTTCGCCGACATTGGCATTTGGTCCAACTGTCGCGACGGTTTTTGACTTCGAGCTATTCCAAAACAAAAACCCGGCAACGCCACCGCCCAGCACTAAAAAGACCACCACAACTGCCGCGATCAACAATCCCACCCGGCTCTTCTTCACTGCAGCCGGTTCGGCAACAGGCAGCGCGCCAGTCGAAGTTGCGATATGCGGCACAGTTACAACGGACGGCATACTGGCCGGCTCGGCAACTGTAGCGGCTGACATATTGGCGTTCGCCGGCTTAGCAGGCGGCACTGGAGGCACTGGCGGTGGAACAGGCTTCGGAACAGGTGCAGCAGGCTCGAACACGGTCGCCGCATGTGTCGCCGAAGGACGGTCCGCCTGCACAGACGTCGACGCCGCGCCTTCCATCGTGATCATCGTCGGCGCATTGACGTCGGAACTGGTTCCGAGATCCCGCCCGACCGCGACAGTCTCCATCAACGACGGAGCGGGCGTCGACGACGACGATTTCGGCGCCGACTCCAACGCCGCGCGCAACTCACTCGTGAGTATCGCCGCGGTTCCCTGCCGATCAGCGCGATCTTTAGCCGTCGCGCGCTCGATCGCGTCGCTAAAAGCACGCGGAACGTCAGGCACAACTTCATGCAACGGCTTCGGCTGCGTTTGCACGTGCTCGCGCCGCAACTCGTGCAACGTATTCCCGGAAAAACATCTCCGGCCCAGAATCATCTCGTAGAACACCAGGCCAAGACTGTAAATATCCGCGCGCCCGTCGATCTCGACGTTTCCGTCACGCGGTATCTCGCCCCACTGCTCCGGCGACATGTAATAAGGAGTGCCGAGCACCTGCCCCGCCATCGTGAGCGCCGTGTTTCCGCTGTTTTCCGCGCCGGCAATCTCACGCAATTTCGCGATGCCGAGATCGAGCAGCTTGACCACGGGCGGCCCGTTCTCGGCCTGGCCGATCATGATGTTTTCGGGTTTCAGATCGCGGTGCACGACGCCCATCGAATGGGCCGTGTCGAGCACGCTCATGATTGGCGTGAGAATCTCAAACGCTTCCGCCGCCGGAAACCGTCCGCGCGTCTTGATGGCGACGTCGAGCGTATGCCCTTCGACATATTCCATCACCATGTAGATCGTGCCGTCGGCCGCAGTGCGCAGGTCGTAAACGGTGACGGCGTTATTGTGACGAAAACGCCGCGCCGCCTGCCCCTCGCGCCTGAATCTGCGCAGCCACTCGGCGTTGGTTCTGACTTCCGGCGGCAACACCTTGATCGCCACCCGATCGCCAAGCAGGATGTGCCGCGCGCGGTACACTGCTCCCATGCCGCCTTTGCCCAGTAGCGCTTCCATCTGGTACTGGCCGTCGAGAACGGTATTGACGATCGACGCGGGATCGGCCTCGAGGACCTCGCCGTCTATCGCACAGAAGCTCACGGTGTCGTCGTATTTTGCGTTGCAGGAGGTGCAGTATTTCATTGGGGACTTAGCAAGCTCAATCAACGGGGGCTTTGTAGTCTACCATAGTGGAACGCGCATTCCCGCCCTCTCGTGGAACGTCTTCAGGGGTAGATCTTGCGAGCGTATTCCTCGACCATGCGCGTGCTGTTGAACTGGGTCGCGAGCGTTTGAATCGCCCGTTTCATCATGGCAATCCACTGCCGGGGCAGCCCTCGTTCACGATTATAGTAGAGCGGCACTACCTCCTGCTCCAGCGTGCGATACAACGACTCCGCGTCGGCCGCATCGATCCGGGCCGTGTCGCCATTATCCACCCCATTGCCAATCGCAAACCCGTTCGTGCCGTCGTAGCCTTCAAGCCACCAGCCGTCGAGAATCGAAAGGTTCAAACCGCCATTGATCGCGACTTTCTGCCCGCTCGTGCCCGAAGCTTCCTGCGGCCGGCGCGGCACGTTCAACCAAACGTCAACCGATTGGACCAACTGGCGCGCAATCTCCTGGTCGTAGTCTTCCAGAAACACAGCGCGACGACTGACAGTCGAATCGCGCCGCCATTGGGCCAACTGTTGCAGCACTCGTTTCGATCCCTCGTCCTGCGGGTGCGCCTTGCCGGCAAAGATAAACTGCACCGGCCGCTCTCCGTTGTTCATCAACCGCGACAATCGCTCGCGATCGGTCAGCAACATGGACCATCGTTTGTAACCGGCCACACGTCGCGCAAACCCGATCGTCAACGCCGTCGGATCGAACATCGCCAGCGACTGCGGCGAACGATGTTGAATGAACGCAATCAGCCGTTCTTTCAACAGGCTATGGGCCAGCCACAACTCTTCATCCGAAATCCGCGTCACTGCTTCATCCCACGCCTGCTGATGGCGCAGCTTCACTTCCCAATCCTGGCCCACATACCTCTCGATCAACCAACGCAACAACGGCGATAGCCACGTCGACGCGTGAACACCATTCGTGACGTACATGATTGGAACGTCGGCGAGACTCTTTTCAGGCCACAGTTTCTGCCACAGCTCGCGCGAAACTTCTCCGTGTTTCCGGCTGACGCCATTCGTCGAACGACACATGCGGATCGCGAGCGGCGTCAACCCGTATCGTTCCGTCCGGTTGCTTGGATCGACACGGCCCAACCCGAGAAACTGATCTTCCGTCAATCCCAACTCACGCACGTACGACGTGCCAAACACACGCATCACCAACGACGATTCAAACTCGTCGTTTCCCGCTGCAACCGGCGTATGCGTCGTGAAAACACACTTCCGCCGCACAAGCTCGGCCGCTTCGTTCCAACTCCGGCGCTCGGATTGAATAATCTCGCGCGTCAATTCGATCGTGAGAAACGCGGAATGTCCTTCGTTCAAATGATAGACGTGCGGCTTCACACCGAGCTTGCGCAACAGTCGAACGCCGCCGATGCCGAGCAACATCTCCTGCACGATGCGCGTCTCGCGATCGCCGCCGTAAAGATGACCGGTAACCCAGCGATCGGTTTCTACGTTCTCGGGAATGTTTGTATCCAGCAGGTAAAGCGTGACGCGGCCGATCGCGGCCCGCCACACCTGGGCCAACACGTTGCGATCGCGAATGAACACTTCAACGCGAAGCGGTTTATCATCCGCGTCCTTCACGAGCGACAACGGCAGATCGTTCGGATGCGTTTCGCCGTAATGCTCTTCCTGCCAGCCGTCGTTACGCAGGCGCTGGCGAAAGTAACCATAACGATAAAGCAGGCCGACGGCGATCAATGGCAGACCAAGATCGCTTGCCGACTTGAGATGATCACCGGCGAGTATGCCGAGGCCCCCGGAGTAAAGGGGCAACGAGTTATGTATGCCAAACTCGGCGCAAAAATAAGCAACCGGACTTTCAGAAGTTATCGCGGGGGAAACTGCGACGGGATCAGACGCCATGTACGCATGAAACGCCTGCTCGATGCGCCGCACACGTTCGAGATACGCGGGATCGGTCGCGGCTTCGGCGAGACGATAGGCAGAAGTTCGCGCGAGCAATTGCCGGGGATTATGTTCGCATTCCTCCCAGAGTTCGGGCTCGAGATCGCGAAAGAGGCTGATGCCGTCCGGCGCCCAGCTCCACCAATAATTCCATGCTAAACGTTCGATCGATAAGAGGGGCGCGGGCAAGCTGTTTTGCGGCGCACGTGTTTCCAATTCAGTTGTTTCAATCATCCGTGTTTACCAAAACCGGAGAGTCTACTCGAATTTTTGGTACTGCAAAAACAGCCGCGCGTCGCTTGGCTGAAAAAACACCAGGCGCACCTCGCGAATCTGGCTGTCAGTTGCGAGGAAATCCTTGATGGCTTGTGATGCGACGCTGGCGGCCTCGAGCTTTGGATAGCCGAAAGCGCCGGTCGAGATGGAAGGAAAAGCGATGGAAGCAACGGCGTACTGGCGCGCCAGACGCAATGAGTTTTGATAACAGGCCGCCAGCAATTCCGACTCACGCTCGCGATTTCGACCATAGATCGGGCCGACAGTGTGAATCACGTATTGCGCGGGCAGGTTTCCGCCTGTGGTAATCACTGCCTCACCCGCGGGCAAACCGCTCGGATACGCCGTCTCGCGAATCTGGCGGCACTCGTCGAGGATCTGCGGTCCGCCAACGCGGTGTATCGCGCCATCCACCCCACCGCCGCCAAGCAGCGTCGAGTTCGCAGCGTTGACGACGGCGGTTACGTCTTGCGCGGTTATGTCGCCGGTGAAAATACGCACGCGTCCGGCGAGAAAAGAGTCAGTCATGCTTCAACTCTGCTTTATTCCGCCTTTATTCTTCTGGGCGGGGCTCAGTCCGAATCTCTTCGAACATGTCCTGCCGGCGCAATGCCTCGGCGACGCCTTTGGCCTTGTGCTCGGTCAGAGGATGATCCGGATCGGTGCTGGCGATTTCGAAGAGGTTATCGTCCAGCATGACAACGCCGAGCGAACCGAGAGTAACTCCCTGAGCGATCATGATCTCGTCCATGTTGTGGATGCGGAAGCTGCCGGTTTGTTCGACCCACTCTTCGATGAAGGGGTCGCGCAGAGCATGCTCGGCCTCAGATTCGGAAAAATATGCGCCTTCGACGATGAGACAATATTCGCGCACTTCAGGTTAGGACGTTTGTTGAGTGGACCGATCGCCGTAAACTCTACCACCGTACCTCGCTGTCGCCAAGCAAAAGTTAAACCGTGTTCCGAAGTTAATCGAAACACGGATTAAATGGATTTGACGAATTGTTTAGCGGGCGCGAGCGTACTGTCGATTCAGTGTTTCGCGTAAACGATCGAAGTATGAATCGAAAGTGACAAACCCGGTCGTGCCCTGGAAGAACGCCCGCCCACCAGTTTCATTCGAGATCCTGTTGAGCGAACTCTGTCCGTAACTCGCGGCCAACCGGTTCCGGCTCGTTAAACCAACCGACGGTGCGTAGAAACTGAACACCGCGATGCGTCGCTTGTTTGCTTCCGAGATCGCACGATGGATATCCAGCGTGTTACCCGCAGCCGTCGAGTCGAAACCACGCGACGTGTCGAGTCCGTCAGAGATCAGCAACACCGCGTTGGCGTTGGACCAACTGCTGTCGAACTTCTTCAAAGCCTGGACAACTTCGACGTACGGATTGAAAGGTGAAGCGCTAGTGCTGCCAATCGGGATTCGGAGCGAACGCGCGGCCTTTTCAAGGTCCTCGGTAAAAGGTTGCCTGACCTGAAGCGAACCGGAAGTTATATAACCCACCATCACTCGCGAGCCTTGCGGCAACGAGCGAATAAACTCACGTGTTACACCGAGCTCGTTGCCTACCTGCGGGATCAGGTCATCCTGTATCAATATCGCCAGGTTCAGCGGCTCGATTGTTTGCAGACTGCGCTGCTCGTCATCATTGTTGCGATTTGGGTTGGCTGAGGCGACTCCGAGCGTTGAAACCGCAATCACGAAGGCCACCGCCAACGACAGAAACTTTCGGTAAAACATGTCTTTCCTTCTCTCTCCTTATTCCGAGGTTTCTGATGCGATTTCCGTACCGCGGGATGGCCGCTTTGCTCTTTGTGCTTAGTGCTTTGTACTTTGTACTTTGCATTCTTCTTGCATTTGTTGGGTTGAGAGGGCATACCGAACAAAGCACAAAGTTCAAAGAACAAAGCACAATTGAACTAAACGCCAACTTGATTTGACCTTTCCGGTCAGCTACATTACTGGCCCTTCGCCAAAATTTCCCATGTCTGAAAGGAATCAACGTTATGAAAGTCTATCCGACTGAAGCCATTAGAAACCTTGCTGTCATTGGACATGGCGACGCAGGGAAGACGCAGCTCATCAGCTCGCTTCTCTACGTCGCCGGAGCCACACCGCGCTGGGGCAAGGTAGATGAAGGCACCACAGTCACGGATTATGAAGACGATTCCATCGCTCGCAAGATCACACTCAACACCGCGCTCGCACATCTCGAACATCGCGATCACAAACTGAATTTTATCGATACTCCCGGATACGCAGCATTTATAGCTCACGCGCGGCCGGCGTTGCGCGTTGCGGACTGCGCGATCGTCGTCGTCGACGGCGTCAAAGGTGTTGAGGTGCAAACGGAGAAGACCTGGGCCTACGCCAACGAGTTCATGGCGCCGCGCATTATGGTCATCACCAAGCTCGACAAGGAGCACTCGGATTTCGGCACTGCGCTGGAAAGCGCGCAGAACACGTTCAGCAGAGCAATCATTCCGTTTACGTTACCGATCGGCAAGGAGAAGGATTTCCGCGGCGTGGTGGACGTGGTCCATATGAAGGCCTACGAACTGGGCGCCGACGGACAGGCGAAGGAAATCGATATTCCGTCCGAAGGACGCGACATCGTCGACAAGACACGCGAACGATTGGTCGAACTCGTGGCCGAGTCGAACGATGCGCTGATGGAGAAATACTTCGAACAGGGAACGCTCGACGAAGCAGACATTCTGCCCAACATCAACAACGCGATCGCGCAGAGCAAACTCTGTCCGGTGTTTGCCGTGTCGAGTCTGACGCAGGTCGGACTGCGCGTCTTATTGAACGCCTTGATTGATTACGCGCCGGACCCGGCCCATCACGAAGCCGAGTGGGGCCGTCCAGTCGACGCCGCGCCTGACGCCGAAAGGATCTCGCGCAAGTACAACGACAGCGAACCAGTTTCCGCTTACTGCTTCCGCACGATTGCGGACCCGTTCGCAGGCCGTATCAACGTCTTCAAGATCATCAGCGGCCACCTGCAAACTGACGCGAACTCGTTCAACGCCTCGCGCGGCGTTGTCGAACGGCTCGGCGCGCTGCACACCATGCAGGGCAAGCAGCTCGACAAAGTAACGGAAGCTCATGCGGGCGACATCGTCGCGTGCGTGAAGTTGAAAGAGACGCAAACCGGCGACACGCTCTGCGACAAGCAAAACCCGATCGTTTACGACCCGGTTGAGTATCCCGAAGCGGCGATTGCGTTCGCGATCGAACCGAAGTCGCGCCAGGACGAAGAAAAGATCAGCGTCGCGTTACACAAGATTCTCGAAGAAGATCCGGCGCTGCACTTCAGTCGCGACGCGCAGACGAAAGAGTTTCTGCTGTCAGGTTCGGGACAGTTGCACGTCGAAACTGTGGTTGAAAAACTGAAGAAACGTTACAGCGTCGAAGTGACGTTGCATCCGCCGAAAGTTCCGTACAAGGAGACGATCACGCAACGCGCGGAAGTGCAGGGCCGGCACAAGAAACAGACCGGCGGACGCGGGCAGTTTGGCGATTGCAAGTGCGTGTTCGAACCGTTGCCGCGTGGCAGTGGTTTTGTTTTCGAAGACAAGATCTTCGGCGGTTCGGTGCCGCAACAGTTTCGTCCGGCGATTGAAAAAGGCATCGTCGAAGCCGCGAAGACTGGAGCGATCGCCGGTTATCCGCTCGTCGATTTCAAGGTGCAATTAGTCGACGGTTCGTTCCACCCCGTCGATTCCGACGAGCACTCGTTCCGCGCGGCAGGCCGCAAGGCGTTTCGCGCCGCGATGGAGAAAGTGAAGCCGTCGTTGCTGGAGCCGGTGATGGACGTCGAGGTTGCCGCGCCGCAGGAATACGCGGGCGACATCATGGGCGATCTGAATTCACGTCGCGGACGCGTGCAGGGAATGGAGACCAGCGGCAAGCAGCAGATGATCAAGGCGCAGGTGCCGATGGCCGAGATGCTGAACTATCAATCCATTCTGAACTCGATCACGGCAGCGCGGGGATCGTTCCACATGCAGTTTTCGCATTACGATCCGGTGCCAGGTCAACTGGCCCAGAAGATCGTGGAACAATCCCGCGCCGAAGGCCGCATCAAGGGCGGGGAGGACGAAGAATAACGCGGGTTATTCTTCCGGGTTCTTTCGGGTACGAATGAACGGAGCAGGGGCTGCTGAATGCGGCCCCTCTTTTATTGTGTATCCAGCCGGCACTTCGAAGAGCAACTTCGCCGGCTCGGCGCGATTGATGTTCGTCAACTTGTACGTCGTCTCACCCGTACGCGGATCGCTGTTACGAGTCATCACGACTAACTGCAACTCCGCCGAATACCAGCGCTCGCTTACGATCTCGATCGGACGCTCGTTGCCAATCTCGCCCGCAGGGATGGTAATCGTAGTCCGCGTGCCTTCCGCCTCGACCCCTTCGAGCATCTGCTTGCCGAGTTTCTCGGTCACTTCGTTGGGATTCGGACCAGCCTTCTGGCGAAACACGAAGGTGGACGCGCCGCCGGCAGTGCCGACGTTCAAGTGCTCTGTCTCGGTAACGGCGATGCGCGTTCCGGGACCTGTCGGCACAGAACCGAGTGGCGCGGTCATGATCACGTTGCCGGCGCCGCCGCCTTGCGCGACTTTGAATTCAAACCGCTGCCCTTCACCGTCCACGCCGGCAACTCCCATTTTTTTCGCCAACTCGAACTTGAACGGCGCGCTCTTGTGGGCTGTTTGCGAACGTGAATCCAGCGAGTAGGTCACCCCGGCAACCGGGTCGTTGATAAAGATCGTCTGCAACGGCTCGCTGCCTGTGCCCAATGGTCCAAGCCCTTTCAACGTGTGTTCGCGGCGCGTGCGGCCTTCGCCATCGCGATACACCGAACTGCTGAACCGGTTGACGATGCGATTGCCGTCGCCCAGCACCTGGATGCTTTCAGTCACTGCTTCAGCCGAATAAGGCGCACCTTTTACAACCTTGCCGCCAAAACTCTCCGAAGCGATGAACACAAAATTGCCCGGCGGTGGCGGTGGCGCGCCTTCCTGTCCGCCCTGGACCACGCGCACTTGTTTGATCACGTCCGTCGTGCCTTGCGGTGTTTGCGCAAACGTCACGCTCGCGGAAATGCACAGCGTCAAAACTGCAAACAATCTTCTTTTCATCTCGATCATTCCTTTCAACTATTGAACAAAACGTATGGCATGGGCCATGCCGTCGACACCCAATAAAACGTCTGCTTTAACTTTCTCGTTGTAACGATCCATATTCACCGGGAGACCGAAATTCACCAGCGCCGAGCGTGGCAACTCGACGCGCACGATCTGTCCGCCGTCTTGCAAGGCAGCGGCGTTGAGATAGCCGAGCGGCATAAAGTCTGTCGCGACTTCGCGAGTCACGTGATTTGCGACTTCGCTGCGTGGATGCCGGCGAACTGAACGACGGCGTGGAGTCGGCTGCGCGACGCTTTGCGGTTCTTCCTCAACCTGACGTGGTTGGGGTTCTTCTTTGATTGGCGATGGTTTGACTGGCGCTGGTTCGGTTTGAACAGCATTCATTTGCGGAGGCTGATCATCGCGCATGCGCAGCGCAACAACGCCGATCACGATCAATAAAACTGCCGCAATTGCCGTCAGCCAGTAAGGCGTATAGCTCTTAGAAACTGTTGTCGCCACAGCACGGGCGCGAAACGCCTCGCGTAACTTCTGTTCGATTTCGGGAGGCGCATCCTGCCGCCCCAAATCTTCAGCAAGCGCTCGCAAGCCACTCGCCAGTGAGTCATCATCGAATCTCTGATCGTTCATGCGAAACACCTCGCCGACTTCAGCGCCGCCGAAGCCGGATCCTCAAGCTGCTCAGCCGGGCCAAGCTTTGCAAGCAGCAACGCACGCGCGCGGTGCAAACGCGATCGCACCGTGCCAATCGCACAACCAAGAACTTCTGCTGCCTCTACGTAACTCACGTCCTGCAATTCACACAACACGACCACTTCCCGGTACTTCGGCGGCAAACTCAACACTGCTTTTCGCACCAACTCAATCGTCTCAGTCCGCGCCAGATCGTTCAGCGGACCCAAATCGGAGTCGCCCGGCATAGACGCCACGAACGACTGCTCGTCGTCCGTGTCCTCCCCGATTGGCGTCAGCAATTGATCCACGCGCAAACGCCGCAGCACATGATTACGCGCCACGCCGAGCAAGAAAGAGCTGAGCGAACCGCGCGCAGGATCGAACACATGTCCTTCCCGCATCAGGAAGAGAAACACTTCCTGCGTCACGTCTTCGGCAATCGATTTCGAACCGCACATCTGCAAAGCGAACCGGTACACGTTGCCCTGGCGGCGGCGGTACAACAGCGCAAGCGCCTCCTCGTCTCCGGCCAGCATCGACCGCAGCAGTTCGCTATCAGCAGGTTCGCTCGTTAAATTCATGCGCCTAATATGAGCGGCAGACATGGGTATTCGCTCGGAAAAGAGGAAAAGTTCCAAAATGTGAGCGTTGTCATTTGCCATTTTTCATTTGTCGTTTTTCATTTGTCATTTTGGGATGGATTCGAACCCGCTTGTTTCAAATGACAAATGAAAAATGATAAATACCTCGGGTCAACCCCCGAATAACTGGCGGAATTCTGCGGCGTTCTGTCTCAAAGCAAACCAATCCAAAAAAATCCCCGGATTTTGGAGCCAAATGGCTAGCCACTGGCCGATTTCCCGGGCAAGTTGGCGGTCGTGTTCGGTTGTTCGTGGGCTGGCGACGATTAATTCGAGTTCGCGTTTGAGACTCAGGATAGTCTCGCGTGGTCGGTTGTTCTCGCGGGCAAAATTTTCCATCCAGGCGACTGCCGCCGCCGGACTGTCGAAGCTCAACTCTTCCGCGGTGAATAATCGCGACGAACGCCAGCGCACATCGTCGTCGATAACGTCGGGATGCACGATGTCGCCGCCACTATCCGCGAGTGTTCTGGCAAGAGAAGCAGGGCTGTTCTTTTCATTTACCACGGATCTTCTTGATGATCCGCAAGGCGTGGTTGCGCGCGATCAAGGGAACGTGCTCGTCGCTGCTGAGATCTTCGAGCAGCGGCAGCAACTGTTGCGGATCGGATAGACCATCACGCTTCATCAGCGATTCCATAACTTCCATCAACTTCGGCGCGTCCAAAGGCCGGTTCTCGCGCGCGATCGAGATGTCGAAGATCAGGATCGCCTGATCAGCGGCGCGCCGGTATTCGTTCACGAGCGTCGAAGCATCCTGGTTCTGCGTCCAGTTAAACTCCGCGACTCGCTTGCGAGTTCCCTGCTCCATGCCGATGCGCATCGTGCCGAGATGAGCGAACTGCTTGTCGGATTGATAGTTTGTATTCGAGTCGAGGAACTGGAGCGCCTGCCAGGCAGCGTTGATGCGCGCGAGCGCCGCCGCTGAAAGCTCGAGCTTTTCTGTGATCGGCGTGTCTTCGTTCAATCGTTCGAAGGTGACGGTGCCGCGCCCGTTTGCATCGTGTTCGATCACGATGTGTTTGACGACAAACTTCGGTTGCGAGAACTCGTAGGTGTATTTAACGGGTTCGCTCTTTTTCTCGTTTACCGGCGCGGCGGAGGCGCCGGCCTGGTTGGGACGAGCGTTGATCTTCGACGACGTGCGATCTTGCGCACAAGTGAAAATCGCCGCGCTCAAAATCACGAGCGCGGCGGGGAGCACCTGCGAAAATGACTTCAATTTATTCACTCAAACTTTACTGAAACTAACCTCGAAACACCTGCCTCCTCCATCGTCACGCCGTAAAGCGCGCGCGCCATTTCCATCGTCCGTTTATTGTGCGTGATCACAATAAACTGTGTGTCGGCGGACATCTGAAGGACCTTATCAGTAAAGCGTCCCACGTTCGCTTCGTCAAGTGGCGCGTCGACCTCGTCCAATAAACAGAACGGCGCCGGCCGGTAATGGAAGATGCCGAGCACGAGCGCGAGGGCGGCCATTGCCTTCTCGCCGCCTGACAAAAGCAACACGTTCTGCAAACGTTTGCCCGGTGGTTGGGCGATGACGTCGATGCCCGATTCGAGCACGTCGTCGGCGTCGATCAGGCTCATCTCACCGCGTCCGCCGCCAAACAACTCCTGGAAGAGAACGCTGAAGTTCTGGTTGATCTGTTCGAACGCGTGGCGGAAACGTTCGCGCGACCGTTTTTTGATTTCTCTTAAGGCTTCTTCCGTAGCCGCGATGCCGTCGACGATGTCCTGCCGTTGGACCGTCAGGAACGAGAGACGCTGTTCCGCTTCGGCGAGTTCTTCGAGCGCCATCATGTTCACGCCGCCAAAACCTTCGAGCCGCGTGCGCAATTCTTCGACTCGCGTGTGACTAGTGTCGAGATCGAATTCTTCCGGCAGCGCTAGCTCGCGAGCGAGATCTTCGAGCGACTGGCCCAACTCGGTCTGGCAGTTCTCGTGAACGAACGTTTGGCGCGCCTGCGCTTCCGCGCGTTGAACTTCGAGAGTGGCGCGTGAATCGCGCACTTCCGCCGCTTGGCGATTTAGTTCCGATAGTTCGGTCGAACATTCATCGGCCTGCCGGCGTGCTTGCTGCAAGCGATCTGAAAGTTCGCCGATCTGCTCTTCTTCGCGAGCGCGATCGCTTTCGACGGAACTGGCTTTGAATTCGAGGTCTGCGATCGAAAGCGTCAACTCTTCGGCGCGGCCGTTCATCTCGGCGAGTTCCATGCGGTGACGCTGCACGCGCGAATCGAAGTCGGTGAGTTCGCTTTCGATGCGACGCAACTCGGCGGTAGTGCTGCGACGACGTTCGGCCGCCGCCGCCGAGGCTGCTCGACGTTCGGCAAGCGATTCACTTTCGAACTCGGCTTCGCGGCGCAGATCGGTTAACGACGACGAGGCACGAATGACGTTGTCAGCCGCAGCTTCACGGGCAGTCTCTGCCGCGTCAGCTTCGGCGATGGTGCGCAGGCGGCGTTGTTCGATCTCGACTCGCTCTTCTTCGACACGGAGCGAATCCTGTCCGACGACACGCATATGACGTTCGGCGCGTTCGACTTCCTGTGCGAGCCCGCTGGCGGTCAGCTCGTGCTGCATCACCTCGCGCTCTTCACGGCCGATGGCTTCATTCAGGATCACGACGGCATCTTCGAGACCTTCAAGCCGGGCACGCGCTTCTTTTGCCGATTGCGTCGCGGTCTCGACTTCACTGGCCAACGCCGCAGCGCGTATTTCCAGTTCGCGCAGTTCACGTTTGAACGCAAGCAAGCCGGCGCCTTCTTCGAGATCGCGCGCATCACCCGCATTTACAAATTGGCCGCTTGAAATCCAATCGCCGTTCAAGGTGACGTACGTTTCACCAGTCGCGATGGACTGCATCATCGCATCGTCGAGACTGGCTGCCAGTCGCGCATTCATTTTCTGTGGCATCGTGCGCTTGAGCACGGTGACAAGTTGTTGCGGCGCGCCGAGCAGATCCGAGATGCGAAGATCTTCGCGGAAGTTCTCAGTCTGATTATTTTGCAGCGTGGGACGCTCTTCGAGACTACACGCGAGCGTCGTAGTCAGCAGACGAACTTCGTCACTGCCGCCGTGTAGACCAGCGACGAGAAAACTCGCCCTGCCGCCGTTGTTCTCGCGCAGCCATTGCGCCGCGCGAACGGCGTCGTCCGGAGTCGGCACTACGATCGACTGCAACGACGAACCGAGCACGCCTTCGACGGCGCGTTCCCACTTCGCGTCAACATTCAGCGCATCGGCGAGTGTGCCGATGAAGTAAAAACTCCGCGGCGCTTCGTCATTCGAAAAGACGAGTTGCACGGCGGGCGAGTAGTACGCACGCCGGTGATCCAACTCTTTCAAACTCTCCAGCCGGTGACTGGCGCGCGAATACTCGTCGCGCACGCGCGTGAGTTCGGCTTCAGTGTCGCTGACTGCTTCATGGCCGCGGACCACGGCATGGACCGCGGTCTCGCGTTCCGCCTGTAAACGAGCGACGCGTTCGCGGGCATCGCCCAACTCGCGCGAGAAGCGATCGGCTTCGAGCTTTGATTGCGCGTGTTGCGTGGCGGCGCGATCGCCTTCGCGAGCCAAACCTTCCGCTTGTTGCGACAGGCGTTCGAGCGTGGCTTCGAGCTGCCGCGCGATCTCGCGCACTCGCTCGGCAATCGCAGTCTGCGAAAGCAGTTCGGCGCGGGCGTTTTCAATCTCGACTTCGGCCGCGGTGGAGCGTGAAAGTTTTTGCGAGTACGACTCTTCGGCGGTGCGCAGCTCGGCAGCGCTGCGATCGGCTTCTTCACGCAGTCGCGCGTCTTCCTGTTGCAGCCGCACGCATTCGGCTTCGATCAAAACGAGACGCGTGGTCAGCGCTTCGATCTCGTTTGTGACTTCGCTTCTCCGCTTTTCGATCTCGCTTAGCTGTTCGCGTTGGTACACGCACTCGCGCGCCTGTCGATCGCGTTGCAACACTGCTTCGGCAGCCGCGGCACGCACGTTTGATAACTCGTCTTCGATGCTGCGCGCTTCGTGAGTCGCCGCCCGGGCCGCTTCTTCGCGTTGGTTGAGATCCGCGGCGATGGCGAGTTCGAGTTCGGTGACTTCCGTGAGCTTCGTGTTTGTCTCTTCGAGAACGGCGCCGAGTTTCTGATCTTCGGCGACATAGACGTGCCGCAGAAGCTCGCGCAGTTCTTCGCGCAGGACGCCGTAACGGCGAGCCTTCGCAGCCTGGCGGCGCAGGCTGTTCACCTGGCGATCGATCTCGGCGACGATGTCAGAAATACGCGAGAGATTGCCGCGTGCAGATTCGAGCCGCGCTTCGGTGGCGCGCTGACGCACGCGAAACTTCGTGATGCCGGCCGCTTCTTCGATGATGGTGCGGCGGTCCATCGGCTTGGCCGAAAGAATCTGGCCGATGCGTCCCTGCTCGATGATGGCGTAGTGACCGCCGGCGAGACCGGTGCCGGAGAAGAGATCCTGGATGTCACGCAGACGGCAGATCTTGTTGTTCAGCAGGTATTCGCTCTCGCCTGAGCGATAGAGTCTTCTCGTTACCGAGACAGCTTCGCCGGGCGCAAACTCGAGCGCGAGATTGCGGCGCCGCCAGTGTCGTTTATATGAGGGTTGATTTGTATCTGTTGCATCCGTGTTATCTGTGTTTTCGGACGCGGATTGAACTAATTGATCGTCGATCTTCTCTAGCTTGGAATCGATGTCGTCGATGTCCGGCTCGGGCGTGTCGACCTCGTCACGGACCAGGTGCATGACCACTTCCGCCATGCCGCTCGGGGGACGATTGCGCGATCCTTGAAAGATGACGTCTTTCATCTCGCCACCGCGCAAGTGCTTGACGCGTTGCTCGCCGAGAACCCAGGCAATGGCATCGGCGACGTTACTCTTGCCGCAACCATTAGGGCCAACGACGGCAGTGATGCCGTCTCCGGTGAAGATTATTTCGGTGTAATCGGCGAAGGATTTAAAGCCAGTGATTTCCAGGCGTTGCAGTTTGAACATTAGCTCTAAACAGCTCTTGTTGCGGCCAACTCCGGAAGCTCGGGTCCAGGTTTCCGAAGAGCGTACGACGGGTGAGCCACTATAAGTGCGAGTCGCTTAGAATGTCAACCACAACATCAAGTGAGTATGGGCTAATTGGTGTGAAGCGCAAAGTTATCCACAGGCGCTTAAAATTTGGGTCATAAACCCTCGCGCCGGACGTAGAGAATCAGCCGGACGCCGGGGCGAAGTTCGTAGGCGCCGTCCGGGTCTTTCGACACAACTTGCCGGTAGAGATGGCCGAAGTTTTGTTCCATCTCATCCTTCTGGTTCACGTTGGCGATGATGAGAGGCTCAGTCGAAGGGCCCATGCGGCCGTAGTATCCGGTACGCGTGAAGTTTCGAAAGTACCAGGGCAGTGGCCAGTAATCAGGACTGAGAATCGTGATGCCGGTGGTTGCGCCTTCTTTCTCTGCCGCGATCTGTTCGACATTCTTCACCAAGTCGAGCAGTCCGCGCTTCGTGTGCGCGTAAACATAGACGTATTTCGGTTTGTCGTTGTCGTAGTTGACGAAGTTCAGATCGATGCTCTGATAAACGCCTACGACGATCAAGATACTTATCAGCATCGCGACTATCCGTACCTGTCCGCCGGCAAGATCGTAAACAACCTGGAGCGCGTAACCCGCAATCAACGCGAGGGGAATGACGAAGTTCAACACCAGCCACGGCGTCTTGTACCCGATCAACATGTAAGCGGCAATCAGGCCAAACGCCCACAAGGCTGAGAACAGGGCGAACGTGTTCTTCGGTTTTAGAACGACGAGAGCCGCGCCAATGATGGCGGTAAAGAAAATCGGCCCTTCCTGTGAAGCCAGCCAGACTACATACTGAGTCCACGGATGAACGTGCGCCGTCTCGCCTGTTTTCTTCCAGATCTCAAACGTCTTGAACGCATCGTAAAAACCTTGTGAGTGTTTGAAGAACGACGTGTAGAAGGCAACGTTGAGGAAGATAAAAACTATGACGGCCAGCACGATCGAGAGCACGAGATTGGCCGTTCCCATTTCGTCGATAAAACGCCTGAATGGGTTTTGTTGCGGAGCTTGTTTACGACCCTTGTGCGACGGCTGGCCCATGACTGATCGATACAGCCACCGGTAAACGTGCGTCGATCCAAACGCGATAAGCAACACACCAACCGAGACAAACGCCGTCTCTTTCGTCGCAAACAGCAACGCAGCCGAAGCGCTGCCGAGGATCAGGTAAGTCGGGTTGCGCGTTTCGTAAAAACGAAGCGCGGCGACGACGATGCCTAACGTAAAGAAGACAAACTGCGTCTCGTGAATAAAGTAACGCGAGAGATAAACGGCGCCGGGCGAAACGGCCAGCATCAGCGCCGCGGAAAGCGTGCCGATCGTTCCGAGGCGTCGCCGTAGCATGAAGACGAGACCAACCGTCCCCAGTCCGAAAAGCACCGGGATGAGACGAATCGTGAACGTCGTCATTCCATAGTTGTCGCGGGCTGCGTCGCCAAACAACACCTTTGTGATCCAGGGAATTATGGCTGAGAAGTAATAGAGTGTTGGGCCATGATAGTTTTCGGGATCGTATTGATAAGCGCCGTCGCGAACGAGCCTGACGAGAAAGTTGCCGTTGACGCCTTCGTCGTGATGCAGCGGGACGAGATTCAGATCGTATAGCCGCAGGGCCGCGGCGATCAGCATGATCGCGAGCACGCTTATCTGCCACGCGCGTTCCGGTATATCGGGCACTCCCACGGCCACGGGAGCAGCAGGAGCTTTATCGGGCGCAAACTTGTGCGCTTTCGCCTTCTTACCTGATTTTGTAGAGACTGTACTCGCCAACCTGTTCTACTTTCTCAAATCGCGAAAAGAACTGTTCGTTTGGTGGAGTGACGATCCGTTCCAGTGGTCCAACCACAGCATAATCGACCTCGTAGGTTTTCAATAACTGCATCGCGTCAGGCGCGCCGAGATAGATCCGCTTTATCTCGCCTTCGCGTTGCATGAATTCGAGCCCGTGCGTCCAGATGTGCCCCGGATAACCCATCAACGATCGGCGGCCCGTGAGGAAAACCGGCGTGTTGTGAACCGGCGCATGAATGATCAACGAACGTGGTGCAGTGCGTTGTTTGACCTTCTCCGCAAACTGCACGCCTGCAGCATCAAACACGTCATACTTGACCGAGCGAAACGCGATGCCAAACACGTCGAGTGCGCCCGCCAACGTGATGCAGACAAAAAGCAGCCCGGCAATGACTTTCCGAGTCCGCCCTTGTTGCCACAGCTTTGCCAGCAGCAGCGCGACAAGGGGCGCTGAGGCGAGCCACCAGTAATAAAGGATCTTGATGTTGTCCCAGATCCACGGCGCCATCTTTACGAAGTTGGGAATAATGAAGCAAAGCGTAAACGGCAGGTAAAACATCAGCAGCCGTTTCCCGACCAGGTAGCCGTCAAACCGCAACAGAATCGCCGCGAAGATCAACGGAATAAAGAACCCGGTGTTCTTGAACCAGAAGACGATCGGGTTTTCCTCGCCGCGATCCCAGCCCAGGTGCCACGCGAAAAACGTGCTCGCATCGACGGCGCTGTTCATGGTGGACCACAGCAACTGCGGAATGGCGATCGCCGAGGCCACCGCGAAGAATGCAAACCACTCACGCCAGCGAATGTGGATCAACGCGAGACACGCAGCCATCCCCATCACGGCGACGAAGCTGTGCGCGTGGACGAGGGGCAACAGTCCGGCAGCAACGCCCGCCGCCATCATCCGGCGCGTGCGCAATGGAAAGCGGCTCGGTGGTTCGGGCGCGGGCGCAGGGCGGCGTTGTTTTGACTTGGCGCGCTCGGTCTCGCGCTTTGCTGCGTCGCTCTCTTTTTCGGTCGCCAACCACCATTGCGTGAACGCGATCACCGCCAACGGCAATCCCATCAGAAAGCCGCGTTGCGGCACGAGCAGCGTCGAGACGGCATTGCCCCAGCGCCAAATACTATCGGGAATCACGGTGAACGACGGCGGCAGGTTCACCAGCACGCCCCAGAGACCCTGCGCGTCAGTCATCGCCTTGCTATATAACAACGTCCAACCCAGGCCGCCATTGAACAAGACAATCAACGGCGTGAGAATCGCCGCCAGCCGGTCGCGCAACAGCACCAATGCCCATCGATGGACCAACCCCACAAACGCCACCGCCAGCATGTAGCTCACGATGAACATCGAGTCGCGCAAGCTCGCACCGCAACGGACGAAGATCGCGGAGGCGAAGTCGGAAAGAAAAGGATAGGTGAACCTGACGCCGGCGTAGGTCGGATCTTCCGGCGGATAGTTGTTGCCGTAGGCGAAGCTCGTGATGACGCTCAGGTGAAACGGAAGATCGCCGAAGTTGTTCAGCAGGCCGGTGCTGATGCCGGTTGCGTCTTCCATCACCGCGCGGTCGAATACTTTCCACAGGATCACGATCGTGGCGGCGTAAAAAAGGAAGTAACCGATCGATTGCGCGTCGGGGCGGGTAAACAGGCGTCGGGTGGCGTTCGAGACTGCTTGCAGATCCTGTTTTAAATGGGTCTTCGTTGCGGGGTCGCCGACGAGCGCAAGCGGGCTGCAACAGATCGCGGCGCTGATGATTATCGCTGCTGGTGTTAATCCAACCAGTGAAGCAACCAGAAATGCAATCAGGCTGAATGCCGTCAGTCCGAGGCAAACACCCGAGCACAATCGCGCCCCCAACGATGCTTTTTCATCGTAGAGGTACGTGGCGACGGTACCGCTGAAGGTAACCAATAAGGCGAGTGCTAAAGAAGCAATCATTTGTCGGAAGGGGAATTATACCGGGATCGACATCCGCGGCAAGATAGGTTAGCTTTCGTCCCGAGGCAAACAATGTTAAGAGCAGGCATCGTGGGTCTGCCCAACGTGGGCAAATCGACACTTTTTAACGCCCTTACGGCGCAAACGTCCGCTTTGGCGGCGAATTATCCTTTCGCGACGATCGAGCCGAATGTCGGCGTCGTTTCGGTTCCCGACGAACGGCTGGAGCCGTTGGCGCGACTCGTCAAGACTCAGGTGATCGTGCCGGCGACTGTCGAGTTTCTCGATATTGCCGGGCTTGTGCGCGGCGCGTCAAAGGGCGAAGGGCTTGGCAATCAGTTTCTGGCGAACATTCGCGAGACGGATACTGTCGTGCAGGTGGTCCGCTGTTTTGAAGACGACAGCGTGATTCACGTGGAAGGGTCGGTCGATCCGGTGCGCGACATCGAGACGATTCAGATCGAGCTCGCGCTTGCGGATCTCGCGACCGTCGAACGCCGGCGCGAGAAGGCGTTAAAGACTTTGAAAAGTGGCGACAAGATTGCGCGCGCTGAGTTGGAGGTGCTGGACAAGATCCAACCCGCGCTCGAGCAGGGACGATCGGCGAGGACAGTCACGTTGACGGATGACGAGCGCGCGATCGCTCGCAACTTTTTTCTGCTCACCACGAAGCCGACGATCTATGCCGCGAACGTCGACGAAGCCACGCTCGCCGATCACGAAGGAAACAAGCTCGTGAATGCGGTGCGTGAAGTCGCGGCGAAGGAGGCTGCGGAATGCGTCGTGATCTGCGCGCAACTCGAGTCGGAGTTGGTAGCACTGCCGCCTGAAGAACGGCTCGACTATCTACAGAGTTTGAAAGTCTCGACCAGTGGCGTTGACCAACTGATCAAAAGCGCCTATCACCTGCTCGGCCTGATGTCATTCTTAACTGCGGGCGAAAAAGAAGTGCGCGCCTGGACCATCCCCCAGGGCACCCGCGCCCAAAACGCCGCGGGCACAATCCATTCCGACATCGAACGCGGCTTCATCCGTGCCGAAGTGATCACCTACCACGACCTGATCTCCGCCGGCTCCTACGCAACAGCGCGAGAAAAAGGATTACTTAGACTGGAAGGCAAAGACTACCTCATGCAAGAGGGCGATGTAGTCCATTTCCGATTTAATGTTTAGGAGAAAAGTCAGGGGGGTTAATCTGACTTTCCGTTTCGACGCTTACGTGAGGTAAACATCTCGCGCATCAGCCGGTCTGATTCGGCGAGCTTGGCCATCTCCTTGTCGAGTTCTGCCTTACTATCGGCCAGTTTGGACATCTTTTCAGATGTTTCCATTTGAGATTGAATCAACATGTGAATCATCTCTCTGTTCTCGCGAAAGTTCTCTTTCTGTTGCCGCGCTTCCTCGCGCAACTCCTTGCGAGTTCGGTAGCCCGCCTGAATCATCAGCTTCAGAATTCGTTCGGTTCGATCAAGTCGTTGTTCTGGTGTCATCTCTCTTCTTCTTTCAGGTGAGGTGAAAATCGAGAGCATAATCCCACAAGCCAATCGACAGGTCAACTTTTAATATAGACAGTTGTGAGGGGCAGGATAGGCAGGAGGGCAATCGGGAGAGGAGCAACAAACTCCCGATTGCCTATGCACAGGGTTAACGCAGCAGGGCACGAATACCGACAAGGATTAGATAACCGATGGCCAGGACGACTGCTACTTTTATCAACAGTATCGCCAGGCCGATTAATCCAGTAATGATGCCGAATGTGAATCCCGCCAGCTTCAAGACCAGCGGCGCTCCTACCGAGAATACAAAGAGTCCGAGGAGTATCATCCCCACAACTCTCAAAACGTCATTTGCGTCCTTCATCGCCTTTCTCCCATCGCTCCTTCAATTACCGGCTCTCAAGCACGCCAACTATACGCAGATTCCGCCAATCGCGTTCCCTTGAAGATTCTGCATACTTTACCCATAAAAATAGCGGTCGAATTCTTCGGTTCCGTGATTTTGCTGGTCGCGCGTTTAAGTCTTTTCGGCGATAATTATACATACTTTCGAACGCCATGGACCGATGGAATTCAACCCGAAGCCTGTTTAGCGACGACACGGCAGAGTCTGTCCCACTGGACGGCGCGCCGCTCGCCGAACGCATGCGCCCACGATCGCTCGCGGAGTTCGTCGGCCAAGAGCACCTCGTCGGCGAAGGACGCATCCTGCGAAAGCTCGTCGACCGCGGCGGCGCGTTGCCTTCGTTAATTCTCTGGGGCGCGCCCGGCACGGGCAAGACAACTCTCGCTCGCTTGCTCGCCGAAAACAGCGGCCTTCGTTTCATCGCTTTGTCCGCCGTCTTTTCCGGCGTGAAAGATCTGCGCGAAGCAATCCAGCAAGCGAAGACCGAAATGAGTTACGGCAAACGCACCGTACTCTTCATCGACGAAATTCATCGCTTCAACAAAGCGCAACAGGACGCGCTCCTGCACGCGGTGGAAAACGGCACCGTCACGTTGATCGGCGCCACTACTGAAAACCCGTCGTTCGAAGTAACCGGCGCGCTGCTCTCGCGCTCTCGCGTATTAGTTCTCAATCAACTATCAGAAGACGAAATCAAGTTCGTATTGCGCCGCGCCCTTGAAGACGCCGAGCGCGGCCTCGCGAGTTACAACCCATCGATCCCGGAAAAACTGCTGGACCGCATCGCGCATTCTGCCGGCGGTGATGCTCGCGTCGCACTGACAGCACTCGACGCCGCAGTCGAATCAACAGCACCCGACGCAAACGGGGCTCGCACCGTCACCGAACAAACAGTCGTCGAAGCACTAGGCCGCGCGCACTACGCCTACGACAAAGGCGGCGAAGAACATTACAACCTGGTCTCCGCGCTCATCAAGTCTCTCCGCAACTCCGACGTCGACGCTTCGCTCTACTGGCTGGCACGAATGATCGAAGGCGGCGCGGATCCGATCTACATCGCTCGCCGCTTGTGCATTCTCGCTTCGGAAGACATCGGACTCGCCGATCCGCAAGCGATGGTCCAGGCAGCCGCCGCAGCCGACATCGTGCAACTGATCGGACTTCCGGAAGGACTGTTCCCACTCTCGCAAGCAGTGATCTACTTAGCCAGGGCGCCGAAGTCGAACGCAATCAAAAGCGCTTACTTCGCCGCCGCAACTGACGCTGCCGAAACGTCACGTGAACCAGTGCCGTTACACCTGCGAAACGCCGTAACCCCACTGATGAAAAACATCGGCTACGGCAAAGATTATCGCTACGTACACAACGATCCCGAAGCAAAGGAAGAGATGGAATGTTTACCGCCTCAACTACGAGGCCGGAAATACTTTGAAGCAGATGAACACGAGCAATAAATCAGACAAGGAACTGGCTTTCTTACAAGACCTGTTTATCGCGCCGGATTGGGGCGAGCGTTTCGCCGAACTGATCGACGAATACATCACGCTGCCGGAAGAAGGAAAGGTGCTTTACGCGGCGGCCGGAACCGGCGGACACGCAATAGCGCTCCAGGAACGCGCCAACGAGAAACTCGAATTTCTGTGCGTAGACGAAAACGCCGAATGTCTCGAACTGGCCCAGGCAAAAGCAACCGCCACCAACGAGCAGACGCGGTTCAGCCACGTCCAGCTCGACTCGCTCACGATTCCCGACAACCAATTCGATCTGGTCGTCGCTAACGCGTCGTTGATTCCCAGTCACAGAGTGCCGAGCGTGTTCTCGGAACTGGTGCGCGTCGCCGGCCCAGGCGCAACGATCGCTTTCGCGTTGCCGACTGCCTCGAGCTTCGGCGAGTTCTTCTCCGTCTATTGGGAAGCACTGCACAACACGGGACTCGCGGATCAGGAAGCATCCGTGGAACAGTTGATTAACGCGCTGCCCACGGTTTCAGACGTCGAGCAGATGGCTGAGGATGAAGGTTTGCGAGACGTGACCACGTGGACACGCATCGAAGAATTTGATTACGAATCGGGAGAGCAGTTTTTAAATTCGCCGCTGGTGGCTGAGTTCCTGATGCCCGCCTGGCTCGCGCTCGTGCCTGAGAGTATGAGAGCAGATCTATCCCGCGAAATCTCTCGAATAATCAACGATGAAAGACATGAGGCGGAGTTCGCGCTTTCGGTGAAAGCAACGTTAGTCGTTGGGCAAAAAGCTCACAGTCATTGACCATTGGATCTTTGTACTTTGTTCTTTGTGCTTTGTTAAGAATCCAAGCACAAAGTTCTAAGCACAAAGATCAAAGACCAATCTTACTCCTTAATCTCTTTCGGGGCCGGCTCACGCTCCGCTTCGTCCAGTCCTTCTCTGAACGCGCGTTTGCTTTGGCCCAATGCCTTTGCCAACTGCGGCAGCCGAGTAGCGCCGAAGAGCAGAAAGATTGCCGCCAGGATCAGAACCATCTCGGTGGGTCCCAGCCCCGCGATAGCCAGTATTGTTTGACTCATAGTGTCCTCTTTTCCAGTGGGTCCAGTTTATTCTCGGGTGTTCGATTCGTAAAACAGGTATTTCCGCCAGGTCTCATCTGCCCTACCAAGATACCGCATAATTTGTCGGTTGACATGCAGTGAAAACCCGCGCGGCCGCCGCAGCAGATGCATCCCCGACTCCTCGGGAGTCCGGTTGCCTTTCTTATGATTGCACCGCTTGCAGCAAGCTACCAGATTATCCCATGCCGACTCGCCTCCACGCGAGCGCGGCTGGACGTGATCCAGGGTCAACTCCGACGGCGGATATTGCTTGCCACAATACTGGCAGGTCGAGTGATCGCGCAGCAGGATGTTCTTGCGCGATAGTGAGCGACGCTCGAACGGTATGTGGATATATTCCGTCAGACGGATTACCGACGGTGCATGAATGGACAGTCTTTGCGAGTGCAGCATGTGCCCGTTGTGCTCTTCCACCCGGGCTACCCCCTTGAAGATCATGACTACCGCGCGCCTCTCCGTGCACACGTTAATCGGCTCGAAGGAGGTATTCAGGACTAAAACCCGTCCATTCATAGTACGGCTGATATTACGCGAGCGTCGAAGAGAGTGTCAAAGATTAGTTATTGTCTCGCCCGTGCAAGGGTCATAATTAACACCGATTTAGCGCCCGCTGAAATGAGGGCGTCCGCACACGCGGAAACGGTTGCGCCCGTAGTAAATACGTCGTCAATCAGCAGAATTTCTTCGCCCGCGATCAGCCGTTTACGACGCACGACAAACGCTTTTTCTACGGTTTCGCGGCGGCCTTTTGCATCGAGACCGGTGCGGTATTTTTCTGCTGACGAGACCCGGATGAGGCTCGTTTCGTCGAGTGGCACTCGGAGCGCCCGCGATAATTCGCGGGCAATGATCGCCGCCTGATTGAATCCACGCGTCCGTAATCGGTCGTCGTGAAGAGGCACCGGAACGATCCGGGTGACTGGATCTAACAACTTACCTGCCTCGACCAGAAGGTCTTTCAGGTGTGGCGCAAGATACGGCTGCCGCTTTAACAATAGAACAGATTCGCGCAGCGCCCCTTCGTACCATCCGACTGCACCCTGATTCTCACAGATCTGCGTTTTCTTCCAACACGATTCACACGCGACACCGTAACGGCGTCGCTCGACACTCGCGCCACAAATCCGGCACGACTGCGGATAAAGAATCGACAATAAGGAGTCGGTGAGGAACATACCTTAATTACCACAAAGGGAATTACCACAACGGCCTCCCCGAAATTGTTCGAGGAGGCCGTTATTTCATCTCAACTGAAGCGCGCGATTAGTCGTCGTCTTCGCCGAGTAATCCACGCTCTTGCAGATCCTGGCAACGAACGCAGTTTCGCGCCCACGGCACGGCGTCAAGCCGCTTCTCGGGGACAGCTTCGCCACAGTGAACACACTTTCCATAACCAGATGCTTCGATTCGCTCGAGAGCCTCGTCAATCAAATTGAGCAACTGGCGATCGTTGTCAGACATCGACACCAGCAACTCTTTCGTATAAGCATTCGCCGCCATATCGGCCGGATCCTGTGTGGCCTCGGCGTCGCGTTCCCGACTATAAAGCTCGGCCGCCTGCACCTGGCCAACCAGTCCTTCGCGACGGCCCAATAACTTGTCCCGGAAAACTTTAGTGCGCCTCTTATCCATTATTTATTTTGCCCCTCCAAACCCTACTTGATAGTGCCAGTCCCCGCCCGGCTTCACTTTTGATACGGCAGACCGTGAACGATCGTGTACGCCCGATACAACTGCTCCAACAAAAGCACTCGCGCCATCTCGTGCGTCAGCGTCAGTCGTGAAAGCGACCAGCGCTTGTCCGCTCTTGCTGTCAACTCCGGCGTTACGCCGTGCGGTCCACCAACTATAAATGCGACTTCCTTGATACCGCTGCTTTCCCAACTTCTGACCTGGTCGGCCAGTTGCTGCGACGTCCATTCCGAACCTTCCGGATCCAGCAGCACCGTTACCGCACCGGGACGAAGTCCGTCTGAGATGCGTTTGGTCTCCTTCGCGATGCCCGCCTTATCAACCCGTCCGAGTTCTCGTAGCTCAGTCACTTCGCAGCGCACAAAATGCGACAGCCGTTCCGTGTAATCGTCGACGAGCGCGCGCAACCTGGCATCTCGAGTCTTCCCTGGCCAAATGATCCGGAAGCGCATTTAAAGCAGCTCGTAGCGCGCAATCTTCTCGTAGAGGTTTTTGCGGCTGATCCCGAGAAGGCGCGCGCACTCGGTCTTGTTGCCTTTCGTCGCCGCGAGCATCTGCGCGATGTAAGCGGCTTCCATTTGCGCGAGACTCAACGGCTGCTCTCGCCGTCGCTGCTCGTTCACCGCCGCAATCACTCCTGGCGGCAAATCCTGTTCTTCGATCGCTTTACCGGTCGCGACGATCACAGCGCGCTCGACGATGTTCGACAGCTCGCGCGCGTTACCCGGAAACTCGTAAGCGTTGAGCAGCTTCAGCGCAGCGGGGGAAACACGTTCGACCTTGCGGCCATGTTTCGCCGCATACTGCTTCACGAAGTCTGCAATCAATTTAGAAAGATCTTCTTTGCGTTCGCGCAAAGGCGGCACCGCGATATGAAGCACGTTCAGACGATAAAAGAGATCCTCGCGAAAACGACGCAGTCTCACTGCGCCTTCGAGATCGACATTCGTCAACGCAATCAAACGCGCGTCGAGCTTTATCGTCTTGCGTCCACCCAGCCGTTCAAACTCACGCGCTTCGATAACGCGCAGCAACTTTGCCTGCGCGTCCGTCGAGAGGTGCGCGATCTCGTCAAGCACGATCGTTCCCTTGTTCGCAGCTTCGAAACGGCCGGGCTTGGCCTCATTCGCTCCGGTAAACGCGCCGCGCTCGTAGCCGAAGAGTTCCGCTTCGAGCAGCGCGCCCGGCAACGTCGCGCAATCGATCTTCACGAACGGCTGCGACGCACGCCTCGAATTCAAGTGAATGAACGAGGCCACAGCGTCCTTTCCGCTGCCCGATTCGCCCGTGATTAAAACGTTCGAATCGGTGCGACTCACACGCTCCGCGAGACCAACCGCCTCGCGCATTCCGGGTGAGCGCGCAAAGAGTTCGATCACGATTCGGTTCTCAAAGACCTCGTGCTTTCGTCCTGAAATTCAGCCGGCAACTCGACTCGCTTCGACTCGCGCCACAATCGTTCCAGGTCGTAGAACTTGCGCGCCTTCTGTTCGAATACATGGACGACGAAGTCGCCGTAGTCGAGCAGGATCCACTCGGCAGTCTTGTAACCTTCGACGCGCGCCGCCGCGGAGCCCGCCTTCTTCAGTTGCTCGTAAATCTCGTCGGCAATCGCCTGCACCTGCCGCTCGTTCTGCCCGCCGACGATCACGAAGTAGTCGGTGAAACTCGCGATCTCGCGCAGATCGAGCAGTACCGGCTCGATCGCTTTCTTCTCGCCCGCCGCATGCAACGCCGCATAGACCCGTTCGTCGAGAACAGCTTCCGTCGCCGCTTGAGGATCGGACCGCACGGAGGGTTGCGGATTCAGGGATTGCTCTTTAACCGTTGAGTTTTGTTTCATTCGTATCTCGATAAATCTCGTACTTCCTGATGTATTCCGCGACTGGTTCAGGCACCAGTCCCGCCACTTCAGCCACGCGCCCTGCGCGCGCCAACCGGCGAATGCTGGTGGCCGAAACGTCGTTCATCACCGCATCCGTGAATAATACGCGCGCGCCTAGTGGTGTCTCCGCAACTTCGTATCCCGGCCGGGTAACGACGATGTGATTGACCATCGTCAACAACCGTTGCCATTCACGCCACGTTTGAATCTCCGACCACGAGTCGGCGCCCATGATGAAAAAGAGCTCGGTCTCGGCGCCGAAAGCCTTTTGAAAATGAGCGACCGTGTCGACCGTGTAACGCCGATCCGGAGCGTCGAGTTCGAAAGTCGAGATCGACAATTGCGGATCGTGCTGCGTGGCCAACGCCAGCATCGCATAGCGATGTATCGGCTCGGTTACAGGCCGTCCGACTTTATGCGGCGCGACCTGGGCCGGAACGAACAACACTTTCTCAATCTCAAACAACTCTAAAACTTTGCGCGCGATCTCGAGATGGCCCAAATGGATCGGATCGAATGTTCCGCCATACAAGGCGATCCGCTTTCGAGCGTCCATCATCTCCTACAGGGCCAGCTCTACCGTGTCGTTGCGGCTTTCTTTGCTCAACTCGTCGAGTTTCGCCGTCATGGCGTGGACCAGTTCACGAACACCGGCGCCAGTGGCCGAAGAGATCGCAAAGAACGGTTTACCATCTTTCTCAGCTCGCTCGCGCAACGACGCTAACCTTTCCGGATCGTCGAGCGCGTCGATCTTGGTCGCTATTACAAACTGTGGTCTCGTCGCCAGCTCTTCGTTGTATGAAGCAAGCTCGCGATTCACCGTCTCGTAAGCTGCGACCGGTTCCTGTTGCGGCAACGACGAAACGTCCACGAGATGCAGCAACAACTTCGTCCGCTCGATATGCCGCAGAAAGCGATCGCCCAGTCCCGCGCCTTCGTGCGCGCCTTCGATCAAACCGGGAACGTCGGCGATCACAAACGTGCGAAAGTCGCCGGCGTCCACGACGCCGAGATGCGGTTCCAAGGTCGTGAACGGATAGTCCGCGATCTTCGGACGCGCGGCGGACACGGTCGAAATAAACGTCGACTTGCCTGCGTTCGGAAAACCGACGAGACCGACGTCCGCCAGCAGCTTCAGTTCGAGTTGCAGCTCACGCTCTTCGCCCTTGCTGCCGTTCTGGTGATAACGCGGCGCGCGATTAGTCGAACTCGTGAAGTGCGCGTTGCCGAATCCGCCACGGCCGCCGCGGGCTGCGAGCCAGCGAGCGCCATCGTGACTCAGGTCGTGCAACAAGTCGCCTGTGTCAGCGTCAAAGATCTGCGTTCCTGCCGGAACACGAACAATCAAGTCTCCGCCTTCGCGGCCTGAACGATTCGAGCCTTCGCCGTGCAGCCCGCGATCCGCAACGTGACGCGGGTTGTAGCGCAGGTGCAGCAGCGTGTTCAGCGACGCATCCGCTACGAGAACCACGTCGCCGCCGCGTCCACCGTCGCCGCCGGATGGGCCACCGCGCGGCACAAACTTCTCGCGCCGGAAAGCAGTAACACCGTTACCTCCGTCTCCCCCATGCACGTGGATCTTGGCGCGATCGATAAACATCTAAATTGAAAACGACGCCTAAGCGCGCATCCCATGCTGCTCAGGCGTCGCGAACTTCCAAAGCATGTTTTCTAAGCAGCAGTTTGCTCCAGGGGATAAACGCTGACGAACTTACCGCCGCGGCCTTTGTCCTCAAATTTCACGACGCCGTCAATTAACGCGAAAAGCGTGTCATCTTTCCCTCTTCCGACATTGTTGCCGGGCTTCCACCTGGTGCCGCGCTGCCGCGCGATGATGTTGCCGCCGAGCACGCGCTCGCCGCCGAACTTCTTTAATCCCAACCGTTGCGCCTGCGAATCGCGGCCATTTCGAGATGAGCCAACGCCTTTTTTATGTGCCATTTGAAACTCCGTTTTGAGCTTTGCACTTAGTGCTTTGTTCTTGTTCGCTAGTTTACCGTTTGAGATCTACGAGTCGGGTCCGGAAGCGAACAAAGCACAAAACACCAAGTACAAAGCACCAACTATCCAATCGAATCAATTTTCAGCGTCGTGTAACCTTGCCGATGCCCGCGCGTCCGCTTGTACTGTTTGCGCCGCTTTTTCTTGAAGACCACGACTTTCTGGTCTTTGCCATGCGATACCACCGTCGCCGAGACCTTGTCGCCGTCGGCGCCGGCCATCAACAACGGGTCGAACTGAATCGAACTGCCGGCTTCAGCTTCGATTGACGGAACGCGAATCGTTTGCCCTGGCTCGACCACAAACTGTTTGCCGCCGGCCTTGATAACTGCATGTGACATTGTCGTTTACCTCTCAGACGACCCAAATCGCCATAGAAAAGTCGGATATTATAGGGAACGCTTGCTGAATCGGCAACCCGCCGCAGCATCAGATAGTGTCTTATTTTGCTTGGCGTTCTCCGCGTGTCTCTGTGTGCTCTGCGTTTAAACACGCCTAAAGTGAAGTTTACGCAGAGGCCCCCAAGGAACGCAGAGAACGCCGAGTTGAACCCAGACACCACCCAGCATCAATCGGGTTATGCCCGCTGGGCGCCCGCCCGGCCGTTTCGCGCCAGAAAATACTCCATGAAGTCTGTCCCGATGTCGCCTTTGCGAAACCGCGGGTCGTCCATGATCTTCTGGTGCAACGGGATCGTGGTCTTGATGCCTTCCACAACCATCACGTCCAGGGCCCGTTTCATCCTCGCGATTGCAAGGTCACGCGTACGCGCGTGGACAATCAGCTTCGCAATCAGCGAATCATAAAAGGGCGAAACACGGTAGCCGGAATAGACAAACGTGTCGACGCGAACACCCGGTCCGCCCGGCAGGTTGAACGCGGTGATCGTCCCCGGCGACGGGGCGAAAGTTTCCGGGTTCTCGGCGTTGATCCGGCACTCGATGGAGTGCCCGACGATCAACAGGTCGTCCTGCGTGTAGCCAAGGTGCTCGCCTTCGGCAATTCTGATCTGATTGCGAACAATGTCGGCCAGCGTCACCATCTCCGTCACGGGATGTTCGACCTGGATGCGGGTGTTCATCTCCATGAAGTAGTAATTGCCGTGCGCGTCGAGCAGAAACTCGAACGTGCCGGCGCTCGAGTAACCGATCCTCTTACACGCCGCGACCGCCGCTTCACCCATCTGCTTGCGCAACTCCGGTGTCAGCACTGTCGAGGGCGCTTCTTCCATCAGCTTCTGGTGCCGGCGCTGGATCGAACACTCGCGCTCGCCGAGGTGAATACATTCGCCAAACTCGTCTGCCAACACCTGGATCTCGATGTGACGTGGCTTTTCGATGTAACGCTCGATGTAAACACTGCCGTCGTTGAATGCCGCCGCGGCTTCCGTCGAGGCTGTTTCCAGTGCCTTGCCGAGTTCCGCTTCGTTACGCACGATGCGCATGCCACGCCCGCCGCCGCCGGCTGACGCTTTGACCATCAACGGATAGCCGATGTCGCGCGCGAGTTTGCGGCCTTCTTCTTCGGAAGAGATCGCGCCTTCACTTCCCGGCACAACCGGCAGGCCCGCTTCCATCATTGCCTTGCGAGCTTCGATCTTGTCGCCCATCAAACGAATGACGTTGGCGCGTGGTCCAATGAACTTGATGTTGCAGGCGTCGCAGATCTCGGCGAAGTAAGCCGACTCGGCAAGAAAACCATAGCCCGGATGAATCGCGTCGACGTTGAAGATCTCGGCGGTGCTGATGATGGCGGGGATGTTGAGATAACTCTGCGCGGACGGCGCCGGTCCAATGCAAGCAGCTTCGTCGGCGAAACGCACGTGCAGCGAATCGCGATCGACGTCGCTATGGACGGCGACGGTCTTGATGCCCATCTCCTTGCACGTCCAGATGATGCGGCAAGCGATCTCGCCGCGATTGGCGATCAGGATCTTTTTGAACTTGCGCATGTTGAAGGCCATCGGGATCCCCCCACCACAAAAAAGCACAAAAAACACAAATGGTTATTGTGCTTCTTGTGCCTCTTTGTGGCTTAACTGCGGATGCCGAAGAGCGGTTGGCCGTACTCCACCGGCTGACCGTTCTCGACGTAAATCTTAACCACTTCGCCCCTCGTCTCCGCCTGAATCTCGTTCATCAGTTTCATCGCCTCGATGATGCAGACCACTGAATCAGGCTCGACGTTGCTGCCGATCTTCACGAACGACTCAGCGGTGGGTGAAGGTGAACGATAAAATGTGCCGACGATGGGCGACGGAATGATGTGCAGGTCCTGATCCTGCGCAGCCTCGGTGGCCGCGTCCGCTCCCGGATGCGCCGCCGCCGGAGCGGGATTCGCAGGCGGAGCAGGTTGAGCTACTGGCGCTGGCGCGGGATGTCCCGGGTTTGTCGCAACCGGTTCGGAATACTGAACCGGCGCCGCAGCGACAAGCCCTTCACGACGCAGTCGAACACGAAAATCTTCGCGTTCGAGTTCCAGTTCGGCCAGCCCGTTGTCCCGCAGCAACGCGATCAGCTCGCGCAGCTCCTCCATGTTGACGGAAGCCTTCGCCGCGGTGGGTTCGCTCTGTTCTTTGCGTGCAGCCATGTGTTCTCTGATGACGGATTACGCGGACTGATCCGTTTCGTCCGCTGCATCTGCGGTTTCAGTCTTGGCTGCTTTCTTACCCTTCTTCTTCGCGCTCGAAGCTTTGGCAGCGCGTTTCTTCGCGGCTTCGACGGCTTCAATTTCGCGCGGGTTGTCGACCAGCTCGATGATGGCGAGTTCCGCGTCGTCACCATCGCGATGGCCCAGCTTCAGGATGCGCGTATAACCACCGGGCCGATCCTTGTAACGCTCTCCCAACTCGCCGAAGAGACGTTTCAACGCGGCGACGCCGGCGGTGCGCGCCGGACGCAACTGACCGCGCTTACCGGTGGCGGGTTTCATCGCCGTGTTACCGGCGTGGAAAAAGCCGGCCGCCTGGCGGCGCAGGTGCAACGCTTGAGCGTCGGCGCCATCCCCGGAAACACTGCGCGCGCGCCGCGAGAGCGTGATGGCGCGCTCGACGAAGGGCCGCAGCTCCTTGGCTTTCGGCAGGGTGGTGACGATGCGCTCGTCACGAGAGTTGATCAGCGAAGTCGCCAGGTTGCGCAGCATCGAGTGCCGATGCTCGCTGGTGCGACCGAGTTTTCTGTGTGCCTTTAGATGTCGCATAACGCCGCCTTACTGTTCGTCATCACCGTCTGCGAAGTCCGACAGGTCAGCGCCATCGCGGCCGCCCGTGCCCGGAATCGGATTCCCTTGCTCGTCAAACTCCATGCCGAAGTCGAGCCCCATGCCGTTGAGGATCTCTTTGATCTCGTTGAGCGACTTCTTGCCGAAGTTTTTCGTCGCCAGCATCTCGCGCTCGGTGCGCTGGACCAGGTCGCGAATCGTGCGGATGTCGGCGTTCTTAAGACAGTTGTAAGAACGAACCGACAGTTCGAGTTCGTCGACCGAACGATCCAACTGGTCGTTGCGCGGGAGCGGCGGACGCTCCATCTTCGCGTAGGCGAAGTCGTCCGTGTCCTCTTCGAAGTTGATGAAGATCGACATGTGATCCTTGATCAACTTCGCCGCGAGACCGATCGAGTCTTCCGGTTTAACCGAGCCGTCAGTCCAGACTTCGATCGTCAACTTGTCGAATTCCGTGTTCTGACCAAGACGCGCGGCTTCGACGTTGTAATTGACCTTCTTGACCGGCGTGTGCACCGAGTCGATCGGGATATAGCCGAGCGAGAGATCTTCGTCGAAGTTGCGATCGGCGGAGACGTAACCACGTCCGCGCTTGAGCCGCATCTCGACGCGCAACGATCCATTGTCGCTGACGGTCGCGATGTGCACCGAAGGATCGAGAATCTCGACGTCGCCATCGGCTTCGATGTCCGCCGCGGTGACTTCACCTGCGCCTTCCTTGTTGATTCTCAGCGTCTTTGGTTCGCTGCTGTGCAGCTTAAACGGCACCTGCTTGAGATTAAGTATGACGTCGGTGGCATCTTCCACCACGCCCTTGATCGACGAGAACTCGTGTTCCACGCCTTCAATCTTGACTGCTGTAATAGCCGCACCCTCGATCGAAGAGAGCAGCGCTCGACGGAGCGAATTACCGACGGTCGTGCCAAAGCCGCGCTCGAATGGTTGGGCCGAAAAGCGGCCGTACCGTTCCGTCAGGGTCTCCGCGTCTGCCGCCAACCGGCGCGGCATTTGAAATCCCGTCCAAAGATTATTTTGATCCATAGCCATAGCGTCTCAGGTTCCTAAGAAATACCAATCGGGTGGACCACAGGCGACGCGCGCCGGCTGGTCCACCACCGTTAATTACTTGCTATAAAGTTCGACGATGAGCTGCTCGTTGATCATCCGATCGATGTCGTCACGCACCGGCATACCGGTTACACGCGCCGACATGTCGCCGCCGTCAGCCGAAACCCACGACGGGCGTCCGCGGCCCGACGCAGTTTGCCACGCGCCTTCGATGTGCGCGTTCTTCCGGCTGGCGTCTTTCACACTGACGACGTCGCCGGGCTTCACCTGAAAAGAGGGGATATCTACTTTCCGGTCGTTGACCAGAATATGACCGTGATTCACCAGTTGCCGTGCCTGACGGCGTGAGGTGGAAAAACCGGCGCGATAGACCGTGTTATCCAGGCGCCGCTCCAGCAGGAACAACAGGTTCTCGCCGGTGATGCCTTTCATACGGGCAGCACGCTCGAAGTAGTTGCGAAACTGTCCTTCGAGAATGAAGTAAATGCGCTTTACCTTCTGCTTTTCACGCAACTGCTGGCCGTAACCAACGAGCGCTTTGCCGCGCCGCAGCGAGTTGCCGTGCTGTCCGGGCGGCTGAGTGCCGCGTTTCTCGATCGGGCAAGCCGGTTTATAACAACGATCGCCCTTCAAAAAGAGCTTTGCGCCTTCGCGACGGCAGAGGCGACACACTGCATCTCTATACCTAGCCAACTAATTTGCCTCCAGTCTAAACGTCTAAAGTTAGACGGAAAAGTTTACAAGTCACGCCTGACGACGCTGACTCTTCATCCTTTGGGTTTATTCACTCTGCGTTGAACTTTGATCTTTGTACTTGGACCTTTGTTTCAAACAAAGCACAAAGAACCAAGAACAAAGCTCCTTAAACTCTACGCCGCTTCGGCGGCCGGCACCCATTGTGCGGAATCGGCGTCGTGTCACGAATCGTAATGACGCGAATACCGGCATTGGCAATCGCGCGAATGGCCGACTCACGACCGCCGCCCGGGCCTTTCACTCTCACTTCACACTGGTGCATCCCGGCTTCGTGCGCCTTCTTCGCCGCTTCGAAAGCCGCCTGCTGCGCCGCGAACGGAGTGCCTTTGCGCGAACCGCGAAAACCGCGCGCGCCTGCCGACGACTGCGCGATCAGGTTACCTTCCAAATCGGTGATCGAGATCATCGTGTTATTGAACGACGCCGCGATATGAACGATACCGTTGGGAACGTTCTTCTTCTCTTTCTTACGAAAGACCTTTTTCTTTCCGCCTGCTTTTGCCATATATCTCTCAGATCTGAGATCCCGAATCTCAAATTGTTATTTCTTGCCGGGCGCCTTCTTCTTGGCGATGGTGGCGCGCCGTGGACCTTTACGAGTGCGAGCATTGGTGTGCGTACGCTGGCCGCGCACCGGCAACGCACGGCGATGCCGCAGACCGCGATAGCAACCGATGTCCATCAAACGCTTGATGTCCATCTGCACCCGCTTGCGCAGGTCGCCTTCGATCTCGCCCTGCGTCTCGAGGATCGCGCGAATCCGGCTCAGTTCGTCTTCACTCAAATCGCGAACGCGAGTGTCGAGATTGACGCCGGCTTCCTTGAGCACGGAACTCGAACGCGAACGGCCGATGCCGTAGATATACGTGAGGCCGATCTCGGCTCTCTTGTTAGGCGGTAGGTCTACTCCAGCTACACGTGCCATCTTATTTCCCGATTATCCTTGTCTCTGTTTGTGTTTCGGATTGACGCAAATCACCCGTACCACGCCTTTGCGATGGATGACTTTGCACTTGTCGCACATCTTTTTCACTGACGCACGGACTTTCATGACTTGAACCTCTGTCTATTTATACCGGTATGTAATTCGGCCCCGATTAAGATCGTAAGGCGATAGTTCCACCAGGACCCGATCACCGGGAAGAATGCGAATAAAATGCTTGCGCATCTTTCCTGAAATATGCGCGAGCACCTGATGCTGGCTGTCTTCCAACTCAACCCTGAACATAGCGTTAGGCAAAGTCTCCAAGACTTTTGCCATGACTTCAATAGCCTCTTCCTTCGCCATATCCTCTCAGATTGGGTTTTCGACGCTGCCGACAAACTGCGAATAATAACATCCGTGTTTCGGGTTTGCCAAGCAGAGAGCACGGATCAGACCGATACCGCCGATTCCACCATGGTCAGGACCTCGGGGCCCTCGTCCGTAATGGCGATGGTGTGTTCGAAGTGCGCGCTCGGCTGCCCATCGACGGTGACGACCGTCCAACCGTCCGACAGGACCTTCGTATGGTGCGACCCGAGGTTCACCATCGGCTCGATGGCGAACACGTACCCGCTCTTGATCTTCGGCCCCAGCCCTGGCCGGCCGTAATTCGGAATCTGCGGGTCTTCGTGCATGCGACGGCCAATACCATGGCCCACGTAATCCCGCACGATCGAGTAGCCGTGCGCTTCGGCATGCTCCTGCACCGCCCACCCAATATCGCCCAGGTGGTTCCCCGGAACACATTGCTTGATAGCCCGTTCGAGACACTCCTCCGTCACCCGCATCAACTGGAACCGATCCTCGCTGACCTTGCCGACGGGTATCGTCGTCGCCGTATCGCCGACAAACCCCTCCAAAGTCACGCCGCAGTCGATCGAAAAGATGTCGCCCTCCTTCAACTTATAGTCAGAAGGAAAGCCATGCACGATCTGTTCGTTCACCGAAGCGCAAATCGAATACGGAAACCCGTTGTACCCCTTGAAAGTCGGGAGCGCGCCCGCGTCGCGAATCATCTTCTCCGCGAAGCGATCGAGTTCCATGGTGGTGATTCCCGGCTCGACCATCTCGCGCAGGCGATTCCGCACCTGTCCCACGAGCTGTCCAGCCGCACGCATCTTTTCGAGCTCCCGTTTTGACTTACCGATAATCATTTCACTACCCGTTCAATCTGTTCGTAAATACCTTCCGGCTCACCGGTCCCATCGACAACGTGCAACAGGTTCTTCGAGCGATAGTAGTCGATCAAAGGACGCGTCTGTTCCTCGTAAGTCGCCAGCCTGGCGCGCACCGTCTCCGGATTGTCATCCGCGCGATGCGTCAATTGCGCTTCCGGATGGTGGTCGCAAACGTTGTCGTGCTTCGGCGGCTTGAAATAGATATTGTAAATCTCACCGCACACGGGACAGTTTCGCCTGCCGGTCATCCGCTTTTCAAGTAGCTCGCAGGGGACGTCGATCTGAACCGCGACGATCTCCTTGCCCTGTTCGGCCGCGAGTTTTTCGAGACTGGCGGCTTGCGCGGGCGTGCGGGGAAAACCGTCGAGAATGTAACCGTCGCGGCAATCGTCTTTCGACGTGCGCTCTTTGACGACCTGAATCGTCAACTCATCAGGCACGAGCTGCCCGCGCTCCATGAGAGTCCGGACTTCCTGAGCGAGAGGAGTCTGGGCAGTTTTGAGTGCGCGAAAAATGTCGCCGGTGGAAATCTGCGGCAGTTGCAAACGCTCTTGAAGCAAGCGCGCCTGCGTGCCTTTACCGGCGCCTGGCGCTCCCATCAGGACTATGATCTTCGACATGCGGCTACTCTCGTTGAGAAAGTTTCCCGCAAAGGCGCAAAGACGCAAAGTAACCTGGATCAACTACCTTGCGTCTTTGCGCCTTTGCGGGAAACTGCTTAAAACTTGCGTCGAGATCAGGCTCGCCGTCCGCGCAAGCGGCCACCACCGCCCAGGAAGCCTTCGTAGTTGCGCATCACAAGTTGGGCCTCGATCTGGGCCACAGTGTCCATCGCGACGCCGACGAGAATCAGCAGCGACGTGCCACCAAAGTAGAACTGGTAACCCATTCCGTTCGGAATCCAGGCGAGACCGGGAGTCGCAGTGACAAACGTTTCGAGCCAGGGACCGATAAACGGCAATCTCCCCACCTTGAATCCGCTCAACATGAACTGCGGCACGAACGCGACAAGTGCGAGGTAGATAGCGCCGACCGTGGTCAGGCGCGTCAGGATCGAATTGAGATACTCAGCCGTGGCGCGTCCGGGACGAATACCGGGCATGAAGCCGCCGTGCTTGCGCAGGTTGTCGGCCACTTCTTCGACATTGAAGACGATCGACACGTAGAAGAACGTGAAGAAAAGAATCAGCGACAGGAAGATCAGCTCGTAATAAGGATCGCTCGAATGGAACGTCTGGAAGAAGGTCCAGATCTTGGCCCACCACGTGTTGGGATTCTGCGGATCGGGTGGAAACGCCGCCAGCAAACTCTGCGGCATCGACAAAACGGACGAAGCGAAGATTACCGGGATCACGCCGCCCATGTTGATCTTCAGCGGCATGGTGGTCTGTTGACCGCCCACGATTTGCCGGCCCACGTGCCGCTTCGCATAACTGACCGGGATCTTACGCCGCGCTGATTCGACGAAGACGATAAACGCGATGATCAGCACCATCGCGATCACCATCGCGATCACGCCGATCGTTTCCATCGTGTCGCCGCCACGGAGACGATTGAAAACCTGGGTCACGCCGTTCGGCAGGCCGATCACGATACCGGCAAAGATCAGCAACGAGATGCCGTTGCCGACGCCGCGTTCGGTGATCTGTTCGCCCAGCCACATGACGAAGATCGTTCCCGTCGTCAACGTGAGCACGGTGCTGAGACGGAAGCCCCAACCAGGCGCGCCGACGCCGTTCACCTGTAGCCAGTGGGCCACGAACGACGTTTGGATCGCCGCCAGCACGACGGTCAAATAACGCGTCCACTGGTTGATCTTCTGCCGTCCCATCTCGCCTTCTTCCTGCAGTTTCTTCAACTGCGGCGAGACGACGGTCATCAGTTGCAGGATGATCGAAGCGGTGATGTATGGGGTGACGCCGAGGGCGAAGACTGAAATCGTGCGGAAGTTTCCGCCGGAGAAGAGGTCGAGCACGCCGAGCAGCGTTCCGGCAACGTCACGCCAAACTTCGTCGAGCCGCGTCTTGTTGATGCCCGGTGCGCCGACGTGCGCGCCAAAGCGATAGACCGCGAGCAGGCCGAGAGTAAAGAAAATGCGCCGGCGTAAATCCGGCACATTGAACATATTGCGAACGGCGGCAAAAAACTTCTCCATTACTCTCCTCCTGGGATGCGACCCAGATTATCCGCCAATCTGATTTACTGCGCCACCGGCCTTCTCGATCTTTTCGCGGGCGCTCTTAGTGAAGCGATGCGCGGAAACACGCAGCGGCTTCGAAACCTCGCCGTTGCCGAGCACGACCACGTCGTACTTGGCTTTCTTGATCAAACCGCGATCATGCAGCACCTCGGGAGTAATCTCGGCATCGGCCTCGAAATGTTCCTCGAGCGACGCGAGACTGATCTCGAGCCAGCGCTTTTTGAAGATGTTGGTGAAACCACGTTTCGGCAGACGGCGATGAAGGGGCATCTGGCCGCCTTCGAAACCGATCTTGGCCGAGTAACCCGAACGCGATTTCTGTCCTTTTTCTCCGCGGCCGGCAGTTTTGCCGAGACCCGAACCCGGTCCGCGACCGACTCGCTTTTTCTTGTGCGTCGATCCTTTGGCCGGCTTAAGTGTATTTAGACTGATTGCCATCTTGTGCCTTCTTGCGTCTTTACTCTGTGCCTTCTGTGGTTACGATTCGAAGCAAATGCGGCACTTTCGCCACTGCGCCGCGCATCGCGTCGGTGTCCGGGCGCTCGACGATCTGGTTGAGCTTGCGCAGACCGAGGCTGCGCACGATCGTCTTGTGCGTCACCGGCGAAGCGATGAAGCTGCGATAGTACTGAATGCGAATCTTGCCTTGCGATTGATCGTTTGAATTGGCTCTACGCGGCATAACTCTCCTTTTGAGATCTCAGATCTCAAATCTGAGATCTCAAACCTACATCTCCTCGACCTGCTTACCACGCAAGCGCGCAAGCTCCATCGGATCTTTCATGCGCAGCAGCGCGTCGAACGTGGCGCGCACGACGTTGTGCGGATTCGTCGAACCGAGCACTTTCGTGCGCACGTCGCGGACGCCGACGGCCTGCATCACGGCGCGAACCGCGCCACCCGCGATCACGCCCGTTCCTTCCGAAGCCGGCTTCACCAAAACACGGCCCGCGCCGTACTCGCCGATCAACTGGTGCGGCAACGTGTTGTTGATGAGCGGGACGCGAATCAGGTTCTTCTTGGCCGACTCGATGCCTTTCTTGATCGCGAGGGGCACTTCGCGCGCCTTGCCGGTGCCGAAGCCAACGTGCCCACCTTCATCGCCTACCACTACGAGCGCCGCGAACGAGAGGTTCTTGCCGCCCTTGACTACTTTGGTGACGCGATTGATGGAGATCACTTGATCTTTCAGGTCGAGTCCCTGCGCCGGAATGCGTTGCTTGGGTTGTCTCATAAGCTATTCTTTGTTCTTCTTCTTCGACTTCTTTTCCGCCGGTTGCTCGGGTTCGGCAGCCGGCTCTTCGACTTCTGGCTCGGCGACGGCTTCGTTCTTGTTCAGTCCAGCCGCCCTCGCTGCGTCAGTCAGGGCTTTCACCCGGCCGTGATAGAGATAGCCGCCACGATCGAAAACCACTTGCTCGATTCCCTTGGCGATTGCTCGCTCGGCGATCGTCTGGCCGATACGACGGGCCGCGTCAAGATTGCCGCCGCTGCCGGCGCGCATATCCTTTTCGGTCGTCGAAGCGGAAACGAGCGTTTTGCCGAGACGATCGTCGATCACCTGCGCGTAGATGTGCTTCACGCTGCGATAGATCGCGAGGCGCGGTCTCTCCGTGTCGCCCTTAACTTTGCGGCGGATCCGCGAGTGAATCGCGGTTCGTATTGCTGCTCTATTCGTGTTTGCCATTTCAGTTTACTTTCCGGTTTTACCGGGTTTCAGTTTGATCGGCACATTCGCGTAGCGCACGCCTTTGCCTTTGTACGCGTCAGGCTTGCGCAACTTGTGCATCTCCGCCGCCACCTGTCCGAGCTTTTGCTTGTCGATGCTCGTGAGCGTCAGCGTGGTCTGGTACTGCTGGATGCTGCCCTTCGTCGTCATACGTTCCGCTTTCGCGTCGACTTCGGGCGGCAACGGAAACTCGATCGGATGCGAGTAGCCGAGCGAGAAGACGATCTTCTTGCCCTGCACGTCGGCCTTGTAACCGACGCCGACGACGTCCATCTGCCGGCTGAACCCTTCGGTCACGCCGACGATGGCGTTGTTTGCCAGCGCGCGCGCGAGGCCGTGCAGCGCAGCCTGCTCGTCGGAGGCGCGTTCCGCGCGCAACTCTTCACCTTCGAGCTTGAAGCTTACTCCCTGGGGAATAGGAGTTTTCAGCGTGCCTTTCGGTCCTTTGACTTCGAGCTCGCGCTCGTGGACCGTGACGGTCACGCCCTTGGGCACCGCGATTACTTTTTTTCCAATTCGTGACATAACCTTGGTCCTATCAGTAGATCTGCGCCAACAGCTCGCCGCCGATATTTTCCCGGCGCGCGTTCTTGCCGCTCATCAGGCCCCTCGAAGTCGAGACGATGTTGATTCCGTATCCGCCCAGCACCTTGGGAATGTCGCTCGAACCGACATAGACGCGGCGGCCCGGAGTCGACACTCGCTGCAAGTAGGTGATGGAAGACGTGCCCCGCGCATCGTAACGAAGAAAGATCCGGATCGTGCGCTTGAGCCCTTCGCCCTTGACGACGAAGTTGTTGATGTAGCCCTCTTCCTTCAGGATGCGGGCAATCTCGAGTTTGAGCTTTGAAGCCGGAACGTCGACGCGCGAGTGCTTCGCCGCGATGGCGTTGCGGATTCGCGTCAACATATCGGCAATGGGATCAGTCATGAAACAAACTCCGTTGAAATTCGTGTTTACCAGCTCGACTTAACAACTCCGGGGATCTGTCCCTGGAGCGCCAACTCGCGAAAACAAATGCGACATAGGTTGAACTTCCGCAAGTAACCTCGCGGCCGCCCACAGCGTTTGCAACGAGTGTAAGCCCGAACCGAAAACTTCGGTTTGCGTGCAGCTTTCGCAATTAAAGATTTCTTCGCCATAATCTGTGTAATCCGTGTTTAGGTTCTAAACGGCATTCCGAGGCCTTTGAGTAGAGCACGCGCGTGCTCGTCGGTGCGCGCGGTGGTCACGATCGAGATGTTCATGCCGCGCAGCTTGTCGACTTTATTGAAATCGATCTCCGGGAAGATCAGTTGTTCGCGAATGCCGATCGTGTAGTTGCCGCGGCCGTCAAAAGCCTTCGGCGAAACACCGCGGAAGTCTCTGACGCGTGGCAGGGCCACCGACACCAGCCGATCGAGAAACTCGTACATGCGATCGCCGCGCAACGTGACCATCGCGCCAATCGACATGCCCTGTCTCAACTTGAACGACGCGATCGACTTCTTCGCCTTCGTGATCACCGGCTTCTGGCCCGTGATCGCGCGCAACTCGTCGACTGCCGTGTCGAGAATCTTGTTATTGGCAATGGCTTCGCCCATTCCCATGTTGATCACGATCTTCTCGATCTTGGGAACGGCCATCGGATTGCTGATGCTGAACTCGCGGGCAATCTGCGGCGCCACGTCCTTTTGATATCGTTCTTTTAACCTTGCAGCCATTTCAGGTCCTTTTTGGTCTTAGGTCTTTGGTTTTAGGTCTTGGACAAAGGCCCAAGACCAAAGACCCAAGACCGTTCGCCCTATTTCTCGATCGAGTGTCCACTCTTCGCCGCCATGCGCGTCTTCGAACCGTCGCCTTCGACGTGATACTTCACGCGCGTCGGTTTACCCGACTGCGGATCGATCAATTGCACGTTGGAAATATCGATAAATGATTCTTTGTCGACGATGCCGCCGCCTTTGTTGGCCTGCGGGTTCGCCTTCTGGTGGCGCTTGATCATGCCGATGCCTTCGACGCGGATCTTTCCTTTAACCGGACTCACTTCCAGCACGCGTCCACGTCTGCCCTTGTCGCGCCCGGCAATGACTGCCACCTGGTCGTTCTTGCGGATCTTCGAGCGCTTTGTTCCTGCCATGTTGTTAAATTACCTCCGGCGCGAGCGAAACAATCTTCATATAGTTCTTATCGCGCAGTTCACGCGCGACTGGACCAAAGACGCGAGTGCCGATCGGCGTTCCGTCTTCCTTGATCAAGACGGCGGCGTTCTGATCGAAGCGCACGTAAGTGCCATCGGCGCGGCGCACTTCCTTGCGCGTGCGGACGATCACCGCATCCTGCACCGTGCCTTTTTTGATGGTGCCGTCTGGAGAAGCCTCTTTGACCGTCACCTTAATCCGGTCGCCCAGGCTCGCAATTTTTCCAGTGGATCCGCCAATCGGCATGATCATCTCCACGCGGCGAGCTCCCGAATTGTCAGCAACCTCCAACGAGGTCTGCATCTGAATCACTGTCGTTACCTCCGACTCTTGGTCTTTGGTCTTTGGCCTTTGGTCTTTGTTCTTGTTCGCTTGCTAAGACCAAAGACCCAAAACCAAAGACCCAAACGGCGAACTCTTACTTCGCGGCTTTCTGAACGATCTCGATCACACGCCAGCGCTTGCGGGCCGATAGGGGACGCGTCTCGACGATGCGCACCTTGTCGCCAACGGTCGCTCCCAACTCGTCGTGCGCCATGAACTTCGACGTACGCCGCACGTAACGCCGATACTTGCGATGGCGAACGAGCCGGTCCACGCGGACGATCACGGTTTTGGTCATCTTGTCAGACGCAACGGTGCCGACCTTTTGCGAACGATTGGCCCGGCTTTCGGCGGCTTTCTTTCCGGCATCGCCAGCCTTTCCGGCATCGGCGCCTTCGCTCGCCGCCGCTTCGGCTGCGTTTTCGGTGATATTGTCTTGATTCTCTGCCATTCTCTTCCTCTGTGAGATCTCAGATCTTAGATCTTAGATCTCAAAATCGTCTGGATGCGCGCCAGTGACTTCTTCTCCTGGCGAATCCGTTTGACCGCGTCAACCTCGCCCAACGCCAACTTGAAGTTGAGCCGGAAGAGCGACTCGCGCAAACGCGCCGCTTCGGCCGTCAACTCTTCGTCACCCAGATCGCGTAACTTGTCGAGTTCTTCTCGCTTTTTCATTGCTAGATCGCGCCCCCTTCCTGATCGGCGCGGGTGACGAACTTGGTCTTGATCGGAAGCTTCTGAGCGGCCAGACGCATGGCGTCGCGCGCCGTTGTCTCGTCCACGCCTTCGATCTCGTAAAGAATCCGGCCGGGTTTGACTACGGCGACCCAGTACTCGGGCGCGCCTTTGCCTTTGCCCATACGAGTTTCCGCCGGCTTCTTCGTCACCGGTTTATCGGGAAACATGCGGATCCAAATCTTGCCACCGCGTTTGATATGACGGGTCATGGCAATACGAGCGGCTTCGATCTGGCGGTCCGTAATCCACGCAGGCTCCAGGCACTTGAGCCCGTACTCACCGAAGCTGATCTCGCTGCCACGAGTCGCGACGCCGGTCATGCGTCCGCGCATCTGCTTCCGGTGCTTAACTTTCTTCGGCATCAACATTGGTTGCGTTTCCTATCCTGCTTACTAGCGCCTTGCTCTTGTACTTTGCTCTTTGTGCTTGGCCCGTTGCAAAAACGAACAAAGCACTAAGCACCAAGCACTAAGTTCTACTGATTGTCGGGCCGTGGTCTGCGGCCATCCGATCCACCGCCATCGCGGCCTTCACGTTCGCGGCGCGTGCGCGGGCGTCTTTCACGTTCGCCGACGCGCGTTTCGTTGATCGGATCGGAACCGGTGCCACGAGCCATCGCCGCTTTCGGATCGAGAATCTCACCGCGATAGATCCAAACCTTGACGCCGATCTGGCCAAACGTCGTTTGGGCTTCCGCGAGACCGTAATCGATGTCCGCGCGCAACGTGTGCAGCGGAAGCTGGCCCTGCAAGTGCCACTCGCTCCGCGCGATTTCAGCGCCGTTCAAACGGCCACTGACTTTCACCTTGATTCCCTGCGCGCCAAAACGCAGCGACTCCTCGACGGCTTTTCTCATCGCGCGGCGAAAAGCGATGCGCTTCTCGAGCTGCGCGGCGATCTTCTCAGCCTGGAGTTGCGCGTTCAGTTCCGGCTTGTGGATCTCCTGGATCGACACGAGCACTTCGCGGCCGGTTTTCATCGAGAGATCGCTCTTCAGTTTGTCGATCTCAGCGCCCTTGCGGCCGATGATGATGCCCGGACGCGAGGTGTAAATGATGATCTTCAAACGATTCGCGGCCCGCTCGATATCGACGTGCGAGACGCCCGCGCCGGCAAAACGCTGCTTCAGATCGCGCTTCAACTTCAGATCTTCCAGCAGAAACTCTCCAAACTGTTTCTTGGCGAACCAGTGAGAGTGCCAGTCTTTGTTGTAGCCGAGCCGAAAACCGTATGGATGAACTTTTTGACCCACAATCTTCTCCCTATGCGATCTCAGATCTCAGATCTGAGATCTCAAACCTCAGACCTCAGACTTCGTCTTCTTAGAAGCCTTCTTTGCTGCCGGCTTCTCGGCGGCTGCCTCAGGCGCTTCTGCCGCTTCTTTCTTCGGAGCGGTGCGCTTCGCGCGAGGCGCTGCGGCCGCGCCGCCACGCCGGCGGCCTTTGCTTTCGGCGAGCTTCGCCGGCTTTGCCTCTTCAGTTTGAAGAGCCGTCTTTGGCGCCTTTGGATCCGGTCGCGCGTCGTTACTCAACGAGATCGTGACGTGACAAAAATGGCGCTGCTCGCGATAGGCGCGTCCCTGCGGAGCGGGCCTGACGCGGCGGCGATTCTTGGTTGGTCCACGATCGACAAACGCGGTCCGCACCCAGAGATCGTCGGGATCGATCGAGATGTTGGCTTTCTCCGCGGCCTCGTTCGCGTTGGCGATGGCAGAGCGCACGCACTTCTCGACATGTGCCGCCGCGCGCTTGCGCGTGAAACGCAGGATCGCCAGCGCCTTGTTCACGTCTTTGCCGCGGATCAGGTCCACGACCAGACGCGCCTTCTGCGCCGAACCTCGCAAATATCTTGCACTCGCTGTTGCTTCCATCCCTTAGCTCCTTCGGAGATCTCAAATCTCAGATCTGAGATCTGAGATCTTATTTCGGCGCTACCTTGCTGGCCTTCTCGACCTTGGTGCCCGAGTGACCTTTGAACGTGCGCGTCGGCGCAAACTCGCCGAGCTTGTGGCCCACCATGTTTTCCGTCACGTAGATCGGCAGGTGGCGTTTGCCGTTGTGGACGCCGAAGGTCAGGCCGACCATGTCGGGCGTAATCGTCGAACGACGCGACCACGTCTTGATGACCGCCGGCCGCTGGCTCCCCGCCCGCGCCTTCTCCACGGCCTTCAAGATGCCCTTGTCGATAAATGGTCCTTTTTTAACTGAACGAGCCATGTGTCTCCATTTGCGATCTCAAATTTGAGATCTCAGATCTGAGATCTCAGATCTTATTTGGTCCTGCGATCCTTCAGGATCATCTTCTGCGTCCGCTTGTTGCTGCGCGTCTTGTAACCACGCGTCGGCTGGCCCCAGGGCGTCACCGGATTGCGGCCGCCGGAAGTCTTGCCTTCGCCGCCGCCGTGCGGGTGGTCCACCGGGTTCATCGCCACGCCGCGAACTTTCGGCCGCAAACCCTTCCAACGCGAACGGCCGGCTTTGCCGAGCGAAACGTTCTCGTGCTCGATGTTTCCGACCTGGCCCACGGTCGCCCTGCAAACCAACGGCACGCGCCGCACTTCACCGGACGGCATACGCAACTGCGCGTAATCGCCTTCTTTCGCCACCAGTTGAGCGAAGGTTCCCGCCGAGCGCGCCATCTGGCCGCCTTTTCCGGGCCGCAATTCGATGTTGTGAATTTGCGTGCCGAGCGGGATGTTGATCAGCGGCAGCGTGTTGCCGGGCAGAATGTCGGCGTCGGCGCCGCTCATGATCGTCTTGCCGACTTCCAATCCCGTCGGCGCGATGATGTAGCGCTTCTCACCGTCGAGATAAGTGATCAGCGCGATATGCGCGGAGCGATTCGGATCGTATTCGATCTGCGTCACGCGTCCGGCCACGCCGTCCTTGTCGCGCTTGAAGTCGACGATGCGATAGAACCGCTTGTGACCGCCGCCGCGACGACGCACGGTGATGCGGCCGTCGTTATTGCGTCCCGAGATGCGCTTCTTCGGCTCGAGCAACGACTTTTCAGGAACGGCGCCAACCGTCAACTCGTCACGCGTCAGATAAGTTTGATAGCGTCGCGCCGCCGATGTCGGTGTAAGTTTCTTTATGCCCATGATTGTCTATATCGCCTCGCCGTAATCAACCGGCTTCTCGCCCTGCTTGAGGGTCACGTACGCTTTCTTCCACGAAGGCTTGCGGCCTTCAAACCGTCCGCGCCGCGCCATCTTGCCCATGTAGTTGATCGTGCGAATGTGATCGACTTTCACCTGGAAGATCGTTTCCACTGCCGACTTGATTTCCGGCTTAGTGGCCCTGCGATCGACCCGGAAGGTCAACAACTGTTGCGTATCCTGCGACTCTTCTTTCGCGGCCAGCGCCTTCTCGGTAATGACCGGCGACTTGATGATGTCCCAAACCGTTCTCATCGCTTACGCCGCCTCCTGCTTCGGTTTACGTGCCCGCCTCGGTTTTGCCGGCGCTTCTTCTGAACCTTCGCCATTCGCGCGCCCGCCGAGCAACTGTTCCAACTCCCCGGCGGCATCGCGCGAGAGCACGAGATGATCGTGATAGAGCAGGTCGTAGATATTCAGACCAAAACTGTTCACGACTTTCGCGCCGCGGTAGTTCCTGGCGGAGAGCAGCAGGTTGTCGTTGTCGAGCGAGTCGACGATCAGCGTCTTGCCGGCGAGGCCGAGTTGGCCCAACGACTGCGCGAACGATTTCGTCTGCGGTTTGTCCAGCGACCAGCCGTCGATCACGGAAACATTTCCTTCACGCACGCGCTCGGAAAGCGCTGAGCGCAACGCGCCGTGGCGCATCTTCTTCGGCATGCTGTAGGACCAGTCACGCGGTTGCGGTCCGTGAACGTTGCCGCCGCCTTTCCACAGGGGCGAACGCAGCGACGCGATACGCGCGCGGCCCGTGCCCTTCTGTTTCCAGAGCTTGCGCCCGGCGCCCGAGACATCGCCACGCGTTTTTGTGGCGGACGTTCCCTGGCGCGCATTGGCCATGAAATTCCGCACGGCCGCATGGATCAGGCCCTCGTTGAGCGGCGCGCCGAACACGGCGTCAGACAACTCCAGCTCGCCCACCTCTTCATTCTTGATATTGCGCACCTTGACAGTCGGCATAACTTTGTCCTTTGTACTTTGTGCTTAGTAATTTGTTCTTACTGCGCTAGGTGCAACTAACAAAGCACAAAGCGCCAAGCACAAAGCTCTCACTTCTTTTCCGTCACCTTGCGAATGATGACCACACTGCCATTCGCTCCAGGCACCGCGCCACGAATCATCAAAAGATTATTTTCCGCATCCACGCGCGCGACCGTCAGCCCCTTGATCGTGCGGCGCACGTCGCCCATGTGGCCCGACGACCGGTTGCCCTTGATAACGCGCGAGGGATAGGCCGAAGCGCCAATCGAGCCCGGCGCGCGCACGTTCATCGAACCATGCGACTCCGGTCCACGATTGAAGTGATGCCGTTTGATCGTGCCCGCGAAACCGCGGCCCTTCGAACGCCCAATCACGTCGACCATCTCGCCGTCGGCAAACTGATCGACGAGCACTTTATCGCCTACGTTAGCGCCATCGCCGCCCTCGAGCAGACGAAACTCTTTCAAGATCCGGGTCGGCGGAATGCCGCCGCCGGTCTTCTCGAAGTGGCCGCGCATGGGCTTGGTGACGTTTTTCAACTTCAGCGGTTTTTCGTCTACCAGTCCGAGCTGCACCGCGTCGTAGCCGTCAGGGCCCGCAGCGGATTTTTTCTGGACGACGACACACGGACCGGCCTTGATGACAGTCACGGGCGTGACCGTGCCGTCCGACGCAAAGATCTGCGTCATGCCGATTTTTCTTCCGATGATCCCGTTAATCATTTTGGAATTCCAATCAAGTAACTATTGCCTGGGCTATTGGCGACCAAACGCTTTAATTTCGACGTCGACACCCGCCGGGAGGTCGAGCTTCATCAACGCGTCGACCGTTTGCGGCGTCGGATCGAGAATGTCCATCAGCCGTTTGTGCGTCCGGATCTCAAACTGCTCGCGCGACTTCTTATCGACGTGCGGCGAACGCAACACGGTCCACTTGTTCTTCACCGTCGGTAAAGGAATCGGACCGGCGACGCGAGCACCGGTGCGTTTCGCAGTCTCGACGATTTCCGTCGTCGACTGGTCCAACACGCGATGATCGTAAGCTTTCAGGCGAATGCGAATTTTTTCATTCATTGATATTTGGCCTTTGGCCTTTGGTCTTTGGCCTTGGTCTTGTCTTAACAAAGACCTAAGACCAAAGTTCCAAGATCTCTTTTCTACTCAATCACTTCCGAAACCGTGCCTGCTCCCACCGTGCGGCCGCCTTCACGAATAGCGAAGCGCAAGCCCTTCTCCATCGCGATCGGCGCGATCAACTCGATCGACATCTGCACGTTGTCGCCCGGCATCACCATCTCC
>DATELZ010000081.1:0-14861 GCA_035276045.1 Pyrinomonadaceae bacterium | reverse complement strand
TGGTCTGGTTGACGGCCTCGCTTTGCACCTGGAGATTTCTGAGTGAATAGACGAGCTGCCAGTAAGCTTCTTCAACACGCGTGATCACGTCCGTTGCACGTTGACGAAACTGGATGTCGGTCAGCGAGAGATTGCGTTTGGCGATCTCGATCTGGCGGCGGTTGTCGTCAATCTTGCGTCCGCGCAGAAGTGGTTGCGTGTAGCTGACGCTGAAGCTGGTCGCGTACGAGGGGTTCAGGTCGTTGAAGAAGTTGTTGCTCGACAGGCGCGTCGACGAGACACCGAATTCATACGAGCCACCCGCGCGAGGCGAAAGTCCGCTGAACGTGAGACCGCTCGTAAAGTCGGTCTGCTTCAGCGAGCTGCCATCGGTGCCGCCAAAGAACGAAGGGACGGGAACGCGGCTATGCTCGAAGCGGGATTTCGACTTGAACACCGGATCGTAAGCGCCGCGCGCGGCAGTTAGATCGTGTTCGCTCATCTCGACGTCGATTCGCGACGTGGAGATGTCGTTGTTGTTTTCGAGCGCGAGACGGATCGCTTCGTTGAGCGTGATCGGAACCGTGGTCGTGGCGTCGACGCCGACGCGCGCGCCGTTTTGATTACTTTGGCCCAGGGCGTTGCTCGCCTGGAGAAGAATCAGCGCGACGAGCATGATTGTGATGGCCGCTGCGTGGTGAAACTTGATATGTATGTGGTTAAGCATGGCTGTTTACTTTCCCGTTTCGTGTTGCCCTTACTCGGGGGAGTTTTGGGCGATTTCGATCAGTTTCTGTGCGAAGAAATGAAGGCCGATTAACTCGGCGCCAAGCGCTTGCAGGCGACAAAGAACATGAGCGCTTTCGCTGTCGATAAACGTGATGTCCGAGAGATCGATTTCGATCTGGTGACCGTTTTGCGCGCGAAGTTTGGCGAAAGTGCTTTCCAGGACTTCGGCGTCGGCGATGTGGAGTGAACCTTCCACTTTCAGCGTGACCTTTGTTTGACTGCTTTCGAGTTTTGTAATGCGTGTTGTCATCGCTCACGTGTAGGGCAAGCGTGAGACCACGATCACAGGAAGAGTTAAATTGTTGATTAGGTTAGGTTTGGGCTAGATGATGGATTTGGCTTGTGAGGCTGATGGATGCCGCCCGTGGCATCGGATGCCGTATTTGGCATCGTGGATCCAGTGGCCTGCAGGTGAACGCCGCAGGCGCGGCTGTCCTGCAAGTTGTGAGCGCCGCAGACGCGGCTGTCCTGCAGGTGGTGAGCGCCGTAGGCGCGGCTGTCCTGCGGTTGTGAGCGCCGTAGGCGCGGTAGATGGTAGCCAGAGGCAAGGGCGAGCGTAGCGAGCACGCCGCCTCTGGGATAGTAAGAGTAAGCAATTGAGCACTGAAAGTGCGACAGAAAAAGATCCGGTTCTACCGCACTTTCAGTGCTTAACATCTTACTCGTCGTGCTCCAGAGGCGGCGTGCTCGCTACGCTCGCCCTTGCCTCTGGCTAGCATCTGCCGCGCCTGCGGCGCTCACCACCCGCAAACTACCGGACCATGAATATACCGGACCAGGGAATATACCGGCCACGGGTAAATTGCATGAACTTGAGAGACGAAACACTAGAGATTTAAAGGCACGTAGTCGTATTCGCCGACACCCTGAAGGACGAGAAACGTGGCGGATGTCGATCCTGCGTTCTCGACGCGATGCGGTCGTTTCTTTCGCACCGTGTAAGTTTCACCTGGACCAAGCAGCATTTCTTCTGCCGGATCGAGCAACAGAAGTTTGATCTGACCTTCGATTACATAGAACGTGTCCGAGATCTTCGTGTGACAATGCCACGGCACGAATTGCGACGATGAGATCTGAAGCTCGGAGATGCGAAATCCCGGACGTTCAGCATGACGCGCGCGACGTTCAACTTCGTAAACGTGATCTGCATTTGAGAGAGTCATTTTAATCCCAGTTTCTTCATGCGATTGCGCAACGTCGAGATTGGCAGGCCCAACAGTTCCGCCGCCCCGCCTTTTCCGCCGATCACGCCGCGAGTTTGACGCAGGATCTCTTCAATATGCGCCCGCTCCGCGTCGGCGAGTGAAACGGGGGCCGATGCCGTGGCGGCGGCTGGTCCAGCGGCAACTCTGTCGCCGTTTGTCGAAACGGCTAACTCGGCCAGCGGCGCTTGAAGTTCCGATCCCGACGTCAGGATCACCGCGCGCTCGATAAAGTTCTCTAACTCTCGCACGTTACCGGGCCATTGGTACGTGCTCAGTGTGTCGACCGTTTGTTTGTCGATCGTCTTAATGCGTTTGTTCATGCGCAACGCATGTTTCTGAGTGAAGTAACCTGCCAGCAGCGGAATGTCATCCACCCGTTCACGCAGCGGCGGGATGTTTACGGGAAAGACGTTCAAACGATAGAAGAGGTCGCTGCGAAACTTCTTTTCAGCCACCATCTGCGGCAAATCGCAATTCGTCGCGGCGACGAGTCGCGCATCCGTTTTGATCGTGCGCGAACTGCCAAGGCGTTCAAATTCATGCTCCTGTAAGACGCGTAATAACTTCGGTTGCAACTCGAGCGGAATCTCACCGATCTCGTCCAGCAAAAGCGTGCCTTTGTGGGCCAACTCAAAGCGGCCGATACGTTGCGCGATCGCGCCGGTAAACGCACCTTTCTCGTGTCCGAACAGTTCGCTTTCAAGCAAGCCGGTGGGGATCGCGGCGCAGTTGAGTTTGACGAGCGTGCGCTCGCGGCGGCCGCTCAAATCGTGAATCGCGCGGGCGATCAGCTCCTTCCCTGTTCCGGTCTCGCCGAAAAGCAGCACGGCGGAATCAGTCGGCGCGACGGTCTCCACCTGGCGCAGGATTTTCTTTAACGCAGCACTCTGGCCGACGATCTCCGCGAAATTAAACTCCGACTTGATCTCCTCTTCGAGATACAGCTTTTCACTAGCAAGCGTGTTCTTGAGTGTTTCGATCTCACGATAGGCAAGCGCATTTTCGACGGCGATCGCGATCTGGTTCGCAATGTGGCCGAGCAGTTCCTGATCGTCTTCCGAGAAGTAGTCTTCACGAAAGCTCCCGACGCCGAGGAATCCGAGCTTCCGGTCGCGCGCGATCAACGGCACAACGCCACCGGATCTTATTCCTCCGTCGATCAGCGCTTTATCAAATCCTTCGAGCGGCAACGTGGGATCGGGCTGGCCCATAAAGACCGCCCGGCCAGAGATAAACGCCATTCCGCCCACAGTGCCTTCGAGTGGCATCGGCGTGCCTTCTTCGATCGGCGGGAAGTTGTCGGGCATGTCAAACATGTACGCCCGGAACTGATTAGTCTCCGGATCGTAGAGCGAGATCCCGGTGACGTCCGGCTGCAACACCTTCCGCAAACAGGACGACACGACGCGCACCAGCTCTTTCAAAGTCAGTTGCGAGACGACGGCGTTGTTGATCTCCAGCATCAGCCGTTCGCGCTCGAAGCGGCGTCTGATTTCCTGTTCGGCCGCGCGCGCGCGTTCGAAATTGAGCGCGTTGTCGACCGCGATCGCGATCTGTCCGGCAATCTGCGTGAACAGTTCGAGATCCGCTTCGGTAAACTTTTCTTCCTGCGTGCTGGCGACACCGGCGATGCCAAGCTTTTTTCCATGAGAGACCAACAGCGCCAGACATGCCGACTTCGGACTTTCTTCAGCCGGAAGTTGCGAATAGCGATCGGCCGGATACTTCGCCAGGTCAGGCCGCTTGATCAGCATCGGCTCGCCGGTCGTGAATACTGCTCCAGCGGGTGTCCCTTCGATCGGGATCGTGTCTCCGATCTTGAAGGCGTTAACGTCTTTGTAGGAGATATTCGAGTATTCACGGAGGTGATTGAAATCCGGGTCGTAGAGCGCGATGCCCGCCATGTCGTGCGGAATGACGTCGCGCAAAGTGCCGGAGATGGACTTAACCAGTTGTTCCAGATCGAGATGCGAAGTGACTGCGTTGTTGATTTCGAGGAGCAGTTGACTGCGTTTGCGCTCACGTTCCGCGCGCTCGAAGTTGAGGGCGTTGTCGACTGCGATCGCGACTTGAGGAGCGATCTGTTCGAGTAGCTGCTGATCGTCGTCGCTCAAAGCTGCTTCACGCATGCAGCCGACGTTGATTGTTCCGAGGATCCGGTCGTGCGAGATAAGGGGGACGGAACAACCGCAACGGAGGCCCGCGGCGTAAGCGTGTTGCATGATTGGAGCGTGGAACTCTGTCATGTCGACGTGGTCACGGCGAACGGTCTTTCGCGTCGTGATAGCGAGACCCGGCGGCGTGCCGTCCATCGGCAAAATCGCGCCTTCGCCCAGGACGCCTCCGGGCGCGGGCTGATCGAGAGCGTGCACACGCAGCTCTCGCTTTGCCTCATCGTAAAGAACGACACTGGCTACGTCGTGATCGATGAATCGCTTTAAAAGACTCGAGATGGTAACCAGGAGATCTCTGAGACTTAGCTTCGAGACGACGAGGTTGCTGACTTCGATCTGTAGTTGCGTGCGTTCGAGTTGAAGCCGCAGACGATCGCTTTCGCGCGCGTCCGTCAGCGGGGATGGTTCAGGGGTATGTCCAGCCGCCATGGGGAAACCTTTGGGTCCGTTATTCTGGTGCAAAATTCTACACTCATGGCGGCAGCGGTGGAAAGATGGGCATGCTGGCTGGTTGAAGGACCACTCACGCCGAAACAATGTGATAAGAATGGGCAGAGGTTGATTTAGCGCCAGGCGGCGGATAGCGCCGGAGGCGCGGCGGAAGGTAGCCAGGGGTGAGCGCGTAGCGCGAATCCCTGGTCCATTAGGATAAACGGGCGAGCTCCGAAGGAGCGACAGAACACGGCTCGCAGTTCTGTCGCACTTTCAGTGCTGAATTGCCTTCTGCAGTTTTCCAGGGGCGCGTGCTCGCTTCGCTCCCACTTGCCCCTGGCTACCGTTTGCCGCGCCGTTGGCGCTCAGACCTGGTGTCGGGCACATTCATAGGAGAATTAGCCATGAGCATTGAAGTGCAGAGTGTTTGCGCGTTGTTACAGGTTTTCGATATGCCGGCGTCGGTGCGTTTTTATCGGGATGTGCTCGGTTTTGAGATTGTCGAAACGTCGGAGCGCAATGGCGATCAGTTCGACTGGGGATGGCTTCGGCTCAACAATGCCGACTTGATGCTGAATACTGCTTACGAGCAGGAGCATCGTCCAGCTCAGCCGGACACCGCACGCGTTGCAGCCCACCGCGACACCTGTTTGTACTTCGGTTGTCCCGACGTCGATGCGGCGTATCGTCATCTGCGAGAGCATGGAGTCGAAGTTGAAGAACCGAAGGTCGCGCCTTACGGAATGAAACAACTGTACGTCACCGATCCGGATGGTTATAACTTGTGCTTTCAATGGCCCGTCGCTGAAACTGCGTCCTAATATGTCATCCATCGAAGCAGATTTCGATCGGTTGGCCCTACTCGACGAAGAGGGCTGGACGGCGAATAATCATTATCACAACCTGCTGCTGAGTTATGTTCCCAGGAATTGTGAGAATGCACTCGAGATCGGATGTGGCACCGGTGCGTTCGCGAGACTATTGGCGAAGCGTTGCAGGCGAGTGGTTGGGATCGATTTATCTGGCGAGATGATTCGCGTTGCACGTTCGCGATCGGTTGGTTTTGGGAATGTCGAATTTCAGATAAAGGACGCGATGACGCAGATTTTTCCGAAAGCGCACTTCGATTACATCTGTTCGATCGCCACGCTTCACCATCTCCAACAACGTGAGCTGTTCGTGAAAATGAGAGATGCGCTTAAGCCCCAAGGCGTGCTAGTGGTCCTGGACCTAATCCAGTCGAACAGTCTCACAGAAAGGATGCTCGATGTTATCGGATTGGGTGTGAGCCCGGTGCTGCGTTTATTTCACAACGGCCGGCTTAAGCCACCTGCTGAAGTTCGAAAGGCATGGGAACAACACGGCAAACACGATTCCTATTTAACTGTCGCTCAAGTCCGCAACCTCGCGGCTGAACTTCTACCGGGCGCAAGGATCAACAGGCATTTATTGTGGCGCTATTCACTCATTTATAAGAAACCATGACTTCAACTATTCAAGCCGTCATCTTTGACTTCGACTACACGTTGGCCGACTCGTCTGAAGGCGCGATCGATTGCATCAATTTCGCGCTCAACGAAATGGGACTCACAAGCGTCTCGGCAGAAGCCGCCTGCCGCACGATCGGCTTATCGCTGAGTGAGACTTTTCTTACCCTCGGCGAACATCACGAACGAACACGATGCGATGAGTTTCACCAACTGTTTGTGCAACGAGCTGACGAGGTTATGGTCAACCTCACAGTGCTCTATGATTCAGTGCCGGCTACGATTGACGCGCTCGTTCGGCAAGGCTTCCGGCTCGGCATCGTGTCGACAAAGTACCGCCGCCGCATTAACGGGGTGCTGCAACGCGAGGCGCTCGCGCACGGTTTTCAGGTGGTCATCGGCGGCGACGACGTCGCGCAGCATAAACCGGACCCGCAGGGACTATTCGAAGCGATTAAGCGTCTCGAATGTTCACCCGAATCGGTGGTGTACGTTGGCGACAGTATCGTCGACGCAGAAGTGGCAAAACGGGCTGGCGTGCCGTTGATCGTCGTGCTGTCAGGCGTGACGCCCAGAGAGCATTTCGATCGCTACAAACCTCTCGCCGTGCTGCAAAGCATCGGCGAGCTGCCCCAGTTTCTCGAGCGTTAAGAACCGCCGCCACCAAATAAATTTCCAACCTTAGCCGCTGCGTCGCCGAGAGTGTCGGTCATGCCTCCGGCGCCGCTGAGGACATTATCAACCTGCCCGGCAATCGGCGCCGGCAGGCGCTCTTTCAGAAAACCGGAAACGGTAGTAATAGCAGAGCGCGCCTGATCTTCAGAGATGCCTGTCTTCTCGGTGATGCGTTTGATTAGCTCGTCCATAGTTTCACTCCCTTCGTGATTGGGCTCACGATCGTGTGAATTGCGATATGGGGGAAGTTGGCAACGACTGATACCAGATTTGACCGAACTCCTCAAGCGGAATTATGGACAACTCCAGTAGTGTCTTATTTTGGCTCTGCGTTAAATATTTGGAAGTCAGTATTTACGCAGAGATCTCAGAGCTACGCAGAGAACGCCGAGTTGAAATTAAGACACTACCCAACCCCCGGCACACGCGCTTCCGCAGCCGCTTTGTGATAAGGTTAAGTCCTGCTTGCTCGGTTCAGGCCAATGAAGTGCTTTTATTCACGCGCCAGATTTCGGTTGCGGACAATAATTAAGGCGGTTGTGACGCAAAAGAGATTTCCGACCGCCGCTGCTCTCGTCTGCGTGTTATCTCTAACAGTCGCTGCGCAACAAGCTGAACCAGCGCCGCCGGTCGTAGTCCAGCCAGGTGCTCCGGGTCAACCCACTCGTTCGCTGCCCCGCTCGACGAGAGCCGTCTTGCCGCCCTACTCGCCGGCTGATGTTCAATTCATGCAGCACATGATCGTACATCATGCGCAAGCGGTGGAGATGACGGCGCTGATCGAATCACATACTAGAAACAAGAACCTGCTAACGCTCGGCGAGCGAATCAGCCGATCGCAATCCGACGAAATGAAGTTTATGAAACGTTGGTTGACGGTCCGAGGCGAATCAGCAGCACCGCCTTCTCATGCAATGCACGGCATGGACATGTCGAGCCATCAAATGCTCATGCCGGGAATGCTCAGCGCCAAACAGATGGACGCGTTGAAGAAAGCGAAGGATAACGAGTTTGACCACCTGTTTCTGACAGGCATGATTCAGCATCACAACGGCGCTTTGCTTATGGTGAAGGACTTATTCGACACTTCGGGGGCCGGTCAGGATGCGGAACTGTTCAACTTCGCGACCGACGTCGAAAGCGGCCAGCGTGCCGAGATCAAGATCATGCAAACGATGCTCAAGGAACAACCCAAAGAGGAACAACGATGAATCGATTACAGGAAATATTCTCCCGTTTATTAATAGTTGCTTTTGTATTGTGTTTTGCGGTGAGTGCGTTGGCCCAAACGCCCACAGCCTCGCCTTCGCAGGACACGACGAAGCCCGAGAAAGAGGAAGCGGATCCGTTTGCTCCTGAAAAGGCGGCGCCGTTGCCCGCGGGGATGACGGGTTCTGACGTGAACGATCCGCGCGCGAAACTCACACCGGGAGTTTACGACGCGGGTGAAGCAGCGTCAGGCATCAAGCATATCCTGTTGCTCAAAAAGCCCGATGCCTTTCATCTCGGTTCCAACGATCCTGACAGTCCACAGGTCCAGAAAGTATTGGGCCAGATCGGCGGCGGCGATGCGTCGAAGCTGCCGAAAGCGTCGCAGCTAGTCGCTGCCCAACTCGCTTTTGCAAACTCGGATCTCGCCTTCCAGGGCAACCGGCTGTTTCTCGGAAACTTTTACGGCGTCAATATCTACGACATCTCCAATCCCGCGAAGGCGAGACTGTTGACCTCGATGGTGTGTCCGGGTGGACAGGGCGATGTTTCTGTTTTCAAGAACCTGATGTTCATGTCAGTTGAAATGCCAAATGGCCGGCTCGACTGCGGCACGGAAGGTTTTCCGCCGCACCCGCCGGCGCCGAAGCCCAGTGGACCAGACGACAAACCAAGTCCTCCGGCGGCACAGAAAGAACGTTTCCGCGGCGTCAGAATCTTTGACATCAGCGACATCACCAATCCGAAGCAGATTGCGGCCATACAAACTTGCCGCGGCTCGCACACGCACACGCTCGTCGTCGATCCGAATGACAAGAACAACGTTTACATTTACGTCTCGGGAACTTCTTTTGTACGACAGTCCGAAGAGTTGGCTGGCTGCTCCGGCGAGAAGCCGGACAAAGATCCGAACACGGCGTTATTTCGCATTGAAGTAATCAAGGTGCCACTGGCCGCGCCGCAGACCGCGCAGGTCGTTTCGAGTCCACGACTGTTCATGGATGCTCGCACCGGCGCGTTGAATGGTCTAAGCAATGGCGGCACTCACGGCAAGGAAGGAACGGAGAAACCATCTGACTCCGATCAGTGTCACGACATCACCGTGTACTCAGCGCTTGGGCTCGCCGCCGGCGCGTGCTCCGGAAACGGAATTTTGCTCGACATAAAAGATCCGGTGAATCCGAAACGCATCGACGCCGTAAACGATCCGAATTATGCGTACTGGCATTCGGCGTCGTTTTCAAATGATGGAAAGAAAGTTCTGTTCACCGACGAGTGGGGTGGCGGACTTGGCGCTCGCTGCCGGGCGACCGATCCGAACAAGTGGGGCGCGGATGCGATCTTCCACTTGCAGGACAACAAGCTGAAGTTTGCCAGCTACTTCAAACTGCCTGCCGCGCAGGGCGACACCGAGAACTGCGTTGCGCATAACGGTTCACTCGTTCCGATCCCCGGCCGCGACATCGTCGTGCAAGCCTGGTATCAGGGTGGCATCTCGGTCATGGATTTCACCGATGCTGAGAACCCGGTTGAGGTAGCTTACTTCGATCGTGGCCCAATCGATCCGAAGATGCTGATCCTCGCCGGCGACTGGTCCGCGTATTGGTACAACGGCCACATCTACGCATCGGAAATCGCTCGCGGTTTGGACATCTTCGAACTGACGCCGACGAAACTTTTGACGCAAAACGAGATCGACGCCGCCAAGGCCGTGCACTTTGCTGAGTTGAACGTGCAGAACCAGCAGAAGATCGAGTGGCCGCGAAAGCTGGTTGTGGCGAAGGCGTATCTCGATCAGCTCGAACGATCGCAGGCTTTGCCGGCGGATCAGATTGCTAGTTTGCGGCAAGCTGTTCAACGCGCCGAGAGTTCGCGATCTGAGATGGGTAAACTCAAGAGTCTCGCGCCGTCGTTAGAAAGTGCAGCAAAGACTAAGACTGGCGCTGACTCAACCCGATTGCAGGCACTCGCGGACATATTGAAGCGCCCGGTCATGTGATCGTTTACGTCCCGATATGCGCTCATCACGTAAACATGGTTTGTTGCTGGCGACGCTGGTGGCTTTGCTTCTGTGTCACACAGATGCAGTTGCAAAGCCACCACAGAACGGCGTTGACAGTTCGCTGGCAAAGCTAGTCACGATTTACCGCGATACTTACGGAGTTCCTCACGTCTTTGGCCGCACTGACGCGAGCACCGTCTTCGGTTTTGCTTACGCGCAAGCGGAAGACAATTTCTGGCGCGTCGAAGAAAACTTCATTCTCGCACTCGGACGAGCGTCAGAGTTATACGGCGAGAAAACGCTCGACGACGATCGACTCAATCACGCACTCGAGATCCCGCGGTTAGCCCGCGAGGAATACGCGCGCATGGACCATAAGCTGCGCTCCTTGTGCGACGCCTTTGCGGCAGGATTTAACTACTATCTCGCGCGTAATCCCAAAGCACGCCCGCGACTCCTCACGAAGATCGAACCGTGGCACACGCTTGCTTTCATTCGTTACAACTATTACCAGAACGGCTTCGCGCGCGATCGAAATCTGCGTCGAACGGCGTTGCAAACCGCCGGGATCGATGTTGATTTGAAAGAACATACTGGTTCGAATGGCTGGGTGATTGGTCCATCCCGCAGTGCGACCGGTCACGCGATGCTGTTCATCAATCCTCACTTGCCGTTCTTTGGTCCAGGCCAGGTTTATGAAGGCCACGTTCACAGCGACGAAGGCTGGAACTTCACCGGTTACACACGCTTCGGATTTCCCCTGCCGTATGTTGGACACAATGAAAACGGTGGTTGGGTAAGCACTGATAATGCGGCCGATCTGGCGGACGTTTACCTCGAAACATTTGACGATCCGGCCCGTCCACTCGCGTACAAATACGGCAACGGTTACCGGCTTGCTGCTGAACGCGTCGAGGAGATTCGCGTCAAGACGGCAAATGGTCTGGAGACGCGCAAGTTCACGATGCGGAAAACGCATCATGGTCCAATCGTGGCGGCGCGTGACGGCAAGATGCTTTCGCTGCGCATGGCGAAGTTTGAATCTGATGGCTGGCTGCGCGAATGGTACGACATGACGCGCGCGAAATCGCTGGCTGAACTCAAGCGAGCGATGGCGCCGTTGAACATGCTTTTCGGTAACGTGATGTACGCCGATCGTCAGGGAAACACGTGGTATCTCTACAACGGCGCGGTGCCGAAGCGCGATCCGCGTTTCGATTGGACCAAGCCGTTGGATGGAAGCGATCCCGCTACCGAGTGGCAGGGCTATCACACGATCGACGAACTGCCCCAACTCACGAATCCGAAAACCGGCTGGATGCAAAACTGCAATACGACGCCTTTTCTGTTGACGAGTGAAGGCAATCCCGATCCGAAACAGTTTCCGAAATACATGGTCCAGGAGCGCGACAATCCGCGCGGCGCGATCTCGCGAGAGATCCTTGCAGGTAAGTCGGCGTTCACTTTCGAAGAGTGGACGCGCCTCGCATTTGATACGCGCGTGATGAGCGCTGGCCGGCGCTTGCCTGAATTGCTTGAGGCCGTCAAAGTGCGTCTCGATCGTTATCGCAGTTCAAATGGGAACCCACGGCTCCGTGAAGCTAATTCCCTGCTCGCTGGCTGGGATCGGCGCAGCACAAGCGATTCGATAGCGATGACTCTCTTCAGTCTCTGGCACGACCGTGTGGCGCGAGAGGACTACGTCGACGCTATTAAACAGGTGTCAGAATTCGAGGAAGTTCTCGATGGGCTGGAACGCGAATTCGGCACGTGGAAAGTGGCGTGGGGCGAACTCAGCCGTCTGCAACGTATCGACGAAAGCAAGGCCGAAGAATTTCAAGACTCCAAACCGAGCATCGCCGTCAGTGGTGTGAACGGCAATGACGGCGCTGTCTTCACCTTCTACGCAGCGCCTGTGCGTGACCAAAAGCGAAGATATGGCGTCGCCGGTGGAACGTACATCAGCGTCGTCGAGTTTGCGCCAAAAGTCCGCGCGCTTTCGATTCACACCTTCGGCGCCAGCGGCGATCCGAAGAGCAAACACTTCATGGATCAGGCAGCACTCTACGCCCGTGGCGAATTCAAACCCGCGCTCCTGACTCTCTCCGACATCCGCTCCAATCTCTCCTCCTCCTATCACCCCGGCGAAGAGCCTCGAAAGCAATAGCACGCAGCCGTAGGTGGACCGCCTTTGCGGGAGACATCTTTGTTCTTTGTTTCACCATTGCAACTTGCCTGAGTCGCGCTGAGCGCCAACGGCGCGTTCAGAAGGTAGCCAGGGGCAAGTGCGAGCGAAGCGAGCACGCGCCCCTGGATAACAGACCATAGAGTTTGAGCACTGAAAGTGCGACAGAATCGCGACTTGTTCTATCGCTCCTTCGGAGCTCATGTGTGCTTCCAAATAGCCCAGGGGTTACGCGCTTTCCAGCGCTCACCTGGCTAACATCTGCCGCGCTTCCAGCGCTCGACCCACCGTTAGTGCTCTAGCGTACGCAAGCGAACCGATTTGCCTGTCACCACTTGCTAGGCTGCACGGGTTCCCCTTAACAGTCTTGAGTTTAAATGGCCGGGACGTTGTCGGACGTTCCGCGATCAAGGAGGGCATGTGATGACTAACAAGGAGTTAATCAGATCCGGGCAAATTGTTGCACTAGCGGTGCTTTTGGCGTGCGGGATCTGGGTTGGCGGCAAAGCGGCCATGCGAATGCGAACACCGCATACCAACCAAAACCAGAACCAGAACAGCAATAGCAACACCGAAAACAGATCAGAGAATCGGAACACTGGCGGAAACCGCAACTCACGAAGCGCAACCGGCGAACAGACCGGCATGCGCAATATGAGCTCACAGGATCGAAACTTCATCATGGACGCAGCAATGGGCGGCATGATGGAAGTCGAACTCGGTCGCATGGCAGCGCAACAAGGCGCCAGCGATGCCGTGAAACAGTTCGGTCAGCGGATGGTGGACGATCATTCGCAAGCCAATACTGAGCTAATGTCCATCGCTTCAAGCAAGGGCATCACGTTACCTGCCGAGCTCGACCCAAAACATCGAGAGCATGTGACGAAACTGTCAGGTATGTCGGGCGCAGAGTTCGATCGCGCCTACGTGAAAATGATGGTAAGCGATCACGAAAAGGATGTTTCGGAGTTTGAAAAGCAAAGCACGAAAGGCGCCGATCCGGAGCTGAAAGCGTTCGCGAGCAAGACACTGCCGACGCTACAGCAACATTTGCAAATGGCGCGCGCTCTTCCAGGCGCCCAGCGAGGCAATAGCAACAACAACATGCGCGGTAACAGCAATTCAAACCGGCCGTAGCTGTTCGCTCAAACAACGGCCGCACAATATTAGGGCGCTGCCAAAAAGCAGCGCCCTAATGCTATTCCCCAAACAAAACCAGCCTTAAAACTCAAACCGCCCAACAAACTGGATGATCCGCGGATCGAAGGTCGTGTTGATCCTGCCAAACTCAGTCGAGTTGACGTTGAAGCTGGTTCCCGCAGGCGTGAACGACACGTTTCCGATGAAGAAGTTTGGCCGGTTCAATACGTTGAAGGCCTCTGCTCTGATCTGAAAACGCACCGTCTCCGTAATCGCGAAGTTCTTAATCAACCCGGCATCCCAGTTGATGAACCACGGTCCGTTGAGAAAGTTCCGCTCGAGGTTTCCGGTAGTTCCCGGTGGCGCGTTGAAAAAGACCTGCCCGCTAAATGGCGTCGTCCCGATACCTTCAGCCGCGCGGCCGGTAGCAGGATTTATCACCGCTGGATTGATGAAGAAGACACCTTCCGGCGTGCGGAAGATCCCGATCTGATCCTTGATTTGCTCGTTGGTTAACGAACTATTCGCCGTCTGACGCGTCGATCTTCCCGTGCGGTTGAGCGTGCCGCGCGTGTCGAGAATCGAAAACGGCGCGCCCGACGAAATGCGCACGATCGACGTCAGTTCCCAGCCACCAAAGACCTGGTTTGACCAACCTCCCGAATTCAGGAAACGCCTGCCTCTGCCAAACGGCAACTCCCAAATACCATTGAAATTGAATACATGAGTCGCGTCGTAATCGGCGCGCTGGTATTCAAGCTCCGGTTGATTGATGTCGAGCAACGGATCGAAATTCGTTTGACCGATACCGCCCGTATTCGTGAGCGTCTTTTGGAACGTGTAATTCGCCTGGAGCTGCAATCCCTGCGCGAACCGCCGGCGTATTTCCGTTTGCAACGCGTGATAGCGATACTTCGCGCTGTTGGTCAGCAGATCGGCGACGCCTGTATTCGGATTCGGCAGGAAGAGTTCGCTGCTGCCGAGGAAAAAGTTCGAGACGTACGTGAAGGCAAGTTGTCCCGGTTGACCTGACGAGATCAGCGAGCGAATCGTGCCGTTGCTCAAAAGCCCGCCCGCTTCGATCGACGGAAACACAGTCAACACTTCGCATCCCGTTGTACCAGCCGTTGCCGGAGTGCAATCAGGATTACCGAAGTTACTGAGATTCCGCCGCGCTCTTTCAAAGTCCGCCAGGAACCCGTTGTTGAAAATGTCGACCTGGTTGAAATCCAACGACCGGATCAGGTTGTCGCCCTTGCCGCCGACATAACGAACCTCGATCGCCGTTTGAAAACCGATCTCGCGTTGTATGCCGAAGTTCCATTCCTGAGTTAACGGGACTGCCAGGTCCGGATTTATCCCGAAGACCGTGCCAAAATTCCCGGCAAGTTCATTGTTCAGGGCAAAACTGCGCGGCACCTGGAATGGCGGTGTGTCGAAAGCCGGACTGCCTCCGCTGGCGCGAAGATCGAGGTTGGTCAACGCTACGCCCTGCGTCAATCCCTGATTTCCAGTCAGCGCATTGTCAGCGCCACGCACGAATTCATCGTTGACGTAACTGATGCGATATCCGCCGCGAATCAC
>DATELZ010000080.1:0-3164 GCA_035276045.1 Pyrinomonadaceae bacterium | reverse complement strand
GTCTCGGCGAGGAGGAACATGTAGCGCTTTTCACGATGCATCACATCATCAGCGATGGCTGGTCGGTTGGCGTGTTTGTGAAGGAACTGGCGGCAGAGTACGAGGCGTTCGTGACCGGCCAGCCGTCGCCTTTGCCTGAGTTGGAAATTCAGTACGCTGATTTCGCGCACTGGCAGCGCACACAGTTGCAAGGTGACGCGTTGAACGCGCAGCTTGCATATTGGAAGCAGCAGTTGGCAGGCGCGCCCGCGGTGTTGAAGCTGCCTGTCGATCGCATGCGCGGTGGAGAAAAAGTCACGGCCAGTTCGAAGCAGCCGTTGGCGCTTACTCCGGAATTGAGTGAGTCGCTGAAAACGCTGAGCCGGCAAACCGGAAGCACGGTGTTCATGACGTTGCTCGGCGCGTTTCAGATCCTGCTGCGGCATCACTCAGGCACTGACGACATCCTCGTCGGCACTGACGTTGCCAATCGCAATCGCGTTGAAGTTGAGAACCTGATCGGCTTTTTCATCAATCAACTTGTGTTGCGAACCGATTTGTCGGGCAATCCCTCGTTTGCCGAGTTGTTGGAACGAGTGCGCGAGACGACGTTCGGCGCCTACGCTCATCAGGACACACCTTTCGACCGTCTCGTGGAAGCGTTGAAAGTCGAGCGCAGCCTGGAATATTCACCGCTGTTTCAGGTGAAGTTTGTTTACCAGAACGCTCCGATGCCTCCGTTGGAACTCGCGGACCTGAAGGTCGAAGTGCTGGGAATCGAAAGCGGCACGACGAAGGTCGATTTGCAACTGACGTTGTGGGAAGAAAAGGACGGTCTCAAAGGCTGGCTCGAATACAACGCTCACTTGTTTGAGGCTACGACAATCGCGCGACTCAACAGCCAGTTTGTGATGCTGCTCAACGCGATCCTCGCCCAACCGCAGCTACAACTTTCAGATCTCGAGCAAGTTCTCAAAGACGCTGACCGGCAGTTTGAATCCATCGCGTCCAGGGAAATTAAGGAAAGCCGGTCGCAGAAGTTCAAGACGATCCGGCGCAAGGCAATCGGTATTAACTAAATCGCCTTTGCGGGAGACTCATTATCAATCACGTCCGAAATACTTACTGGTTATGAATACAGAAGACGTTTCCATGCCTGACACAGAATTTCAGGGCTTTCGTATCTCACCTCAACAGCGGCGACTCTGGTCGTTGCAGAGAATTGAGGGCAACACGCCGTACCGTGTCAGGGGCCGTGTCATGCTCGAAGGTGAGATCAACCCGACGACGCTCAAAGAGGCTTTGCATCAGACGATCGTCTGGCATGAAGTGTTACGCACGATTGTGCGTCGCCTGCCGGGAATGGAATTTCCGGTGCAGGTCATCCAGGACGAACCGGCGTTCGAATTCATGGTTCATGATCTCAGTGAGTTGTCACTGGCGGATCGCGAAGCAACTGTGAGCCGTTTGTGGGAAGAGACGACTCCGTTTGATCTAGCGAATGGACCACTGCTCAAGGCTTCGTTGCTGACGTTGTCGCCCGGCGAACATCAACTGCATCTGTGCTTGCCGGCCTTGTGCATAGATGAAGCTGGACTGGCTGTGCTCGTACGTGAGATCGCGCTTGCTTATGCGTCGCCGGCCGGCGATGCGGATAGAGCAGCGTTGCAGTATGCGGATATTTCCGAAGTGTTGAATGATCTGCTCGAATCGGAAGAAACCCGCGCGGGCAGAGCGTACTGGTCACAGCAGGGCGTTGGTTCGACCGAAGGTTCGACCGAAGTAAAGCTTCCGTTCGAAGATCGTCCTGACAGCGGACAGGCTTTTGCGCCGCGATCGTTGAGTCTGACGTGCGATCCTGATCTGGTTGACGCGATCGATAAATTGGCTCGCGAGAATAGCGTCTCTTTCGCGACGCTGCTACAGAACTGCTGGCACATCCTGCTTTGGAAACTGACCGGAGAAGAAGAGATCACAGTTGGCACGGCGTTCTCCGGCCGTGTGTATGAAGGTCTCGATGCGGCGCCGGGACTGTTCGTCAGGTATCTGCCGATCACGGTCGACGCGCATAAGAATCAGAAGATAACAGAGGTGCTGGATCACGTGCGGCTGGCAGTTGCCGCAGCCGGCGAACACCAGGACTATTTCGACTCAGAGCGGATCGCTCAGCGTCATTCGCAGCAACCAGGGCGGCCTTTCTTTTTTCCGGTGGGTTTCGAGTTTGTCGAGTCGATCCCTGCTTTTCAAGCCGGCAACGTGACGTGGACGCTACAACAGCAGGAGAGCTGCACGGATAGATTTGTGCTGAAACTCCGTTGCATAGCCGATGCCGGGAAAGGTTTGCGGACAGAGTTTCATTACGACGGCGAACGGTTTGACACGAGGACGATTGAGCGGATCGCCCGCAGCTATCAAACGCTCGTTGCGGACATGTTGCATAAGACGATCCTCGGCGAATTGATGGTGCTTGACGACGAACAGCGGCGCGAACTGCTTGTCGAGTTCAATGACACGGCAATATCACATGGCCCAACGTTGTGCATTCACGAGGCGATTGAAAAACAGTGCGAGCGCACGCCGGATCATGTCGCGGTGAGCTTCCAGAAACAGCAATTGACGTACGGCGAGCTGGATGCCGGCACGAATCAGCTCGCGCGGCATTTGCAGCAACAAGGTGTTGGACCAGAGGCGCTCGTGTGTGTGCTGTTCGAGCGCAGCGTGGAAATGATCGTCGGGTTGGTTGGTGTGCTCAAAGCCGGCGCGGCGTATTTGCCGCTCGATCCGGAACAGCCGCCGGATCGCTTGAGAAGAATGATCGACGACGGTCAGCCAATTGTGTTGCTGACCCAGGAGAAGTTTCTCCCTCTCGTCTCAGCCATGGGCGCTGAAACTCTCGATGTGATCTGTCTCGACCGTGACTGGACGTCGATTGCTGCCGAACCTGCTACGCGAATTGAAAGCGGCGCGGCGCCTGAGAATGTGGCGTATGTGATCTACACGTCAGGCTCGACGGGCCAACCAAAGGGCGTGACGATCACGCACGAAGCGATCGGCAATCGCTTGCGGTGGATGCAACGACGTTTCCCGTTGCAAGCAGATGATCGCGTGTTGCAGAAGACGGTCTACAGCTTCGACGCCTCGGTGTGGGAACTGTTCCTGCCGTTGATGACCGGAGCGCGAGTAGT
>DATELZ010000079.1:0-13250 GCA_035276045.1 Pyrinomonadaceae bacterium | reverse complement strand
TCGCCCAGCTCAGCTTCAAGCCGGCGAACCGCTTGGCTCACTGCGGGTTGCGTGCGATGCAGCGACTGCGCCGCGCGGGAAAAACTCTGCTCGCGCGCAACGGCGATCAGCACCTCCAATTGATTGACGTCCATTTCATTTCCGTTTCTCATTTTCCAATTTTCATTTGCCATTTCCGTCCTGAATGAAAAATGACCAACGAAAAACGAAAAATGATAACCAAGGTTGGGCCGCGTTATAGTATCACGCTTCGTTATCTTTCTATAAAGATAATAACTTTGACTTCTAAGCTCATGGGCCATAGGATGCGGCCTTCGTTAGCCTCGGAGGAGGGAAAACTATGCCGCAAACCCGAATCAGTATCTTCGACACGACCTTGCGCGACGGCGAACAATCGCCGGGATGCTCGATGGACCTCGACGAGAAGTTGCGCATGGCCGAGCAACTCGAAGAGTTGGGCGTCGACATCATTGAAGCCGGTTTTCCGATTGCTTCCGACGGCGATTTTGCGGCTGTGAAGGCTGTGGCTGCCCGTTGCCGCGGGATCAAGGTCGCAGCGCTTTGCCGGACGGCGGAGCAGGACGTGGCGCGTGCCGCCGAAGCTTTGGCCCATGCAGCGTCTCCCCGAATTCACACGTTCTGCGCCACGTCCGACATTCATCTCGAACACAAACTGAAGAAGACCCGCGCCGAAGTGATCGACATGACTCGACGTGCCGTGCGCCAGGCGCGCGACTACGCCGAGGACGTCGAGTTCTCCGCCGAAGACGCGACGCGCAGCAATGTCAATTACTTGTGCGAAGTTTTGGACGCGGCGGTCGAGGCGGGTGCGTCAGTGTTGAATGTGCCGGACACGGTTGGGTACACGACGCCAACCGAATACAAGTATCTCGTCGAGCAGGTGATGGAACGCGTGGTGAGAGATCGAAACGTGATCGTCAGCGTGCACTGTCACAACGATCTCGGGCTCGCGGTGGCGAACAGCCTCGCGGCGATCGAAGCGGGCGCGCGCCAAGTGGAATGCACGATCAACGGCATCGGCGAACGGGCGGGCAATGCGTCGCTGGAAGAGATCGTGATGGCGTTGCACGTTCGTGCCGATCGCTTGCCGTTTGAGACGGGCATCGTCACGGAACAACTCTATCCCGCGAGCCAGTTGCTTTCGAGCATCGTCGGGTTTGAAGTGCAACCGAATAAAGCCATCGTTGGTCGCAACGCATTTGCCCATGAGGCGGGAATTCATCAGCATGGCGTCATCAACAATCCGCTGTGTTACGAGATCATGACGCCGGAGTCTGTTGGCGTGCCGGCGAATTCGCTTGTGCTCGGCAAACATTCCGGACGGCATGCGTTGTCGTTGCGTTACATGGAACTGGGTTACGACGTCAGCGCGAACGAACTCGACACGGCTTACACGAGATTCACCGAGTTGGCCGATCGGAAGAAACGTATTTACGATCAGGATTTGATTTCGTTACTGAACACCGCGGTTAGCGCGGCGGCGTGATCTGGGATCTCAGATCTCAGATTTTAGATCTCAGAGGGCATAACGTATGAAGTTGAAAGTCACAATTCTTCCCGGGGATGGCATTGGACCAGAGGTGACGGCGGAAGCAGTGCGGGTGCTGCAAACCGTCGCGTCCATTCACGGGTACAGGTTTGAGTTTGAAGAGCATGCGATGGGCGGCGTGGCGATTCGCGAGTTTGGATCGCCGTTGCCGCGCGCGACGCTCGATGCGTGTCTCGCGAGCGATGCCGTGTTGCTGGGTGCGGTCGGCGCGCCTGAATACGATCGACTGCCGCCGAATCAACGTCCGGAAGCGGGCCTGTTGCTGTTGCGGCGCGCGCTTGGCGGTTATGCGAACTTGCGTCCGGCGAAGGCGTACGCGGCGATTGCCAATTGCTCGCCGTTACGAAGCGAGATCAGCAAGGGCGCTGACATTCTGTTTGTCAGGGAGTTGCTCGGCGGTCTCTATTTCGGCGAGCCGCGCGGTTTCTCCGAGACGAACGGCACGACTGCCGCGCACAACACGATGCAGTATTCAGTCGAAGAGATCGAGCGCGTGGCCCACGTCGCGTTTGAAGCGGCGCGCAAACGTCGCGGAAAAGTGACTTCGGTCGATAAAGCCAACGTACTCGAAACGTCGCAACTCTGGCGGCAAACCGTGACGCGCGTGGGCGAGAGTTATCCTGATGTGACTCTCAATCATCTTTACGTGGACGCGTGCGCGATGCACCTGATCACGAATCCACGGTTTTTCGACGTGGTCTTAACCGAGAACCTGTTTGGCGACATCCTGTCGGATGAAGCGGCGGTGATTACCGGATCGCTCGGCATGCTGGCGTCGGCAACGGTCGGCGGCGAGGTTGGACTTTACGAGCCGGTGCATGGCTCGGCGCCTGACATCGCGGGCGCGGGGATCGCGAATCCTTGCGGCGCGATTGCGTCGGCGGCAATGATGCTGCGGCATTCCGCAAAGATGGACCGCGAGGCTGGCGATATCGAACTCGCGATCCAGCATGTGCTTGATGCCGGATACCGAACCGCGGATATTGCCGCTGGCGGGCGAGTGACGAAGACGGCGGAGATGGGTGAATTGATTTGTGAAGCGGTGACGGAGATTGCTGATATGCGATATGCGTATCATGCAGTGTAGGACCACGGATTCATACAGATGACACAGACTTTATTAGACAAACTCTGGGAAGCGCATGTTGTTCGCGAGACGGATGGCGAACCGGCGTTGATCTATATCGATCTTCACCTGATTCACGAGGTGACTTCGCCGCAGGCCTTTGACGGTCTGCGGGCGGCGGGACGTCCGGTGCGGCGGCCGGATCTGACGTTCGGCACGGTGGACCATAACGTGCCGACGACGGATCGCAGTCTGCCGATCGCCGATGCTACGGCCTTGCAACAAGTCGAAGCACTGCAGCGAAACTGCCGCGAGTTTGGCGTTCAGTTGTTTGACATTCACTCGCCCGAACAAGGGATCGTTCACGTGATTGGACCGGAGCTCGGGTTGACACAACCGGGCATGACGATCGTGTGTGGCGACAGTCACACGAGCACGCATGGCGCATTTGGCGCGCTCGCGTTTGGCATCGGCACAAGCGAGGTCGAGCATGTGATGGCCACGCAGTGTCTGCCGCAAAACAAGCCACGAACGATGCGAGTGGAGGTGCGCGGACGGCTGGCAGAGGGCGTGACGGCGAAGGACCTGGCGCTCGGCATCATCGGGCAGCTCGGCACTGACGGCGCGACTGGTTTTGCGATCGAATACGCGGGTGAAGCGGTGCGCGCGCTTTCGATGGAAGGCCGCATGACGTTGTGCAACATGAGTATCGAAGCGGGCGCGCGTGCCGGGATGATCGCGGCTGACGAGACGACGTTCGCATATCTCAAAGGCCGGAGGTTCTCGCCTGCGGATTGGGATAAAGCGGTCGATTACTGGTGCGCGTTCACGAGTGACGACGATGCCGTTTTCGATCGCGTGCTCGAGATCGATGCCTCGAAGCTGGAACCATTCGTGACGTGGGGGACGAGCCCCGGAATGGTGGCGCCGATCACGAGCTTCGTTCCCGATCCGGCGGAAGCGATTAGCACTGCCGATCGATTTGCTGCTGAGCGAGCGCTGGAATACATGGCGCTCACGCCGCGAACGAACATTCAGGACATCGCAATCGATCGCGCGTTTATCGGCTCGTGCACGAATGCGCGGATCGAAGATCTGCGAGCGGCGGCGCGTGTCGTGAAGGGTTATCGCATTAGTTCTTCGGTGAGCGCGTTGGTCGTGCCGGGTTCACAGGACGTGAAGAAGGCTGCGGAGCGTGAAGGTCTCGATCGGGTTTTCAGCGATGCCGGGTTTGAATGGCGCGAAGCAGGATGTTCGATGTGTCTGGGGATGAACGCGGACATCTTACAACCCGGCGAACGCTGTGCGTCCACGAGCAATCGCAATTTCGAAGGACGGCAGGGACGTGGCGGACGCACGCACCTTGTGAGTCCGATGATGGCCGCCGCTGCTGCCATCAAGGGTCATTTCACTGACGTTCGAAACTGGGAATACAGGTAGGAAAACTATTTTCCGTTTGTCATTTGTCGTTTTCCATTTTTCATTCAAGGAAAGCGACAAATGGCAAATGAGAAATGACAGATGAGAAACGGAAAATGACTCCTTTTCGTCAACATACCGGCCTCGTCGCGCCGCTCGATCGCGCGAACGTCGATACCGATCAGATTATTCCGAAACAGTTTTTGAAACGCATCGAACGCACCGGCTTCGGACAGTTTCTGTTCTACGACTGGCGCTACAACTCCGATGGCGCGCTCAATCCATCATTTGTACTCAACGATCCGCGTTACGAAGGCGCGTCGATTCTCGTGACCGATAAAAACTTCGGCTGTGGCTCGTCGCGCGAGCACGCGCCGTGGGCACTCGGCGAGTTCGGCTTTCGCGCAATCATCGCGCCTTCGTTTGCCGACATCTTCGCCAACAACTGCTTCAAGAACGGGATGCTGCCGATCGTGTTGAACGACGACGCGGTGCGCGGCATCATGCGCCGCGCGCAACAAGAACAGAATTATCGATTGACGATCGATCTCGAACGCCAAACGATCGAAGACGCCGATCGTGTTTCAATCTCGTTTGCTGTTAGTGAGTTTCAGCGCTACTGCCTGCTGCAAGGATTGGACGACATCGGCCTCACGCTCCGTCATGAGGACCTGATTCAAAGCTACGAAGCGAAACGCGTTAATCGGTGGTAAATCGATAGACCGTGACCTGGTGGTACGGCTCGCCTGCGCGCAACACCGTCGTCGGAAAGTTCGGATGATTAGGCGCGTCGGGAAAGTGCTGCGTCTCCAAACACAACCCCGCATACTTCTCGAGCGCCACGCCGCCCTTCCCTTTCACGCTGCCATCAAAAAAATTGCCTGAATAAAACTGAATTCCCGGTTCCGTCGTCAGCACCTCCATCACTCGCCCCGACACGGGCTCACGCAGACGAGCCACAGATCTGATTGATGCATGATCCCAGTCGCGCAGCACGAAATTATGATCGTAGCCTCCCTGACCAATCGGTCGAGCAGTCCGGAAGTCCATAACAGTATTTTCAACCGGTGAGATCTCGCCGGTCGGAATCAGATCATCCGATACGGGCGTAAACGCGCCGGCATTCAACATCAGCTCGTGGCCCAGAATGTCGCCACTGCCCGCGAGATTGAAATACGAATGGTTGGTGAGATTGACGATCGTGTCTTTGTCGCTGGTCGCCTGGTACTCGATGCGCAGCTCGTTTTCGTCAGTCAACGAATAATCGACCTCGACGGTCAGATTTCCCGGATAGTTCTCCTCGCCATCCTCGCTGAAATAGCGCAGCCGCAAAACGTTCTCCGCCGTTTTCGTCGCGCTCCAGATTCGTTTATCAAATCCGTGGTTCCCGCCGTGTAGATGATTCGCGCCGTTGTTCTGCGCGAGTTGATACTCGACGCCGTTCAGCGTAAACCGTCCGCGGGCGATGCGATTTGCATGACGTCCAATCAACGCGCCGAGATAACGCGGATTGCGCGTGTACTCGTCGAGCGTGTCGTAACCCAGCACGACGTCACCAAACACGCCATTTCGATCGGGAACCTTGATCGACATGACCGCCCCGCCGTAGTTCGTGATCGAAACCTCAGCGCCATGACTATTCGTGAGTTTGTAGAGATCAAGCATTGCGCGGCAGCTCACTAAACACGCGATTAGCTTCTTCTAGCGTCTCGATCGAACCGACGTCGAACCACAATCCCGGCACTTCCCACGTGTAGAACGGCACGCGCGAATACATCCACTGGACCAGCCGGCCCGGTTGATCGGGATTGTTCCCCGCCGCGATGTACTCTTGAATCAACGGCAGCGACGTGCGCGGATAAAAATACAGCGCGATGCCCGTCAACGTGCTCTTCGGATCGACAGGCTTCTCTTTGAAATACGTGATGCGGCCTTCTTCGTCGATCTCGATGGAGTTGTATTTCCTGATCGATTCGAGATCGCCGACGTCGTAAACGCCTGTCACCGGCGCCTTCTTCTGCAAACAATAATCGCCAAACTCGCGGAGGTCGTCGCTGAACAGGTTGTCACCACCGACCACGATGATGTCTTCGTCGATCTCGTGTTTCGTGAGCACGAGATGCATGTCGCCGATCGCGCCGAGTTTGTTCGAATCGTCGGTGCTGTGATCGTTGACGATGGAGAAACCAAACGTCAGGTTCGGCCGGTTGTAGCCATCAGCCCAGCGTTGAAAGTGATCGGCGAATTTCTCGTTGGTAACAATGTAAGCGTGATCGATCGCGTCGATGGTATTCAGGTTATCGATAACGTGTTCGAGCATCGGCTTGCCGGCGACTGGCAAGAGCGGCTTCGGCTGGTTGAGTGTCAACGGATAAAGACGCGTGGCGTAACCCGCCGCCAGTATGATCAGTTTCATTTTCCATTTTCCATTTCTCATTTATCACTTGTCATTTATCCGAGCTTCGGAAATGGAAAATAGCAAACGACAAATGATAAACGGAAAGTAATCAGGTTTCCTCTGCTCCATTCGAAGCCTCGCAGACGTAGATCTCGGGCTTCAACCCTGTTGCTTGCTCGTATCCTTCCGCCACCACGCGCGTAAACGCATCGACGTGATCGGCGTCGACGAGGTTGATCGTGCAACCACCAAACCCGCCGCCGGTCATCCTTGCACCGTACACACCTTCAACTTTGCTCGCAAGTTCAACCATCAGATCAAGCTCGGGCGAACTCACTTCATAATCGTCGCGCAAGCTTGCATGCGACTCCGCCATCAAACGCCCAAAACGTTCCAGTTCAGATCGCTCCAATGCTTCAGCGGCCGCCAGAACACGCGCATTCTCGGTTACGACGTGACGGCACCGCCGATAAATCACTTCCGAAAGATCGCGGCCAAATCGTTCGAGTTGCTCAAACGTCACGTCACGCAACGCCGTCACGTTCGGCAGAAACTTCGCCAGGTGTTCAACGCCCGCTTCGCATTGCGCGCGACGCTCGTTGTAAGCGCTCGACGCATGCTCGTGTTTGACCATCGTGTTGCAAACGACCAGACGAATCTGCAAAGGCAACGGCAACAGCTTGTATTCGAGCGAACGACAATCGAGCAGCAACGCTTTTTGTTCGCGGCCAAACAGCGACACAAACTGGTCCATGATCCCGACGCGCGCGCCGACAAACTCGTTCTCCGCTTTCTGGCAAAGCAACGCCAGCTCTTTGCGATCGATCGTGAGATCTGAAACGGCTGCAAGCGCGCACGCGGTCGATACCTCAACTGCCGCCGACGAACTCAATCCCGACCCCATCGGCACTTCGCTATGAAGCTCTAATCGTGCGCCGCGTAAAAGATAACCGGCACGTTCGAGCATCACCGCGACGCCAACTGGATAGTCGCTCCAGTGTCCACGAGCGCGCAGATCACGATCGTCAAGATCGATCTCGCATTCGTCGTTAAAATTCGAGGAAACGATTTGCAGTTTACGATCTTCTCGTGATGAGACTTTGGCAAAACAGGAAAGATTGATGGCCGCAGGCATTACAAAACCCGCGTTATAGTCGGTGTGTTCGCCAATGAGATTGACGCGCCCTGGTGCTCGAAACGTGATCAATACTCCAGGCACCCTACTTCCTTTTTGTGCCTTTTGTGGCTCTGTTGTGTGCCTTTTTGTGGCTCAAAGCGCCGATGCAATCACCCGGGCGAGGCGCTCGCTTTCGCGCCTGGCAGCCGCGCGCGTCTCTTCTTCCGGCGATTGTTCCGCGTGATAAAGGGGGTGGTAAGTTATAACAATCTTACCCGTCCGAGGGAAACGCCAGCCACGCGGCCACACGCGATTACCGCCTTTGATCGTCACCGGCAGGATCGGCACGTCAGCCTCCAACGCCAGACGAACAGCGCCGGCCTTGAATCGTTCCAGCGCCCCCGTGGACGTGCTGCGACCGCCTTCAGGAAATATCACCACGACGCCGCCCTGTCGCAACCACTGGAGCGAACGTCGAATCGGCGCCGGATCGCTGCCTTCGAGCGCGAGGGGCCACGCGCCAAACCATACCAGGGCCTGACCGACAACCGGCCAACGAAACGCCGCGCTCCAGGCGAGATAACGAGTGGGCCGCTTGATCTTCACCGATATCCAAAAGGGATCGATGTAAGTCTGATGATTCGCCGCGACGATCACGCCACCCTGCTCGGGAATGTTCTCGACGCCGCGATATTCGATCTGCCACAGGACACGGCTCAGCCCGCCCACCATCGGCCTGAATATCTCCAGGGCCCACTGGGGAAACATTTGCCGGCCATTGGCCGGCTTCGGATCGTCCTTCTTCACAGAAACCATTTACGTCGAGGCGCTTATCTTACAACGGCCATTCCTTATCGATGAACTCGACATGAAGACGCCCGACTCCGTCCGGGCCAATACTCTGCCTTCGAATCGAGGCGTGGGCCGTGACTCCGTACCGTTCGCTGGTCAAGCGAATGAAGCGCCCCGGCGGAAGATTCAGCGTCGTGAAAAGCGTCGCGCCGTGAGTGCCGATGTTCTCGGTCACTGTTTGCTCAGTTTCGAGGATCACGCCGTTTTCATCCAATAATTCGAGTCGCATGTCGACCGGGATGTTGTGACGCGTGTCCACGCGTCGATCTTCGCCAAGCGTTGCCAGCGGGATCTCCGCGGCGGTTGCGAGTTCTTTGAGAATATCGTTGGAGATTTCGTAACGCCGCCACGGTTCCTGTTCGTAACTCGCCGGAGGACGTTTGCCGATAAAAGCAACGCCGACGGAGAAGACGATACGCTTTTCAACGAGATCAGATTTCAAATACCTCACGATGGCCCAAACGCGGTATTGATCCTCGACGTGATCGAACACGCGCAATTGGCGCGGCATCGGGATCGTCATGTGCAACAGGCGGCCTTTTTCGGTTGGCCGCTTGAGCGAGAAGCCCGCGCCGAACGGGGTGACATTTATGAGGCGCGTCATCTCGGTCCACTCGAAATCCGGGGTCTCTCGGCAGTGGACGCGGACGGGTAATTGGAGGGCCAGACGGTCGCGAATTCGTTTCCAGTTTCGTTCTTCACTCATGGGCGTTGCAGGAGGTTGGCGTGAAGCTCAAAAGCTGTTGATTTTATTAGAGTTTTCGGCGCTGTCGAGGTTGCCAAAAAGCCGGTAAAAAGGCTAAAATACGGGTCACTTGAATGCTTGAAGTGCACCTCGTTTTCTGGTCGAAAAAGAACTGCCAAACCGAGCTCAGTATCTCTTAAGCGGGACCGAACTGCGTGCGCGCGGATTGTACTTTGAAAGGTTAGTAGATGGAAACAACTTCTGAGAAGAATCCCCATATAAACATCGAAGACGAAATGCGGCGGTCGTACCTCGACTATGCGATGTCGGTAATCATCGGCCGCGCGTTGCCTGACGTGCGCGACGGGTTGAAGCCGGTTCACCGGCGCGTGTTGTGGGCCATGCACGAACTCGGCAACACTTACAACAAAGCCTACAAGAAAAGCGCGCGCATCGTCGGCGATGTTATCGGTAAGTATCACCCGCACGGCGACATGCCCGTCTACGACACGATCGTCCGCCTGGCGCAGGACTTTTCGATGCGTTACCTGCTGGTCGACGGCCAGGGAAACTTCGGCTCGATCGACGGCGACGCTGCGGCGGCGATGCGTTACACCGAAGTGCGCATGGCGCGGCTCGCAAGTGAGATCCTCGCCGATATCGAAAAAGAAACAGTTACTTTTCAACCAAACTACGACGAATCCCTTAGCGAACCGACAGTTTTACCGACGCGTGTGCCGAACCTTTTGATCAACGGTTCAGACGGCATCGCGGTCGGTATGGCGACCAAGATCCCGCCGCACAATCTCACCGAAATCGTCGAAGCGACGATCGCTCTCATACGCGATCCGGAGTTGGGCGTCGAGGATCTGACGAAGATCGTGACTGGTCCTGATTTTCCGACGGGAGGATTCATCTACGGGCGTTCCGAGATCAGGAAAGCGTATTTCGAAGGACGCGGCGTGCTGCAATTGCGCGCTCGCGCGGGGATCGATCGCATCGGCCGCGGCTCGCAGGAGCGCGACGCGATCGTCATCACCGAGATACCGTTCCAGGTAAACAAAGCGCGCCTGATCGAACGCATCGCCGAGTTGATCAACGAGAAGAAGATCGACGGTATCGGAGACCTGCGCGACGAGTCGGATCGTACCGGCATGCGCATCGTCGCGGAGTTGAAACGCGACGCAGTGCCGCAGGTCGTGCTCAACAAGCTCTACAAACTTACGCCGATGCAGTCGTCATTCGGCGTGATCAACCTGGCGATCGTCAACGGCCAGCCGCGCGTGCTGAACCTCAAGGAGATGCTCGAAGCGTTTATCGAGTTTCGCCGCGAGGTCGTGCGTAAGCGAACCGAGTACGAACTGCGCAAAGCGCGGGCGCGGGCGCATATTCTCGAAGGACTTACGAAAGCTATCGATGCGCTCGATTACATCGTTCTGCTGATCCGCAATTCGCGGTCGGTTGACGAAGCGCGTTTATGGCTGCAAGCCAAGCTGGCGACCACAAGCGAGATCAAAGAGTGGAAAGGCATTCCGTCTGACGTTCAGTTCAAGACTTACATGGCGCGGCTGACGAAGACGATGGAAGCTCTCGCGTTCTCCGAGATCCAGGCGCAGGCGATTCTCGACTTGCAACTGCGCCGGCTGTCGGCACTCGAGCGGCAGAAGATCGTCGAAGAGTACGAAAACATCATCAAGCTGATCGCGGAACTCGAAGAGATTCTCGGGAACGAGCGTTCGTTGCGCCGGGTGATCACGAAGGAGCTTGAAGAGGTCAAGAAAGAGTTTGGTGACGAGCGCCGGACGGAGATTGTCGACGAAGGCGTCGAGCTTTCGATCGAAGACTTGATCGCCGACGAGGACGTGGCGATTACCGTTACGAACAGCGGTTATATCAAGCGCACGCCGATCACGACCTATTCGCGACAGGGGCGCGGTGGCAAGGGGCGGTTTGGCGCGGCGGCGAAGAATGGCGATTTCGTCGAGCATCTGTTTATCGCGTCGACGCATGCATACCTGATGATCTTCACCGACGATGGGATGGTCTACAAGTTGAAAGTTCACGAGGTGCCGGATGCGGCGGCTTCTGCGCGCGGCAAGGCGGTCGTGAATCTGATCAACATTCCGTCGGATCGAAAGCTTGCGGGCGTGGTTCCGGTGCGTGAGTTTGCCGAAGGACGCTATGTCGCGATGGTTACGCGCAAAGGCGTGATCAAGAAGACGTCGCTGGCCGATTTTCAGAACATTCGCACCAACGGCATTATCGCTATCAATATCGACGATGGCGATCGGTTGCTCGACGTCGTGTTGACGGACGGCACGAAGCGTATCTTCATCGCGACGCATAATGGGTTCGCAATTCGGTTTGACGAAAAACACGCGCGGGCGATGGGACGCGCAACGCGTGGCGTGCGCGGCATCGACTTACGCGGCGACGATTACGTGGTTTCGGTTTGCGCTGTGTCGGCGGAAGACAAGGAGCGAATGCTTTCGGTCTCCGAACAGGGTTACGGCAAGCAAACGCCGATCTCGACCTATCGCCTGACGGCGCGTGGCGGTAAGGGCATCATCAACATGAAGACGACCGACAAAACCGGGAAAGTCGTGGCTGTATTTCCGGTCGAAGACGAGTCGGACATCATGATCATCACGCAGCAGGGCAAACTGATCCGCCTCGAAGCCACCGACATCCGCAAAACCGGACGCAGCGCCCAGGGCGTGCGACTCATCAAGACCGACTCTGGAGATAAAGTGACCAGCGCGTCGCTCGTCGAAGCTGCTGCTGAGGAAGAAACAGAAGCAACGACTTAAAGGCACAAAAGACCAAGCACAAAGGACAAAGCACTAAAGATCTTTGTGCTTGGTTCTTTGTACTTGGTTCTTGGTCTTGTGCCTAACCTTTGACTGATAACGGTTCCGGCTCCGGTTGGCGTCCCCCCCGGGCCGAATCGCCGGCGACGATGTGCGGTGGAGGGTTGGCGACAAGGACCTCCAGGGCCGCATCCAAAACCTCACCGATATTCGACACGAAGACGAGCTGTAATTCGTTGCGCACGTCCGCGGGGATGTCGTCGACGTCCGCTTCATTCCGGCTCGGCAACAGGATCCGCCGAATGCCGGCGCGATGCGCCGCAAGCACCTTCTCCTTCACGCCGCCAATCGGAAACACAAGCCCTGACAACGTGATCTCGCCAGTCATCGCCGTATCAGGCCGCACACGACGCCCCGTGTACAACGACGCTAACGCCGACGTGATCGTCACGCCGGCACTCGGCCCATCCTTCGGGATCGCCCCCGCCGGCACGTGCAAATGAACGCCAAACTCCTTGAAGATCTCCGGCTCGATGCCAAACTCCGCCGCATGCGACCACAAGTACGACTGCGCCGCCCGCGCTGACTCCTGCATCACCTCGCCAAGCTGCCCGGTGATCGTCAACCCGCGCCCACCCGGCAGCAGCGTCGCCTCGATGAACAGAACCTCGCCGCCCATCTCAGTCCACGCCATCCCGGTCGCCACGCCGGCCGGCAACTCTTTACGCGCCTGTTCGGGATAGAACCGCGGCGGTCCAAGATACTCGCGTAGATCGCCGGCAGTGACCGTAACGCTCTCAGCCTGCGCCTGTGCAATCTTCAACGCCACCTTACGCGCCACGCTGCCGACATTTCGTTCAAGCTGGCGCACGCCAGCCTCACGCGTGTAACGAGCCGCAATCTCCTCGACCGCGCCGTCTTCGATCTTCAACTGCCCCTGCGTCAGTCCGTTCTCGGCAGTCTGCCGCGGAACCAGGTAACGCCGCGCGATCTCCAGTTTCTCCCGATCGCTATAACCAGCGAGGCGGATCATCTCCATGCGATCGCGCAACGGCGGTGGAATCGGACCAAGCTGGTTCGCCGTCGCGATGAAGAAGATCTTCGAAAGATCGAACGGCAAATCGAGATAGTGATCGCGAAACGTGTTGTTCTGTTGCGGATCGAGAATTTCGAGCAACGCCGCCGCCGGATCGCCGCGATAATCGTTGCCGAGCTTGTCGATCTCGTCGAGCATCAGCACCGGATTATTCACACCTGCACGACGAATCGATTGAATGATCCGTCCCGGCATCGCACCGATGTACGTGCGACGATGTCCGCGTAGCTCAGCTTC
>DATELZ010000078.1:0-7820 GCA_035276045.1 Pyrinomonadaceae bacterium | reverse complement strand
TGGGTGGTGATTGTGGTGGCGTGTTTGTTTTTGATCGCGCAGCTCAAACGCCCGGCGAGGACGAACCCCGTCGCCGATCAGTCGCTGGCGATTGAAGCGCACATGCAACTCGATCCGAAAGTCGCCGCCATCCTCGATCGTTCCTGCAACGATTGCCATTCAAACAAAACGCGCTGGCCGTGGTATTCGAACGTTGCGCCGGTCTCGTGGTTCGTCATCGACCACGTGGACCATGGCCGCAGTCACCTGAATCTTTCCGAGTGGGGTAAATACACGCGGGAAGAGCAGCGCACGTCGCTAGGCCAGTTTTGTGAACTCGTAAAAGAAGGCTGGATGCCGCTCAGTTCGTACACTCCATTGCATCCCGGTTCTAAGTTGACTGACGCAGATAAGAAATTGATCTGTGATTGGTCCAGCGCGGAAACGGCGCGGCTTCGTTAAATGACCGGGCTTAAAGATGACTCGTATCGTTAACCGCTAACACCCTCACGAATCCATCCGGCCGCAGTTCGAATCTCGTAATCCCGCAATTCCCACTCGAGATCCACACGGGTTTGAGTTCCGGCGCGTCGAGCGCGCCCATCAGGTGCAGGGCGAGGATGCAGATCGTTCCGGTGTGACTGAAGACGGCGATGCGGCCGCCGCGGTGTTTGGCGATGACCTCGTCGAGCTTGTTGCGCGCGCGACCGAGCAGTTGGCGATAACTCTCGCCACCGCTTAGCACGCGTTCGAAGTCGCGGCGAAGCAGGGCGGCGTACTCTTCGGGATGTTTCTGCGCGGCGTCTTCGAAAGTGAGTCCTTCCATGACGCCGACACTGCGTTCGCGAAAAGCGTCGGTGGTGTTGATTTGGAGTCCGGTCACCGTGGCGAGCGGCCGGGCAGTTTCGATAGCGCGCGCGAGATCGCTTGAATAGATGGCGGTCAGCGAGTCTTTCTTGAGTGCTTCGGCTGTGGCGGTTGCTTGTTTACGTCCGCGCAGCGACAGAGGCGTCGCCGTATGGCCACCGAATCTTCGTTCAGCGTTCCCTTCGGACTGACCGTGGCGTATGAGGAGGACGTATGTTGTTTGGGGCATTCAGCAATGGGAGCTTTGAACTTTGATCTTGGTGCTTTGAACTTTGTACCAAGTACAAAGGCACTCTTAACCCACCAAATGGGGTTCTTCCGTCACGACTGCGTCGGCTTTCAACTTCTCAGCCTGGTAATGCGCGGTGAGCGCGTCGATGAACGGATCGAGATAGCCTTCCATCACCAGGTCCAACTGGTGGATCGTCAGGCCGATGCGATGATCCGAGACGCGGTTCTCCTTGAAATTGTAGGTGCGAATCTTTTCGGAGCGATCGCCGCTGCCGACCATCGATCGCCGTTCACTCGCCTGCGCCTCGTGCTGTTTCTGTTCTTCGAGTTCCTGCAAACGGGCACGCAACACGCGCATCGCTTTTTCGCGGTTCTTGATCTGCGACTTTTCGTCCTGCATCGAAACGACGACGCCGGTCGGCAAATGCGTCAAACGCACGGCGGAGTAGGTGGTGTTGACTGACTGTCCACCTGGACCAGACGAACAGAACGTATCGATGCGCAAGTCCTTCGCATCGATCTTCACGTCGACTTCTTCCGCTTCCGGAAGCACGGCGACTGTGATCGCGGAGGTGTGAATGCGTCCACTCGCTTCGGTCTGCGGCACGCGCTGGACGCGATGAACGCCCGATTCGTGTTTCAAACGAGAGTAGACCTTGTCGCCTTCTATTAAAACAATCGCTTCCTTGAGACCGCCGATTCCTGACTCCGACGCTTCGAGCACTTCAAACCGCCAGCGTTGCTTTTCAGCGTAACGCGAGTACATTCGCACCATCTCGGCGGCAAACAACGTCGCTTCGTCGCCGCCGGTCCCGGCGCGAATCTCGAGGATGACGTTCTTTTCGTCGTTCGGATCGCTGGGGATTAGCAGGACTTTGAGTTCGCGGTCGGCTTCGTCGAGTTTGGCTTGCAGTGTTTCGAGTTCGAGCCGCGCCATCTCGCGCATTTCGTCGTCGTCGGAAGTGTCGAAGAGTTCGCGCGCGCCGGCGAGTTCAGCTTTCAGTCCCTTCCATTGCTGATACTTCTGCACGACCTCGCCGAGTGTGCGATGTTGTTTGGCAGCTTTGCCGTACGCGGATGGATTCGAGAGCAACTCGGGTGACGAGAGCTGTTCGGTCAATTCCGCGTAACGATTTTCGATCTGTTCGAGCTTATCCAACATAGAAGAACCTCATGAAAGCGGCGCTGGTTGTGGCTCGCCGGCGCGCGGCTCGAATTTCAAAGACTCTTTCAGCGCTTCAATTGCAACTTCGAGTTGCTGATCGTCTGGCTCCTGCGTGGTGATGTTCTGCAGCCACACGCCCGGCCGCGTCATTATTTTAAAGATCCAACTGCTTTCCTTCTTTGCCGACAAGCGGATGATCTCATAAGAGAGCCCCGCGACGATGGGCATCAACGCGAGTCGAATCAGGAAGTTCAGCAGCAGCGAATCAAACTTGATAATCGAAAACAACACGATCGCCACGATCATCACGACCATCAGAAAACTCGTGCCGCAACGAGGATGCTGGCGTGGTTGGGGACGCGCGTTGTCGACCGTAAGCGGCAGACCTGCTTCCCACGTGAAGACTGTCTTATGCTCCGCGCCGTGATATTGAAAGACGCGGCGAATGTCCTTCATGAGCGAGAAACTGAAAATCATGATCAAAAAGAACGTCATGCGGATCAGTCCGTCGATCAGGTTGAAGGCGACTGACGGGCGCACCGGATGAAGATACGTGCGAACGGTGGTCCAGGCGCTTGTGTACCATGCCGGCTCGGCAACCGCCGGAGTCGTCGTATCACCGGAAACGGCCGGCGCCGGTGCGCTGCTAACAGCCGCTGGCGCCGAAGCCCAACCGGCTGCGATGAACAAAGCGTTCGTCAGTAATAACGGCGCGGCGACAAACAGCAGCACGTTGAAGATCAACGCGAAAACGATCGAACCAGCCGCGGCAGCCGTTGTTCCTTTCTTCAGTTCGTCTTTCGAACGTTCCTGCGTCGGCACGGGAAACAGGCCGGGAACCGCGCCGGTCAGTCCCGCGAAATCGCCTTCGCCTTCGATCACCGCCGGGGAAAGCGCGACTTTGACTTCTTTCTCTTCCGCTTCATCCGCTTCGGCGAAAGCCACGTTTGCCGAATAGTTCAGGGCTTTGATTCCGAGACCCATTGACTGTATGAGCACCGCGCCGCCACGCAGGACAGGCAGTTTCAACAGCGGAACCTTGTCGCTCCACTTCGACAGCGGCGCGGCAGTGTTCACGATCGTGCCGTCTGCTTTACGCACGGCGATGGCGTAGGCGTTTGGAGTGCGCATCATCACGCCCTCGATAACGGCCTGGCCGCCGACAATCAGATCTCGTTCCGGTGTGCTCATAGTTGAATACTCGGGATCGATCGGAAAAACACTAACGCCGGCGATTGCTGGGAAGTCGCTTCGGGTTTGATGCACGAACAGCGACCGACCAATTAACGCCGGCGATTCAGAGTGGCTATTGCTAATGCAGGTTGTGTAAAACCATGTAAGAAAACTTACTGCGCCGCGGTGGTTTCGGCAGCCGGTTTCTTGCCATAGCGCTTGTTGAAACGATCGACGCGTCCCGCGGTATCGACCAGCTTCTGCTTCCCGGTAAAGAACGGGTGGCAAGCCGAACAAATTTCCACGTGCAGGTCGCCTTTCTTGGTAGAGCGGGTTTTAAAAGTCTCACCGCAAGCGCAACTGACTGTTATTTCGACGTATTCTGGGTGAATTCCTGGTTTCATTACTCTCTTGTCTCCCTGAGCGGCCTCGCGCCGCGTTAACAAACAAGCCATGATAGGGGCCGGTGCGCAGGCCCGTCAAGTTGGTGGAAACAGGGGTAGTGCCTCAGTTTGAATTTCTCCGCATGTAGTCAATTTCTTATGTCTCTTGGGTGATACGATGCGCCGCTAACGGTGCGGACTGACTCCCGCGTGAACGGAAGCCAGCCCTACATAACCGAAATCCTAGTTGGAGGAAATCGATCATGCAAGACAATCCTAACACCACAGACAATCAAGACGAGAGTGCTTCTATAGATAAAGAAGTCTGGGAGATCCTGTTTGAGCCTTACGCTTGTTACTCAGATGCTGCGTACCAGTTAGCTCGCCACCTAACGGCGGTCAAGCAATACTTGCAAGCTAAACCGCCAGAAATATCCGCCGCCGTGAGGGATCTAACCGAGGCGTGTGACGCCCTTTTCCCGTTCACTGAGTTTTCCGAGGCAGGATACGACCTGTACCGCGTTGCTATTGCGGGACACGCTACGCGAGCAGAGGAGAATCTGATGGAGAGTTTAGGGATCAAATACTGACAAGGAAAGACATCTTGTGAGGAACCAAAGGCCGATCTGAGTGTCGGCCTTTTGGTTTATGCAGAGCGTTTCTTGTATGGACCACGCTTGCCGGGTTGCGGCGTGTACGAGTCGACCATGTTAATCATGTCCTCAAGACTCCAGAGCGTATCGCTTAGATCGGCGGCCATTGCCGGAGTGCAGCGCAGCGTTTTATGCAGTCTCACAAAGTTATAATGCACAGCATGGATCGCAACCATCGCGGCATGGTTCCGGAGCTTCTTTGAAAACGCATTTGTCAGTCGCGTGAAGCGTCTCATGGTCATTCGCATCGTGAGATTGTGACGCTCAACGTAAGACGTGTTGATGTGTGCCGGATCGGGATCGCCGGTGATTACCTTTGTCTCGCAACCGAGGCATCGCGGCGGAGAATAACGGCGCGCTTCTTCGCCTTCCGGAAGGCCGTAAATCTTTTGCAGCATCGCGTAATCGCAGTCCATTCCGAATGCGCCTTCGACGGCCTCGATATAGGCGCGGTGTCCATCGGTTGTTACTTGCACACGGCCTTTAATGCGACTCGCGCAATCTTCCATGAATAGATTGGCCCAACTTGCATCACGACCGCCAACTAGAAAACTCAGACAGAGCTTTGTGTCCGCGTCCAGACCGATCCACGTCCACGCATCGCCCCATCCTTCCATCTTTTTTTCCGGAGTTGTGTGTCGTTCTTTGGAGCCGACGAACGACCAAATTTCGTCGCATTGCAGACGGCGCACGCGCACGTTAATAACACGCTCATTGTGGAACTGCTCGCACGCCTCGCCGATGTCCACGAGTAGTTTGGTAACAGTGTTGAGGGAAACGTCAGCCATTCTCGCGCAAGACCGGAGACTGTTGCCTTCTACCAGCATTCCGAGAATCGAAGCACGTTGTTGAACTGTCAGGCGGTTCACGTCACTGAAAGTACACCTCCTATCTCCTATTTGTCAAGCATAAAGTTCAGTTTAATTCGGCGCTTTACAAATGCCGTTTCCGGATCGTATCATAGGCCAATTCCGGAACGCGATTATTTTGATGTCCGAAAAGCAAAACAAACTTTTTCTCTTATCTCAACTCGAAGCTGTCGAGATCGACAGTGCGCAAGCCGATCTCGTGACAAACGTAGAAGAGGGCCAATTCTCAGAAGTGAAGTCACGGGCCATTAGCCCGGCGCGTTTGAGTCACACTATCTCCGCATTTGCGAATACGGACGGCGGCGATCTTTACATCGGTATCTCAGAACAGTTACTCGGCGGCAATGTAAAGCGGCGAACGTGGGATGGCTTTCCGGACATCGAGTCTGCGAATGGTCACATGCAAGCGTTTGAGAGCGTTTTCCCTTTAGGCCGGGATTTTCAATATGAGTTCCTGCGTTGTCGGGATCGCAACGGACTGGTTCTGCATGTGCAAGTCAGTCGCTCGCCCGGCATCGTAACGGCAACGGATAACAAGCCATACATTCGTCGCGCGGCGGCAAATCTTCCGCAGGACAAAGTAGAAGATTTAAGACGGCTAGAATTTACTAAAGGTGTGATCTCTTTTGAGAGTCACCCTGTTCCTGTCTCTACGGAGTTGATCATCGACTCTCCAATTACAGGTGAGTTTGTCAAGCACGTCGTACCGAACGCAGAACCGGAACCGTGGCTCCGAAAGCAATCGCTTATTCGCGACAATATGCCGACCGTAGGGGGATTACTGTTGTTCGCGGAGGAGCCGCAAGCACAGATGCCAAAGCGCTGCGGTATTAAGGTATATCGCTATGAGACGCAAGAAACGGAGGGCTTTCGCGAGGTTCTGACATTCGTGCCGAAAACAGTTGAGGGATGTCTCTATAACCAAATCCGCGATGCTGTTGTAATTACCACACAAGAAGCAGAACGCATTCCGCATCTCGGCGAAAAGGGATTGGAGCCGATCAAGTATCCGCACGAAACACTACATGAAATTATCACCAACGCTGTGATTCACCGGGACTACAGCATTGCGGATGATATTCATGTTCGCATCTTTGACAATCGGATTGAAGTACAAAGCCCCGGACGGCTACCGGCGCACGTCACTCCGGACAACATCCTGAACGAACGTTTTGCGCGAAACGGGGCTGTCGTTAGATTGCTGAACAAGTTCCCTAACCCTCCGAATCAAGACGTTGGAGAGGGACTTAATACTGCGTTCGAGAAGATGCACCAACTGGGACTAAAAACGCCCGTTATCGAAGAGCGAGACACCGATGTATTAGTGACGATCCGACACGAGCCGCTTGCTTCTCCGGAGCAAACGATTATGAACTATTTAGAGATCAACGAAACCATCAAAAACAAAGTTGCTCGCGAGATTACCCACATCCGAGACAGCGACAGGATGAAGAGAATTTTAAGCGCGATGGCAAAGCGCGAAGAGATCGAGGTTGTTGAGGGAAAGAAATTTGGCGGAACGATCTATCAAAAGAAGAAGAAAGTGAAAGTTGAGGAAAAGAAGGAATCGACTTCTTAAAGATTCCCTGTCGCGACAGGGATGCGCGCGAGCGGCAGTAGTAAGAGAATTCCGGCTTTCCTTGTCCGGCAAATCCTCGAAGCTACTGCCGCTCAGTTATTCGGCGGACTTCCAGCGTGCACGAGCGGCGGCGCGTGCAATCTTTAGACGCTCTTCCGGAGTTAAGGCTTTCGCCCTTGCCTTGCCGCCTTTCAGCCCTCCGGCGCGGCGCTTAGACGGCTGGCGCTTCGATTCGCTTACTGTATCCTCAGCCTCACCAATGCCAATATCAAAAACTTGCTTGGCTAACTGAGCCGGATCTCGTGGACGCTTTGCCATGTCCAGAGTATGCCACAGACGGGGCGACCGTTCTACGTCCACGAAATTCAAACTGAGGCACTACCGAAACAGGGGTGGTGGCTTAATTTTCAACTCTGCGTAGCTCTGAGATCTCTGCGTAAGCACTAACTTCCAAATATTTAACGCAGAGCACACAGAGGAACGCAGAGAACGCCGAGTTGAACTAAGACACTACTGAAACATGCATAACGGAGAATAAATAAAATCTAGCGTGGCAATGATTAAGAACGCTTGCTATAATCCCCGGCCGTAGGTCAGCTTTCTCTTCATTAGCAGTAACACTGTGTGCTTTATCCAGTGCGATTATCGATCTCGTGTGGTTCCTGGGCGATGATCACTGAAATCGCAGTGTAAGTGTAAACGCGCCCCACTGCCTATGTCGGAAGATACGAAACAGCCTGGCTCTGACGAGCCTATTCAGCCGGACGGAACGGTTTCCGATTCGTCCGGAACGCCCTCACCTTCTGCAATTCCACCAGCAGGCGAACTCGCAGGCGCTGACGCCGAAAAAGCGGCGATGGTCGAGCAGGCCAAATCGCGCGTGGCCGCGGTGAAGGAATCACTGGCCGCCGAAAAGCCCGC
>DATELZ010000077.1:0-21818 GCA_035276045.1 Pyrinomonadaceae bacterium | reverse complement strand
TTGCCTTCGTCGTCGGCCGCGTCCAGGTAGCGATTGATTGTTTCGATCAACTCTTCGTCACGTCCTGCTTTCTCATACTCCTTCGCCAATCCGAAAAGCACCGCCGTGTTTCCCGGATCGGTGGAAAGCATTTGCTTGAAGAGGTCGATACGCGTAGAAGTCATTTATCATTTTCCATTCATCATTTTTCGTTTGTCATTTGTCATTTGTTATTTGGGCGGTACACAGCACAAATGACAAACGAGAAATGACAAACGAGAAATGACAAACGAGAAATGAAAAACGATAAACGGAAAATGCCCCCTTCCTACTTCCCGATGATTAGTTTGGCGATCGTTTGCAACTGCATGTTGGACGTTCCTTCGTAGATCGCGCCGATCTTCGAATCGCGCCAGTATTTCTCGACCGGATAATCTTTCACGTAGCCGTAACCGCCGTACAATTCGATCGCTTTCGAACTGACGCGTTCCGCGACTCGCGACGAATAAAGCTTAGCCATCGCCGCTTCTTTCACGAAGTTTATTCCGGCGTCTTTCAGGCGCGCGGCGTTGTAGACCATTAAACGCGCGGCTTCAAGTTCTGTTGCCATTTCGGCGAGTTGAAACTGCACTGCCTGAAACTGGTTGATCGCTTTGCCGAACTGTTGACGCTCGCCGGTGTAGGAGATCGCGGCTTCGAGTGCGCCCTGCGCGATGCCGATCATCTGCGCGCCGATGCCGATGCGGCCTTCGTTAAGCGTCTCGATCGAGATCTTGTATCCCTTGCCTGCTTCGCCGAGCAGGTTTTCTTTCGGCACTTTGCAATCTTCGAGAATCAGTTCGACTGTGGACGACGCGCGAATGCCGAGCTTGTTCTCCTTCTTGCCGATGGAGAAACCGGGAAAACTCTTCTCGACGACGAAAGCGGTGATGCCGCGATAACCGGCTTCCGGGTTCGCATTCGCAAACAGAACGAAGATGTCGGCTTCGATGCCGTTGGTGATCCAGAGTTTTCGTCCGTTGATGACGTAGTGGTCGCCGTTGTCGACCGCGCGCGTCTGCATCGCGAATGCGTCTGAACCGGAACCGGGTTCGCTCAACGCATAAGCGCCGACGGTCTCGGCGGCCAGCCTGGTTAGATACTTTTGTTTCTGTTCGGGCGTGCCCCAGCGGATGAAGGCGTTGTTGACGAGCGTGTTTTGCACGTCGACTAAGACGCCGACGGATGCGTCGACTCGCGAAAGCTCTTCAACTGCGAGAATCGCCGTGAAGAAGTTCGCGCCGGCGCCGCCGTACTCTTCCGGCGTTTCGATCCCCATCAAACCGAGGCCGAAACATTGCTTGATGATTGCGGGATCGAGTTTGGCGGTTTCGTCCATGTGCTCGACGCGGGGGCGGATCTCACCCTCGGCAAATTCGCGCACGCTGGAGCGGAACATCGATTCGTCTTCAGAAAGTGTAGTGAGCGGATTAGCTGGGGTTTGCGCCAGCGCTGTTTGTGATTGACTCATGATGTCTTGCTCGATTTGTTTGTGTCTAAATTAGTGAACGTAGCATCATAATCAAGCCAAAACGAAAAAGGCAAAAGGCTTTGTACTTAGAGCTTTGTACTTAGAGCTTTGTACTTTGTACTTTGTTCGCTGGCAGAACGGGCTCAGAGAGCGTAACCGCTAACCAGCAGAACAAAGTACAAAGTACAAAGTACAAAGTACAAAGTACAAAGTACAAAGTACAAAGTACAAAGCTCTAACTACGGCATAAGTGTTGCCGAAATGACAAACCCGTATGGTACGGTTCTTCGATGCCCGCCGAGAATTCGAAAAAAGGCCCAGTTGAGACGCGAAACCGCAGCAGGAGATTCGCACCACTTGGCATCATCTTCGGTCTACTCGGGCTTGTCCTTTTTGTCTACTTTGTGAGCCACGCGGGCGTGGGGCAGATCGTCGACGGCATTCAACGGCTCGGCGCGGGCTTCCTGCTAATCATCGCCATTTCCAGTTTGCGCTACGTCGCACGCGCCCTCGCGTGGACGCGCTGCGTCGAAGCGCCTTATCGACTTCCGTTTCGCGATGCGTTTGCGGCTCGCATCATGGGCGACGCACTCGGCAACATCATTCCGTTCGTCAGCGTAGCTGTCAGCGAACCTTCGAAGGGCGTGTTTGTGAAGGATCGCGTGCCGTTGATGGTGGGATTGCCGGCGCTCGCGATCGAAAACATCTTCTACGCGCTGTCGGTTTCACTGTTTATCTTTTTCGGCACGGCGACGCTGCTGTTTAGCTTCCCGCTGCCGAAGGCGTTGCGTTACGCGAGCATCGGCGCGTTGATCGCGACGCTGGTCGTCGTGACGCTGGGTTATCTATTGATTCGCCGCCAGGCAAGGTTTCTCAGCGGCAGTCTCGGATTTATCGCCGGTTGGGGAATCGCGCCCGGCGTAATCGCGCGGATCCATCCGCGAGCGAAATTGCTCGAAGAGCGCGTCTACGGGTTTTACGAAAGGAACCGGGGACGATTCCTTTCGATCTTCGCGCTCGATCTTTGTTTCCACCTCGCCGGCATGCTCGAGATCTACACGACCCTGATGTTTATCAGTCCGGTTGCGCCCACATTGCGGCAGGCATTTATTCTCGAGTCTGTGAACCGGATCATAAACGTGGCGTTCAAGTTTGTGCCGTTACGCGCGGGAGTTGACGAAGGAGGCACCGGGCAGGTTTCGAAGGTGCTTGGGTTCGCGCGCGGGATCGGAGAAACGCTCGCAATCGTCCGCAAGGGACGCGATATTTTCTGGACGACTGTAGGCGTGATTCTGATCTGGAAACGAGGGTTGTCGCTCCGCAACCTCTCAAACGAAGCCGCGACGGATCTATCGCAACCGGTCGCGGCCAGTGAATAAACTATTCGTACGCGAGCGCGCTAACAGGATCGAGATTTGAAGCCCGCCAGGCCGGATACAACGCGCCCAGCACGCCACCGATCAAGCCGATTCCCGCCGCCACGAGGGCCCAGTTCCAACTGTATTCGAAGATCAGTCCGTAAGCGCGGTGGATAACGTAACCCGCGATTAGCGAGACGATAAATCCGGCAATCAAGCCGATGATGCTGATCAGGATCGCTTCTTTCTCGATGACGCCGACGATATAAGTGCGCGACGCGCCCATCGCTTTCAGGATCCCGATCTCGCGCGTGCGTTCCGTGATCGTCGTGTACATCGCCAGCATCACCACGAGCGCGCTGACCACCGCCGCCAAACCGACCAGCACACGCAGAAACACACCCAAATATGGAATGTTCTTTTCGAAGCTGGTGAAGACTTCGCGTGTCGGCTGGAGAGTGTTTCCCGGCAATTCGCGGTTGATGCGCGCGGCGACTTCGTCCAATTGATCGGGATTGCGGAGCTTCAAGAAGATAAATGTCGCTTTGCCGGGCGCTTCGAGTGCTCGCTGCATCACGTCGATCGGCATCTTAACGCGCGCGCCGGATTCGGGTGAATAGATTCCGACGATGCGATAGTCGTCAGTGCTCAAAGGTTTCATTGAGTCGCCAACGCGAAGGTTGTTATTGCGGGCCTTGGTTTGGTCGATAACCACTTCGTTTGGGCCTTGTGGCCCGCGTCCCTCGACGATGTTCAGGCCGTTAATCCGCGCGTAAGTTTCCCAATCGACGCCGTCGATCTGCTCGAAACCAAACCCGCGCGATCCCTGGTTGATGTGCCGAATAACGGGCAGCGCCTCTTCGACGCCCTCGATCGCTTTCAAGCGGTCGACATAGCGGGTATCGAGATTCGCGGTGGTGGAAGTTAACTGGACCGAGCCGGGACGCATGAAGATCAGTTCGGCGCGTACATTGCTGGCTCTTCGTTGCAGGTCGTTGGACATGCCGCGGGCGAGGCCGGTAAACAGCATGACGAGGCTTACGCCCAGCGCGATTCCCGCGACGCTGACGAGCGTTCGAATCGGTCGTTGTCGAATATTAGAGGTGACTAAGTTATCCATCTGTCAGATCCGTGGTTCACTATTACCTTAAGCGATTTTGGTCTAAGCTAACAACACAGGAACAAAGCACAAAGAACCAAGCTCATATGACATCTCGAAAACACCAGCCGCTACTTCAATCATTTACGGTTTTGAGTCTTTTACTTGCAATCGTTCTCGTCGGGCGCAGCTTTGCACCCGACCGAGTGCAAATCACGATCCTCGGCACGACCGATCTGCACGGCAACATCAATCCCATCGATTACTACACGAACAAGCCTGACAACCGCGGACTCGCAAAAATCGCGACGCTCATCAACCGCGTGCGCAAAGAGCAGCCCAACGTCGTGCTCGTCGATTCAGGCGACACGATTCAGGGCTCGCCGCTTGAATCGTTTCACAGCCGCCAAAACAACGTGCGCACCGATCCGATGATGCTGGTGATGAACTCGCTCAACTACGACGCGATGGCGGTCGGAAATCACGAGTATAACTTCGGTCTCAAAGTGCTTGAAAAAGCGCGTGGCGAGGCGAAGTTTCCCTGGCTGTCCGGCAATACCTACCAAAAGGGCACGGAGCGCACGTATCACAAGCCGTACGTCGTTAAAGACCTCGCCGGAGTAAAGATTGGAATTATTGGCCTGACGACACCGGGCGTTCCTTACTGGGACAATCCACCAAACTATGCCGGCCTCGAGTTTCGCGACCCCGTGCCGGAGGCGCGCAAGTGGGTACACGCGTTACGCACGGAGGAAAAGGTCGACGTAGTCGTCATTGCCATGCACATGGGTGTTGAGGAGGATCTGCGAACCGGGGAGCAGAATACGGGACAAGTGCCGCACGAGAACAAAGCGGTAGCGATCGCGAAGGAAGTACCGGGCGTCGACGTGATCTTCATGGGCCATACTCATCGCGAAGTCCCGTCGCTTTATATCAACGGCGTTCTGTTGACCCAGGCAAACCACTGGGGCCGTCATCTCGCGCGCGCCGATCTGTATTTGCAAAGGGAATCGTCGGGCTGGCGCGTGTATGCGAAGTCGGCGCGCACGATTCCCGCCGACGATCGCGTCGAGCCCGATCCCGCAGTGGTCAAACTTGCTGAGCCGTACGATCGACAGACGCAGGAATGGCTCGACCGCGTAGTTGCCCAATCGCCCGAGGACTTAACCGCGGAAGAAGCGCGTTTTCGCGATACGGCGATACTCGATCTGGTTCAGAAAGTGCAGCTCGAAGCGGGCAAGGCTGACGTGTCGATGGTGGCGAGTTTCAACCAGAACGCGCGCATCGCAAAAGGTCCGGTCACGGTGCGCGACCTTACCGAGCTTTACGTTTATGAAAACACGCTCGCCGTTCTCGAAATCACCGGCCAGCAACTGAAAGACGCCCTCGAGCACTCGGCGAAGTACTACAAAACCTACGAACCCGGAAAATCCCTGCGCGAACTGATCGACGACAAGATTCCCGCTTACAACTTCGACATCGCGGAAGGTGTCACCTACGACCTGGACATCACAAAGCCGATTGGCAGCCGCATTCAGAACCTGCGCTTCAAAGGACAACCGCTCGCGCCCACGCGCAAGCTGCGGCTGGCTACCAACAACTATCGAGTCAATGGTGGCGGTGGGTACACCATGTACAAAAACGCGCCAGTCATTTTTCGGTCAAGTGAAGAGATACGGGAGTTGATGGTCGATTGGCTCGACCGCAACAAAACCGTTCCCGTCACACCGAATAACAACTGGCGCATCGTCCATCCGTGAGGCCTTCCGGTTCAGCGGAACGAGGGTTGGACGTAACTAAAACAAAACAAAGCGGCAAGAGCGGAGGATCTTACCGCTTTGTTTTTCCAGCGGGCGGGGGTGAGAAGTCTTTGCGAAGGATTGCTTCATGACCAACCCATCGGCTGGTTGGCCATGAGCCCCGCCCCTTTTTCCCCTTAAGTCTGACCACCTTGTTCGTTGTCTGCTAGTAACGCGGAATCACCGCAAAAACTCCCTCAAATTTTTTTTAGGTGTTAGAATCTCCACCATAACGGGTTCAGAAGATCGCCCACTTCACCACATCGCTCGACAGAAAGAGACAATCAATGGCGACTTGCTCGTCGGACGGAATCACTCAATTACTTGCAAGATGGAACGACGGTGATCAAAAGGCGCTTGAGGAATTGATGCCGCTCGTCTACCCCGACTTGCGCCGCATCGCGGAAATCTACCTCAGCCGTGAACGGAAGCAACATACGCTTCAACCCACCGCGCTGGTTAACGAGTTGTTTTTGAAGATTGTCGGTCAAACCAGCATGACGTGGCAAAATCGTGCGCAGTTCTTCGGCGTTGCCGCCCAATTTATGCGGCGAATCCTGGTGGACCACGCGCGCAACTACAACACGGCTAAAAAGGGTGGCAATCGTTTGCAATTGTCGTTGAAAGACGTTCCCGCGTTTGGCGCCGAGCCCGACACTGACCTGCTGGCGTTGCACGACGCTCTGCGTAAGCTCGAGAAGATTGATCCAGACCAGGGCCGCGTGGTCGAGTTGCGCTTCTTCGGTGGGTTGACGATCGAGGAGACTGCGGAATTTCTCCATATTTCTCATGCCACGGTAGAGCGGGAATGGAGAACCGCAAAAGCGTTTCTCAAGCGGGAACTTACGAGAGCCAGGAATTCTTGTTGAGGGGTTTACGTTACGAATCTCGCGTTATAGTCAGTAACCCTTGCAATGTAAACCTCTCTCAAGAAATGACATGACTACCCGTGACAGTTGGCAACGCATAAAAGAAATCCTCGACTGCGCTTATGCGATGAATCCTGCCGAGCGCAGTGACTTCCTCGACGAAATTTGCGGCGACGACCAGTGGCTCCGTGACGAAGTCGAAGCATTATTACTCGCCGACGCCAGTAACGAAGACTTCATCGAAAAACGAGCCATTGATTTTGTCAGGGACATTCCGGCCGAGCCGAGCGAAACGGCTGAGTTCTTAGAAGGACAGAAGGTGGGTCGTTACACGATCCAACGCCTTCTCGGGGTAGGCGGAATGGGACAGATCTACCTGGCCCAGGACGAACTCCTCGGTCGCCTGGTCGCCCTGAAGTTCATCGCCCGTGAATTCGCCACGGATCCCCGCCGCGTACAGCGTTTTGAACAGGAAGCTCGCGCAGTTTCAGCCCTCAATCATCCCAATGTCTGCATAATCCACGAGATCGGAGTGGCAGAGAACCGCCGTCACTTCATCGCGATGGAGTACATCGAGGGCAGCACGTTGCGCGACAAGCTCCAGAGTGGAAGCCTCACGCCACGCGACGCTGTGAACATCGCCATCCAGATCGCCGCCGGGCTTGCCAGCGCGCACGCCGCCGGCATCGTTCATCGCGACATCAAGCCGGAAAACATCATGCTGCCGCCTCACGGCTTCGCGAAGGTGTTGGATTTTGGCCTCGCGAAGCTGACCGAGCGCGTGCCGCAGGGAGCACCTGGCCTTTCCGGAACGGTCCATACCGAAGCCGGATTGCTGATGGGCACGGTGAAATACATGTCTCCCGAGCAACTACGGCAAACCGTATTGGACGAGCGCACCGATATCTGGAGTCTCGGTATTGTCTTGTACGAGATGGTGACGGGAACCACTCCCTTCGAAGCAGGCAACTCAGCCGATTCGATGGCCCAGATCGTTGGACCACAAACGCCGCCGCTCACGTTTCCCAGTGGTCTACCCCCGGGCTTACCCGGCATCATTCGTAAAGCAATCGAGAAGGATCGCGCTGCGCGCTATCAAAGCGTCAAGCAGCTCAGAGCCGATCTGATCGAATTGCAAAGAGGGGGGGAACACCAGCCAGGCAATGGTGTTCCGACAGTTCCGCCTCCGCCCTTTCAGTGGCCCACCAATGGTTACTCGACTCAGGCAACCGCCGGCTCGGCAATCTTCAGGCGTCTTACCTCCCGCGCGCTCTCGACTGCCGTTTTTTTGATCAGCGAGATCAAACAGCATAAGTTGGCTTTCAGAAGCGCCACTGCGGTGCTGATACTCTTGCTGGGAATTCCTGGCGCCGCCCGGATAATTGACCGGTTACTGAACCCTGAAGCGTCGTCACCGCCGTCGTTCTCGATTCAGTCGTTCACCAACACCAACTCGGCACTGCTCGCCGCTCTCTCTCCCGATGGCAGACTGGTAGCCCACGTTGAAGATGTGTTTGGTAAACAACGAGTAATGATCTCCCCTCGTGACATTCCAGGCTCGCCGACGGAATTGATCTCGCCCGAAAGCATTAATTATCTTGGTGTCACTTTTTCGCGTGACGGCAATCATCTCTACGTGACTCGGAAAGTGAAGCAGGATCCCGGCATCCTTTATCGCGTGCCTCTGGGTGGGGGCACGCTCGTGCATATAAGAGAAGGCGTTGAGAGTCCGATCACTTTTTCCCCCCAGGGTGAACAATATGCCTTCGTTCGTTACGACGAGCCGAAGAAAGAATATTCCCTAATCGTCGCCGATTCCGAAGGAACCAACGAACGCATTCTTGCCACACGGAAACGCCCGGCAACCCTCTCCACATATGGAGTCTCCTGGTCGCCGGACGGCGCCACGATCGTCTGCCCCGCTGGCCGCTGGGACAACGGTTTTCACATGGATCTGGTTGGACTTAACGTGAAAACCGGTGAAGAGCGAAAGATCAGCCCAACCCAATGGTTCTCGGTTTACCAGGTCGACTGGCAAGACATGAATAACCTGATCATCTGCGCGCGAGAGCGTGACACGGCGCCGCATCAATTGTGGCGCATTACTTTTCCCGATGGGATGTCGCATCAAATAACGAACGATTCAAACGAATACAAAGGAGTGAGTGTCGCGGGAACCAACATAGTGACCGTGCAAACCAACCGCACGTGGCTAATCTCAGTTGCTACTCCAGGCACGCTCACGCCTGCGGCGCCGATCGCTTCAGGCAGCGGACTCAGCTATGGCGTGAGTTGGAGCGCAGACGGAACAATCGTTCATTCGGCGATGGCCCAGAAACGATTGAACATCTGGCGTGTAGATCCTGAAACTCTTAATCAAGTAAAACTCACCACTGAAGGAGACAATTACAATCCTGTGGTCTCGCCGGACGGACGTTTTATCGTGTTCTCTTCAAATCGAAATGACGGCAAGACAAATATCTGGCGCATGAATGCGAAAGACGGCAGTGGTTTGCAGCAACTCACGTTTACGGACGGCAATTATTATCCTGCGATCTCGCCGGATAACCAGTGGGTTGCGTATGACAATCTTGTAGACTCGAAAACCAGCGTTTGGAAGGTTCCACTCTTCGGCGGAGCGGCAGTAAAAGTTGCCGAAGGGTATCGTATGCCAGTGTTCTCACCCGATAGTCGCCGGATCGCGGTGCGTTACCATCTCACTTCGGGCACGCGAGACGTTGCGATCTTTCCCGTCGAGGGCGGAGAGGCGGTACAGCGTTTGCCGATTCCGATTCTCGAATGGCAACGGATGCAATGGCTCGACGACCGTAGGTTTAGTTACATCGACACCGTAAATGGCGTCTCGAATCTTTGGAGTTACGACATCCACACGGGAGTCCCGAAGCAGCTCACGTTTTTTGACAGCGATCAGATCGTCACTTATTCCTGGTCGCCGGACTTCAAACAAGTCGCGTGTCAACGTGTAACCAACACCAGCGAGGTAACAATACACAGCAGCGAACGGTAAGGAATTCTTTACCGTTCGCTGTGTTCGGGGTGAGGAAAAATCGGGATATCGTCGGGGCTGATGGCTAACTGGCAGTGGTTTTCGGTTTGGAATCCGGAGGATATCGAGGGTCGCAACCCGGAGGCTCGATGTGCGCAATCTTGATGCTTGTTTCATCAGCCTCTTTCAACGTGTCTTTGATCACTCTCAAATTGTCCGTCCTTGCAGATGCGGGAACGAGCGCGGAAACCATCGCTGTTAAGTCTTGGAGGGCCTCGATGATCATTTGATCGACGTTAACCAACTGGGCGTTGATTCTTGGTTGCCCTTCCTTAGCATTCTTCGGTTTCCAATAATCCGGGGGCAGAACCGGTCTGGGTTTTCTTGCCATACTATCCTCCTGGGCCCGCTATGGCCCTAAGCTAGGTTTGGTGAGTTGTATTCAGATCTTGCCCGGGTGGTGCCGCGAGTATGTCGGGCTAGATACTGAACTTTTAAAGGACATGGACTGGCTTCTGCCCAGCAAACAGTAGCAGGTTGCTGCCGCTGAGTGACTAAAACATCAAGCCTTGCCGCTGGTCCATGACCTTCTGGGCATTCGTCCTGCTTGTAGCTAGTAACGCGAAATTGGCGGGGATTGTCCCTCAGCGCAAAAAGAAAAGCAGAACAGCAACCCGGGGGCGTTGGGTTGCTGCTCTGCTTTGGGGAGACGTGCGAGCGCCGAGTCGGAACCTCTCGGACAAAACGGGCATTCACTCGCAAATTCCCGGGCAAATCAGGGCTTCCTGTGTCTGATTTGCCTCGAACCAGCTCTTCTTGAGCTTCTTCCAGTGCACCCTCTTCCTTGCCACTTTCGTGCCACATAGCCTTAAACAAAACTTGCCTGCAAATTCATGACAACCAGGGGCATTCCATTTCCAAACTGCTCTCCGATCGGCTATCCGATCGGATAGATGCCCCAACCATTCGGATAGAGTGTCGCGTTCACTATTGCTCCAAATCACCCGTACGCGTAGACTCTCCCGAACCGACCGACAACCTTTTCAAGAACATGCGCCCGCGATTAGCAGCTATCTCAGGGAAACTAAAGGGAACGATCTTCACCATTAATGAAGACGCCTTTGTTATCGGTCGTGAGACCGCGGCTAACGTCTGCATCGCCGACGCGTCCGTCTCTCGCCGTCATACTCGTATCGAGATGCAGGACGGCGCGTTTGTAATCACCGATCTCGAAAGTCTCAATGGAACTTTCGTGAACGATCTTCCGGTTAAGTCGCGCATTCTCGAACATGGCGACCGTCTAAGAATAGGTGAGTCGCAGTTCGTGTTTCTTACCGCCGATGGCGACATTGCGTCTCGTTCCAGCGAAGTCAATCTCGACGAAACGCAGGTGGTCAGCGGGCCGACAGTGCAGATCCGCATCGATCACGCGATGTATTTAATGGCGCGCGACCTCAGCGCGTTGATGAAAGTCAGCACCGCCATCAATGCGATCCGCGGCCTTGAAGAGCTGTTGCAGCGATTGCTCGAACTTCTTTTCGAGGTGGTTCCCGCACAACGTGGCGCGATTCTGTTGACCACCGGCGAAGCGCTCGATTCAGCCTCCGTGTTCGGGCTGGACCGCGTGGGCGGTAAAGACACGGCGGTGAACGTAAGTCGCACGATCGCGCAGAAAGTGTTGCGAGACGGCGTGGCCCTCCTCGCGAGCGATCCGTCAACGCAGCCGGCGACACTCTCGTCGGAAAGTTTGATCAAGGCGCGCACGCATTCCGTGATGTGCGTGCCGCTCGTGATGATCGATCACAAGTTGGGCGTGCTGTATCTCGACACGTCGATTGCCGAGGACCATTTCAACAAAGATCATTTGCAACTCGTGACCGCCATCGCGGGTATCGCCGCCGTGGCCATCGAAAACGCGCGCCACTTCGAATGGCTGCAAAACGAGAACGAACGCTTGCTGGCCGACGTCAACATCGAGCACAACATGGTCGGCGAAGGACCAGCCATGCAGCGCGTCTATCATTTCATCTCGAAAGTCGCGCCGACCGATTCGACCGTCTTGATCAACGGCGAGAGTGGCACTGGCAAAGAACTGGCGGCGCGCGCCATTCATCGCAACAGCAAACGCGTGCAGAAAGCATTCATGGCCGTAAACTGCGCGGCACTGACGGAGACGTTGCTCGAGAGCGAGTTGTTTGGTCATGAGAAAGGCGCTTTCACCGGCGCGTTTGCGCAGAAAAAGGGACGGCTCGAAGTCGCCAACGGCGGCACCGTCTTTCTCGATGAGATCGGAGAGTTGACGCCACCACTCCAGGTCAAGTTGCTGCGCGTGCTTCAGGAACGAGAGTTTGAGCGCGTTGGCGGGACCGCGACGATCAAGGTCGATCTGCGCATCATCGCGGCGACCAACAAGAACCTCGAAGACGCGATCGAAGCGGCTCAGTTTCGCCAGGATCTTTACTACCGGCTAAACGTCGTGTCTCTCGAAATGCCGCCACTGCGCGACCGTCGCGAAGACATCATGCTGCTGGCGAGTTACTTTGCAGACAAGTACGGCGCGAAGTGCAATCGCAAGTTGCGTGGCATCTCGGCTGACGCGCGCGCCTGTTTGACCGCGTACGACTGGCCCGGCAACGTGCGCGAACTGGAGAACGCGATCGAGCGCGCGATCGTGTTGGGCACCACCGACGTGATTCTCCCGGAAGACCTGCCCGAAGCTCTGCTCGAACGCGAAACCTCAGCGGCCCAGGCATCGATGGGTTATCACGAAGCCGTCACTCAAACGAAGAAACAGATCATCCTGAAAGCGGTCGAAGAAGCGAAGGGCAACTACACGGAAGCCGCGCGGTTGTTGGGCGTGCATCCGAATTATCTGCACCGGCTGCTTCGTAATCTGAACTTGCGTGCGCAACTAAAAGCTCAGACGTGAGGCTCTTTTTTGCAAGCCGGATATGATAAGGTTAGCGCCCATGAGTGAATGGCAGACTGCTGAAGAATTCCAACAACATCTGAACACGCCCTTTCGGGTTCAAGTAGACGCGCCTAAACCGATCGATATCATGCTGATAGGCGTCGAGTCGCGTCCTGTCGACGCCAGCGAAGAGCAAGGCATGGAACGGTTCTCGGCTTTCTTTAAAAGCCCGCTCGAGTTTTTCATACCGCAAGGCACCTATCGATTGGCCCATCCGGAGATGGGTGAGTTTGATGTTTTCCTGGTAGGGATCGGCCAGGACCCGAATGGGTTTCGTTACGAAGCGGTCTACAACTACTACAAGCCCGACGCCCAATAACTCACAAATGGCACACGAGAAATGGTAAACGGAAAATGACTCAGACCTGAGCATTTGCCATTTTCCAATTGCCATTGTTCATTTTTCAGCCTGTTCCGCCACCCATTCCATGTGCTTGTACCCGCCAAGATCCTCGATAGTTGAAAAGCCGAGCCGTTCATAGAATCGGTGCGCATTGTCGTTGAGCACAAAGACCATGTGCCGCAACGCCTTCTTCTCGCGCGCCGCTTCGTCTTTCAACTGACTCAACAGATAAGTGCCGACGCCACGATTCTGAAACTCTGCGAGTATCGCGATGTCCAGCAGGCGGATCTGCTTGTCGTCCACGCCCACCCAGATGCGCCCGGCGGGAGCATCGTCGACCATGATCACGTCATAGCGGGCGTTGGGATAGCGCTGGTTGTATTCCTCTTCCTGCCGTTCGAACTGCCACCGGCAGAAAGCGTCCTTTTGCGCATCGTCCCAGGCAACCTGGGCCAATTCGGCGGCCCGGCTGCGGGCGTAAACGGAGATTAAGAATTCCCTGTCAGCGGAGGTCACTGGGCGCAGTGACACGCTGACCGGAGCTTGGCTGGTTGGATCAGTCATTCGATTGCTGTCTTGGACCTGCTGGTCGCTGCTGGATTTCCGGCCAGCGCCGGATGGTTAATCCTATGAATTGAAGTGAACGGTGGCAACTCGCGGGAGCTGCTGAGGACATTTTGCACGGGAAAAAGGGCGTTTTGAGGTGGGATGGGGAAAAATGGAACGTCGATGGTGGTCTTCGTAGAGAGTTCTCGCGTTAATAAATTGGAAACCGACTGAGTCCTAAAGTTTGGATAAGAGTAGCGGGTCACAGCGCTTCGGATCCTGGGCCATCCCGGTAGTTCTACGGACTATATTACTACTTGTGTTTCCCGTAGACTGAGGCTAGAATCCCCAGCGCTTCATTAATTGTAAGCACTCCAGAACTCCACGAGCAGGAAGCTACAGTCAGTCCTCCCGATTAATCTCCCAATAGTCGAGAGAGAGTCGGGGTCGAGTCGAAACAACGACTAATCTATTTGTCACGCTACGTGAAATCCAAAGTGAAATCCAAATATCTTTAGGAGGAGAAATGTCGGAACCTTTCCTTAGTGAAATTAAGATTGTCTCCTTTAACTTTCCCCCGAAGGGATGGGCGCTGTGCAACGGTCAATTGTTGCCTATCAATCAGAACCAGGCGCTCTTTGCCCTCCTTGGCACAGTCTACGGCGGCAACGGTCAGACGAACTTCGCTTTGCCCAACCTCCGCGGCCGGACCCCGATCAGTTTTGGAAGTGGTCATGACCTCGGCGAAGCGGCAGGTTCGACTGCCGTGACGATCAATATTCAGCAACTGCCAACGCACCTGCACTTCCTCCAGGCCTCTACAAATACGGCCGCCACAGATGCACCAGGCAACACGACGCTGCTCGGTGGCAGTGCCCCTAATGATCTTTATACTGGGCCTACGTCCCTCTCTCCGTTGAACCCGGCTACCGTCACCAGCGTAGGTGGCAGCCAACCGCACAACAACATGATGCCGTACCTGGTGCTGAACTTCATTATCGCACTACAGGGCATCTTCCCGTCGCAGAACTAGAAGGAGGACGAAAATGGCGCCATATGTAGGTGAAATCAGAATGTTTGCGGGCAACTTTGCTCCTAACGGCTGGATGTTTTGCGAAGGACAGACCCTGCCCATTTCAGAGAACGAGGTTCTCTTTCAACTCATCGGAACAACTTACGGCGGCGACGGTGAGGAAACCTTTGATCTGCCGAATCTCGCGAGCCGTGTGCCGGTTCACATGGGGACTGGCCCAGACGGCACCACCTATCAAATCGGCGAGATGGCCGGAACTGAGAGTGAGACCTTAACAACCCAGCAGATCCCAAATCATACGCACCCGATGCTCGGCTCCACTGACCCGGCTTCCCAACAGTCGCCGGTATCGAACGTCGTAGCGAAATCTACGTCGGTCGATCTTTTTATCAATGCCGTGCCCCAGGATCCGATGAACTCCCAGGCGATCACCCCCGCTGGCGGCAGTCAGCCGCATGAGAATACTCAGCCGTTCCTGTGCATAAACTTCATCATCTCGCTCTTCGGAGTGTTCCCCAGCCAGACCTAAAGGAGAAGAAAATGTCCGACCAATTTGTCGCAGAAATCCGAATCTTTCCTTTTAACTTTCCTCCGCGGGGCTGGGCCTTCTGTCAAGGTCAGTTGTTGCCGATTTCCCAGAATACGGCACTATTTTCACTCCTTGGCACGACGTACGGCGGAGACGGAAAATCAACCTTTGCTTTGCCTGACATGCAGGGCAACACACCCATGCAGCCGGGCCAGGGTCAGGGGCTTAGTATCCGCGACCTCGGCGAGATGTCCGGCGTTGAGAGCATCACACTGCTTGTCAGCGAGATCCCATTTCACACGCACGTGTTAATGGCTGCGGGCAGCGATCCGGCGGAGTCAAACGTTTGCACTAACAACGCCCTTGCCAGATCAAAAAACGGCAGTGCTTACACAACGACGCTCGCTCCCGTTACGCAGATGGCTCCTAATGGATTGCCGCCTGCAGGAGGCGGGCTTCCGCACAACAACATGCAACCGTACCTGACACTGAACTTTTGTATCGCGCTTCAGGGAATCTTCCCGCAAAGGCCCTAGTAGTTGAGAGGCTGGATATCTTTGTGCGGGCGGTAAAAAACTGCTCGTTGAGGCAATTTCTGCGCTAGAATGGCGGTCAACATCCGGCCGCCATCTGGCAGCCACCTTAAACGCAAGAGCAATAGCTTTCAATCCTAGCAGAGTTCCTTGAATATGAATCTCGACCAGCGAATCGTCTCTCTCATGCGAGGAGCGCGGAGAACGAACTGCCCAGTTCGATTCCCAGCCGAGTAAGCCGAACCCAGGAGAAACTATGAAATCCCGAATCTCACTCCATCTCTATAGGCGTAATGTCTATCCACTTACCGCCTTATTGCTGTCATTTTTGCTAATCATGATGCCGTTTGTTCAAATCTCGCTTGCATCGTCAAGCGCGCGACGGCATGTCGGCAATCATAGTTCAGGCTCGCGTGAAACGATCGCAACTGAGAAGCAGAACTATCGCGCTAATCCATACGCTGCTGTGCCGGCTCCAGCTCCTGAGCCGCTGGTCCCCAGCATCACCGCCACAAAGGTGGATGCTCTGATCGGAGACGATGCTGACAACAAGGCCGATCCCGGCGGCACCGAGAAAATCGAATACACCATCACGATCACCAATAACGGCACGGACGCGGCCGACGTCGTCTTTAGCGACGACATCGACGACCACACCACGCTGGTCCCTGGCTCGATCAACACGCAGCCGATCGCCGATCCCGACACGTACACCGCAAGCGGCAACATCGCGATCGCCATCGCCGCACCGGGCGTGCTCGGAAACGACAGGGACCCTGACACCGGAAATGCCACCGGACTAACCGTTACGAAGGTGCAGGGCAATGCCTCGAACGTTGGCGTTGCAACCGATACAACTGCTACCGGCCGCGGCGGCGTTAAAGGCCGGGTCACGCTTAACGCCAACGGCGGCTTCACCTACGAACCTGCTCCTGGCTTTAACGGTGACGACACGTTTACGTACGAGATAAGCGATGGGACCAAAACCGATACTGCCGAGGTGAAGATCACCATCAGCGGGATGGCGTGGTTCATTAACAATAATGCTGGCGGATTGAACCAGGGAACATTCTCCAATCCGTTTACGTCGCTTGCTTCCTTCAACACCGCGAACGCAGCAACCGGCGTCGCTCCCGATCCGAAGAATGGCGACTTCATCTCTCTTCGCACCGGTACCGGCGCCTACAACGAAACCGATGGTATCAACCTGCGCGCGCAGCAAAGGTTGATCGGTAACGCAGTTCAATTCAATACGGTGTTCACCGCCGATGCCAACAGCATCGCGGCGTACACTGCGTTCGCCGGTTCTCCCGGAGCTGCGCCGGCCATTTCGACGACGGCCGGCAACGGCGTTGACCTTTCGACCGACAACACGGTGCGCGGTTTCAACGTCGGCGTCATTGGCGGCAACTTCTTCAAGATCAACGGTGGAGCAGTCGGCAACCTCGTTCTCAACACCGTCAGCGCGTCGGGCGCCGGCTCCGCGCTCAACGTCTCGACCTCGGGCGCGTTCGGTGCGAACGTCACGTTCGACTCATTAGCGTCGACTAGTTCGGGCGGCGGCGCCAACATCAACCTCGTCAACGTCACCGGAACGCTTGCAGCTACTGCCGGCGGCGCCGGGTTGACGAACTCCACGACCGTTCCCGTTGTCAGCATCAGCGGCGGCAGTGTGAACTTCAGCTACCCCGGCAGCGTTTCGCGGACCAGTGGCACGGGTACGCTCGTCACCGCCGGGAACGGACATACGGGCACGCTGACCTTCGTCTCGGTAAGCGGCAGCGCGGGCGCCGGTCTCGCGTTTGATAATGCCGATGGCTCCTACAATTTCAACACGGCGTTCAGCCTTAGCGGTGGCACCGCCGGCATCAACATCACCAACGGCTCGTCCGGAACGTTCAACTGGGCTGCGGTCGCTACCATAACCGGCATTGCAGGCGTGCCCTTAAACGTCAGCACCTCGCCCGGCAACCCGAACATCACTTATAGCGGCACGATCACGCACAACAACGCGGGCACGCGCGCCGTCAACATCGACGGCACGACCGGCGGCTCGATCGGCATCAACTCCGTCACGGCGGGTTCCGTCGCGGGCGGCGTCGGTAACACCGGCATCAACATCAACAACGCCAACGGCAGCGTCGCGTTCACGACGCTCAACCTCGGCACGGCAGCGAACCGCATGACCGCGCAGGCCGTGACGATCGCAGGCGGTTCGGGCGCTAAGAGCCTTGGCGCCGTCAGCATCTTCACCACCGGCTCGGCAGAAGGTGTTCACTCAACTACAACAACCGGTGCTGTTTCAATGACAGGCTCAGTCGACTCGGCAGGCGCGGCAGCCGTCAACATCGCCGGAACGAGTGCGGCCAGCCGTACTCCTCTTAATGTTCAACTGACCTCGCTTGCCGCGAACGGTGGAGCGAGGGGGCTCATTCTGGCGAATACCTCGGCCACCGGCAGCCCCGGAGGCTTCCGGGTCAACGGCACCGGGACTACTGACGGTTCCGGCGGCACCATTCAGAACACCACGACGCGAGGCGCCGACATTCAGACGGCAGATTCGATCGTGCTAAGAAACATGAATTTCACGAACGCGAACTCGTCCGTTGACGGCGGCTCGGCTGGAGCATGCGACGATACCACTATCACCGCTTGCAACTCGGCCATCTACCTCAACAACGTGACCACGCTCGCCACATTCGACAATCTCAGCCTGACAGGCACGATGGTCGAGAACGGCGTAACGGCCATTGGCGTCGCGAACTTCAAATTTGATAACAGTGTGATTGAGGGCGCGGGTAACGAAGTCCACGAGAGCGGCATTGAAGCGCAAAACCTCTCGGGCACCGCCACCGTCAACAGCACGGAGATACGCTTCTCCGAGACGGACGCGTTCGCCGTAACCAATACCGACACCAGCGTCAACCTGACGATCAACGGCTCGACTTTCCGCGACTCACAAACGCAGTCTTCGGGTGGTCCAGTCAACACCAACGGCGAAGGCGGCTTCCAGTTCCGCAGCTTCAGCGTCCTGGCGGGCCAGCCAACCGCGACTATAAACATCACCAACAGCTCGTTCCTGCGACTACGCACTCAGGCCATTCAGCCCTTCGCGCAGGACGACACGATTCTCAATATCGACATTACCGGCTGTACCATTGATTCGCAGGGCGACATCGGAACCGGTATCGATCTGAACTCCGACGACTCCGCGACGGTCTCCTTCAACATTCTCAACAACCCGACCATCCAGAGCCGCGGTGGCTCGGCGGTCAATATCACCTCCTTCCTGAACAGCCATATGGAAGGACGTGTCAGCAACAACTCGGACATTGAGGTGCTCGGCGGCGCCGGCATCCCGGTCCGCCTTGTTGCCCAGGAAACAAGCCAGATGATCGTCGAGATCAACGGCAACACGGTCTCGAACGTCAACGGCACAGAAGACACCGCGATCGACGTGCAGTCGCGCTTCCAAACAGCGCGTGTCGACGCGACCATCACCAACAACACCATCACGCCCGAGATAACGGGTGTCGCCGGCATCAACCTGATTTCGGGATCGTCGACGGCAGGTGAGTCGAATATCACTTGCGGCGATGTTGCCAACAATAACGTGCCAAACGCGGCGGGTAATACCACGCGCGCATATCGCATCCGCATCAGCGACCTTGCGAATACGAATCGCTTGTTCCTCGAAGGTTTCATTGAGGGTGGAGCGACAGCCACTAACGATACCGAAGCGACCTGGAACGGCAGGGGCAACCAGCCCGTAAGCGCTGGCGGCGCCGAAGTCACGGCGAGTTTGACCGGCACGGCGGTTGGTCCATTAGCACCTCCGGGAGGCGTCTGTCTCGCGGTGGATACTCCGGCGGACTTTTCCAGTTCAATCAGTTCGGATGGCCTGGCTAAGGTGCGTAAACCTGTTGTCGAACAGAGTGCACCCAAGGCGCAGTCGATCGACAATCGATCGACGAGTTCGGCGCAGCCTTCAGTGATTAGTAAGGCCCGCACTGTCACGACGCCGGTTGCCGTAGCAACTGCGAGCAACAATCAAGTCGCGCCGGCGCGAACAGTGCAACCGCGCGCGGTCAAGACCACGGACGCCAGAAGTGGCAAGACGCTCAGCAATCACGCCAAACTCCGCAGTCCGCGAGCTATGATGGCGGCGGCTATGTCCGGCGAAAACGTTTCCCGCACTATCGGAACGTTGCGCGCCGGCGACAGCGTAACGATCACCTTCCAGGTCACAGTAGACAATCCACCGAACCTGACCCTGCTGAATCCACCACGCGTGAGCAACCAGGGCACGGTCTCGGGTTCGAACTTCGCGAACGTGTTGACTGACGACCCGGCTGTCGGCGGCGCGAATGATCCGACCGTCACAGAAGTTGACCTGTTCGACACCACGACCACGCTCGTGTCTGACCTGAACCCGTCCAACTTCGGCGACATGGTGACCTTTACCGCCACGGTTGCGGAAAATCCGGCACAGGCTTCCGCCGATCCAACAGGCACGGTCGACTTTATCGACACGTCCAACGGCAACGCTGTCGTCTGTAACGACGTTGCGCTCAGTTCAGGCAGTGCGCAGTGTCAGACTTCAACGCTGACCTCAGGCACGCACAACATCCGCGCTGATTACTCGGGCGACGGAAACTTCGATCCATCGCAGAGCAATATCGTCGCGCAGGTTGTTAATGCCTGTACGCAGGATCCAATCGTCACCAGCACGGCAGACGGTGGCGCCGGTTCCTTGCGCGAGGCACTGGCGAATGTCTGTAGCGGTGACACGATCACCTTCGACCTGGCCGGCGCTGGCCCACACACAATCACCTTGACGACCGGCGAACTGCTGGTAGGCAAGAGCGTCACCGTCAACAACAACAGCGGTGAGAGCATCACGGTCAGCGGTAACAACCTGAGCCGCGTGTTCCACGTAAACTCCAGCATCACTGCGGCCATCATCGGTCTCACCATCAGCGGCGGCAACGCGACCGGCGACGGCGGCGGCATTCTTAACGAAGGCGCGCTGACAGTTGTCAATTCGACGTTGTCCGGCAACGTAACCGGAGCCGATGGCGGCGCGATCAGCACTGCCGCAGCGGCAACGAGCTTGACGCTCATCAACACGACCATCAGCGGAAACAGCGCGGCCAGCAGTGGCGGCGGTGTTAACGTTCTCGGTGGCACGGCGACCAGCGTCAACAGCACCATTACCAACAACACCGCCGACTCCGATAACAACGCGACCGGCACGGGTGGCGGTATTAGTGCTCAGGCCGGAACAACCACACTCAAGAACACCATCGTGGCCGGCAACTTCAACGAAGATGGCGCGTCGGATGCGGCTGACGACGTCAGCGGCACTGTCGATGCAGCCAGCTCGTTCAACCTGATCGGAACCGGCGGGGCCGGTGGCCTGACCAACGGTGTCAACAACAACCAGGTTGGCGTCGCCGACGCGGGCCTTGGATCACTCGGAAACAACGGCGGCACAACGCAAACACACGCGTTATCGCCGACCAGTTCGGCAGTTGAAGCCGGCGGCAACGCAAATCTTCCGGCCGATGCCTTCGATCTCGACGGCGATACAAACATTGCTGAAACACTCCCGGTGGATCAGCGTGGCACGGGCTTCCCGCGCAATGCTGACTCGCAGGATGTGAACATTACACAGACTGTCGACATCGGCGCCTTTGAGTTGCATCCGTCGATTGAAGACATCCCGAACCAAACTACGGCAGAAGACACGCCGAAGGCGGTTGTCTTTAATCTCGGCGACGACACTGGCTCGCTGATCGCAACGGTCACTGCCACGTCGTCAAACACGGCGCTGGTTGCGAGCGACGGCGCTCACTTGTCGTTCACTGGCAGCGGTGGTTCACGCACGCTGACGATCACGCCGAACACTGATGCGAATAGTCTTGCCGACGGCGGCACTACGACCATCACTGTGACCGTGACAGCCACCAACGGTCGAACAGCAGTAGACACGTTCGATTTGACCGTCACTGAAGTCAACGACGCCCCGGACGCCGTGAACGATACGTTGACGGCGATCGACGAAGACTCAGGAGTGCGGATCATTCCGTTTGCCGACTTGCTGGCAAACGACTCGAAGGGTCCGGCAAACGAGAGTAGTCAAACTCTTACCGTCACCAACGTTGCCAACCCAGTCGGCGGCGCCGTGATCATCAACGGCACGAACGTCGAATTCACGCCGGCGGCTAATTTCTCCGGAC
>DATELZ010000076.1:0-73771 GCA_035276045.1 Pyrinomonadaceae bacterium | reverse complement strand
CGTTTTCCCCCATCTCCGCGTCTCCGCGTCTCCCCGTTTCCGCGTCTCCGCGTCTCCCCATCTCCGCGTCTCCCCTTCCCCCCTTCTCTTCTATGTCGCGAACCGGGCGCATCACGCCGACATCGGCGGCGCGACGCCAGGATCGATGGGATTGGCCACGGACATTTACGGCGAAGGGATTCGTATTCCGCCTATTCGCATCGTCAGAAACGGCGTCGTCGACGGCGACACGATGCGCCTGCTGCTCGCGAACGTGCGCGGAAATGTGGAGCGCCGTGGCGATTTCGACGCGCAGATCGGATCGCTGAAAACCGGCGCGATGCGATTGTTGGAGATCGTCGAGCGACGCGGCAAACGAGAAGCGGCGGAGTACGCGGCGCAGTTGATCGACTATTCGGCGCGACTGATGCGACACACGATCGCGTCGATACCGGATGGTGTTTACAAAGCGGAAGACGCCCTCGACAATGACGGCGTCGACGATCGTCCAGTGAAGATCGCAGTTCGAATAACGATTCGCGGCGAACGGGCTGTGATCGATTTCAACGGCAGTGCGCCGCAGGTGACCGGCGCGATAAACGCGGTCGAGGCGATCACCGTTTCGGCGGTGTCGTACGTGTTTCGCTGTCTCGTCGGCGGTGAAGTTCCGGCGAGCGCGGGTTTGATGGAACCGATCGAAGTGATCGCGCCTGCTGGAACGGTCGTGAACGCGAATCCGCCGGCGTCGGTCGCGGGGGGAAACGTCGAAACATCGCAGCGTATCGTCGACGTGTTGTTCAAAGCACTATCGAAGGCGTTACCGGATCGTATTCCGGCGGCGAGCCAGGGAACGATGAACAATCTCACGATCGGCGGTATCGATTTACGAAACGGGCAGGAGTTTTCTTACTACGAAACGGTCGCAGGCGGGATGGGCGCGCGCCCGGCACTCGACGGCATGAGCGGCGTGCACACGCACATGACGAACAGTTTGAACACGCCTGCCGAGGCGCTCGAATATGCGTACCCGTTACGCGTGCGTGAGTATCGTTTGCGTGATGACTCCGGCGGCACAGGGCAGCAACGCGGCGGTGATGGCGTCATACGTGAGATCGAAACGCTCGTGCCCGCCCGCATGTCGTTACTCGCCGATCGACGCAAGCATGGACCATATGGTCTACACGGCGGAGCAGACGGCTCGCCCGGTGTGAACACGGTCAACAACCAGTCGATCACGGCGAAGGGCTCCCACGAATTAAAAGCCGGTGATCGAATTCGAATTGAAACTCCCGGTGGTGGTGGATACGGCAAGATCCGTGTTAAGTCGTGAGGCGTCGATATATTCCCGGCATCCGCTCCGGCAGCGAAAGCACGTCGTCGATAATCGTATATCCAATCTCGCCGTACAGATCGCGCAACTCTGCCTCCGACTCGCGATCGATCGTGATGCAGAACGGCGTAATCCCTTCGTTCTTCGCCTGTCGCAGCGCCTCGCGCGTGTCTTCGCGCGCATAACGCGCATCGCCATAATCGTGATCGTACGGTCGCCCATCTGAAAGCACGATCAACAAACGCGTGCGTGCATCCTGTTTCGCCAGCCGCGCCGTCGCGTGACGAATCGCCGCGCCGAGACGCGTATTGTTCTGATAATTGATGCCGCCAATGCGTCGCTTCACTGCGTCGTCGTACTTCTCGTCGAAGTCTTTCACGACATAAAACTTCACATTGCGACGTCCCTCGGAAGTGAATCCGTTGATCGAATAAACGTCGCCCACGGCTTCAAGCGCCTCGCTCATCAACACGAGACCTTCCTTTTCGATCTCGATGATGCGGCGGCCGGGCCGCGTGTACGGCTGCAACGGATGGCGTCCGATCGTTCTCGCGGTGGACGACGACTGGTCCAACAGAAACGACACTGCAACATCACGCCGGCGTCGCAAGCGTTTCGTGTAGATGCGTTCAGACTGTTGCCCGTCGGCACGGCGATCGATCACGTAATCGATCACCGCGTTCAGATCAAACTCCTCACCGTCAACCTCATTCGTAACGCGCGTGAGGTTCTCGGGTTTCATCAGTTGAAACTGGTGCCGGATCGACGAGATGACGCCCTTGTGCCGCTCTTTTGTGTCGTCCACGAACGCGCGATCGCCCTGCTTCACGCGCTTCTCGACAACGCGACACCAACCGAGACGATGATCGGTCAACTCGCGATCCCATTCGTCGTAGTTGTACGCCACTTCGCCTTCGACGAGCGCTTGTTCTGGCGTCTCTGCTTCCGACCACGCTTCCGCGCCCGCAAGCTCGTCCGGCTCGCCTTCGGGCGACGGATCGTTCCACGCGTTGAATAACTCACGCGCGTCGCGACGCTGCGGCATGGTTTGCGTTTGACGTTGTTTCAGGCGATCTGTCGCGGCGGGATCGTCGTCATTTTCCGATTGCTCCTCCGGCGTTTCGACCTGCTGAACCGAATCGTCTGTTGGCACGGCTGATTGGAAGAGATCGTAAACGCGGCTCGTCGCCACCAGCGTGTCGGCAACAGTCGCGTTCGGATTAGAAAGATAGTCGGCGACGATGGTTTCGAGTTCGGAAACGATCTGTCCGTGCGAGAAACGCGCATCGTCACGCGCACCGCCCAACAATGTGACCTGGAACAACAACTCAAACGGCACAAGCAACGTGGGCAGTTCGTTGATGCGTGGGCGACTGCGGCTCAGATGCTCGCGAATCAGATCGAGATCGCGCCGCAGACCACGATACGCGTGACGCAACCGGCGATCGATGCGGCCGTTTTCCAGTGTGCCAAAAACTCGTCGCGCCAACTGCGGCAACGGAAACAGCTTGAGGACTTCACGATAATCCGTGTCATCCGTGTAAGAACCTCGCTGCGCCTGCTCGACCAGCATCTCATCAGGAACTGAAAAAGCATCTCTCACGTCTGCGTCGTAATTCGCACGGATTGCAGTGTGAGCCGCACCCAGCATGGCGCCACGCGCGTAGGTGCCGAATTCGATCTGTCCCGCACCATGCGCCGCGAGCACCTTGTAAAGCCGGAAGTCCAGCTCTTCTTCGCCGAACTCATTCACCAGCGACGGCAAATGAATCGTGTGCCCATCGCCAATGCGCGCCTCGTCAGGAACAGCGGCGAGTGGCGCAACCTCGACCTCGCGTCCGGTCAACGCTTCGATATACAACCTCAGCAGGTGCTGCACTGAATCGAGCGCCAACCCCGCTCCGCCGCCGCTGTGCAAAGCTTCATAACTGCCACGCGTCTCGAGCGAGAAATAACTGCGGCGCGCGCGCGTGTCGGCGCGGCCGGCAGATAAACCACGACGCGCCCATTCTTCAAATTGTTCGATCGAAACACTCCTCAGCGCCCTCCCACTCGAACGGAAACACGCGAGCGCAGCTTCGCCGTCGACCGCGGCAATTTCTTTCGTGAGCGCGACCACACGCCGCGAGAGATCGATCGCTTCGCCGCGATTTGTGCCTTCGGTCAGCAATCGCAGAAATCGTGGACTGCTGCGCACAAACGCTACGAGGCTCGCATTGCCGTGCGCGGCGACAACCCACAACAGCTCGATCCACTCGTCGAAGATCTCCGGCGCGCGGCGCAGGATTTCTCCCCCCGACGTGAGGACGTGAAGCGCAGCGCCACCTCCGCGTTCGAGGAAGTCGCCCGTTCGTGTCAACAGCCGGTTGGCATCTGAAGGCGAGAGCGCAGCCAGCGCCTTGGGAATCGTGGACCACGCATCGGCGGCGATTCCACCCGCGCGCGTCGCAAAAGCCGATGCCAACGCCAGCGCTGCATCAGTCACACTGGGATCACCAAATTCCTTCAAGACACGCGACACGTCCACCGACGCGTTGATGAACTCGGTGCTGTGTTTTGCCGATCGACGCGCGATCTCGATCGCTATCGCCAATATCAAATGCATCGCGGCGACTTCGTCGATAGCCGTCACGATCGCGGGCAGCGATTGAAGTGTCTCCCGGGCAACGGCAGTCGAAAGGACTAACTGCCGCGTGCACAACTCGAAAATCGCGGGCCGCAACTCGTGCGGCACATCGCGCAACGATTCGACGCCTTCCGCGAAAAACGAAATCGCCGACTCGTAATCGCTCATCGCGAGGCGACGGCCCATCTCACCCCACGCCTTCAGTTCCGACGGTTGCAGAACCTGCGCCGCCGCAGGGGCCGCACGCAGGAATTCCAGCGCGGCGCGAACCGAGATGCTCGCGATCGAGGCGCTGGTCTCGATGATTTGTGTTTTGGACGTGTCCACGAATTTTAAATGACGGTGGTAATGATCTCGCGGATGCTGCGTTGCAACTCGCGATCGTCAGTTATCGGGGAACACATTGCGACTTCGGCCGCGTCGACAGGTGGGATGCCGAGGGCGATGAGTTGAGCAGCGTAGATCAGGAGTCGAGTAGAAACGCCTTCTTCCAAACCGTGTCCGCGCAGGTTGCGCACCTTCTGTCCGATCAAAACGAGATCGCGCGCCGTGCCTTCGTCCACTTTGCCTTCGCGCGCGACGATCTCGGCTTCCATTTCCGGTGGCGGATAGTCGAATTCGATCGCCACGAAGCGTTGTCGCGTCGACTGCTTCAAATCTTTCAGGATCGACTGATAACCGGGATTGTACGAGACGACGAGCATGAAATCCGGTGGCGCTTCGACGACCGTTCCGAGCTTCTCGATCGGCAGACGGCGGCGATGATCTGTCAGCGGGTGAATGATGACGACCGTGTCTTTGCGCGCTTCGACTACTTCGTCGAGATAACAGAGCGCGCCGTTGCGGACAGCGGATGTCAGCGGTCCGTCGTGCCAGATCGTCTCTTCGCCTTCGAGCAGGAAACGTCCGACGAGGTCTGTTGACGACAGGTCTTCGTGACAGGCGACGGTGATGAGCGGGCGTTCGAGCCGCCAGGCCATGTGTTCGACAAAACGCGTTTTACCGCAGCCGGTTGGGCCTTTGAGAATGACAGGCAACCGCGCGGAGTGGGCAGCTTCAAAGAGTTCTATCTCGCGAGCGACCGGAAGGTAATAGGGCTCGACGGCGACTCGGTAGTCCTGGATTGCGCTTTCAGCCATTTGTTTGGCATCTTAACATTGCCGATTGGCAATTGCCGATTGCCGGTTGAATGGGTTGTGGGTACAGTTTTAACTCCGCGTTCTTTGCGTGCCTCTGTGATCTCTGCGTTAGCTTGAGTTTTCTGGGCATATTAACGCGGAGAACAAACCAGATGAAAATAGCAGTTGCAATGAGTGGCGGCGTGGATTCTTCCGCGGCCGCGGCGATTCTGAAGGAGCAGGGCCACGAGCTGGTCGGCTTCACGATGCAGTTGTGGGATCAGCGGCGCGGGATCAACGTCGACGAAAACGGCGATCCGCTCCCTTCTCGTTGCTGCTCGCTGGACGACGTGTACGACGCCCGCCGTGTCGCCGAAGAACTTGGTTTTCCGTTTTACGTGCTGAATCTCGAACGCGATTTCGAACGCGACATCGTGGCGCCATTCGTGACGAGCTACCTGAGCGGCGAGACGCCGATTCCGTGTGTCGGTTGCAACAGCCGGTTGAAGTTTGCTTCGCTGGATCGACTGGCGGCGAGTTTGGGTTGCGAAAAAGTCGCGACCGGACACTACGCTCGCGTCGAATTTGACGAAGCGACGAATCGTTATCGCTTACTGCGCGGGAAAGATCACCAAAAGGATCAGTCGTATTTCCTGTGGGAACTAACGCAGCCGCAACTATCGCGCGCGCTGTTTCCACTCGGCGAAATGTCCAAGCCACAAGCCCGCGACGCTGCTCGCGAACACCATTTAACAGGCGTTTCCGAGAAGAAAGAGTCGCAGGAGATCTGCTTCGTGCCTGACGGCGACTACGCCGGTTTCATCGATCGCTATCTACAAGCCGAAAACGCAGGCAAGCGTCTGCCGGGCGCCGGCGAGATGGTCGACAGCGGCGGTCGCGTAATGGGCAAGCACGAAGGCATTCATCGTTACACGATCGGACAGCGTCGCGGCATCGGCATCTCCGGCGAGCGTCCGCTGTATGTCATCTCGATCGATGCAGGTCGAAACCGGGTTACGGTTGGACCATCGGAAGAACTCTTGAGCCGCGAGTTCACGGCCGGCGGAGTTAACTGGATCGCCTTCGACGATCCCCGCGAACCCGTGCGCGCCGAGGTGCGCGTTCGCTATCGTCACACTGCGGCGCCGGCGACGATCACGGCACTCGAAAACAACCGGGCCCGCGTTGTTTTTGACGAACCACAGCGGGCGATCACGCCCGGCCAGGCGACTGTGTTTTATCGCGGTGACGAAGTTGTGGGTGGTGGCTGGATTGTGAAGAACTAACGTTCAAAACTAAACCTTTTCTGCGGTTCTCGCGTACTCACAAATTGAGAAAACCCCTTAGATTCTGAGGTTTAAATAACTATGGCAATGTCAGGAACACGTAAGGCAATCTTGATCTTTGGCGGCATTTTCGTCGCCTTGATCCTCGTGGCGCTCATCGGAGTGGGCGTGCTTTGGCTCATGTTCGGCAAGAGCGAGCCATCTATTCGCGACAACAGCGTGCTGGTGTTGCGTGTTGCCGGATCGTTGCCAGATTACACGCCGGACGATCCCTTCAAAAAGGTTTTCGGCGGTCCCGATCAATCGCTTACCGGACTGGTGATGCAGTTCAAAAAAGCGAAGGTCGACAAACGCATCAAAGCCATCCTGCTCGACATCAACATGTCGGGCGTGGGTTGGGGCAAAGCCGAAGAGATTCGCGACGCGATCGCCGACTTCCGTTCGTCGGGCAAACCCGTGTACGGGTATATCGAACTCGGGCTGAACAAGGAATACTACATCGCCACCGCGTGCGATAAGATCTTCGTCCCGCCGCCGGGCGAGTTGTTCATCCAGGGGCTTGCTGCTGACGTGATGTTCTTCCGCGGCTCGCTCGACAAGCTCGGCGTCTATCCTGACATCTACCAGATCGGCAAATACAAGAGCGTGGGCGACATGTTTACGCAGAAGCAGATGACTGACGCTCATCGCGAGTTCATCAACTCGATGCTCGACGATCTGTACAATCGTTACATCAACACGATTGCCCAGGCGCGGCACAAGACGCCCGAGGAAGTGCGCGCGTTGATCGACAACGCGCCGTACGATGCCGATCAAGCGAAGGCCGTGGGTTTGATCGACGAAGCGATGTACCGCGATCAGGTCGACAACGAACTCAAGAAACTGTTGGGCCAGAAAGAAACCGATACCCTCGCGGCTGTGCGTGGGGTTGACTATCGCGACGTGTCGCCCGAATCGCTTGGTCTCAACAAAGGCGAACGTATCGCGGTGATCTACGCGACCGGCGAGATCGGATCGGGAAGTTCACAGAACAGTCCGTCGGGCGATCAGTCGATCGGATCTGACACGGTTGTGAAAGCGTTGAATGATGCTGCGGGAGACAAGTCGATCAAGGCGATCGTGTTGCGCGTTGATAGTCCGGGTGGTTCGGGACTCGCTTCAGACGTCATCTGGCGCGCAGTCGACCTGGCGAATCAGAAAAAACCGGTCGTGGTTTCGATGAGCGACGTTGCAGCGTCTGGTGGTTACTACATCTCGGCGAGCGCCAGCAAGATCATCGCGCAGCCATCGACGATCACGGGTTCGATCGGCGTGGTGGCCGGCAAGCCGGTGATGCGCGGATTTTATGATTGGCTGGGTATTTCGAACGAGTATGTGCTGCGTGGCAAGACGGCGGGAATGTTTCGCGAGACGGAGAAGTTTTCCGACGAGGAGCGCGCGAAGTTTGAAGAGTGGATCAAGACGACGTACTACGGCGACTTTGTGCCGAAGGTAGCGAAAGGCCGTGGCAAGGATGCGGAGTTTATCGACTCTGTCGGACAAGGCCGCGTCTGGACCGGCGCCCAGGCGAAGGATCGTAGCCTCGTGGACGAGTTTGGCGGACTGGATAAGGCGATCGAAGTCGCGAAGCAGCTTGCGAAGATTCCCGCGGAGAAGGGAGTCGAACGCGTGATCCTGCCTTATCCGACGACGTTCCTCGAGCAACTGTTTTATGGCGGCGGTGAGAATGCAAACACAGAAGTCGCGCAGCAGCGTGCGGTAGCGGCGGCGCTGCCTGAAGACGCGCGCCGCGCATTGCGATTCATGTCGATGATGGATCGGATGAAGAATGGGGAGACGATGTTGGTGATGCCGTTCGATTTGCGGATTAAGTGATGAGGGACTTTGGTCTTGGGTCTTTGGCCTTTGGTCTTGGGCCCAAGACCAAAGATCTAAGATCTAAGATCTAAGATCTAAGATCTAAGATCTAAGATCAAAGACCTAAGCCCCAATTCGATCCACCCCACCCATGTATGGTCTTAAGACCTCGGGAATCACCACGGACCCATCTTCCTGCTGGTAATTCTCGAGGATGGCAATCCAGGTTCTTCCTACCGCTAATCCCGATCCGTTTAGAGTGTGAACAAACTCAGGCTTTGCGCCACCCGCGCGTCGAAAACGAATCTGCGCGCGCCGCGCCTGGAACGCTTCGCAATTCGAACAGGAAGAGATCTCGCGAAACGTGTTCTGCGAAGGCAGCCACACTTCAAGGTCGTACGTCTTTGCCGCGCCAAATCCGAGGTCAGCCGTTGAAAGCGTAACGACGCGATAGTGAAGACCGAGTTTTTGCAGAATCGTCTCTGCGTTTCGCGTTAGCGATTCAAGTTCGTCGTACGAGTTTTCCGGCAGCGCATACTTCACCATCTCGACCTTTTCAAACTGGTGCAGCCTGATCGCGCCGCGCGTGTCGCGTCCGTAGCTGCCCGCTTCAGAACGAAAACACGGCGTATATGCCGTCCACTTCATTGGCAGTTGCGATGCGTCGAGGATCTCTTCGCGATAGTAATTCGTGACCGGCACTTCGGCGGTCGGAATCAGGTACAACTCGCGTGGATCTTCGAGTTTGAATAGATCTGCTTCGAACTTCGGCAGTTGCGCAGTGCCAAACAACGCGCCGCGATTGACGATGAACGGTGGCACCGTTTCTACATAACCATGTTCGCGTGTGTGCACGTCGAGCATGAAATTGATCAGCGCACGTTCGAGCCGGGCGCCTGCGCCGTTGAGAATGATGAAGCGTGATGACGCGATCTTCGTCGCGCGCTCGAAATCGATAATACCGAGCGCTGTCGCCAGATCGACGTGATCTTTCGGTGCAAACGAAAACTCCGGCGGCGCTCCCCAACGACGAACCTCGACATTGTCTGCTTCGCTCTCGCCAACCGGCACGCTCTCATGCGGCACGTTCGGCAGCGTCGACAGAAGGTCGCGCATGCGTTCCTCTGCTTGCGATCGCTGTTGGTCAAGCTCGGCAATCCGATCTTTCAGTGTGCCGACTTCCGCGCGCCGCGACTCGGCTTCCTCCTTTTTCCCTTCCTTCATCAACTGGCCGATTTCGCGGCTCGACGCATTGCGTTGCGCATTCAGTTGATCGGATTCGGCGATCACGCGGCGGCGTTCCTCGTCGGCCTGCGCGAAGTCGTCGAGCGCTGTCGTATCTCCGCGGCGCTTCTGTAGCGCCTCGCGTACTTTATCGATGTTTTCCCTGACGTAATTGAGATCGAGCATTTGTCCGCTTCCGCTTAGTTATGTTAAAGAAAGGGCCACGCTAGCCGAGACTCGATTGCAGTGTCAACTGGAAAGGAAAAGTAATTGTCTGATCAAAAACCATTTGCCGGCCGCGCCGCCATCGTCACCGGCGGAACGCGCGGGATTGGACGCGCCATCGCCGTCGAACTGGCCCAACGCGGCGCCGACGTCGCTTTCAACTACGCGAAGAGTGCGGAAGCCGCCGATGCTCTGAAAGCTGAACTTGAGGCGCTGGGAGTCCGCGCTTTGTCGGTCCAATGTGATGTTGCCAGCACCGAAGCAGCGGCCGAGATGGTGAAACAGGTAAAGGACGCCTTCGGCCGTATCGATTATCTCGTCAACAACGCCGGCATCACGCGCGACAACCTGATCCTGCGCATGAAAGAATCGGACTGGGACGAGGTGATCGACACGAATTTGAAAGGCGCGTGGAATTTCTCGAAAGCCGCGTTGCGCACGATGCTGCGCCAGGACACCGGCGGCTCGATACTCAACATCTCGTCGATCAGCGGCGAAGTGGGAATGCCGGGACAGTCAAACTATTCAGCCTCGAAAGCGGGAATGTTTGGCCTCACGAAAGCGCTCGCGAAGGAAGTGGCGAGCCGGAAAGTCACGGTAAACGCGCTGGCACTGGGAATGGTCGCTACCGACATGGCCGGTAAACTCGACGAAACATACCAGGCGAAGATCATCGAGCAGATTCCGTTGGGCCGTTTTGCCGAAGCGGACGAAGTCGCGAGGATTGCGGCGTTTCTGTTATCGGATGACGCGCGTTATATAACCGGGCAGACTATCCAGGTGGATGGTGGGCTAGCTATTTGATTTTCTTGACATCCACGGGCTTGGCGAAAAGTGCGTCGTCGATCTTTTGGTTGTACTGCACGGATTCGTAATTGATCCGCGTTACCTGTTTGCCGTTGATGAAGTGATCGATCACCCACGGCGCATTCACGCCCTGGTTTTCGACGTATCGCAGTATCTGATCTTCTTCGGTGGTCTCGACCTCATCACCGCTGTCCGGATCTTTGCGTATCCGTTTGTAAAGGATCTTCGCCGGAAATCCATCACGCGCGCCGAACTCATATTCAATCCAGACCCCGTTCGGATAAGTCAGCCGGATGGTCTCGTTCCGTTTCGCCAGGCCGGCTTCACGACGGCCAACGTAAACGACTTTTCCGCCTTCCTTTTGCCACCACCCGCGTAACAGGTTCTCGAAGCTGGTGCGCATCACGCGTTTGAACTCCGCGACCTGCGTTGGTGTTTGATCGCTGAGCTTTTTGACAGCGCCGTCGAACATCCAACCGGTGTCGCCAGTGTTCGTTTGGATCGTCTTGATGCCGAATTGAATAAACTCAGTGCGTTCGCGGTCAGGGTAAACGAGGTAATCGAGAAAGCGTGAAGGAATCTGGGCGGTCCCGTCTTTGAAGCCGGTGTAGAAACCCTTGCCGATAGCGGTTTGAATATTCAAATAGTTCGCGCCACCGAGAACTTCGATGGCGCGATCTATTATCTGTTTGGATTTTTCGTCTACTGAGGGCGAAGAAGTTTGGGCAGAACTGGCGAAACTGCCTAAACAAATCACCAGCACGAGAACAAGCACTTTGAAGGTCATGATTCTAGTTGCGAGGAGAAGAACTCCCGCAAAGACGCAAAGGCGCAAAGGAGAACTCCCTTCTTTGCGTCTTTGCGCCTTTGCGGGAAACTGTTTGGTTAGTTGAACTCGGGGTTCGAACCGCCTTCCGGTTTAACTACTGTTTCGCCGTTCTCGACGTCAACGCGGAAGCGAGACGACTGTTTCCACATGCCGGTGATCGGAAGTTTCACCTTCTCGTCGATGTGGCGCTTCAGGAAACGCGCGCCGTACGCCGTGTTGTAACCTTTCTCGGTCAACAAGTTGATGGCCGCTTCGGTCACTTCAACGTACTTGCCCTGCCGTTCCATCTGCCGCCGCAGCTTTTCAAGGTACAACTTAGCAATCTGTCGCACTTCGTCCATCGTCAGCGGCGAGAAGACCACGATCTCGTCGATGCGGTTGCGAAACTCCGGCGAGAAGCGTTGTTCCGACGCCTTCATTACTTCGTTCTTAACGGCGCGGATGTCCGAAGCGGTCTTCATGCCGAAGCCCAGCGGCTTCTCGAACCGTTTGAAACTCTCCGAACCGAGGTTCGAAGTCATGATGATGATCGCGTCTGACAAGTAGACTTTCTTACCGCGTCCATCGGTCAGCCAGCCTTCGTCAAAAGCCTGCAGGAACAGGTTCATCAGATATGGCGAAGCTTTTTCGACTTCGTCGAGGAGCAACACCGTGTACGGGTTCTCACGCAATTGCTCGGTAAGAATGCCACCTCGTTCAGAACCGACGATGCCGCGCGGCATGCCGATCAGTTTTTCAATACTGACGGTGCCATCGCTGTATTCCGACATGTCGATACGCACCATCTTCTCTTCGTCGCCAAACATGAACTCCGCGACTGCCTTTGCCAACTCAGTTTTACCAACGCCGGTTGGACCAAGGAACAGCAACACGCCGTCCGGTTTGTAATGCGACTCTTTGAGCGGGCCTTTGTTCAAACGCAGACGCTGCGCGACTGCCTTGATGGCTTCTTTCTGACCGATGACCCGGCGGCCGAGCATCGCTTCCGTCATCGCGAACCGATCGCTCGTGTCGCGGAAGATCATGTCGCGGGGAATGCGTGATTCCTGCGAAATGACTTCGATGATGTGCTCGGGCTGCACGATCATCTTCTGCGGTTCGTTGATCTCCACTTTCACCGCAGCCGTATCGAGCCAGCCGATCGCCTTGTCGGGCAGGTGCAGGTTGCGAATGTACTTCGGCGCCATTTCGAGCGCCATGTTGATGGCGTCGTCGGAAATCTTGACCGAGTAATTCTTTTCCAGCCGTGGACGCAGACCGAGAAGAATTTCTCGCGTCTCGTTGATCGACGGCTCGTCGACTTTCACTGTCCGGAAACGTCGTGCGAGTGCTTCGTCGTCGGCGATGTACTCTTTGTATTCAGAAAGAGTAGTCGCGCCGATGATGCGCATCTCGCCGCGGGCCAGTGCCGACTTGAACATGTTGGCCGCATCGGATGAAGTTCCGAGTGCCGCGCCCGCGCCGATGATCGTATGTGCTTCGTCGATGAAGAGAATCAGGTTATCGCGCTCTTTGACTTCGTCGATGATGCCCTTGATTCGTTCTTCGAACATGCCGCGCAGCATGGTGCCGGCGACGATGCCGCCCATTTGCAACTGCACGATGTGTGAACCACGCAGCCGGGCGGGAACTTTCTCGGGTTCCAACTCGACCAATCGAGCAAGTCCTTCGATGACAGCAGTTTTGCCGACACCCGGTTCGCCGACGAGCATAGGTGAATTGGCCCGCTCGCGGTGACAGAGGATCTCGATGATCTGTTGAATCTCTTTTTCCCGGCCGATGGTGGGCGGGATCTTATCGGCCCGCGCCAGCCGGTTGAGTGAGACGCCGAAGTGTTTCAGATACGGCGGCAACTCAAACTTCTTGCGGTTGAGTTCTTCTTCCTGTTCGCGTTTTTGGACTTGTGCGCGCACGTTTTCGGCCACAGCATCAGGGTTTGCACCCATGGTCCTCAGTACGTCTACGAACAAACTGTCCTGATGATTACTTAAAGCTTCGAAGATGTCGGTCGCTTCAATTGTTTTGCGTCCCTGTGTGCGCGCGCGTTCCATGGCGCGCTTGAACAGGTCCGTAGTGTCTGGGCCAATGCGAAAACCTTTGCCGACATGTGATTGCCGGCTGCTGGTGAGCCGCTTTTCTATGGCCATTTTAACCACGACCGGATCGAGCGATAGCTCGCGCATCGCAGAGTTGAACATGTCAGGCTCTTCGACCGTCAGGGCCTGCAAGATATGTTCGACCGATACGAAGTTTTGGTCGCGGCGCCGTGACTCGTTCAGCGCGTGTTCTAAAATGCGCTGACCGCTGTCGCCAAATTTATCCTTGTATGATCCTAAATCAACCATAATTCATTTCGACCGCCGATCCGATTAAATTCTCGTATCTGACAGTAACTACTCGACTTTCAAACAGCGGCTGCAACGTCCAACTGCGAACAGTTTGATGTTGTCAGAATAAGCGCCGTTGCGTTTCAATGCAATAACTTTCCCGGCGCGGCGATTACTGCAATTTGCCTGCCGGACTATGATATTTCAGATCTGAAATTTGAGATCTGAAATTTGCGATCTCAGTAATCGTAATCGTCGCCTCCATGCGATGGCGGCGCTGCTTTCTTCGGTTCAGGCATTTCAGTTACGGCTGCGTCGGTGGTCAATAACAACCCCGCGATTGATGCCGCGTTTTGTAAAGCAGTGCGCACCACCTTGGTTGGATCGATGATTCCGGCAGCGGCGAGATCTTCAAACTCACCGGTGACCGCGTTGTAACCTTTATTTCCTTTCATTTGTTCGATTTCGCCGACGACGACAGCACCTTCGATACCGGCGTTCTCGGCGATGCGCCGTACTGGCTCCTGCAATGCGCGACGCACGATGTTTACTCCCGTGCGAAAGTCGGGATCGTTGCCGTCGTAACTGTCGAGGACTTTTGACGCTCGCAACAGCGCAACGCCACCGCCGACCACGATGCCTTCCTGGGCCGCGGCTTTCGTCGCGTTCAGTGCGTCCTCGACTCGCATCTTGATCTCTTTCATCGCGGTTTCCGTCGGCGCGCCGACTTTGACGACTGCGACACCGCCGGCAAGTTTCGCCAATCGCTCCTGGAGTTTCTCGCGATCGTAGTCTGACGTGGTCTCTTCGATCTGGTTTCGCAGAGATGCAACGCGACCCTGGATCGCCCTGCGATCGCCGCCGCCTTCGACGATGGTCGTGTTTTCCTTGTCGACGATCACTCGTTTAGCCTTTCCGAGATCTTCCATCGTGACGTTTTCGAGCTTGATGCCGAGATCTTCGGTTATGACTTTGCCGCCTGTCAGGATCGCGAGATCTTCGAGAATCGCTTTACGACGATCGCCAAATGCCGGGGCTTTTACTGCGCACACTTTGATCGTTCCGCGAAGTCGATTCACTACCAGGGTTGCGAGGGCATCGCCGTCCACGTCTTCGGCAACGATCAGCAACGCGCGTCCGGAACCGGCAGTCTGTTCGAGCAGCGGCAGCAGATCGCGCATCGCCGAGATCTTTTTCTCGTAAAGCAAAATCAACGGCTCGTCGAGGACTGCTTCCATGCGATCGGCATTGGTTGCGAAGTAAGGCGACAGGTAACCGCGATCGAACTGCATTCCCTCGACGATCTCGAGTTCGGTTTGCAACGTCTTCGATTCTTCGACGGTGACGACGCCGTCCTTGCCGACTTGCTCCATCGCCTCCGAGATCAACCGTCCGATCTCGCGATCGTTGTTGGCGGAAACTGTCGCGACGTTGGTCAGCTCTTCCTTGCCTTTTACCTTCTTGGACATTCGCTCGAGTTCAGTCACGACCTGTTCGGTGGCGTACTGAATTCCACGTTGCAACGCCATCGGATTCGCGCCCGCGGCCACGTTCTTTACGCCTTCGCGAAAGATCGCCTGCGCGAGGATGGTCGCGGTTGTCGTGCCGTCGCCGGCCGCGTCGTTGGTTTTGACGGCGACTTCACGCACCATCTGCGCGCCCATGTTCTGATACTTGTCTCGAAGTTCAATCTCCTTGGCGACCGTGACGCCGTCTTTCGTGATCAGCGGCGAGCCGAACTTCTTGCCGAGAATCACGTTGCGTCCCTTTGGTCCAAGCGTAACGCGCACCGCATTCGCGAGCGTATCAACACCACGAAGCATGGCGTTGCGAGCTTCTTCTCTGAACTTCAGTTCTTTTGCCGGCACTCTTGTGTCTCCTTAACTATTGTTGGTTGTCTGTGGCTCGTCTTGCGGCACGATCGATGGCCCGCCCGACTTTTACACGCGCGGGACGAAGCAAGCGGTCGCCCATTCGGAAACCGCGACTATATTCACTAATCACTCTTCCGTCCATATCGTCATCCGCTTCACCCGTGTCAACTGCTTCGTGAAGCTCCGGATCGAACACTTCGCCAATAGCGGCGATTGGCTCGACACCCGCGTTAGTCAACGCGTTCTCGACGTTTGTCGAGATCCGGCGAATGCCTTCGAGAATCGCATCTTCGGGCGCGTTGTTTGAAACAGCCTCTATCGCGCGGTTGAGATCGTCGAGCACCGGCAGGAAACTGGCGATGAATTTGGCCTTCTCGGTTACGGCCCGTTCAGCGGCGGAACGATTCAAGCGTTGGCGTGTCTCGTCAGTTTCACGTTGCAACTGCTGGCGCAACTGATCGAAACGCGCCTGCACGTCCTGCACCTGCTTTTCCGCGGCTTGCGTGCGCGCTTCGAGCTCTTCGACGTAGCTCGGTTTCAGGTTTGGCTGTTCGACCTCTTCGTTTACTTGTTCGGATCCGTCGGCATCGAGATAGATGCGGCGTTTATCAGTAACTCGCAATTCGTCCTGCCCTTCACTCATGAGTTCTTGAACTGAAACTTAAGAAACCTTGATGGCGATCTTCTGCGCTTTCTGTTCCTGTCGCTTCGGCAGCCGGATTTGCAAAACGCCGTCTTTGTAATCGGCGCCGATGCCGGCCTGGTCCACCGATCCGGGAATACTGAAACTGCGCATGAACTTACCACGCGGTCGTTCCGCGCGATGTTTCGACTCCGCTACAACGCGATTGCCTTTAACTATCAAACGGTTCTCGTCGACGTCGATTTCGACCGCGTCGCGCGTGATGCCGGGTAAGTCCAGCGCAATCGCGTAGCCGGTTTCAGTCTCGTAAATATCAGCCGCGGGCGTCCAGTCAGCGCGTTCAAATTCGTCGTCGGTTCGCGCGCGGCGCTGCGTGGCATCTTCAAATAGTCTGTTCATTCGATCTTGTAAAAGCATAAGGTCCTGTAATGGGTTCCACTGTTGTGACATCTGTTCAGTTCTCCAACTTGTTTCTCCTTCTCTGTGTTCTCTGCGGCTCTCTGTGTTCTCTGCGTTAAGGTAAGAAGCAAAGCCGTTGAACCGCAGAGAACACAGAGAGCCGCGGAGGACTCAGAGAGGGTCTCAATACTCAAACTCCGGTTGCAAACGCCTGGTCCGTTTTGAATTCCATTGTGTCGCCATTCGCCGCCAGCGTAATCGTCTGTCCCGGCAATATCTCGCCTTGCAGCAGTTTTACCGCAAGCGGATTTTGAATGTGCGACTGAATCGCCCGCTTGAGCGGACGCGCGCCGTAACTCGGATCGTAACCTTCACGCATCAGCAGTTCTCTCGCCGAAGGATCGAGCACGAGCGTCAGATTTCGTTCGGCCAACATCGCGCGCAGACGTTCGAGTTGCACGTCGATGATCTTGCCGATCTGCTGTTGCGAGAGCTGATGGAAGATGACTACGTCGTCGATGCGGTTCAGAAACTCCGGTTTGAAGTGCAACCGCAGCTCCTGGAGCACCGCTTCACGCACCTGTTTCTCGTCGCCTTCGGCAGCCTGAATCTCACGCGAACCGAGGTTCGAAGTCATGATCAAAACCGTGTTCTTGAAGTCGACGGTGCGTCCCTTTGAATCGGTCAAACGTCCGTCGTCGAGAATCTGCAGCAGAACGTTGAAAACATCCGTATGCGCTTTCTCGATCTCGTCAAACAGGACGACTGAATACGGTCGCCGGCGAACGGCTTCGGTCAGTTGTCCGCCTTCCTCGTAACCGACGTATCCCGGCGGCGCTCCGATCATGCGCGCCACCGCGTGTTTCTCCATGTACTCCGACATGTCGAGCCGGATCATCGCCCGCTCGTCGTCGAAGAGAAACTCCGCGAGCGCGCGTGCGGTTTCAGTTTTGCCAACGCCGGTTGGTCCAAGAAAGATAAACGAGCCTATCGGTCGATTCGGATCCTGCAAACCAGCGCGCGCGCGACGCACCGCATTCGAAACGGCGGTCAGCGCTTCTTCCTGGCCGATGACGCGCAGGCCGAGTCGCTCTTCCATCGTCACCAGTTTTTGCATCTCGCCTTCGAGCATGCGTGTAACAGGAATGCCCGTCCACTTGGAGACGATGACGGCGACGTCTTCTTCGTCGACTTCTTCTTTTAGCATCACGCCGTCCTGCTGGAACCTCGCGAGCTTGTCGCCTTCGGCTTTGAGTTTTTGCTCCAACTCGGGAATCTTGCCGTACTGAATCTCAGAAGCCCGCCCGAGCTCGCCGGCATTGCGCGCCTGATCGAGTTGCAGCCGCAGTTGTTCCAACTCGGCTTTCGCCGTCCGCATATGTTCGATCGACTCTTTTTCTGACTGCCACTTCGCCTTCATGCCCGACGAAGTTTCTTTCAGATCGGCGATGCGCTGTTCGATCTCGCGCAAACGCGCTTTCGACTTTTCGTCTTCTTCGCGCTGGAGCGCCTGTCGTTCGATCTCGAGTTGGATAATTTCACGTTCCAACTGATCGATCTCCTGTGGCAGCGAGTCGATCTCGATGCGCAAACGCGACGCGGCCTCGTCGATCAAGTCGATGGCTTTGTCAGGCAGGAAACGATCGGTGATGTAACGATTCGAGAGTGTTGCGGCGGCGACGATGGCCGAATCTTTGATACGCACGCCGTGATGCACTTCGTAACGCTCTTTCAATCCACGCAGGATCGCGATCGTGTCTTCGACTGTCGGCTCGCCGACGTAGACCTGTTGGAAACGGCGTTCGAGTGCCGCGTCTTTCTCGATATATTTCTTGTACTCGTTGAGCGTGGTCGCGCCGACGCAGCGAAGTTCGCCGCGAGCGAGCGCCGGCTTCAACATGTTCGACGCGTCGATCGCGCCTTCAGCCGCGCCTGCGCCGACCAGCGTGTGCAGTTCGTCGATGAACAGAATGATATGTCCCTGCGCGTTCTCGATCTCTTTCAAGACTGCCTTGAGCCGGTCTTCAAACTCGCCGCGATATTTCGCGCCGGCGAGCATCGCGCCGAGATCGAGCCCGACGAGACGTTTGTTGCGCAGCGTTTCGGGAACGTCGCCGGATACGATTCGTTGGGCCAGTCCTTCGACGATCGCAGTTTTACCGACGCCGGGTTCGCCGATCAGCACCGGGTTGTTCTTGGTCCGGCGCGAGAGAACCTGGATGGTCCTGCGGATTTCGTCGTCGCGACCGATGACGGGATCGAGTTTTCCTTTACGCGCGAGTTCAGTCAGGTCGCGCGCGTACTTCGAAAGCGCGTGGTAGTTTTGTTCGGCGTTCTGGTCCGTAATGCGCGAACCGCCGCGCATCTGTTCGATCACTTTCAGCAGGTCGTCTTTGTTGACGCCGTGCTGCCGCAGAAGTTTTCCGGAGTCGCCGGTTTGCTCTTCGACTAACGCGAGCAATAACGGCTCGGTTGAAATGAACTCGTCCGATAACTTATCGGCCTGCTTTTGTGCCTCCGTGAAAACCTGGCTCAAACGCGGACTGAAATACTGTTGGCCCCCCTGCACGCGCGGGAAACGCGCGACTGCCGCTTGCGTGTCGTTTAGCACGACGGCGACGTTAGCGCCGAGCTTGCCCAGCAGCGGACGAACAATACCTTCAGGCTGTTCGAGCATCGCGACGAGCAGATGCTCCGGTTCAACCTGCTGGTTCTGATTTCGCTCCGCAAGTTCGATTGCCGCTTGAATTGCTTCCTGCGCTCGTAATGTGAATTTGTCTAAACGCATTGGTTAAAGATCCGTGTCGCCTAAATAGACTCGAACGGGCTCGCCGTTTCGCATCCCAAAATGCAACGAGCCCGCTCGCGATTGTTCAGTCAATCAAAGTTAGCGCCCGCCAGACGCTTCCTTTGCCTTGCCAGTAGTCGTGTCGATGGTCTTCGACGTGGAGCCGGTTCCGGCCCCGGTAACCTGAATACGTCGCGCTTTGGTCTCCTCGCGTTTCGGCAACGTCACGCGCAACACGCCGTTGTTGTACTCGGCGACAGCGCCTTCCGGTGAAACGGTTTGAGGCAGCGTAAACGAACGAGTGAACGCGCCATAGGAACGCTCGACTCGATGATAGTTGTCGGTTTCCTCCGTCTTCTCAAACCTGCGTTCGCCGCGAAGAGTGATGACGTTGTTTTCGATCGAGAGATCGAAGTCGTCCTGCTTCATGCCAGGCAGTTCAGCTTCGAGGACGATCTGGTCCTTGTTCTCGTAAATGTCGACGCTGGGCGCCCAAGCTCCGCGGCCGATGCCTTCGTCGCCAAAAGCGCGGGTCAGGTTCGTCGAAAACAGTCGATTGACTTCTTCCTGCAACGTCCGCAGGTCACGAAACGGGTCATAGCGAACAATGCTCATTGGGATTCTTCCTCCTTAATCTATATACCTTGTTTTCCTCACTATGAGCGTGGCGGCATAATAAAGGTTGAGTGCAGTGCTGTCAAGTCTCTGCATAGCTCGGCGATCCTCAGCGTTCTCTGCGGTAACAATTGGTAATAGCAGAGGGCGCTGAGCGTCGCAGAGTTACGCAGAGAAGCAGCTTTATAGTCCGAAAAAGCGCTTAATGGAGGACAGGATGCCGGCGGAAGAGTTGGAGGAAGTGGCCGAGGCGTCGGCGTGGGCCTCAAGACCCTGACGCCGTTCCGAAATGATAAAGCTCAGCGATTCGACCAGGTCGGGGTTGTTGTCGAAGATGCGTTTCATCGCCGCATAGCCAATTTCCAGCACTTCAGTCTCTTCGAGGGCGATTATGTTCGCGGTCCGGGGTTCGCCGGTAAATAAGGCCATCTCGCCGAAGAAGTCGCCTTCGTTGAGCGTAGCGACGTTGCGCGGCCGGCCATTCTCGCTGACCTGCACGCGAACCCGCCCATGGTGAACGACGAACATCGACGAGCCCGGTTCACCCGCTCGAAGCACGAGCTCGCCAGGCGCAAACACGTGGCTGACAGCAGCCTGCGCCAGCATTCCGGTTTCGTCGACAGATAAAGGCGCGAACAGATCCACCGCAGAAAGTCGTTCGACGATTGCGCTGCCATCGCCGTCGCGCACTGGCGACTTCTGCATGCGTTCGACAAACAACGTGCGTGTCGGGTACGCGAAATTCAAACCCGCGCGGCGGAAGGCGTACCAGATGCGTTGGCGAACGAGCGCGTCGGTGTCGTTGTACTTGGCGTAGTCCTCGAGCCAGTATTTCACTTCATAGTCGATGCCGTTATCGCCGAGGTTCTTGATGCGCACGATCGGCGTGACCTTCTCGGAAACGTTGTCAGCGCCGCGGACCGCCTCGCGCACGACGTGGATCGTTTTCGCGGGCGAGTCGGAATAGAGAGTGTTGAAAAAGACGAGACGCGCGTTCAGATTCTCGCGCGGACAGACCTCGATCGGTTCCTTAGCCGCGGTGCTGTTGGCGATCAAGACCACGTGGTTTGCGAACGTCCGGATCTTGATCGCGCGCCAGCTAATCTCTTCGACGACTCCGGTGTGCCGTTGAGCGCCGACTGTGATCACGTCGCCGACTTGAAACGGCCTATCGGCTTGCAGCGAGATACCGGCGAAGAAATTTCCCAGCGTGTCTTGCAGTGCGAGACCGAGGATCACGCCGAAGATCGCGGACGTGGTAAAGAGCGCGCCGAGGTTCACGCTGGGGAAGAGAAACGTGAACGCGATCAGAAAGAAGATCGTGAACGCTACGATCGTAAAGATGTTGCGGATCAGCGTGGGCGCGTCGATGCGTTTGAGTCGAAACGCCAGTCCAAAGAAAAGGGAATTGAGCGCGCGGACGAGGAAATAGCCGACGATTGCCAGCAGGAACAGCTTGACTGCGCTGATGATCGTCTCGATCGAAGGCGAGGGAGTGGGACCCATTCGCCTTTCCAACAGCGCCTTGACGTCAGGTTCGAGAGACCAAAACAGCGACGCTGCGAGTAGCGCCGCCGCCGCTGCGGCGAGAAAGAGAATGATCTTGTTGGTGGAACGCGGATGAGACATCTATATGTAATCCTCCGCAGAATCGATTTACTCTTTTATCACCGAGATCAATATAAAAGCCAGCGAAAGAATTGTAACGACGATCGCGGTCAGCCAGGCGGCGATGTTATACAGCGTGCTGTTGACGTGGTCGCCCATCAACTCGCGATCGTTCACCAGGCGCAGCACCGCGAAAAGAACGACCGGCAGCAGCAAGCCGTTGATTACCTGCGTCACGAGCAGCACGCGAATGAGCGGCAGGTTGGGAATGACCGCGATCAACGCGCCGACCGCGACCAGGAAAGTAAACGTGCCGAGAAATATCGGCGCTTCACGGAAGCTTCGCGACACTCCTTTTTCATATCCGAGGGCTTCGCTGATCGAGTAGGCCGTAGCGAGCGGCAACACGCCTGCCGCAAGCATCGACGCGCCGAAGAGTCCGAAACCAAACAACGTTTGCGCGTAGCGGCCGGCCAGTGGGCGCAGTGCGTGAGCCGCATCTTCAGCGCTCGAGACTTGAATGCCGGCCTTGTGCAGCGTGGCGGCAGTCGAGACGACGATAAAGAAGACGATCAATATCGCGAAGATCGTTCCGACCCAAACGTCGGTCTTCGTTTGCCGGTAGTTTTCGGTCGTCACGCCTTTCTCCACGACTGACGATTGAACATAGACTTGCATGTACGGCGAGATCGTGGTGCCGACGATCGCCACGAAAGTAAAGAGAAACGCGTGTTCGAGATGGAACGTTGGTTTGACGAGTCCGACGGCGACGGCGCCCCAGTCGGGCCGCGACAAGAAAGCGGAGACGACATAACCGAGAAAGACGAGCGACATGAGCAAGAATACCCGCTCGACTTTCTTGTACGAGCCTTTCACGATCAGCCACCAGATCAGGATCGCCGCTAGCGGCACTGTGATAAATCGCGAAACGCCAAAAAGCTCGGTTGCCGCGGCGATGCCGACGAATTCCGAAACTGTCACGCCGGCGTTTGCGACCAAAAGCGCGAGCATGATCAAAGCGGTCCAACGCACGCCGAAGCGTTCGCGGATCAGATCGGCGAGTCCTTTACCGGTGACTGCGCCCATGCGAGCGCACATTTCCTGAACGATGCCGAGTGAAATCGTGATTGGGATGAGGATCCAAAGAAGTGAGTAACCAAACTCTGCGCCGACGGAGGCGAAAGTAGCGATGCCGCCGGCGTCATTGCCGGCATTGGCGGTGATCATTCCCGGACCGAGAATCGCGATGAACATGAGCAGCCGGTTGCGGCGCGCGACGGTGCGCCGCACGCCATAGGCGCGCTGCATTAAGCGGCGTCCGGCAGCGCGGACTGCTGCTCGTGGTTCGGCCACTTGGAGGTTCTCCGTCCTTCATGTAAGCAAAAACAGTTTCCCGCAAAGGCGCAAAGACGCAAAGCAATGCGTGCGTCCATTTTCCTTTGCGCCTTTGCGCCTTTGCGGGAGATCTTTCACCCGAATAGCCGGGGAAGACGTTGCCGCCAATCTTTCGGCAACAGGATTTCCATCGCGTCGTCTACGGTTATGATGCCGAGTATATCTCCAGACTCGTCGATTACGGGAAGCGCCAGCAGATTATATTCGGCAATTCTCTGCGCGACCTCTTTCGCCGTCTCGCCGGGATCGGCGCGTTGAAACTCCGTGCGCATCACTTCTTCGAGCGGCATCGACGGATCGGCGAGTATCAAACTGCGCAACGCAATCACGCCCAGCAACTTCCACGAGTGCTCCTCTTCGACGACGTAGAGGTAATAGATCATGTTTGGCGTTTCCGCCATGTCACGCAATCGCGCGAGCGCCTCGCCGACGGTCAACGCGCGCGGGAGCGTGACGAATTCCGTGGTCATCAAACCACCTGCGGTGTCGTCTTCGTAAGGCAGCAGCTCCGCAACGTCGGCTTGTTCCTGGTGCTCCATCAGGCCGAGCAGTTCTTCGGCTTTCTCTTCCGGCAGGTCGCCGAGCACGTCGGCAGCTTCGTCGGGCGACATCCATTCGAGAATATCGGCGGCGCGCTCCTGGTCCATGTCGCCGAGTATTTTTGCCTGGCGTTCGGCGGGCATCTCTTCGAGTGTTTCTGCTGCCGTTTCGTCGTCGAGTGATTCGACTACTTCCGAGCCGTGATGATACGAAAGCGCTTCCGCGAGACGGGCGATCTCGACTGGGTGCAAACGCGCGAGTTTGTCGCTCGACGATTTCAACTGGACTGTGGCAGCGTCTGTGGCGAGATAGCCGACGTCGGCCCAATCGAGCACTTCGACCGGTCGCCTTGTTCCCGCAAAACCAGCGGGCGCAAGCCGTCGCCACAAACCCTGGAGACTGACGTCCGCGCCGGTGACGCGCCAATCGCCGGCGGCTTGAATGATCTGCACGTCGTTAACGCGCACCACGCGTTTGCCGTCGACGTCGATCAGTTGTTTATCGAGCACGTCGCGCGCGAGCAGGACCTCGCTTTCACGACGGACGAACGGGCGCAAGTCGAGAATGTCGGAGTTCAATCGCACGCCCTGTTCATTCAACTCGGTGATACGCCAGCGCGATAGGAAAAAGTCACGGCGGCGATAACGCGCGACGAGGCCGGTCACAGGTGGATGCTCGTCATCGCCCAACCTGACGATCACATCCTTGACACTCGCGACCCGCAGACCTTCGAGATCGCGTATCGGCCGTCCTAAGACTTGTGACAGATAGAGCATCAACAGCTTTACCTAAGCATCAACAGCTTTACCTAAGCAACCAACTGGTTTCACCGGCGCGCATCCGGGAGCGCCAACGGCGCGGCCGATGGTAGCCAGGGGCAAGTGCGAGCAACGCGAGCACGACGCCCCTGGATAACGGACCATAAAGTTTGAGCACCGAAGGTGCGACAGAACCGCACCGATCTTCTATCGCTCTTTCAGAGCTCTCACGCTTTTCACAAAGGCACCAGGGGTTCCGCGCGCTACGCGCTTCACCCCTGGCTAACTTATTCCGCGCCTTCGGCGCGTAAGTATTCTGCGCCTTCGGCGCGTAAGTATTCTGCGCCTTCGGCGCGTAAGTATTCTGTGCCTTTGGCGCGTAAGTATTCCGCGCCTTCGGCGCGTAAGTATTTTGCGCCTTCGGCGCGTAAGATCTTCGCGACAACTCATTCCGCGCCTTCGGCGCTCAGAGCTTTCCTCGCGTATTCGAGCGCGACGTCGCGGCGGGCGTAGATGTCGTTTCGCGTCAGGGTGATTGCGTTATCGGGTTTGATGCCGGCGCCTTCGAGGCGCACGCCGCTCGCAGTGCGATAGTCAAATTCGCTGACGTCCAACAGGCCGCCGTCCGGAAGCGGATGACGGTTGCGAATCGCCAGCACACAGCCGCAGGTCACGGTTCCAATCACGCGCGCGCGTCCTTTTGCCTGGAGCGCCGCCACCATGATCTCTGCCGCACTCGACGTGCTTTCACTGGTGAGAACTACGAGCGGAAGCTTGATGCGTCCGAGTTGCGGCACACGCCAGAGTCGTTTCGAATAAGTTTGCAGTTCAAAAGAAGCTCCGGAACGATCGGCAAACTTCCCGAGATTGATTCCGTCGTCAAGAAATAGCGAAGCGACGTCGGCCATGGCTTCGGCGTCGCCGCCACCATTCGAGCGCAAGTCGAGCACGATCGCGGCAGCGTCTTCGAGATCGTTCGGCAACGCTTTCGAAAACTCCACCGCGACACTTTGCGTGAACGCATCGAGGCGCAGAATCGCCACTTTCCCTTTTCGTTCATTCCGGAAACCCAATTGCCGTTGCGCCCAGTAACGCGGCAACACTGCCGACTTCGATTTCCCCTCGCGCGTGGTCCAAACGACCGCCGCCGCCGTTCCTGCTTGTCCGTCAAACAGCGTGGCGACAGATCGATAGCGAGCGGATCCGTTTGCGCGTGGACCAAAACTCTCCAGTCGACTGGCAATGAACTGCTTAATTGGAACGCCGTCGATACTGACGAGCGCGTCGCCCGGGCGGATGTCAGTGCGCGCAGCGGCTGAGTTGGGATCGACATTGACCACGAGCGGCAAGCCTTCGATCTCGCGCACGGTCAAACCCACCGTAACGTAACGCGGGTTCCACCAGTCGAATTTTTGATCGGGAGCATAAACTCGCGTGTGCGCGTCTTTCAACGACGCGATCATCTGGCGCAACACGTCGTAAAGCTCGTAAGCATTCGCAGCCTTCGCCGCGGCGGGACGAAACGCATCGCGCTTGGCTTGCCAGTCGATGCCGTTGTGAGTGGGATCGTAGTAACGATCCTGAATCGTTTCCCACACGTCGTCGAAGACGGCGAGCCGTCCTTCGAGTGTCGTGGTCGAAACGAGGGTCGAACCGTCCGCGTCGCTGGCAGAGCGCCAGTTGTTTGTACTTAGAACTTTGTACTTTGTGCTTTGTACGCTTGCGAAACTTTGAACTGATAGTGTGCTTACCGCCAAGAGTACAAAGCACAAAGTACAAAGCACTAAGATCCACTTCAACCTGCGATCCGTGTTGGTAGCGCTGCTTCCCATTTACTACCTCGGTGGTTTGCGGAAGTTATAGCGGAGGAGAACGCGCATTGGTATCGGGCTGCCGTTTTTCATCGCCGGGAAGAAATGCATTTTCCGAACGGTAGCCACGGTTATTTCGTCGAGTCCAAAGCCGGCCCAACGAGCAATCTGAACTTCACCTACTTCACCATCGGCGCGCACGTCGACAAGCACGTCGACTGTCGCCTCGGCTTCAGCGCGAGCAGCGCTTTCCGGATACTCGGGACGCACGCGCCGGTACGGACGAGGCAGCGACAGACCTTGCGCCAACGCCATCTTCTCGTCGTCGGGCGCGTCTTCGATCACCGGCTCGTCGCGAGCGGCGACGAGGTTTCGTTGCACGCGTTCGTCTTCACGCGCACGGCGAATCGCGATCACGATGTGCTGGATCATGTCCGCACCGACAAGCGCGGCGGACAATCCATTTTCTGCGTCGGCTGACTGGTCGCTTTGAATACTCGGCCGATCCCACATCAGGAGCCGTCCGGTGCGCGCGCTAACCAGGAACAGCGAACAATACGATTCGTAAAAAACCGGTTTCGCCGACGACGATCGACGCAGCGTCTGCGCGTCGCCGAGAATGTAATAGTCGGTGGCGAGCGCGGCGCCAAGATCGCGAGCTTCGCTTACCGTGAGGTTTAGTGAACCGGAGTAACCAATCCCTTTCGCGGCCGCACGTGTCAGATCGGCATCGGCGACGAGAATCTCGACCGTCGATCGCAATCGTTCCCGCAGTTTATCCGCGCTCTTTTGCGCGAATGGCGTCGCGCCTAAATCGAGAACGCTGACCGTCGCGTTCTGCGCGTGCGCCACAGAAACCAGCGCCAATAACAATCCAGCGATAAAAAACAAACGCTGCATAAAAACCTACACCGATAATGCCGACGACTTCTCGAGATCACCGCCTCGATGATACAGCTCGTAAACTTCGTGCTTCACTTCCGGCGGAAAACAAACGCGATGAAGCTCGTACGGGTACTGCAAGCCTCGCGCTACGTCGCTCACCTCGCTGATCTCCCTGATGCGTGGCGACGCATACCCACTCTCAACGTAAATATGCGTCTTGGGTTCCGCCTTTTCGGCCGCGTAGTAGTTGTAATAAGGAACATCGCTGGCGCGATCCTCGATGAAGTAATACTCAGGATCGAAGCCCGCGCGCCCCACGGCCTCTCGCGCCGCTGTTAAAAACTCGTCTTTCTGATCGTGTGGCATATCCAGATCGATCGCCTTGAAGAGACGGCGCGCGGTAAAGCGGCGACTCAGATCGCTCAAGATCTGATCGCTGGAACGTTGCCATTGTTTGACATGAAAGACGACATCGGAATCGTCGATTTGCACATGTTCGGCGATCGTCAACGGTTCGCGCCGCAGAATTTTTTCAAACGCAGTATCCGCCGCATGCCAAACCTCTTGTCCTTCGTCAAACAGTTGCAAAGCCCGGCGAATGATCGAGCGCAACACAGCTTCCGCCGAACGAAGCGTGCGATGAAAGTAAACCTGGCGGAACATGTAGTAACGCGCCTGCAAGTATTCTTCGACTGCGTACACGCCGCGCGCTTCGACGTAGATACGATCGGCGGCTTCGTCGATCGCGAGCGCGTTGATGATCCATTCGAGATCGTAGATGCCATACTTTGCGCCTGTCATCAGCGAATCGCGCAACAGGTAATCCATGCGATCGACGTCGAGCTGCGATGAAACAAGCTGGGCCAATGCAGATGGCTGAAACGTTCCTTCGATGATCGACGCCACCTTGCCTGGCAGATCGGGCGAGTGCGAACGAAGCAAAGATCCGATCTCAGAGCCCTCGTCAAGGATCACCTGCACGGTCCAATGTTCGTGATGGAAGTTGAGCACCTTCTCCATCACGTGCGAGAACGAACCATGGCCCACGTCGTGCAGCAATGCGGCGGCGCGCGCTGCGACTCGATCGGCAGCATTGATTGTGTAACGTTCGCCGAGTCGATCGAGAACGCGAGTCATGAGATGAAACGCGCCGAGTGAATGTGTGAAGCGGGAATGTTCCGCTCCTTGATAAGTGTATAGACCAAGGCCGAGTTGCTTGATGCGGCGCAGGCGTTGAAACTCGCCCGAATCAATCAAGCGCATCATCAGCTCGCCTTCATCAGAATCTGTTTGCAGGCGAATGATGTTGTGAACTGGATCGCGATAGATGCGTTCGGGCATGGCACGTTCTTAATAACCGTAAATGAGTGCGAAGGCAACTTGTCCGAAGGTTAAAAACGCGGGTTAAAACGAACCGTGATAGGGAGTTGCGGCTGCCCCCGACCGGTTGAGATTTCTGGATTTTCCCATTTTTTTGGATATATCCCGGGCCGCCGCCGAGGCCAAACAGCCGCTCAAACAGGCGAATAATTAAGGAAATGCCACCGGGGGCTTGTGGGCATGGCAATTGCCAAAACCCTCCCCCGGACGATGCCTCCAAAGCCACTCGTCCCGGAATTCATTTGGTGCTGCCATTAAAAAAGGGTAATTCAACACAGGAGGGGCAGCACCGTTGTCTAGTTCAAGAAAGGAAAGCAAAACATGAAGAATGTCCTTAAGTTTTTAAGCCTGTCTGCGCTTCTGGTCTGCTTCGCTTTTACAGGAAGCTCCTTCGCCCAGACGACGACGACAGGCTCAATTGAGGGCGTGGTGACCGATTCTACCGGTGCGGCGGTTCCAGGAGTTACGGTAACTGCTACTCGACAAGGTGGTCGTAGCACTACCGCCACATCAAATGACGAGGGTCTGTTCCGAATCTCAAATATTGAACCCGGAAATTACACGGTTACAATCGAAGCGGACAAAGGCTTCGGCAAATTCGAACAGGCAAACGTGCCTGTCAATCTTTCGAGGACGTCAAGCATCAATATTCAGCTTCGTCCGCAGGGTGCTGCTGAAACAGTAACTGTTACTGCGGGTTCAGGCGCAGGTATTGACGTCACGCAAAATACTACCGGAACCAGCGTTTCGACCGAACAGTTCTCAAACTTCCCGACTCAGCGAACGATTCAATCGCTTTATACGATTGCTCCGACTGTTACCCGTTCGGGTTTGAGAGATTCTTCAGGCCGCGAACGCGACCCGTCCGTCGGTGGTTCGTCTGGTCCTGAAAACAACTACATCCTCGACGGCGTCACCGTTACAGACCCCGCGTTCGGTGGTTCAGGCGCTAACCTGCCGTTCGAGTTTGTGCAAGAGCTCGAAATCAAAACCGGCGCGTACGGCGCTGACATTGGTAAAGCTACTGGCGGCGTGTTCAACGTCATCACCAAGAGCGGCACCAACGAGTTTCACGGCGACGCGTTCGGTTACTTCGTCGCCAAGAGTTTTGTTCGTGAAGTTAAGCCGACAGCGCTTCCGCGCACGGGCGCCGCAGCAAACGGCTACTCCGAAGTGGACGCTGGTTTCGATATCGGCGGTCCGATCATTAAAGACAAACTTTGGTTCTTTGGCGCGTTCAATCCGCAATACCGAAAGAACTTCTTCCTGACCCAAACGTTCTTGCAGGAAGTCGAAAACAAGGTGACCACTCCGTTCTACGCGGGCAAGATCACCTGGGCGCTCAACCAGAACCACACGTTCACCTTCTCCACCTTCGGCGATTTCACGAAGCAGGAAGGTCACTTGTTTGGTTTCTCGGGCTTTGGCGCTAACCTGGCCAGCTTCCGTGGTGAGACGCAAACGGGCGGTTCGAACTACGCCTTCCGTTTAAACTCAACCTTCAGCCCGAACTTCATCGGTGAGTTCTCTGCTGGATTGCACTTCCAGCGCGCGAACACCCTTCCGGAACTCGACGAAACGCTCGTTACCGACCGTTTCGCAGTGCTCCGCGGTGGCGCTGTTCTTCCAGTAACGGAAACCACAGTTTTCTCGCGTTCCGACGTCGGCCCGGATGAGGATGGAAATCCCATCATCGTTCCGAACGTGCGTCTGGCGTTTGTCGAAGGCACTGGTGGCACGGTTGAACGCAACTTCGTTCGTGGCGGCTTTGGTCTGAAGTCATTCCAGGATCGCGATCGTATCGAATTTGCGGCTCGTCTCCAGAATATCTGGCGCAACCACACCTTTAAATATGGTGCAGAGTACAACCAGAACAAATACCGCATCGACACGATCTCGACTGGCGGGCTTTTCAACTTCACTGGTGAGAATCCTCCAGGACCGTACCGCATTGAGAATCGTTTCGCGGTTTGCGCGAGAACGTCCCCAACCACGATCACCTGTCCGAGCCAATCGCGCGTCGACAACGTTAACCTGTTGATCGCCGCTGGTCAGGCCCCGGCTGGTGTTACGACGGCCGCTCTCGGCGCCGTTTCGATCAATCCGACGAATCCATTCCTGCTGCTCGACGTCGTTCGTGCTCGTGACTTCAGCCTCAATACCCGTGGCGACTTCACAGACACGAAGACCCAGAGCTTCTACTTCCAGGATGACTGGAAAGCCACGCGCAACCTCCAGGTCAACATGGGCTTGCGCTGGGACTTCCAGCAGGCTTACTCGGCAGGTGGCGACACGTACCTGACGTTGAATGATTTCATCAGCAACACTCAGCCACGTCTCGGTTTCACCTGGGATTTCACCGGCGAAGGCCGCGGCAAGTTCTTCGCGAACTTTGCTCGTTACCTCGAAACGCCGATTCCGCTTGATATCAACGTCCGTGCTTCGGGCAACGAGATTCAGAACGACTTCAACCTGAACATCAACCGTTTGAACGGTCTGCCGGGTGCAGCCTGCGCCCCAGTCCATCCAACGGATGGTTGTTTTGGTAACTTCGGCAATCTCGGCAACCACGTTACGCCGTTTGATTCAGGCCTCAAGCCGCAAACCGTCAACGAATGGACCGCTGGCATCGAGTGGGGTCCCGCTTCAATGCGCGACCTGACATTCGGCTTCCGCGGTATCTATCGTGCTCAGGACGAAGTCATTGAAGACGGCTCGTTCGACGACGGCACCACCTACTTCTTGTTCAACCCCGGCCGTCGCGGCACCGGCAATTTCACCACTACCGAAGACCTGGCCTGCAATGACCCGCTCATCGGTTGCTTTGGTCCTGCCCGCCGCTACTACCGCGCCCTCGAGTTCACCGCCACGAAGCGTTTCTCGAACAACTATCAGTTCATCGCTTCCTACGTGTACTCGAGCTTGATCGGTAACTATGAAGGCTTGTTCCGTAACGACAACGGCCAGTCTGACCCGAACATCACTTCGTTGTTCGACCTCGTCAGCTTGCTCAACGGTCTTTACGGCCGGCTGCCCAACGATCGTCCGCACCAGTTCAAGTTTGATGGCAGCTATCAGTGGCCATTCAAACTCATGACCAGCGGTTCGTTCCGTGCTCAGTCCGGTGTTCCGTTCAACGCGTTGGTTCCGCACCCGCTCTATGGTGACAACGAAGGCTTCTGTATTCCGGGCCTCAGTTGCGTACCGCGCGGCACGGCTATCAATCCGTTCACGGGCAGCAACCGTACGCCGACGACCTGGAATTTGGATCTCGGCGCGTACTATCCGATCGCAGTTGGTGAAGGCAAACAGCTCCGTCTGCAGGTTGATTGGTTCAACGTATTCAATCAACAGAAATCCATCAAAGACGACGAGACGTTCCTTATCAACAGCGGCGCCCCGGGTATTGCACCGGTCCCGAATCCGTTCTACGGCACTGGAGCCATCTTCCAGTTCCCGTCGGCGGTTCGTCTCGGTGTGAAGTTCCAGTTCTAAGAACTTCGACTTAATTGCAACCGCGCTTTCTTAAGCGTGGCAATTTGAAAAGGGAGGCGTAAAAAATGCGCCTCCCTTCTTGTTTTTGTGGTAACCTTCACGACGCCAATCAACAATACAGCCGCTTCAAAAGTAACTCGGCAACTGCTTCTTAATGGAGTTATCGAGATGGCTCAGAATCAGATCAACACGCGCAACTATCCGCTGCTTCTAACACTCGTGCTCTCATTGGCTGTCGTGGCTAACGGCCAGGCAGGCGGAGGCATTGATTCCGTCGGCACTGGCGGCCGGCATTCGATTAGCGGACGCGTCATCTTTCCCTCAGGACAACGAGCTGACGCGCGGCTCAAGGTCCGGTTGGAAAGCTCGGGCCAGGGTGATTTGAGCGTGCTCGCCGATGGGAATGGGAACTTCATGTTTCGGTCGTTGCGCGCCGGCACTTATACCGTCGTCGTCGAAGGCGGCAGCTTCTACGAGGAAGCGCGCGAATCCATCTACATCGAACCGGCGATTACCGATAACCGCACAAACGTAAGCATCGGTCCTTTGTCGCGGCCCTACACTCTCCAGATCTATCTCAGGCCGAAGCCGGAAGGATCACCCGTCAAGGCGGGCGTGTTGAATGCCGCTCTTGCCACTGTTCCGAAGGCTGCTGTTGACCTTTATGAAAGAGGAGTTCAGTCTGCGGGCCGTGGCGATACGGAGAAGGCCATCGACGATCTGAGACGTGCCGTCGCTTTGCATTCGAACTTCGGTCTTGCGCTCAACGAACTCGGCGTGCTGTATCTGCGGAAAGGTCAGCTCGACAACGCAGCGAACGCTTTTACAAAAGTGCTTCAGCTATCGCCCGAAGCCCCGGAGCCGAGTCTCAACTACGGCATCGTGCTCTTGCAGCAGAAGAAGTTTCCGGAAGCTGAGAAACAACTGCGCGATGCGGTGAGTAAGAACGAATTCGCGTACACCGCGCATCTCTATTTCGGCATCACGTTGATCTACGTCAAGAACTACACCGAAGCGGAAACTGAACTTCGCAAAGCAATCACGATCGGTGGGATAAAAGCCAGCCAGGCCCACTACTACCTCGGCGGACTTTATTGGCAGACCGGCAAACATCAACAAGCCGCCGACGAACTCGAAGCCTTCCTGAAGTTGGAACCCAAAGCCGCGAACGCGGATAAGCTGCGGACGACGATCAAAGAACTGCGAACGAAATCTTAGTCACAAGAGGCACAAAACAGAGCCACAAAAGGCACAAACAAGAAACTCATTAATTCTTGTGCTTTTTGTGGCTCTGTTTTGTGCCTCTTCGTGGCTAATCTTTGTTGTGGCTGAGCGTGAGTAAGTGACCAAGTTTCTCTTTCTTGGTCTTCAGGTACTGCGCGGCGTCTTCTGTGGCATCGACCTCGATCGAAACGCGCTCGACTATCTTCAACCCGGCTTCTTCCAGCGCCCGCAGTTTGAGCGGATTGTTGGAGATCACTTTTACACTGCACAACCCGAGATCGAAGAGGATCTCGGCGCACTGGCGGTAGTCTCGCAAATCGACCGCCAGTCCGAGTTGCTCGTTAGCTTCAACTGTATCGGCGCCCTGATCCTGTAAAGCATAAGCGCGGATCTTGTTGACGATCCCGATGCCCCGTCCTTCCTGTTGCTGGTACACAACCGCGCCACGGCCTTCCTGCTGAATCATCTGCATCGTGCGATGAAGTTGCCGGCCGCAGTCGCATTTGGTGGAACCAAACACGTCGCCAGTCAGACACTGAGAGTGGATCCGCACGAGCGTCGGCACGTCGCGCCGCATCTCGCCTTTAAATAGGACGACAAACTCCTCGCGAGTAGTCAGCGAACGATAGGCGGCGATCTGAAAGTCGCCCCATTCGGTGGGCAGGTTCGCCACCGCGACCCGTTCAACAGTGCCTGTTTCGACGGAATCGCAGCATGTCCCAGCAGAGGGTGTTTCTACAGCCTGTACATCCATAACAATCAGCCTGGGGAGTATCCGGGTTAAATTGTGTTTGCCGATTATCCGTGTTCATTCGTGGTTTCGCAACTATTCCCCGGGTAGGGCGTGTACGGGATTTGCGGTAACTTGATTTAGGCGTGTATCCTTCTCGCCAGCCTGACCGCCCAACGAAATTCGGTAAGGAAGTCCTAGTGAACAGCAGTCTCAATCTGGCGTCAAAGCCTTTTAGTAATCGCGTCCTTCCGTGGGCGCTCACCGCCATCGTGCTCTTTGTCTCGCTGGTCGGCCTGGTTATCGTCGTGCGGCTGACAACAGTCGCCAATAAGCAGGCCGCAGCCCGGCAAGTGGAAATCAACGCCCTCAAGCAGGAAGAAAAGGCGCTGATGGATTCGGCGCAGGCGGTCAAGAGCGGCCTGTCTCAGCAACAGCAGGAGGCCGTGCCCTCGGCGCATGTGCTGATCGATCGCAAGAAGTTCTCATGGTCCAGGTTGCTCGCGGATCTCGAATCGTCGTTGCCCGACAACGTCAGGGTCTCACGAATCGCAGTGCGCGACGTCGCCAGCCAGGGAGACCAAACAGTCGCGACGCTCGATCTCGCACTGTTTACGAAAAACCCGTCGACCATTAGCGACATGATCGCCGCCATGCACGAACAGGGCATCTTTCGGCTCGTGATGCGATCGCAGAACCTGGCAAAGGGCCGCGGCGAACAGGGAACGGAATACGAGTTCGACGTGGTTTATCGTTCGCGCTCGAGTTACCGGTCTGAAAGTGTTGCCGGAGTAACTAACCCGCAGAATCCGACAAGCGAGGCGCCAAGATGAACGCAGAAGTGAATACCAGCACTGCGAACGTCCGCGGCTCGCGCTACAAAGAACGCGTCAGCGTGTTTCTCAGATCGCGGCGCGGCAAGATGTTTGGCCTTGCGGAAGTTGCGGCGCTCGCCGGTAGCTGTTTGATCCTCGCGCTCGTGCTGTTGAGTTATCTCTATTTTCTCGTGCCCGCTCGTTCACGCGTCGCCACGGCCAACGCCGACTTCAAGCAAGTGCAAACGAACCTGCAAACACTTCGCGGCGTCGTCGTAAACGACCAAAACACCAAAGACTCTGTCGACAAGATCGCCACCAGCCTGGGTAAGTTCGAAACCGACTATCTCCTGCGACCAGAGCAGGGCCGCATGGAACTGTACGATCAGCTCAACCAGTTGATCATCAAGAACGGTTTGCGAAACACTTCCGGTCCAACCTACACCACGCTCGAACCCCAGGGCACCAAGACAACCGGGGGCAAGAATACGGCGACCAAGTGGCAGAGTTTTTATCCCGGCGTCGTCGTGCTGGTGACTGTCGAGGGGCAATACGACAACATCAGGCGCTTCATTCGTGACGTGGAGAGAAGCAGACAGTTTGTTGTTATCAACGAAGTGGAGTTGCAACGAGCGCGCGACACCAACGCGCCTGTTTCGGTTGAGGGCGCCGCTCCCGAATCGGGTGTGCCGGCCGAGGGCGCAGGTTCGGGCTCGCGTGGATCGCTCGTCAGCCTGCAATTGAGCATGGCCACTTACTTTCAGCGCGAGGCGGGTGCGAGTCAGGAGTAGCCGATGCCCCTATTAGATCTAAATAAGCCAGGCGAGAAGAAGAAGCTGATCACTGCGGCAGTTTTGGGCCTCGTAGCCATCATCTTCTTATGGTGGACGTTTATCGGTTTCGGTAGCAGCTCGCCGCGCACTGCAGCACGGCCCACGCCGACGCCTAACCCACAGCGGGCGGGCCGGCAACAAAATCAGCCCGTCAGCGATACGCCTTCACAAGCTGTCGCCGACATCTCGATGATTCGCGCGGTCGACTACCAGCCGTCTTCTTACGACGCTCCGGAGGCGAAGCGGAATATCTTTGCTTACTACGAGCCGCCTCCAAAGCCGACGCCGGCGCCGAAGATCGAGGAGCCGTCGCCGACGCCTACACCGCCAATCCTGCTGGCTTCGATTTCTCCGTCGAATACTTATGCGCGCAGTGCCGACTTCAAACTCGAAGTGGCCGGGGATAAATTCACCGGCGACTCGCGCATCTATGTAGATGGCCGCGAACTTCCCACCACCTACATCAGTCCGCAGCAACTTTCGACGACTGTGCCCGCTGCCGTGATCGCGAATCCCGGCACGCGCCAGGTAATGGTGCGCACTCCCGACAATCGACTCTACTCCCTCGCGCTCTCGTTGAGTGTCGCTGCGCCGCCTGTTCCCAATTATTCGTACGTCGGCATCATCAGTCCGACTACGCGAGTTGGCGACACGGCCCTCGTGCAGGACAAGAACAACAAAAGTGTTCTGAGTGTTCAACGCGGCGATCTGCTCAGCGGCAGGTTCCGCGTCACCAGCATCTCGGATAAAGAGCTGGTTCTGATCGACGCTACTTTGAAGATTCAACACAAGCTGGCGATGACTGAAGGCGACAAAGCGATGGGCGGTCCGTTAGCGCGTCCGACGCCGCGAGTTGATGCCGAAGATGACGAACCGTAGTTCATGGTCCAACCACAATATATGCGGGTCGGCCTCGAACGATTCGACGCCGCGTTCACGCATGCAATCGACTGCTGAGAGACGTTCCGAAGCAGGATACACGCTCGTTGCGCTGCTCGCGCTCATGAGTGTCCTGGCCTTGTTCGCAATGGCGGTTGCGCCGAGCGCGCAACAGCAAGCAGTGCGCGAACGTGAGAAGGAAGCGATCTATCGCGGCGAACAAGTTGCCGATGCGATTCGCGCTTATTACATCTATCGCAGTCAGAGGACCAATCAACGCGGCGATAACGCGTTGCCGTCTTCGATGGAACAACTGCTCGAAGGCATTCCCATTCCGGGTGGATCGAAGAACCGGCGAATCCTTCGCATGTCAGCCGCGCGCGATCCACTTACGATTGAAGGCGAGTGGCGTTTTGTTCGTCCACGCAGTGAATCGTTGATCGATTTTCAGCAATCGGTGATGTTCTACGCGGGCAACATACTGCCAATGCCTGAAGGCGAAATGGCGCAATTACAACAGTTTGCAGTTCCCGCAGTCACGCCGCTGGTGAATCTCGGCAGTGGCGCGCAACGCCGCACGTCTTCTTCAGTCGACGACTCCGGCGGTGGTCCATTCGTCGGCGTGGCAAGTCGCAGTCGTCGCGCATCAGTATTAACTTTCTACGGCATCGAACAACACGATCAGTGGATCTTCACTCCGCTCTTCCGCAGATACAGTGCTACTCAACAAGGCACGCCTTAGTCTTTCAACACGCAACGCTCAAGTCGTCGTTAGCAACTCGCAATCACGCGTTGGACCATCGGTCTGTATTTCGATCGCGACGATCGCGATCGCCAAGTGACGATCGTGTTGTGTTAGAGTCGTCGATCGATCGCAAAGTGCTCGCGCGCAACGCTGAAAATATTTCTTGCTCATAGTAATAAGTTATTGACATCTGTTGTGTTTGCGTTTATATAGCAAGATGTTGTGCGCCGTTTACTCTAGCCCACAAGAGAGAAGTAAGCACAGTATCTTGTGGTCATGAAGAAACAAAAAAACCAACACTCGAAAGAAGGAGCACATAGAAGCTATGGCAACTAAAAAAGGTGGAAAGAAAGCAGGCGCGAAGAAGGGCGGAGCCAAGAAGGCCGCGAAGAAGGGCGGAGCCAAGAAAGCCGCAAAGAAGAGATAACTCGAACCAGCAGGTTACAGCACGAAGCTTCCACTGGCGCACAAAAACTTCTGAGGCCCACGGGGCCTTGCAAAAGAAACGACGAGACCTTCAAGCGAAGCTCGTCGTTTCTTTTTGTCGTTTGCCGATCTGTCTCTTGTTTCGTTAGATCTGTGTTCGTATGATCAGCATTGCGCTCGTCGAACCTGAGATTCCACCCAACACCGGCAACATCGCTCGCATGTGTGCTGCGACCAACACGCCGTTGCACATCGTCGGCGTCACCGGCTTTCGCATGGACGATCGCGCATTGCGTCGCGCCGGTCTCGACTACTGGCCGGAAGTGCAGCTCACACGCCATCTCAATCTCGACGCGCTCGATCAATCGCTGCGCCAATCAGTGCCCAACGTGCGTTTCATTTATCTCACCACGAAAGCCGATCGCCTTTACACCGATTGGGAGTTTCAAGCCGACGATTGCCTCGTTTTTGGCCGGGAAACGCGCGGTTTGCCCGAAGATCTGCTGAAAGCCAACTGGAACAACTGCCTGAAAATCCCCCTGCTCAACCCAAACGTGCGCAGCCTGAACCTCGCCACGGCCGCCGGCATCGTACTTTTCGAGGCGCTCAGGCAGACAGGCAAATTCCAATAATGTAATCTGTGTGCAAAGGCACAGATGCAGCATAAACATTTTCGAAACATAGCTATCATCGCGCACGTCGATCACGGCAAGACCACGCTGGTCGACGCAATGCTGCGACAATCAGGAACTTTCCGCGAGAACGAACAGGTCCGCGAACGCGTGATGGATTCGATGGATCTCGAGCGCGAGCGTGGCATCACCATCATGGCGAAGAACACCGCCGTGCGTTATCGCGACGTGAAGATCAACATCGTCGACACGCCCGGTCACGCCGACTTCGGCGGTGAAGTCGAACGTGTGTTGAAGATGGTCGACGGCGTGATGTTGCTTGTCGACGCCGCGGAGGGTTGTCTTCCGCAAACGCGGTTCGTCTTGCGCAAAGCTCTCGAAGCACGATTGCCGGCGATAGCCGTCGTCAACAAGATCGATCGCAGCGATGCGCGTCCCGCCGAAGTGGTCGACGAGATCTACGAACTGTTCCTGGATCTCGACGCCACCGACGAACAGATCGAGTTTCCCATCCTCTACGCCGTCTCGCGTGAGGGCACCGCGAAGCGAAAGCTCGAAGACGAGTCGCGCGATCTGCAACCGCTCTTCGAACAGATCGTCGACTCGATTCCACCGCCGAAGGAACTGCGCTCCGATTCGCTGCAACTCCTCGTCGCCAATCTCGACTACAACGACTACGTCGGTCGACTCGCAATCGGACGCATCTTCTCCGGCGAGATCAAGGTTGGCGATCAGATCGCGGTGGTCAAACCCGATCGCTCGTTACAGAAAACGAAGGTGTCGCAGTTGTACGTCTTCGAAGGTCTGAAGCGTGAAGCGGTGGATCGAGCCGGCTTCGGCGAGATCGTCGCGCTCGCCGGGATCGAGAACATCAACATCGGCGACACGATCACGTCATTCGATAATCCGCAACCACTTCCGGTGATCGCCGTCGACGAGCCGACGATCGCGATGATCTTCGGCGTCAACAACTCGCCCTTCGCCGGACGCGAAGGAAGGTATGTAACTTCGCGCCAGCTCAAAGAGCGCCTCGACAAAGAGATCCTCGGAAACGTTGCGATCCGCGTCGAGGAAACTGAGTCGCCGGATCAATTCAAAGTGTCCGGACGCGGCGAGCTACAGTTAGCGATCCTGATCGAGATGATGCGCCGCGAAGGTTACGAGCTTCAGGTCTCGAAGCCCGAAGCGATCACGCGTAAGGTCGACAGCAAACTGCTCGAACCGATCGAAGCCGTCGTCGTCGATTGTCCCGACGAGTTCATCGGCGTGATCACCGAAGCGCTCGGACGCCGCAAAGGGCACATGACGAAGATGGTCAATCACGGCACCGGCCGTGTGCGTCTCGAATTCGAAACGCCTTCGCGCGGGCTGATCGGATTTCGTAACGAGTTCCTGACTGAAACTAAAGGCACCGGTCTTTTGAACACGATGTTTCTGCGCTGGGGAGATTGGCAAGGCTCGATGCGCGGGCGCGCCACCGGTTCGCTCGTCGCGGATCGAATGGGCGAAACGACGACGTACGCGCTCTACAATCTCCAGGAACGCGGCACGCTCTTCCTCCGGTCAGGAGCACGCGTTTATGAAGGCATGATCATCGGCGAGAACGCGCGGCCCGTCGATCTCGACGTCAACGCGATCAAGGAAAAGAAACTCACCAACATGCGCGCTTCAACCGCCGACGAAGCGCTCCGGCTCGTGCCGCCAAAAGAATTGTCGCTCGAACAGGCGCTCGAATTCATTGCCGACGACGAACTGGTGGAAGTCACACCGGAGACGATCAGGTTGCGCAAACGCGTCCTGCCCGCGAACCAGCGGCCGAAGAAGAAAGAAGCGCTCGATTCGTAAAGATGTTGCCGCTGGTTTATCCGATCACCGACACAAAGATCAGCGGTCTTTCACACGCGGCTCAGGTTCGGTTGCTCGCCGACGCCGGCGCGACGTTCGTGCAGTTGCGTGAGAAGAACCTGCCGGCGTTGGATTTTTTCAATGAAGCGAAAGCCGCCGCTGCCGTCGCCCGCGACACACGCGTCACATTGATAATTAATGATCGAGTTGACCTGGCGCTTGCACTGAAGATGGGCGTTCATCTCGGCCAGGATGATCTGCCACCTGACGCCGCGAGAAAATTGCTCGGCGACGAAGCCATCGTCGGTTACTCGACTCACAACGTCGACCAGGCGATCGCCGCCGCCAACCTGCCAGTCAACTACATCGCGATCGGTCCAATCTTCGAAACCGGCACCAAAGCGAACCCCGATCCCGTAGTCGGACTCGATGGCCTGCGCGCCGTGCGCGACGCAATCGGCGACATGCAACTGGTCGCAATCGGCGGAATTACTCTGGAAAACGCTCCGGCTGTGATCGAGGCAGGCGCCGATTCAGTCGCCCTGATCAGCGCCCTGCTTTCCGGCGGCGAAATTCAACTCTCCGTCCGCTACCGTACACTCACGAATGTTTTGACTTAGCGTCAAACATAATTTGCTTGCGTTTGTCATCGTTATGCGCGAGAATCGTCGCGGTTTCGACCCGACCAGGAACGCGAAACTGACCCTACCCTCTCAGCGGCAATATCCAACATTCAGCACCGTTTGCGAGTTTGCAGATCTAAATGAGCTTCTTCGACTTACCGCCCATTATTGAGCGCATGTTGGTTGTGTCCGACAAGATCAGCGACCTGAACTTCTCGGTCGGACAGCCACCGCAGGTGGAGATCAACGGTAAGCTCACGCCCGTCCAGCCACTGGGCATGCAAAAGCTCACGCCGTATCAAACCGAGATCATCGCGCTCACGCTCATTCACGGAAATCCGGACGCTGCCGAACGGCTCGCGCGCACCGGGACGGCCGATCTCAGTTACTCACTTCCGTCCCGCGCTCGTTTCCGCGTCAACATCTTTCAGCAACGCGGCGTGTATTCGATCGTGATGCGCGTTATCCCAACTGACATTCCGACGCTGAAGTCGCTGGGATTGCCGTCGCAATTGGCCGAAATCGCCGAGTTGCGCAACGGCCTTGTGCTCGTGACCGGTCCCACCGGTTCCGGCAAAAGCTCAACGCAGGCCTCGATCATCGACATCATCAACGAGAAGAAGCAGTATCACGTCGTCACGATCGAAGATCCGATCGAGTACCTGCACAGCCACAAGAGTTCGACGATCAACCAGCGGGAAGTCGGACACGACACGCGTGACTTTCCCTCCGCGTTGCGCGCCACTCTGCGCCAGGCGCCAAAGGTGATCCTGATCGGCGAGATGCGCGACTTCGAAACGACCGAGATCGCCCTCGAAGCCGCCGAAACCGGCCACCTCGTGCTTTCGACACTGCACACGATCGACGCTTCGAAGACCGTCGACCGCATCATCGGTCTTTATCCGAAGAACGAAGAACCCGTGATTCGAACGCGGTTGGCCCAAACGTTTCGCTATATCATTTCGCAACGGTTGATTCCGAAAGCCGACGGCACTGGGCGTGTCGCCGCGGTCGAGATACTCCGCTCGAGCCCGCGCACACGTGAGTACGTCGAAGTGGGCGAGGTTGAAGGCAAGTCGCTGCTCGACGCGATGCGCGACGGCAAACTCGACGGCATGCAGGACTTCGACACCGTCATCAAAGGGCTCATCGAAAACAACGTCGTCACGCTCGAAGACGGGCTCGCGTTTGCGAGCAATCAGAACAACCTGTTGCTCTCGCTCAAGGGCATGACCTCCGGGGAAGATTTTATTCGCCGTGAAGGCGATAGCCTGCCCGTCAGCACGTTCTCCGATTCCGGTTCGATGTTGGGCCTGATCGAGTAACCCTGCCTGAAGACAATCATGATCCTTGTTTGCCCAAAATGCGCGACGCGCCTGCAAGTCGACGAAGAGAAATCGCCGGCGCGGCCATTCAACGTTCGTTGTCCGAAGTGCCACAGCACGGTTAGTTCAGGTGTTGCGAGTCCCGCGTCGGAACACAGCGCGCTTGCGGTCGGCGGATCGCCCGCGACCGATCATCCTCGTTTCGAACCAAACACGGCGCGCGCTTACGAACCGGCAACGAAAGCCAATCACGTTTCTGACACGAACGGGACCGAGGAATCGGTTCGCATGTTGCTGGATTTGTTGTCGCGCGGCGCGAACAGTGCTCCGGAGAAACCGGGAGCGCGACCGGCGTGGGATCAACGCAAGGCGCTGGTCTGTACCGCGGAACAATATCGCGACGCGATCGCGCAACGGCTTACGCTGAGTGGCTACCAGGTTTTCGTCGCGGAAGACACGCGCCAGGCTATCGAAACGATGCGCTCGAACAAGATGGACGTCGTGTTGCTCGAAGCGCAATTCGATCCGGCAGAACAGGGATCGGCATTCGTGACGCGTGAGATCAACGTGCTGCGTCCGCCGCAACGGCGCCGCATCTTCTTCGTATTGCTGTCGCCGTCGCTGCGCACGAGGGATGCGCACGCGGCGTTTCTGAGCAACGTCAACCTCGTGGTAAACCTCGCGGACGTAGACGAGTTGCAGCACATCATGGAAGTTTCACTTCGCGAGTACAACGAGCTTTACCGCGACTTCAATGCGGCGTTTAGTTTGACTGCTTTGTAGGTTTGGATATATCTGTGTAATCTGTGTCCGCACAGACGTAATCTGTGTCCACCACCACAGACGTAATCTGTGTCCACCACCACAGACGAAAAGCACGGATATGAGCACCGGTCATAATCATCGTCACAGTTCGGCGAATAGTTGGCGGCGGTTGAGCCTTGTGTTGTGTCTCACCGCGCTGTACATGGTCGCCGAGATTGCCGGCGCGATGTGGACCGGCTCGCTCGCGCTGCTGGCTGACGCGGGCCACATGTTTACCGACGTGGCCGCGTTGATTCTGGCTTTGACTGCGGTTTGGTTTGGCTCTCGGCCGGCAACTTCCAAAAAGACATTTGGTTACTATCGTCTCGAGATCATCGCCGCGCTCGTCAACGGCGTCGCGTTGGTGGTGATTTCGCTGCTGATATTTTATGGCGCGTACGAACGCTGGCTGGACCCGCCCGTCGTTCGCAGTGGACCAATGATGCTGGTTGCTGCTGGTGGTCTGACAGTCAATCTGATCTGTGCTGCGATACTGCACGGACGCCACGACGTCGATCTCAACATTCGTGGCGCGTGGATGCATGTAATGGGCGACGCGCTAGGCTCAGTGGCCGCGATCCTGGCAGGACTCTGTATGGCGCTCTTCGGCTGGTACGCGGCGGATGCGATCTTCAGCGTCGTGATCGCCGTGCTGATCATCCTGGGTTCGGTGCGGCTGATTCGAGAGTCGACAAACGTGTTGCTGGAAGGAACGCCGGCGCACATCAATCTCGCAGCGGTTGAAGATGCTATTCTCGCGACTGACGGAGTGGCCAACGTGCACGACCTGCACGTATGGACCATCACTTCCGGGCGCGATGCGTTGAGTGCGCACGTGATTCACGCGCACAGCATTTCGCAGCCCGACTTGTTGCGCGAGTTGCGCGCGAAGCTGCACGATAAATTTGGCGTCGATCACCTCACGATACAGATGGAAACCCCCGATTTTGAAGACGAGACATTTCATTTTTGTCATGCCGGCACCGCGTGTTTTCAATCGAAACGCAGATGAGTTTGAGCTTTGAGCTTTGTGTTTTGTACTTTGTTCGCTAGCTAAAGATGTCGTTTGAATGACGCAGTGCACCAGGGCAAAGTACAAAGTACAAAGTACAAAGCTCAAAGCTCAAAGCACTAACATGGAACTTAATCTGCTACTCACCTTGGACCTCCGTGAACAGGCCGCCTTGCAAGCGGCGCTCGTAACGCACGGCGCTCCCGATGCATTGGTGACACTCGCGTTGACCGGCGCGTGCCGTCTCGGTTCGCTTCAGGAAGCACGGCAACTGCGCAAGTGGCTGGCGGAAGCGAGCGCGGAGGAGTCAGCCTTCGCCGCGTTGCATGGCATCGAAAAGGCGCTCGTCAATTTCGGGGTGTGATTTGAATGAGCCGGGAAATTGATCTTCCTTACGGATCTTCGTCTATCAAGTTTGTCGCAGATGATGACCGCTTTGCGGTGATCTCTGACGCGTCGACTGCCGATCAGCCGTTGAGTGACGTACAGATCGGCGCCGCCTTTGATTCTCCGATTGCCTCGCCTCCTTTAGACGAAATCGCCGGCAGTGATGATTCCGTGTTGATCGTCGTGTCCGACGCGACGCGCGCGACCGCCAGCGCGCACGTTGTAAATCTTCTCGTGCGCCGGCTGGTCCAGACCGGCATCTCGCCTGGGAACATGGCGGTGATTTTTGCGACCGGAATTCATCGCCGCGTTAGCGAAGAAGAGAAACGCGATTTGCTGACGCCGTTCATCGTCCAGCGAATTCGCACGTTAGACCACGACGCGTACGACGCGGTCAAACTCGCTTCGCTTGGATTTACCGCGCGCGGCGTGCCGGTTGAGGTCAACCCGGCGCTGCGTGAGTTTTCACGCGTGATTCTGACGGGCGGCATTGGTTTTCACTACTTCGCGGGATTTACCGGCGGGCGCAAGTCGATCTGTCCGGGACTCGCGTCGGCGAAGACGATCGAAGCCACGCACATGCTGGCGTTTGATTTTGAACGTGGCGGACGCAAAGCAGGTGTCGGCACGGGGCTGTTGAATGGCAACGCAGTCCACGAAGAATGCGAGCGTGTGACCGAGTTGGTTGGCCCGGCTTTTGGTATCAACACGATCGTCGACGATAAGCAGCGGGCGGTGGACATCTTCTGTGGCGACTGGCGTCTGGCCCATCGTGCCGGTTGCGAGCACTACTTGCGGCGTCATTCGTTCACGATCTCCGAAAAGCGCGACGTCGTGATCGTGAGCTGCGGTGGTTTTCCTCACGACATCAACCTGATCCAGGCCCACAAAGCACTCGACATGGCGGCCCACGCCTGTAAGGATGGCGGCACGATCGTGTTGCTGGCCGAGTGCCGCGATGGTTTGGGCCGTTCGGATTTTCTGAAGTGGTTCGACGCGCCCGATTCGCGTGCGCTTGAAAACCGGCTGCGGAATAGTTACGAAGTCAACGGGCAGACGGCATGGTCGTTGCTGACAAAAGCGGAACGTTATCGGATCTGTTTGCTTTCCGATCTGCGTGACGAACAGGTTGAAAAGATGCGAATGATACCGGTGCGCACGATCGGCGAAGCGCTGGACCATGCTGCGGGTGAGGGATTCATCATGCCGCGGGGCGCGGCTGTATTGCCCCGTGTAAAGCAATAAGGTGGAACTGAAGTTAACAACGTGTACCGTGCGGAGTTGGCAGTGGAGCGATCGCGATGCAATCGTGCGTCATGCCAACAACAAGAACGTCTGGCTCAATCTGCGCGACCGTTTTCCGCATCCTTACACGCTCACCGATGCGCGCCACTGGCTCGACAGCGTCGTCGGCCTCAAACCGGAAACAAACTTCGCGATCGCAGTAGTCGACGAAGCGGTCGGCGGCATCGGCTACACGGTCCAACCCGACGTCGGTCATCGTTCGGCTGAGATTGGTTACTGGTTGGGTGAAGACTTCTGGGGCCGTGGCATTGCGACCGAAGCGTTGATTGCCGTGACCGAACATGCGTTTGCGGCGAATGACGACCTGTGCCGGTTATACGCGCACGTCTTTGCCTGGAACCCGGCCTCGGCGCGCGTGTTGGAGAAGGCTGGATACGCATTTGAAGGCCGGTTGATAAAGAGCGTCACGAAGAACGGACAAACGATCGATCAGCTCATGTACGCAGCTATTCGCGAAGGAGATTAACGGATGAAACTCGCATTGAAACTCGCTCTCGTGATTCTTTGCAGTGCCTGGTCCATAAGCGCGCAAACGCCGGCGAACAGCGCGAATGAACGACGCGTGCCGTTGAACGAAGCCGCAGTTGCGCACGATCAAAACGGCGTAGCGGCGCTCGAAGGAACGCTGCGAATCACTGAGATCAACGGCACCTCTGAATCACCCGTCACTAACGTTCGCGCGGTGATCAGAAACACGAGCGGGATTTCGTATGCCTTCGTCTCCGGCGTCGTCACTTTTTACGATTCCGCAGGGGTGCGTTGTGGTGAAGGGATTTTCAAAGCGGATGCGCTTGCCGTCGACGAGTCGTTCGAGACAGACACTCCGGGCATTCGCATTCGTTGTCAGGTTGCGACGTGGCGCATCGTCGCAACAAATTTGTTACCTCGCATGCCGCCAAATCCGCCGCGCCCGTAGTTCAGCCTCGTGTAGAACACGGATATAATCCTCAGCATCTGATCGAGAAAGCAGGGTGGGTGATATGGCAGAGGATGACAAGTGCGCTCACGGACCTTGTGGGTGCAGGGCGCGCAAAGATGACAAATATTGCAGCAGGTATTGTGAAGATGCGGAAGACGCCGGCGTTACAGAGATAGCCTGCGGCTGTGCGCATCCTGGCTGCGCGTAGAAGACGGCCTCGTGGGACAAGAAAATTTCAGCAATCCCCTGATCGTTATATGTGTGCATGCTCTCAACGCTAATTGAATTACAACGACTCAAGCGACTCGATCGCACCGGCTGGACGTTGCGTGGGCTGCCAAACGGAACCGAATCAGTGGCAGCCCATTCGTTTGGTGTGGCAACGGCCGCGATGTTGCTGGCAGACGAATTGCTCACGAAGGGCGTGAAAGTGGATGTCGAAAAAGTTTTGCGCATGGCACTGCTGCACGATTGGGCCGAGGTCCGTGTCGGCGACATGCCGCGTATCGCGATCGCTTACTTCGGCGCCGACACACGGAAACAAGCTGAGAGTCGCGCGTTTGCAGATGTCGTCGGCGAACTGAAAACCGATCTATATACAAATCTCTACGACGACTACGAACAACGCCAAAGCTTCGAAGCCCGACTGGTAAAAGCCGCCGACGTTCTCGACCTGCTGGTACAGTTACTCGCGCTCGAACGCGCCGGCGCGCGCGGGCTGGACGAATTTTGGGAAGTTGCCGAAAAACCAAACTTTCAACTCGGCGAGGTCGCCGATCAGACCATCGACGAGGTTTTCCAGTCGTTATTGAAGGCCCGGAGCGAGATCGCCTGAATCATGGTTGATTTTCTATCGGACGCGATCGCCGGGCTTACGTGGCAAAGAGTATTGATTGGGGTGGCAATCTTTCTCGTCACCTTCTCGGTCAGTCTGGGCATCGTCTCTTTTATTCTCGTCAAGCTGCCTGCCGATCACTTTAAGAGGAACCACAAGGAGAAGTTTTGGGCTCACCGTTCCCCCGTATTGCGGATCGCGGCGGTGATTGGCAAAAACGTGCTTGGCTGGATACTGGTGGTGCTCGGGATCCTGATGTCGCTTCCCGGCGTGCCGGGCCAGGGGTTGCTGACGGTTTTGCTGGGGATCATGTTGGTCGATTTTCCCGGTAAGCATCGCTTGGAACAGAAGTTGTTACACCGGCCGGCTATAAAAAGCTCCATCAACAAGCTGCGCGGGCGATTCGGAAAGCCGCCGCTTCAGCTTGATTGACGGAGAATCCGTGTCCCTGTTTCGCGATTCTCAAGCGTTTGACGTATGATTTGCGGCTTAAGAGTAATGCTCAAATATCTGAACGCCTACAGAATCGCTCACTCCCGCTTGCTCCTGTTGGTCTCCACTGTTTTTGTCGTCATGTTGACCTCGGGGTGCGGTCTTTTCGGAGCGAAGAAGAAGATTCAGGTGCCGCAACTCCTGACGCCGATCTCGGATGCCAATTCCGACCGGTTGATTCAGGAGGTAAACCGGCTCTCGACCGTGCGATCCATCCACGGCAAGATGGATATTCAGTTTGAAGACACTTCGTTTGCGACTTCCGGCGTGGCGGACCGGTATCGGCTGGTCGATGGGAGCATAACGCTGCAACGTCCCGGCCAGATTTATCTCATCATCCAGTTCACTTTCGTCGATATCGCGCAGATGACTTCGGATGGCGAGCACTTCCGGGTCGCCGTTCTGCAAGGCAACGAGAAATACAGGCGCTTTTTAAAAGGAACGAACAGCGCAAATTATCCGAAGCTCGAGGAAGAAGCGACGGCTGCGGCAGCCAACACCCAGCCGCAGGTTGAGAAAGAAACTGTGAGCGCGCTTTCGAACCTGCGTCCACAGCATTTGACTGACGCGTTTATGATTAGGCCAATCGAACGGGGCGGTTCGCTGGTCTATGCTCAGAGTGAGTTTTTTCAGGAAGAACCGGACACCAGGCCGCGTGCGAACAAGAGTTCTCGCGTCATGCGTCCTTACTATATTCTCGACGAGTTTGCGTCCGGGACCGGCGGCCAGGCGAAACTCACGAGACGTTTCTGGTTCGATCGGGTTTCGGGCATCCGCCTTGCACGCGTGCAATCTTACGATGATGCCGGTTTGTTAATTACCGACGTCGCCTATTTCAACGAACGGCAGCTAGGCAGCAGCAGCACCGCTTCGTTGCCGAGCCGGATCGAGATTACGCGTCCCAAGGATCAGTACAAGCTGAGCATGACTTACCAGGATCCGGGTTCTGTCGAGTTGAACCGCACCTACGAGGGAAAGGCTTTTATATTAGAGAATAAATGGGGACTGCCGGAAGTCGATCTCGATGCGGTGAATAAGAAAGTAACTGCAAATAAGTAAACAATTCGTGTTGTCAGTGATATAAGGACTGAGTTTGTTTTTTCGATGAGGACGATTCTACAAGCTGAAAACCTGGTAAAGGTCTATCGTATCGGTAAGCTCGACGTTCACGCGTTGCGGGGCGTATCGCTGGAAGTTCAGGAAGGCGAATTTGTGGCGATCATGGGGCCTTCTGGTTGTGGCAAGTCGACGATGCTGCACTTGTTGGGAGGCCTGTTGACCCCGACCGAGGGACGGATCGTGATCGATGGCGAAGACATTACCGTCGCCTCCGATGCCAAACGCACCGCTGTCAGACGCAAGAAGATCGGGTTTGTTTTTCAACGGTTTAACCTTTTCCCGACGTTGACGGCCGAAGGAAATCTCCGACTGGCGGAGCGAATTCACGGCAACGGCGGCGGCGATCCGCAGCTTCGCAAAGACGTGTTGCGGTTGCTGGGGTTGGAAAACAAGCTGCATCACAAACCGCTGGAATTGTCGGGCGGCGAACAACAGCGAGTCGCGCTGGCGCGTGCGGTAGTGACGCGTCCGGCCATCGTTCTGGCTGACGAACCGACCGGAAATCTCGATTCGGAGAACTCCGCGCTCGTTCTTAACATGTTTCAGGAGCTAAATTACCGCTTCAACCAGACCATTATCATGATTACTCACAACCCCGAAGCGGCGGCGATGTGTAAGCGCATAATACAGATGCGCGACGGTCACATCGTCGAACCCTCGCCTTCTGTTCTCCTGTAAAACACAGAATGCCGTTTACAAGAGGATCGTGCGGACGCTAGAATCGCTTTTGACCCTCCAGCCGCGGTTTCTCGTGGCTGTTTACTTGCAAGCTTAAAGACGTGCGAGGCCTGACGACCACACTGAAGAAGCTCTTCTTCTGGAATTACGAGCGAAACACCTGGCAGTGGGATCTTCTCTGTGTACTGATATTAATCTTTATATTTTTGACACCAAAAAGCTGGTTTGCGAGTAGCGAACGGGCCCGAAATAACGGGCATCAAAGCCCCGTCACCGCGACAGTGCTTTTAACTCCCGAAGTTGTTGGTAATGAAGCAGATAAGAAGCAGATCGAGGAGCGTGTTAAAGCCCTGACCGGACGTAAGCAAGTGGAGGTCGTTTCGATCCGTAAACAGGTCGATCCTGATGGCCGCACGCGTAGTTTCGAGGTTGACATACGATAGCCTTTCCCTATAATTACGAGGTTTTTTGCGAGCCACAGGGAAGGAGCATGAAGCAAGGAGCACTTATGAAGAGATTGGTATCCTCAGGCCTGATGATCGCTCTGATATTTTCCGCGTTCGCGGTCGTTTCGCCGACTGCGAATGGACAGGGAGCGGGCCTGGTGAGTTCCGTCCTGAGCCGGATGGAAAAGAATCGTGAGAGTTTGAAATCATTGCGGGCCGGCATCAACGTCGTGAAGTACAACTCGCAGCTTGGTGTCGAAGATAAATATAGCGGTGTCGTTATTTATATGCCCACCAGCGGACGTCAAGCCGCGGTGAGGATCGACTGGACCAGCCCGCGCAAGGAAACACTGGCAGTTAACAATAATCGCTACACGCTTTTCCGCCCGGCCTTGAAGGTGGCCTACACGGGCGATTCTCGCAAAATGGGCAAAGGCGACAATAACGCAAACGGCCTGTTGGCGATGATGAGCATGTCGCGCGCGCAACTCGAACAGCGCTTCCAGCCGGTGAAAGACGTGCGTGAAGAAACGTTGTGGGGCGGCGTGGGAACGATCCACCTGACCTTAGTGCCGAAAGGCAATGCGAGCTACAAGTACGCGGAAGTTTGGATCGACAACTCCGGTATGCCGGTGCAGACCAAGATCGTCGAGAAGAATGACGATTCGACGACGATGCGTTTGACCGGGCTGGAGAAGAACGCGCGGATTTCGTCCGGCGACTTTGACGTGAAGCTCGATTCGAACGTGAAGATCGTCAAGAGCTAACCGGACCAGGCAAGGTCATAAGCCCGAAGGGCTCTGTCGTCAAAACAGAGCCCTTTGTTATTTATCCGCGTGATCTGCGTTTCTGGCCTGGTTGCGTTGGACCGCTCTCGTCGCATATTCTTCGGTCTACTAAATGAGGAAAACAAAGTTTCTAAAACTAAAAATGCGCGAGGCCAGCTTTATCACGCGCGCATTGCTCTCGACCCGGCATCCAGTTCTCGCGCACCTGATCCCGATGCGCCGCTGCAATCTGGCCTGTGGCTATTGCAACGAATACGATCAAACTTCGAAACCGATCGATCTCGACCTCATCAAAGCGCGGCTCGATAAGCTCGCGAAGCTCGGCACGTCGATCGTCACCATCTCCGGCGGCGAACCGATGATGCATCCCGAGCTCGACAAAATAATCAATCACATTCGCGTCCGTGGCATGATCGCCGGCCTGATCTCGAACGGTTATTACTTCACGCCGGATCGGATCAAACGTCTCAACAGTGCCGGGCTCGAATACCTGCAAATCAGTATCGACAACGTCGAACCCGACGAGGTTTCCCGCAAGAGCCTGCGCGTGCTTGATAAGAAACTGCGGTTCCTTTCTGAACACGCCGATTTTCACGTCAACATCAATTCCGTCATCGGCGGCGGCATCAAGAACCCTGACGACGCGTTGACTGTCGCGCGGCGCGCTGTCGAGCTTGGTTTCTCGACGACAGTCGGCGTGATTCACGACGGCGACGGCACGTTGAAGCCGCTTTCGGAAAAAGAGAAAGACATCTTCCAGCAGGTCAAGAAACTCGGAAACAAGGACCACGCGCGGCTCAACTGGTTCCAGGACAGTATTGCCGAAGGCAAACCGTACCAGTGGCGTTGCCGTGCCGGTGCTCGCTATCTCTACGTTTGTGAAGACGGGCTGGTCCACTGGTGCTCGCAGCAGCGCGGTTATCCCGGCATTCCGCTCGAGCAGTACACGATGGAAGATTTCGATCGCGAGTACAAGACCGAGAAGTGGTGCGCGCCGACTTGCACGCTACAATGCGTCCACCAGGTAGGCATCCTCGACAACTGGCGCGATCCGCAGAAGACACCCGCGCAGATGGCCCAGGAACAGAAGAACGGAAAAGGCGTCGGCGAAATGATTGGCGCTGACTAATAATTTCGTGTTAGGTGCGGGTTGGACCAAGCGCGCCACCGACAGTCGAGATACTCACCGAAGTCGACAATCCTAATCCCGACAACCGTCCGGCTATAACCACGATCGTTTCGCCTTTCTCGACGATCTTCGCGTCGAGCAACGCCTGCTCGCCGATCCGCAACATCTCTTCAGTCGACTCAGCCTTTCGCACCAGCAACGGATCGACGGCCCAGATCAACGCGAGTGCCGCCTGGACATCCGGCCGGTGAGTCAACGCGACGATACGTTGATCGTGGCGTAGCGCCGAAAGCCGCCGCGCCATCAATCCCGACGCTGTATAAACAGCCGTCACCTTCGTCCCCATCTCATCGGCCGCAAACGCTGCCGCTTCGCACAATGCGCGACTCACGCGGCCTGATTGCTTTCCGGTCGGATTGAAGATCTCCGCTTTCTTGCCGGATTCGGCGGACGAGATGATGCGCGCCATCGTCGTGACGGCCGCAACCGGATATTGTCCCATCGCCGTCTCGTTCGAGAGCATCACGCAGTCAGTCCCATCCCAAACAGCATTCGCGACGTCCGAAGCTTCGGCACGCGTGGGACGCGGACTCGACACCATCGACTGCAACATCTGCGTCGCCGTAATCACCATCTTTCCCGCCGCGATCGATCTCTCGATGATTCGTTTCTGATAGACCGGAACCAGTTCGACGCTCGTTTCTACACCCAGATCGCCGCGCGCCACCATCACTCCGTCGGCAGCGGCGATGATCGCGTCGAGATGATCGATCGCTTCCGATTTTTCGATCTTGGCGACGAGGGGCGCCTGGCCGCCGGCATCTGCGATCAACTGCTTCGCGCGTTCACAATCCTGCGCGCTGCGGACAAACGACAGCGCGATGTAGTCGGCCTTCTGTTCGACCGCCCAACGCAGATCGACTTTGTCTTTTTCGGTCAGCGAGTCGATCGGCAACGCGACGCCCGGCAGGTTGATGCCTTTGCGTTCGCCGAGAAGACCGCCGTCGATGACACGACAGACGACATCCGTGTCTGTAGTGCTTTCGACAATCAGCGAGAGGGCGCCATCGTCGATCAGCAGTCGCGTAGTCGGCTTAACCACACGCGGCAGATCGGGATAGTTCGTCGATACCTGCTTGTCGTCGCCGGCGACTGGTCTGGTAGTGATCGTGAACTGTTGTCCGGCGGTGAGCTTCACCGGTTGATCGTCTTTCAACTCACCAGTGCGGATTTTTGGACCAGAAAGATCGACGAGCACGGAAATCGGGCAACCGACTTTAGCTGCTGCTTCACGAGCGAGACGGATGTCTTCGGCTTTTTCTTCTTGACTGCCGTGCGACATGTTGATGCGCACGCCATTAGCGCCGGCGGCAAGTAGTTGTTCTATTACGTGTGGTTCGCGTGAAGCTGGTCCAAGTGTGATTAAGATTTTCGCTCTTCTCAAAGTTCCAACCTGGGTTAGGGAGTTGTAGTTTTCAAAGCGAGTTCGACAGCTTTGTCGATTTGTTCGCCGGATGACGGCCCGAATCCGATCAGGCGATCGACGAGTAGACCATGGCGATCGAAGATGAACGTTTGCGGAATCCCGTCGTGGTCAGCAAGCAGGAACATTACCAATTCTTCATCGGGGATCGCGAGCGGATACTGAATGCCAAGCTCTTTAGCGAAGCCGGGAACTTTTTCCTTGTCGCCTGGTCCACCCACGTTGAGACCGATAATTTGTAAGCCCTGGCTTTCGTATTGTTTCTGCAACCCGATCAAATGCGGCACGCTTTTGCGGCAGGGATTGCACCACGTGGCGTAGAAGTCGAGGACTAGCACCTTGCCTTTGTACTCGGAAAACAGCGCGTGCTTGCCGTCTGACAGTTTCCATCCCAGGTTGTTGAGCGAAGGCGATGTGTCGACCGGCGGCATGGGATAAGTTGTGTTGGCTGGGGGAGCAGAGATTACCGGTGTCTTCTTCTCGGAAACATCGACGTCCCTCGCGCAGGCCGTCAAGAGCAGGGCGCAACTGACGGCTATTGCGACTAAGAACGGTCTCCCGCAAAGGCGCAAAGGCGCAAAGAAAACCGTTAGTAACGCGGCAGCGCTTTGCGTCTTTGCGCCTTTGCGGGAGACCTCTTCCCTAGCATCGTGTGCCTTTTGTGCAAAGCGATGTTTCTGTGGTTGTTTATTCACGGTCTTCAGATTCGTCTCTCGAAGCTTCCGTTGGTTCGTAGGGCGTTGGTTCGTGAGGCACTGATTCGCCGGGCACGCGATATTCGCCCTCGACCCAGCGTCCGAGGTCGACAAGCTGGCAACGCTCAGAGCAGAAGGGACGAAAAGGATTATCTTTCCAGTCGACTGATTTACCGCAGGTTGGACACTTCATCTATAAGCCGCAAAGCCCCACCGGCTTCGGAAACTAAAGCGCAGCCGGTCGTTTGAGCAATATTCGTCGTTTGACGAAAGCGATCGTACCTTCGCGGCGCATGGCGTTCAAGCGGACGGTGACGCTCTCACGAGTGGAACCGACAATGGAGGCTATTTCGCGGTGAGGCAGAGGAATGTCGATGAGCACGCCTTCGGGTTCGTCAACGCCGTAACGCTCGGAAAATTCGGCTAGCAGGCTGTCGAGGCGCGCGGGTATCGCGTTCAATGCAAAATCGGCCAAACGACGCTCTGCATGATCAAGTCGTTGACCGATTAAACGGAAAGTGTAATCATGAAGCCGGTCATCCTCAGCCATCCCCCGTTTGAAATCCCCGACCTGGATCCGCAGGAGCCTGGAATTTTCGTAGGCGATCGCGGAATTCGCACGTTGCCCCGCTAGCGAATAGAGCGCTGATTCTCCGAACAGCGATCCCTCCGGAAGGATGTCGATCACGGCTTCCCGACCGGTATCGGTTTCGATTCGGCAGAGCTTTATTCGGCCATGAACAATGGCGTACAGGCAATCTGCGGGTTCGCCGGCACGGTAAACGAAACGCCGGCGACGAAAGTCGAGGACCACTGAGCTGCGAGCCAGGTCTGCAACAAGGGCGTCGTTCAATGTTGAGCCGAATTCCAATCGCCGGATTAGTGTCGCACGATCGTCGGCGGTTAGGTCTCGGGCGCGCTTCTGTTCCTGCACGGCGTTCATCTGCACGTCTCTTTTGCGTTCGAGTGAAAGGTCTATGTTTGAGTCGCCTTTGGCAGCGTGGTTCGAATTCAAGTTGGCCTATGCGGGTTTGTTCACCGATTGTAAGGAAACCCGCCGTGATATTCCCGGGTATGTGCTCTCTTTCGATTGAATCTTTGACGCGATGCTTGGGCGAGTACCGGCACGTACGTATTACCGAATTGCCGCACTGTAGCATGAAGCTCATAGCGGCGCAAGATTAATAGGTCCACGACGCTGGTTTTATGGAGTCAAAAGCAAACATCCTAATTGTCGACGATAACCCCGATAAGCTCGGTCTATTGGAAGCTGCTCTCCAATTGGCGGGCTATAACGTTACCACTGCAACTGATGGCGACGAGGCGCTTGCCGCGATCGAGTCGTATCAGCCGGACCTCGTCATTACCGACGTGATGATGCCGCGCATGAATGGGTACGAGTTGGCCCAACGAATTCGGGCCAATCCGTTGACGAAATTTATTCCCGTCATCATGCAGACTGCGGCAGGTGGCCGTGCCGAAGATCTGCGGCGCGCGTCTGAGGTGGGCGCGCTCGGATACATCACGGATCCTACGGACCTGAATCTCATGTTGGCCCGTACGAGGACGTTGCTGGAGTTCAAGGCTTACCTCGACGTTTGTGAGGAAGCGGCGTTTACGGACCACCTCACCGGACTGGCAAATCGCCGCCGGTTCGAGCGTCAACTCGAGCGCGAGGTTGGCCGTGTGCTGCGTTTTGGACATCCGTTCTGTTTGTTGATGATCGACATCGACAACTTCAAGAACCTCAACGACACGTTTGGTCACGACGCCGGCGATGATGCGATTCGCCGCATTAGTCGTGTCTTGCGTGAAGGGACGCGCGGGATCGATCTGGCGGCGCGAATCGGCGGCGAGGAATTTGCCGTGCTGCTGGTTGAGACGGGTCAGAGCGCGGGAGCGGAAGTTGCGGAACGGTTGCGGGTTTTCATCAAAGCACTGAAGACGCCGTCCGGCGGCCAGATCACGGCGAGTTTCGGGGTTGCAGAATGTCCTACGGACGCGCAAACTGCATCTGGAATCCTGAAAGCGGCTGACGTCGCTTTGTATGAAGCGAAGCGCAACGGCCGCGATCGCGTTGTGACGATGGAGCCGCTCAGATCGAACTCGGTGGCGGCGGGTGACGTACAACGCGACTGAGTCCGTGACGCGAGGATCGAAGATGGCTGATTACAAGGAAAAGATTGACGAATGGCAGCAGGCGGCGCGACGCAAGGCCCGCGAGCTGGATGAGAAGTTTGCGATTTCGGATATCGTCGGCGAAGGCGCGCGTGTGGCTGGTGAAGCGGCAAAGCGTGGCGCTGAGACGATGGCGAGTGGCGCGGAACGTTTGCGTGCCGAGGCTGAGCGGCTGAGTGAAGATGAAGAAGTCGGCGAGACGGCCCGGCGCGCGGCTGACGGAGTAAAGAAGGCGGGCGAAAAGTTTCGCGGCGTTGCCGGTGATGCCGGCAAGAAGGCCAGCGAGGTTTTTGACGACGCGAAGAACTACTACGATCGCGCGTCGCAGGCTTTTGACAAAGGCGCAAGATTGACGCGAGCTTCGACTGCGGCGACGGCTGGAGTTTTGAAAGCTCGCGATTGGATCAAAGAAAACCCGGGCAAGGCGGCGGTTGTTTCCGTTTCACTGGTTTTGGGAATTCGTGCCGGCGCTGCGTTTCCCGGACTCGACGCCGTGCTCATCGGCGCGCATCCGCACTGGCTCACACACTCGGCGCTGCCGGTTTATGGTTTGCGCAAAGCGTTTGAAAAATTTGATGGCTACTTGAAGAAGCGCGAAGAGTTGATCGGTCGCGGCGAACTCACGGAAGCGGAACAGCAGCGCGTCGAGTTTGAACGAAACATCGCGAAGTATGTTGGCGCGCCGTTGCTTGGAGCATTCAGTTGCGCGGCGGGTGCGGCGATGTGGGCGCAGATCTTCCAGCCTGGTCCAATCGTCGGCGCGCCGATCAGTTGGTTGCTTGGCGGCAATCCATTTCTTGACGGCGTCTGGCTCTTTGCCAACGGCGTCATCTGTTTCCACCAGGGCTACAAATTCTTCATGATCGCCCTCGCAAACCAGGACGAAGTCAACCGCGTCGTCCGCGAGATCAAAGGCCTGTTGCCTGCTGCAAGTATTGCGTGAGATTAAAGCGCGTCGAAACGGACCAGAGGTTTTTCTGGTAAACTGTCTGCGTGCCTCACCGAGTAATTGATCGAACCGTCAGAGGATTCTGCTCAGAGATTATGATCTAACGATCCACGCCGTAGAAGAGATGGCGGCGGACGATCTGGAAATTTTCGATATCGAAGAAGCCATCCTCAACGGTCAGGTTGTTCGCAGAAACAACAAAGATCCACGTGGTACGAAATACACCATCGAGGGCATCGTGGGTCGCGAAAAGACCATAGGTGTAGTTGGTCGTTTCCACGGTGTCGATCGCTTCTTGATTATCACAGTATATGACGTCAGCAAATACCACTAAGAAAAAGTTGTACGGCCAAAAGTGTGAATATTGTCACGGTAAGGTTCGTCCAAAAAAGATCGATCGAGAGGCTTTTAAGTATCGGAAAGGGTTTGTCATCCTTGAAGGAGTTACAATCGGCGTGTGTGATGCTTGCGGCATGCGATATTACAGCGCTGACATACTTCACGAAGTTCACGACATCGCTACCGGTGTTAAGCCGTTCGATCGCATCGAGAAAATCCCCGTATCGCACATGCCGGGATGATTGGTAAACGTTATCTCACCGCAGCGTGATCGGGAACGGCCAGAAGCAGAGGGCGAAGACGAGCAGGGTTAGGATGGCGATGGCGGTGCGTTTGGGGCCGAGGGGTTCCATGATGGAGGGTTGGGGGTGGCGGACGCGCAGCATGATTCCCAACAGCACCGCGTAGAGAAAGCCGCTCGGGCTGCCGTGCCACCAGAATCCAAGGACCGCGAGGACGGCCGTCGAGATAAAGGCGATCTTTCCTATCAAGGCGTGGGCGCGAGCGCCGAAGACGGCGAACGTTCCGTGCCCACCATCAAGTTGGCCCACCGGCATTAGATTCAAACTCGTTACCAGCAGACCGATCCACGCTGCCATGTAAAAAGGATTGATCGGCGAGTTGGGATCGAGTGTCACTCCGAAGAGTCTCGCCAGTAACCGAAACAGCAACGGATCGTTGAAGAAGATCACGCCTTCCTGTGGCGGCAGTGGTGGTCCAACCGTCAAAATCCCGATCACAGAAAACGGAACCGCCACTAGGAAACCCGCCAACGGACCAGCCAGCCCGATGTCGAAGAGCGCGCGCCGCGACGGGATCGGCGAACGAATCTTGATGAACGCGCCAAACGTCCCGGCCAGAAAGACCGGCGGCGCCGGGATGAAGTACGGCAACGTGGCGTCTACTTTGTAATAGCGGCACGCGAGATAGTGGCCCATCTCGTGCGAGAACAGAATCGCCAGCAGCGATAACGAAAATGCAAAACCTTCGCCAAGCACGGGCGGATGCGCCACCGCATACTCGACCAGTCCGACGGTAAAGTAGAAATACGAGAGCGGAATATAGAGCAGGTAATCCAGCAGCGACGACAGCGGCGGCTCGATCGGTATGAAGTCCGGAGCGGCGAGATAGGTTCCGGCGAGCGTCGTCGTGGCGATCGTGAGCAGCAACAGCACGCCATGCAAACGCCACTCGCGCGCCGAGATCTGCGGCACGCGCCGAAACACAGGATCTGTCAGTGAGTGTTGCGGAAAACGAGGAAAGGGTGGAGCTTGATTTTCCAATACTAAATAACTCTAAAACTCGTCGTCGTCACCGTCGTCCGATTCGTCCGTTACGACATCGCCATCCTCGTGAGCCTGCAACTCTTTGCCTGGCTTGAAGCGAATCGTCTTCCCGGAAGGGATCGCCACTTCCTCGCCAGTCCGCGGGTTGCGCCCCACGCCACGTTTTCGCGGCTTCACTACAAAGACGCCAAAACCGCGCAACTCGATTCGTTCACCACGCGTCAAAGCCTCCTTCATCGAATGAAAGAGTGCTTCGACAGCCTGTTCGGCCTTCATTTTCGGTACGCCGGTTTTATCGGCCACGCGGTTGATGATGTCTAACTTGATCACGTCTTCGGGCCTCTTTTCTGATCCCGCGAGGGACGATGTCTTGGGCTGCAAATGCAGGGGAGGATGATAGATACGGGCAGTTAAGGCTGTCAAGGAATTGCTTTGAGATCTAAGATCTCAGATCCGGATCTCAAAGTTGACAAGCGCGAAAGCGAAAGCTAACCTCAAAACGCCTATGTTTGGAATCAGAAAACGCAGGCCGCCACCATTCGGCGGCGTCCACGTCGACGACGACAAGGACATCCAGGAACACAAGCCAGAAGCCGCTTCACGCAACGACCTCTGGTCGGAAGCCCGCTTGTTGCTCCGCGATCTGATCTTTGCCCTGATGATCGCAGCGTTAGTCGTCGTCTTCATCGTGCAACCGGTGAAAGTGGAAGGCACGTCGATGCTTCCCCGTCTGCACGACGGCGAGCGGATCTTCGTCAACAAGTTGATCTATTACGACGAGTATGGCTGGGCGCCGAAGATCGATCGCGGCGACATCGTAGTTTTCTGGTATCCCGACGACCCTTCGAAGAGTTACATCAAACGCGTGATCGGCCTGCCTGACGACGAGATCGACATCGTCGACGGAGTCGTGCGCGTAAACGGCCGCGAGATCGAAGAAGCTTATCTCGATCCGCGTCTAAACTTGTCGCATCGCAGCCTGGCGCCTATCAAAGTGAAGAAGAACTACTACTTTGTCATGGGCGACAATCGCGATAACTCGAGCGATTCCCGGCTTTGGGGACTGGTTCCCAAGAAGTACATCTACGGCAAGGCTTTGTTTCGCTACTGGCCACTGACCGCGGCGAGCGTCATACATCACGAGGACCTCGTGCCGCTGGCGGCGCCTTCGCCGCGCATCACTCCCGAATTTCAGGAAGCGCCGTTGAGCGATGAAAGCCCGCAACAACGCTGAGCGTAGTTTTTCACATGACTGATTGGCTGCGACTCCTGCTCATGATCTTTTACGCCCCTCTGCGCGGAATGCGCGAGGCTCGCGATCGCGGCTCGCTGGCGCCGATCGCGTTGATCGCGGTGCTCAGCCAGTTCGCTTTTAACTTCGCCTCGCGAAGATTTGGCGGCGCGACGATGTTTCCCCGGCAGGGAATCATCGGGCAGTTTATCGAGCCGGCCATGCCGGTCGTGTTGATTGCCGTCGTCCTCGTGCCGATCCTTACGTTGATCGCGAACACCGTCGAGCGACGCGGCAGTTTTCGCGTGGTGATAACTCAGGAGTACGCGCCGGTCGCCGCGGCCCTGTTTTATGTACTAACCGCTGCGAACCTCTTCGCCATTCTCATGGCCGCGTTTCTGCATTACACCGGAATCCAGGCGCAATACGTTGCGAGTGCGATTCAGCAAGCCGATCAAGTGCGGGCCATGTTCCCGCAAGGTCCGGAGTTCGACGAAGCAGCCGGGCAGCTTAGAAACCCGGCAATACTCGCCGACCAGCTCTTCCGCACTCCGCGGCTCTTCTTGTTCGCAATCGGCATGGTGCTCGCCGTAAAAGACGCGTTTCGCACGTCGGCCATGCGAGCGGTGGCGATTACGTTGGTTGCGTCCTTCGTTTCGATCTTTGTGTTTCCACTCGTGGCGCGCTTGTTGTCAGGCGTGTTCGGTTCGCCGTTCCTGCTGCTGATGCTGTTCTTCCTGTTGCGTGGTTACTTCAGCGACTTCATGGGCAGCCATCGCGCGAAAGCGGCGTTCAGGCAGAACCTTGAAACGGCGACTCTCAATCCCGCCGACGCTTCGGCGCATTACAATCTCGGACTGATTCATCAAACCCGTGGCGAGTTGGAAGACGCGCGTAAACGTTTCGAACGTGCGTTACAGATCGACGACGGCGAGATCGACGCGAGTTATCAACTCGGACGCATCGCTCTTCAACAAAAGCGCTATGCCGACGCGATTCAAAATTTCGAACACGTCGTCGCGCGCGATCCGGCACACGCGCAATACGAGATCTGGCGCGAAGTGGCGGCGACGTACATCGCCGCCGGCCAATTCGAGGATGCGCGCAATGCGTTGGACCAGTTTCTCGAACACCGCCCGTCAGATCCGGAAGGTCTCTACCTGATGGGACGCGCGCACGCCGGTCTCGGTCATAAACGCGAGGCGACCAGTTTGATGCAGGCCTGCATCGAAGCTGTGAAGACGGCGCCGGCGTACAAGTACCGCACGAGCAAACGCTGGTTGAATGAAGCGCAGCAGTTTATTAAAAGCAGTCAGTAATCTGAGATCTCACATCTGAGATCTCAGATCTCAAAACTGAGATCTCAAATCTCAGATCTCGGATCTCAAAAGAACGCCCATGAAAACCCGGACCCCCGCTCTACTCGCACTCGAAGACGGACGTACATTTCGCGGCAGCTCGTGGGCTGCACAAGGCGAAGTGTGCGGCGAGATGGTCTTCAATACGTCGATGACCGGCTACCAGGAAGTGCTGACCGATCCCTCTTACGCCGGACAGATCGTCTGCATGACTTACCCGCTCATCGGCAACTACGGCGTCAACGATCTCGACTCGGAATCTTCGCGGCCGTGGGTCGAGGGATTCGTCGTGCGCGAAGCGAGCCGCATTACTTCCAACTGGCGCGCTGAAGACAGTTTGCAAGAGTATCTGACGCGCTGGAAAATCGTCGCTATCGAAGGCATCGACACGCGCGCGCTCGTGCGTCACATCCGTGACAAAGGAGCGATGCGCGCGTGTCTCTCCACCATCGACCTCGACGAAAAGAGCCTCGTGGAAAAGGCGCGCCAATCGCCGCCGATGGAGAATCGCGAACTAGCCAGCATCGTCACGACTGACAAGGTCTACGAGTTTCCCGCCACCGGCGACGAACGTTTTCACGTGGTCTGTTACGACTTCGGCGTCAAACGAAACTCGTTGCGCGAATTAGCGGAACTCGGCGTGCGCACCACCGTCGTGCCGGCTTCCACGCCGGCGAGCGAAGCGCTTGCTCTAAATCCTGACGGGATCTTTTTGTCGAATGGACCAGGCGATCCGGCGTCGATGGACAAAGAAGTCACCGAGATTCGACAGTTATTAACCGCAAACGTGCCGATGTTTGGCATCTGTTTCGGACATCAATTGCTGGGACGCGCGTTCGGCGCGAAGACATTCAAGCTGGTGTTCGGACATCGCGGTGGGAATCAACCGGTGAAAGAGGTGTCGGGGCGAGGCGTGGAGATCACTTCACACAATCACGGTTTTGCAGTCGAAGCCGACAGTTTGCCGCCGGAAGTCGAAGTGACGCACATCAATCTCAACGATCAATGCGTGGAAGGAATGCGGCATCGGACGTTACCAATCATCTCGGTCCAATATCATCCGGAAGCAGCGCCCGGTCCTCACGACGCCGAGCATCACTTCCATCGCTTCGTCGAATTGATGAGCGCTAAAATCGAAAACCAACCTCAGCGCTGAGCTGGAAGTGTCCTTCGGACGTTGAGGTTGGAATCGTTATTCTTCGAGCGGCCATTTCAGTTCGCCGGTCGTCAGGTCTGGGCGGGCGCGGACCATCTGTTCGGGTGTTGATTCAGCGTGTAATTCGTCGGCCGCAACAGACGGCTGAGGCGCCTGTTCACTCGTCGTGACCTGATTTGGTTCCAATAAGTCAGCGAATCCTTCGCTGCCGCGATGTTCCATCCAGTGACGATAACTGACCGTGACGATCGCAACCAACGGAATCGCGAGAAATATTCCGGCCACGCCCGCGAGTTTCTCGCCTGCGAGGATGGCGAAGATCACCGCCAGCGGGTGAAGATGAATTCCTTGTCCGATCAAACGCGGGTAGATGAAATAGTCGTGGATGATTCGCAGCACGCCGAGGAACAGCAGCACCAGGAAAGCATTAAATGGACCGGCATGAAGCACCGCCAGTATTGCCGCCATCATCGCGACGGCTAGTGGTCCGGCCAGCGGCACAAACTCAAACACGCCCGCGATAAAGCCCATCACGAGTCCGCCCGGAAGATCGAGCAACGTGAAGCCGATCGCGCACACGACGCCGATAAACAAGCAAGCCGTTAACTGCGCGCGGATGTACGCTGCGAGCGTGCTGTTGATGTCCTGGAAAAACTCGTCACCACGCCAACGCCAACGGCCGCGCGGCAACATCAGCAACGCCGAACGTCGAAAACTCTCTGCGTCTTTCAACAGGAAGAAAGCAAGGATCGGGATCAATACGAGCCACGGTATGTAAACGACGTAACCCAAAGCAGCCGTGGCAAACTCAGTCGCCGTGTTACTGACTTTTTCGACAACTTTCGGAATCGCATTGTTAACCGCGTCGACGATCGGACCGGGCATGCGACGCGAGCGGGAGTATTCGATGAGCTGCTGCGTTCTTTCCCCGGCCGATTGCCAGTAACCCTTTGCCTGACTGGCAAACTCCGGAAACTGATTGCTCAAGCTCGGCAGGATCACAAAGATCGCCAACGTGATCGCCCCGAGAATGATCACATACGCGAGGGCGATCGCCGCCACTTTGGGTATCGCAATGGTGCGGCCGCCGACTTCCCTTGGCTCACGCAAAAACTCGACGAGAGGCGAGACGAGATACGCGAAAAAGATCGACAGAACGAGCAGCAGAATGATTCCGGTTAACTTCAAGACCACCCAAAGCACGGCTCCAACTGTGAGGACAATAATGATGATTCGCAGAATGTCGCGAGTCCGAGGGCCGTAGACTTTTATCGGCGCGCGGGCCGTCGAAACGGCCATCTTTTTTGGTTCTTTCGAAGCCATATGCAGCCGCGGGGCCGATCAGAGGCGGGCGTGCAATCGTCCGATCATCTCACCCACCGCCTTCTGATCCTGATTGCTCAATTTTCTAAACTCAACTCCAAACGTATCTTCGGTCGCGTGGTGGACCACCTCGCCCGTCAACGATAACGCGTCGTCTCCATCGAGCAGCAGGAGACCGAGTTGATCGCCGACCTTGACGTTGGGACACGCCGGCAGGTTTGTGACTCTCAATCCGCCGAGACTGATGTCTTTCGGCTCGCCGATCCCGATCGACTCTTTCAGGCTCTCGTCTTCGATCGCCAACGTCACGCGCGACGTCACATAGTAACGCGGATAACGTCTCCGATCACTGGCGGTTTCGATTTCGATTTCGTCAATGGGCAACATCGTCATCGTCGTCTCCTGACACTTCACCCTCGCCCTCGGTTGGCGGAGGCGCCACGATGCGCGGGGCCGCAGGTTCCCAAACAAGACCCCGCCATTCGTCAGTTTCACCCAATAACTGAAGCGCCGCCAGCGGATGTCCCGGATGGCGTTCGATGCGCAACACTTCGGCAATCACTTGCAATTTTTCACCCGACTCACCCGACACTTCAAGCCGGACACGACTACCCACGTTCGGTAAATGGCGCGGCAGGTGGACGAGCGTTCCCTCGGGCCCGACATTCTCCGTCGTTCCTTCCACAACTACATGCGCGCCACTTGGTTCATCCCATTCAGCCTTGATCTCCAGCGTTGCGAGGTAACGCGGACCCGAACGATTGTCGGGTTCAGTTTGCCGGGTCATATTCATAAACTCTCCTCATTTGTCATTTTCCATTGGTCATTTCACATTTGTCATTGGTTTGAGAACTCGTCGAGCCAGGAGACTTACAAATGAAAGATGACAAACGACAAACGACAAATGGAAAATGATTACTCTTCCTCCGCCCTCAACTTCTCCAGGACTGAAAAGTCTTCCAACGTCGTGACGTCCCCGGCGACCGAGCCGCTGGTCGCGATCTCACGCAGCAAGCGCCGCATGATCTTGCCGGAGCGTGTCTTCGGCAGCGCATCGGTGAACCTGATGTCGTCCGGACGAGCCAGGGCCCCGATCTCCTTAACCACGTGCGCGCGCAGTTCCTGGTTTAGCGCGTCGGACGGGCTATGAGAGCCTTCGAGCGTAACGAAAGCCACAATTGCGGATCCTTTCAAATCGTCAGGCCGGGCGACCACTGCCGCTTCGGCAACGGCAGGATGGGACACGAGTGCACTCTCGATTTCTGCCGTTCCTAGTCTGTGACCGCTTACGTTAATTACATCGTCGATGCGGCCCATTATCCAGAAATATCCGTCCTGATCGCGCCGCGCACCGTCTCCGGCGAAGTAAATTCCTTCGATTTGTGACCAATACTGCTGTTTGTATCGCTCGTCGTCGCCCCAGATCGTCCGCAACATCGACGGCCAGGGCCGCTTGATGACGAGATAACCGCCCTCGTTCGCCTCAACCGGTTGACCGTCGCGCGTCAGGATGTCGACCTCGATACCGGGAAACGGTTTGGTTCCGGAACCGGGTTTGGTGGGAGTCGCGCCGGGAAGCGGCGTGATCATGATCGCGCCGGTTTCCGTTTGCCACCACGTGTCGACGATCGGGCAACGTCCCTTGCCGATCAACTCGCGATACCACATCCACGCCTCGGGATTGATCGGCTCGCCGACCGTGCCGAGCAGGCGCAGACTCGAAAGATCGTGCTTCAACGGCCAGTGCTCGCCCCATTTAATAAACGCGCGGATGGCTGTTGGCGCGGTGTAGAAGATGTTGACGCGATGGCGTTCGACCATGCTCCAGAAGCGATCCGGCTCGGGGAAGTTTGGCGCGCCTTCGTACATCACCACGGTCGCTCCATTCGAAAGCGGACCGTAAACGACGTAGCTGTGTCCGGTCACCCAACCGATGTCGGCGGTGCACCAGTAAATGTCTTCGTCTTTGAGATCGAAGACCCACTTCGTCGTCAGATGAGCTTGCAGCAGGTAACCGGCGGTCGTGTGCAGGATGCCTTTCGGCTTACCGGTCGTGCCGGACGTGTAGAGAATGTAGAGAGGATGTTCGCTGTCCAACTCTTCGGCGGCGCATTTCGAGCCGGCGTTTTCCATCAACTCGTGCCACCAGAAATCGCGGCCGGGTTGCATGTGTTGCGTTGTGCCGGTGCGGCGAACGACGATACTGGTTTCAACTGAAGGCGTTTGTTTGAGTGCTTCGTCGACCGCGGTTTTTAGTTTTACTTCACTGCCGCGCCGCCAGCCGCCATCTGCTGTGACGACGAGTTTGCAACTCGCGTCGTTGATGCGATCGATCAACGCGGAGCTGGAGAAACCGCCGAACACGACGGAATGCGTCGCGCCGATGCGCGCGCAAGCGAGCATTGCGATCGCCAGTTCGGGAATCAGCGGCATGTACAAAGCGACCCGATCGCCGCGTTGAATGTTTTTGCTTTTAAGTACGTTGGCGAATTTACAGACTTCGGTGTGCAGTTGTTGATAAGTGAAGGTGCGTGTTTCGCCGGGTTCGCCTTCCCAGATGAGTGCGGCTTTGTTGCGTCGCCAGGTTTGTAGATGACGGTCGAGACAGTTGTAAGCGATGTTGAGCCTGCCGCCGGTGAACCACTCGGCGTGCGGCGCGTTCCACTTCAACACCGTGTCCCATTTTTTGAACCAGTGAAGTTCTTCCGCCATGCGCGCCCAGAACGCTTCCGGGTCTGCGCTTGCTTCGGCGCGCAAATTTTCGAGTTCTGCTAACGATTTGATGTGGGCTTGCGCGGAGAACTCCGGCGGTGGAGGGAAGACTCGTTCTTCCTGAAGCACTGATTCGATATTAGTGGTCACCAATCGACAGGAACACCTTTTTTAAATTTGCTTTGGCTTGCCTGTGTATCACAGAATTGCTGATGCGACAACAGGTTAGGACTCATAACACGAATGAATCTCTACGCCGGCACCAGTGGCTATAGTTATAAAGAATGGAAGGGAAGCTTCTATCCGGAAAATCTGGCGGCGAACGACATGCTTCGTTACTACGCTGCGAAACTGCCCGCGGTCGAACTCAACAATACTTACTATCGCTTACCGCAACCCGGCATGATCGAAAGTTGGAAGGCGCAAGTGCCGGAGAATTTTCGTTTCTCCATCAAAGCTTCGCAGCGAATCACCAAGGTCAAACGTCTCAAAGACGCGATGCCTGAGACGAAGTACATGCTGGACGTTGTTTCAGCGCTCGACGATCGTCTGGGCGCGATTTTTTATCGCATGCCGGAGGACATGGAGAAAGATCTCAAGCGGCTCGCATCGTTTCTCAAACAACTGCCGCCGCATCCACCCGCCGTATTCGACTTTCGCCATCCAAGCTGGTTCGACGACGACGTGCGGGATTTGCTGCGCAGTGAGAACCGCGCCCTCTGTATTTCAGACACAAATGAACTGCCGGTCAGCCGGATCGACAAGACCGCCGATTGGGGTTACGTGCGTTTGCGGCGAGTGAACTACTCGACAGCGGATTTACGTGACTGGATCAGCCGGATGAAGGACCAGGACTGGAAGACTGCGTTTGTCTTTTTCAAGCATGAAGACGAAGGCACTGGACCAAGACTCGCCGCGGAGTTCATCAATCTGAGTCAATCTATGTAAATCGCGTTTAGAAGTTGCCGCCGCACGCTTCGTGACCGCAGTCACAATCAAGCTCGATGGTGCCGCCACTGCCTTCGCATGAAGCGCTGCAATACTTGCCGCCTTCCTGCGGTGGGCAGGTACAACTGGGATTTTTGCACTTGTTTTCGTCAGCCATTTGGGGAGTGCTCCTTAGTTTTTTGGGATGGGTAGAGAGTAGCACAAAGAGCTTAGATCTCAGATCGGAGATTTGAGATCTCAATGGCGATTCGGGCGGCGGTGCGGGCGTTGTTTTCGAGCAGCGCGATGTTGGCGCGCAAGGTTGCGCCGGCGCTGTGTTCGGACATGTTGCTCAAGAGAAAAGGCGTTAGGTCGCGGCCGGTAATGTTGTTGAGCGCGGCGTTTTGCAGGGCGTTGTCGAGTGCGGTCTGTAATTGTTCGTGGGGAACTTCAAGCTCCTCTGGTACGGGAACCGTTAATAACAGCGCCGATTCGATTCCCAGGTCACGTTGCGCGCGATAGATCGCGGCGACTTCGGCGGGCGAGTTTGCGCGTGCGTCGACGGGCAGGCCGCTGCGTCGCGAATAGAAGGCCGGAAACTCGTCGCATTGATAACCGACGACTGTTACGCCATGTGTTTCGAGCCACTCGCGCGTCGCCGGCAGATCGAGAACGATCTTCGCGCCCGAACAAACCACGACGATGGGCGTGCGTGTCAACTCCGGAAGATCTGCTGAGACATCCGGCAACGTGCCGCGATGAACGCCGCCGATGCCACCAGTCGCGAACACACTGATTCCGGCGCGACGCGCGATCCAGCAGGTGGTTGCGACGGTCGTTGCGCCATTCCAATGTTCGGCGACAGCGAGCGGAAGATCTCGCGTGCTGACTTTCCGGATGTTGCTTTCTTCGGCGAGTTTGCGAACCTCGTCGGCGTCGAGGCCGGCTTTCAATTGGCCGTCGATGATGCCGATGGTTGCCGGCATCGCGCCGGCATCGCGGACAATCTGTTCGAGACGTCGAGCGGTTTCGAGATTTGTCGGACGCGGCAAACCGTGGGCGATCACCGTCGATTCGAGTGCGACAACAGAATTAGCTGCGGCGACTTCGGGAGCGATTTGAATCATGCTTTTTTAGTCAACGTAAAAACCGTGCCGCCGTCGTCACGCGGCTTCCACGAAATACGCGCGTCGATCATTCCCGCTCTCGCTTTCATGTTTGGCAGTCCGCGTCCTTCGGAGTTGTTTTGCGAATCGAAGGTGCGGCCGTTGTCTTCGATGCGCAGTGAAAAATCGCCCGCGGCGGAACTGGTGACGAACATCTTCACTTCCGTTGCCGCCGCATGACGCCAGATGTTGTTAACCGCTTCCTGCACGATGCGATAGATCTGCATCTGCACGCTCGCCGGCAGTTGGCTCTGTTCCTCGATCGCTTCGTCACAGTGAAATTCGTATTCGAACCGTTTCTCAACCGGAGCATCCTGCACCGCGTGCGACAACGCAAACTCGAGCGCCGCCGCAAACCCGACATTTTGCAACACCGACGGGCTCAAGTCTTCACAGATGCGCCGCACTTCCTGGGAGATCTCCTCGATTTCGGTGCGTAAAGTCGACGTCTGCTTACCTGCTGAATCGCCGTTTGGTTTGATCTGATCGGTTAACAACGCGAGGTGACGCAGATCGGCGAGCGTTTGATCGTGCAGATCGCGGGCGATGCGGCGTCGCTCGCGTTCTGCTTCATTAGTGAGGTTCAAACGCGCGTCGGCGAGTTCGCGGTTCGCGTCGACGAGCTTGGCGCTGGTGGCGACGATTCGCCGGCGTTCGAGTATGGCCCACAACAATGCCAGCAACGCGAGCGCCAGGAGGATCGCAAGCGCCGTGGACGTCCAGGGAAACGGCGCGCTTGCAACCGTGAACGAAAATTTCAGCGGCTCTGACGGAGCGAGATCTTTCGTAAACGCCATCGCCGTCACCGTGTACTTGCCCGGTTTCAGTCCCTCCATCGTGAACTGCGACTCACGCGAGAGTTTCTGTCTTACTTGCTTCCCTGAGCCGTCCTCCAACACAAACGCATATTGAAACTGTTCCGGGAAAGTGCGGCTGCTGATCGCGGTTACGTCGAGCAGCAAACTGTTCTGCGGATACTCGAGATCGAGTCCGGCTTGTAGTTCCGACGGCGCGTGCACGCGTTTGCTCAGTATGCGCGTCACCGACAACGTCGGCGCGACGTTCCCCGGGACGTAGCGAGCGACGCCGCGATTCGTTGCGATCAATAGCGACTCAACACCGTCGCGCGAGCGAAGCGGTAACACGGCGAAGACGTTTTGCGATGGCAGTCCTTGTTCGGAGTCGAGTTGGTTGACCACCGGTCCGAAAATCGGATCGAGCCGAATGCGTAACAGGCCGTTTCCCCGCGTGCCACACCAGATCTCGCTGACTTTGTCATCCAGGGCGGGGAACACAACGCGAGCATCGACATTCGGCACCGCCACGTTGCAGGCTTGCCGAGGCGCGCAGGCGAAAACTCCGTTAGAGGTCCCAAACCACAGCACGCCCGTCGTCATTCGGGTCATCGAACGAACTACGTGCCCTTTCAAAGCCGCAAAAAGAGGCTCCTCGCGCACAGTCTTTCCATCTGAGACAAGCACGCCGTTTCTTGCCGTGCCGATTAACAACCGTTCTTCGCCGTCTGCCAGCAAGCTGATCGCGTCGCGCGCGAGGTTGTTGGGCCACGTCACGCTTCCGCGCCCCGCCCCGATGCGCTCGACGCCGCGCCCGAAGACGGCGTAATAAGTGTCGCCGCGAAAGTCGGTGATTGCTCGCACGCTGCCGACACCATCGGCGTTTATCGAACCCGATTCCAGTCGAGTGAATACCTGCTCTTCGAATTTCACCGTCTGTCTCGGCGCAACGTAGAACCCGCTGACTGCCGCGACGAGTAAACGCGCAGTCTCCGGAAGCAGGTCTTCGGCGATGCTGTAGATGATGTTGTTGCCCATGCCAGGCATCGGCAGCCACGCAGAAGTTCGCTCGTCGTAGATAAACAGCCCGCGGTTGGTGCCCGCGAGGACGCGACCGTTCATGGACTGAAACAGCGTCCGCACGAAATTGCTATCGCTGTTGTCGCCGATCGACTCGACGCGTGGCGCTTGCGGATCGAAACGACAGACGCCGCGATCGGTTCCGAACCAGATCACGCCTTCGCGATCGGGAAAGATCGCGTAGACATGATCTGAACGCAGACCGCCGGCGGTGCCGTCAAACGTGAAGCGCTGCGTCTTCTCTTTCGCAACGCGAAATACGCCGCGCCCGTCAGTGCCAATCCAAACTTCGTCGTCAATCGATTTCATCGACAACACCGGACCGGTCGCAGCTTCGTTGCGCTTAAGACTCGAAAGCGCATTGCCCGTTAACGCGCCGGGCTCTTCTTTTCGCGTGCGAGCGCCGAGCCACAGTTTGCCGTCTTTGTCGCGCTCGAGTGTGTTGACGAAGTAGACCATCGGTCGCGTCGGCACCGGCTTTGCCTCGCCATTGCGGATCTCCATCAAGCCGCGGCTGAGCGTGCCGATCACTACCTGGTCGTTGGTCCAATTGATGCTTGTGATTGCGAGTGGACCAGGACGATCGCGATCCGCGCTCTCGAGCGGCTGGTGCAAAAGCTCGCGGCTTTCGATCACCGTGCGCGTGACGTTCTCTTCGTTTTCTCTTGTAGTGACCTGCTTCAGGCGCGATTCAAACACGCGTCCCTGTTCGGTGGTCATCACGGCGAGTCCCGGTTGCGGTGTGACGATCGAGGAGACGGCCTGACCCGCCGTTTCGTTCACTTTCAGAAATATCCCGTTGAAGAAACGTGTGGCGCCGCCTTCCGTGCCGACCCACAAGCCGCCCTCCTGATCCGTTTGCAACGCCAGCACGCGCCCCGCCGGCAACGCCGGATCGTTGATCGTCTGCGTGCGGCGTCCGTCGAATTTTGCGAGTCCTGCTTCAGTGCCGAACCACATCGCGCCGTCGGTGGTTTGCGCAATCGCGCGCACGCGATCGGAAGGCAGGCCGTGAAACAACGTGACCGCGCCCCACTGATGCAGGCCGGTTATCGGCGTTGGCGAAGGAGATGGAGACGGCGACGGGGACGGTGAAGGCGACGCTTGCGGCTGTGGTTCCTGTTCACCTGTTTGCGCGAGCGCGAGCGCGGTAAAAACGCAGATACAGAAAAGAAGTGGCAGGAACCATTCTGATCTGCGCATGTACATCCGTTCTACTTGGGGTTTTTCTTAGGTGCTTCTCGCTTTAGTTCTTCGTTGAAGCGTTTCTGGTCTTTCTGTAACCAGGATTCGAGATCGTGCGCGGCCTTTTCCAGTTCGTCGCTGTTGAGCAGACCGCGGCGCAGTGCTTCGAAGAACGCGCGCGTGCGAATGTTGTAAGCGAGTTTCTCGTACGCTTCCTGTTCGGTCCCTTCGGCGACTGAGACGAAGAGTTTTTCGTACAACGTTGCCAGCCGGCTCTCGACGCCACGCAGGCTCAACGAACACTTGCGCGCGATGGCCCAGTTCGAAAGTCCGAGCGCGAGATAGTAAAGCGCTTCTGCTTCAAACTCCGTCAACAACGGCCGCTTGAACGAATCCTTGAACGCCGGATCGATCATGTCAGCGCCGTCTTCCAGCACCGCCGCGACGAAACGCAGAAAGCGCGACTCGGGATTGTTCTTGTGAATAAAGCCGTACGCCGGCGGCGGATCTACTGACTTAACGATTTTTCGGATCTCGTTGATGTAAATCTCGTGCGGAAACTGCGTCCAGAAAATGATGCGCGCGGTCGGGAAGTCGCGCCAGATCGCCCGCGCAGCTTTGACGCCCGAGAGCTTCGGCATTTGGATGTCGAGAATGCAGACGTCGGGTTTTTCGCCGAGCGCGAGTTTGACGGTTTCTTCGCCGTCGCCCGCCTCGAAGATCGGCACGTGCGAGGGAAATTCCTTCTCCAGAATCTCGCGCAGGTAGTGGCGCTGGGCCATGTTGTCTTCGGCGATCAGGATCGACATGACCGCTTGATGATAATGCGCGGCTCAGCGAGCAGCAACGTGGCTGACCACAGTTGTGTTCGTTTTCCATTTGTCATTCGTCATTTGTCATTTGCCATTTCCGAAATTCAAAATGACAAATGGAAAATGGAAAACGATCAATGACAAATGATCAATGACAGATAGTGCTTGACGCCTGCCACCAGTTCGCATATGAGTGAGCCCATGAGGATCAAAACCGCCCTTTGCCTGATTTGCCTGAGTTTTCTGCTGGCCCCCGTAGTTCAAGCCCAAACTGGTGAGCCTCGTGATGAGAAGCTCTGGCAACGCGCCCTCCAAATTCATCGTCGCGCCATCGTCGTCGACACGCACAACGACGTCACGACGCCGATGACCAACAACTATTTCGATCTCGGCGGCACGCCGCCAACACCCTATCGGACCAACATCGAGCGCATGAAGAAAGGCGGGCTGACGGCCGAATTCTTCTCGCTTTACATTCGTCCCTGGTACGTCGAACACGGCGGCTCCACGCGTCGCACGCTCGATATGATCGACGCCGTTTATCGCGCCGTCGAGCGACACCCGCGCGATCTGATGATCGCTACGTCAGTCGCCGATATTCGCCGCGCGAAGCAGCAGGGCAAGATCGCCTGTTTGATGGGTATCGAAGGCGGACACGCGATCGAAGATTCGTTGCCGGCGCTGCGCGAGTTCTATCGTCTCGGCGTGCGTTACATGACGCTCACCTGGAACAACACCAACAACTGGGCCGACGCCGGACGCGGGGAAAAGAAGCACGGCGGCTTGAATGACTTCGGCCGCGAAGTGGTGCGCGAGATGAACCGGCTGGGAATGCTCGTCGACGTGTCGCACGTCTCCGACGAGACGATGAGCAACGCGCTCGATGTTTCGAAAGCGCCGATTATCGCGTCGCACTCTTCGGCACGCGCGATCAGCAACGTGCCGCGAAATATTCCCGACGATCTGCTGCGACGCATCGCGAAGAACGGCGGCGTGATCAATATCAACTTCTACAGCGGTTTTGTCGATTCGGAGAATGTGTCGCGCCAGAGCGCGGAGCGCGACAGGAGATTGAAAGCGCAACAGGACGCGATCGACGCGAAGTACAAAGATGATCCGGAACGGCGCGCTGAAGAGAGTGACAAACTCGAACAGGCCAATCCGTTGCCACCGCTGCCGCTCGCGAAACTCATGGACCACTTCGAACACGTCATCAAGGTCGCGGGCATCGATCACGTCGGCATCGGCGCAGACTTCGACGGCGCGAACGACATGCCGCAAGGCGCGGAAGACGTTTCGATGTTGCC
>DATELZ010000075.1:0-14816 GCA_035276045.1 Pyrinomonadaceae bacterium | reverse complement strand
CAGTGAGCTGGACTTTGAGTATCTGCCAAATGGCGGCTGGGGTATCGATGGACCAACGCTTTACGCCACGACCTGGGAAACGTTCAGCCCCGAACCCAACTGGAAGAAAGATAACGTCTTTCAAACCACCAACGGCAGTCAGGCCGGCTGGCACACTCTCATCACCCAGGTATTGGACCAGAAAGTCAGGTATTTTGTAGACGGAAAACCGTTCGCCGAGCACAGCGGAAATTATTATCCCGAAGACATAATGTCGATAAACTTCAACCTGTGGTTTATCCGCGATGGGATGATCAAGTCGAAAGAACGCCGTCAATATCACGAAGACATCGATTGGGTCTATTTCCAGGGCGGCGTCGCGCTGACACCGGAACAGGTTGACGCGGCAGTCGCCAACTTTCGGCGTCAGAAAGTAGAGTCTCGGAGGATCGTGCCGGATAAGGTGTCAGAATTAAAGAGCCCTTGTAATTTCTAAGGCTAATGTCCTAACTAGCTTTGCCTCAAACCTCTCATTCTCACCTGGCTTCAGCCAGGTGTAAGGCTCGCCAAGATCGAGAAACCGTTTCAACGGTTTCTCGCATTGAAAGTGCGACAGAACCAGATGTTCTTCTGTCGCTCTTTCAGAGCTAGCGCCTCTGGTGGCACTAGTTCTTTGCCGCGCCCCGGATGTTCATGAACGCAAGACAAACCTGGAGCGAAATGAGAGCGTAAGCACGATCGTGCCAGCCCCACACGATCCACAGCACGTTGCTCAAGAGGAAAAGCCAGAACCCCCAGTTGCGCTTGAACTTTCTCTGAGAACCAACCATCCAGGCGGCGATGACTGTCACCAGCATCGCCGGCCACTGGATCAAATCAAGAATTTCCATCTCGTTTCGTTAAAACTCGCTAAGGATGCGTCTGAGTATCGCCTCCCTTCGCTTCCTTGTCGGTACGGTTTGCCTCCTTCTTGTGCCGCAACCACTCGTCGATGCTCTCGCGAATAAACTCGCCCATGTCTTCAAACTCACGCGCCGACTTTTCCCAAAACTCCTTGAACATCTTCGGATCGAACGCGAATCCAGGACCGCGGCCGAAACCTCTCGCCGGTCCAAGTTCGTCTTCGTAGTAAGCGGCGAGTTGACGCGAAGCCATCGCCACCACAGTCAGCGAACTCTCCGCCGGCAATGGCTCAAAAACTGAAGCCACGCCCGGGTCCATCTCCTTCAACCGCGTCAGCACCCGATTGTATTGGTCGGTGCAAAACGCCGCCGCGTCCGCTTTACCACCGGTCCATTCCGATTGCAGCGCCATACGCGACGTGCGGCGCAGCACGTTTATCAACTTCGACAGTTCTTTCTCTCGTTCCATAAATACTCTCCACTCTTAACCACAGCGCACAGAAATCGGCACGCATCGCACTCGCCGTATGCGAGGTTTACAACGGATCTCGAAAGCCGCGCCAAAACCGTGCAGCGACTCAGGCGCGTCCGTTTCAAAGTAAGCAAACAGATCGCGAGCGGCCATGCGAATGACTTCCGGCGACGCGGAGTCTGCTAACGGCGCAAATAGCGGTTTCACTGAAGGCTCGAGTTCGGAGAGTCGAGCCAGCACGCGGTTGTACTGACCGACACAGAACTGCGTCGCATCGGGCGCCGCTTTGGTCCATGCGGCATAACCGGCGGCACGCGCGATTCGTCGCAGGACGTTTAGTAGTTTTACTGTTTCTTGTTCCATCTCAAATGCTCCTGGTTAATTTGTTGCTTCAACTTTCGCCCGCAACAATTTCTTTCCCTGATGAATGCGCCACTTCACCGTCGACAACGGCAACCCCATAAACGCGGCGATACGTTTCAGCGGCATCTCGTCGAGAAACCGCAGCCGCAACGGCATTGCGTAATCCGGCGGAAGCTCTTCGAGTCGCTTGATCATCTCCTCGTCTTCATGTTTCTCGGCGAGTGGCTTCGCGAGTGATTCCAGTTTCTCGAGCAATGCTTCGTCCAACGCCACTCGCTTGTTCATGTGCGCCGTCTCGCTCTTGTTGAAACGCAGCGCCCGATGACGCGTGATCGCCGACAACCACGCCGCAAACCTGTTCGGCTCGTCGATCGACGGCAACGCCTTAAACGCCAGCAGCAACGAGTCCTGCGCCACGTCTTCTGCGTAATCCACGCCGACAATCGTCCGCGCCACTCTCACGACCGCTGGCCGGTATCGCAGCACGAGTTCTTCAAACGCCTCCAAATTCCCCAGAATCGCCGCGATTACCAACAATTCGTCAGGCGATTCTGGCCGTGTCATCGATACTCCGCGGTAATTGAACGTTCATAGGTATAGAGACATGTTACGAGGGAAAAGTTAGATGGGTTTGGAATTAAAATGAAGCAGGTCAGGCGTATAATCTGTAGCCGTTCGGTTGTTAGTTTCAGAATTCGTCAAGGAGCGGGGTGCGCGGTTCAGTTAAAGCTTACTTGCTTGGATTCCTCGCGTTGGCCCTCGCCATACTGCTGCGCTGGCTGCTCGACCCGTTGATGGGCGATGCCCTGCCGCTCGTCACGCTTTTTGGCGCAGTCGCAGCCGCGGTGTGGCTTGGCGGCTATCGCGTCGCCATCCCGGTCGCGATCGCCGGCCTGCTTGCATGTCACTATCTATTCATCGAACCGCGTGGCCACATAGTTTTAAATGACGTTCCGAATTTTATAGGCCTGGTCGCATATGTATTGACGTGCGCCGTGATCATCGGGTTTGGCGAAGCTGCCCGCGTCGCGCAAACACGCACCGCACAGAGTCGCGAAGTCTTCAGAGTCACGCTGCGAAGTATCGGGGATGCAGTAATAACGACTGATATCAACGGATGCGTTACTTATATCAATGGAGTTGGTGAGTCGTTAACTGGCTGGTCGCACGACGACGCGTTGGGTCAACCGCTCGATCGCGTGTTTCCAATCGTCAACGAGGTAACACGACAGCCGGTAGAAAACCCGGCAGTGAGAGCGTTGCGTGATGGCGTCGTCGTCGGACTGGCGAACCATACAGTGCTGATCAAGAAAGACGGCGCTGAATGTCCGATCGACGACAGTGCCGCGCCGATTCGCAACGAACACGGTTACGTCTCCGGGTGCGTGCTGATCTTTCGCGACGTTACCGCGCAACGGCTCGTCGAACGCGAGAAAGCAAACCAACTGCACACGGCGCGCCTCCTCGCGTCGATTGTCGAGACCTCAAACGACGCCATCATCGCGAAGTCACTTGACGGAATCATTCAGAGTTGGAACGCTGCCGCGGAACGGCTCTTCGGATTCACTGCCGAAGAAGCTATCGGCCAACATATCTCGCTCGTCATCCCAACTGATCGTCTCGCCGAAGAGGAAGAGATCATTGCCAGCCTGCGAAGTGGACGGCGTATCGAGCACTACGAAACGGAGCGGGTGCGCCGCGACGGCCAGCTCATCAACGTCTCCCTGACGATCTCTCCGATCAAAGACGCCGCCGGAAACGTGATCGGCGCGTCGAAGATCGTGCGCGACGTCACCGATCGACGACGGCTCGAAGACGACTTGCGCCGCCTGGCCGCCGACTTGTCGGAAAACGATCGGCGCAAAAATGAGTTTCTCGCCACGCTCGCTCACGAACTTCGTAACCCCCTCGCGCCGATGAGCAACATGCTGGAAGTGGTCAAACACGCGAATGGCGACGGTAACGTTCTCAAACAGGCGCACGACACGATTGAACGGCAGTTGGGCCAGATGGTCCGCCTCGTCGACGATCTGCTTGACCTGAACCGCATCACTCACGATCGACTCGAGCTGCGGCGCAGCGAGGTTGAGCTTTCGTCAGTGATCCAACAAGGCGTGGAAGTGGCGCGTCCGCTTATCGACGCAGCCGGACATGAGCTGACTATAGACCTGCCGGACAGGCCCGTCTATCTCAACGCCGATCGGGCACGCCTCGCGCAGTTGTTTGGCAACTTGCTGAATAACAGTTGCAAATACACGAGATCAAACGGAAAGATTTTGTTATCGGCAAAGCTCGACGGAGATCAGGTTGTCGTAGCGGTGAAAGATAACGGCGCGGGCATACCGCCGGACAAGTTAGACACTATCTTTGACATGTTCATGCAGGTAGATCGGACCGCCGAGCGATCGCAGGGCGGACTCGGCATCGGACTGACGTTGGTAAAACGTTTGGCGGAAATGCATGGGGGAACGATCGAAGCGAAGAGTGGCGGTGAGGGACATGGCAGCGAGTTTGTCGTGACGCTGCCGGTGCTTCACAAAGCAGCGGGAGCGGCGCCCGTAGCGTCAGATGCTGCTGTTCACTCGCCGCCAAAGCGCCGGATCCTGATCGTCGACGATAACAAAGACTCCGCCGATTCCCTCGCGCTCTTGTTGGAGATCACGGGGAACCAAACCTACATGGCCCATGATGGCGAAGAAGCAGTCGAGGCTGTTGAGAAGTACCGGCCGGAAGTTGTGTTGCTTGATATAGGTTTGCCGAGACTGGATGGACACGAGGTCTGCCGCCGCGTGCGCGAACAACCGTGGGGCCGGAACATCTTGATCATCGCCCTGACCGGATGGGGCCAGGAGGACGATAGACGCAAGTCGAAAGAGGCTGGATTCAACGGTCACCTCGTGAAGCCGGTTGATTACGACAAGCTGCTGGCGTTGCTGGGTTCGGCGCCGCTCAAGTTTGTGGAACGCAAGGGTTAAGCACAAAGTGGCAGTGGTACAGTTGGGTCTCGGCGGTGAATCAAGCAGGAAAACCGCCGAGAACATAGAGATTGCGCAGAGACTTGAAACTGCACCGCTACCGAAAAGTGGATAACGTGGCTCGCTCACAGGTATATTCAACCAGGATGAAAGTTATTCTCTCGGTCTGCTTATTTCTTTGTGCGTCCGTAGCGGAAGCGCAGCAACGCCCTATCGATCGCGCGCAGACGCGTGAAGCCGAACGCAGGCTTTTCGAGTTGGGCTACTGGACTGGACCAGTCGACGGCCGCTTCGATCCGGCGACGCGTTCTGCGTTGATCGCTTTTCAGAAATGGGAAGGACGGACGCCTACGGGCCGCCTGACGATCGACGAGTTGGAGGCGATGCGAAATGCGGTGACGCCGCCGCCGAGAGACGGCAACTATGCGCATGTTGAAGTCGACGTCGATCGCCAGGTGCTGCTGATCGTCGACGATAAAGAGCGTGTGCGAGTGCTGCCGGTCTCAACCGGCACGGACAAACCGTTTACTTACGATGGACAAACGAGCATTGCCTACACGCCGCGCGGACGTTTCGTGATTTACGAGAAAGGCGTTGGCTGGGAAGACAACCTGCCCGGCATGTATTACGCGAATTACATTAGCGGCGGGATCGCGATTCACGGCAGTCATAACGTTCCGGCCCAGCCTGCGAGTCATGGTTGTATTCGGATACCGTTGTTTGCCGCGCGCGAGGTGAGCCGGATGTTGCAACTTGGCACGATCGTGCTGATTTACGATAAGGTCTCGTTTGTCTCGGCGAAGTCGTGGGTAGAGAACCCGAAGCTCAAGGAAGCGGCGTTAGCCAACAGCGCATTGCATTAATTAGTGGCCCAGAGCGCCACCAGCGCCGGCACAATCAGCCAGAGCAATCCCTTGACGAGGAAGAAGAGAAATCCCCAGAAACCAAGTCGTTTGATCCAGGTCGGAACCTTCATATCAGATACGCGCAATTTTGACCGAGAAAGGTAAATAAGAAAAGCCCGGGCGAGAATTCCTGCGGGATGGCTTTGGAAACCCCGGCTGACGAGTTAGGAGGCTGAAACCGTTTCCTAAAACGGTCATTTTCAACTAGAATCTCACGGCTATCACAGCGAACGCGGGTCATGCCCTACCTCGCGATCCCTTAAACGCCTCCAAGCGTGCGAACATTCTTAGAGTTTCTCACCTCGAACACCCAACGCCCGAATGTCGGTGCGGCAGGCGTGTTGCGCTCCCTGTCAGTCACAGGCTTATCCAAGTTGGCGTTGAGTTTTCTTACCCACGTCTCCTGGCTCTTCATTCTGTCCGTTGGCCTGCTTACTGTTATTCATGTGCGCGAGCGCCAGCCTGAAACGAACATAACGCACATACTCTACATTCTTCTCTTTTATTGCTTGTACACATTGGGCCTGGAACTAGCGTCGCGGAAACTCAGCGGCGTTTATGATCGGCCCTGGTTTAGAATCGTAAGAATACTTGCTAACACGGCCACTGTGGCTGCCCTGGTGTTTGTGGATGGGCGGGGACTCTTTTGGATGTTCTTCGCGATCCCGATCTTTCAAGCAATTCTCTATTTCGACCGAAAGATCATTTTCAGTGTTTCCATCTTAGAGATAACAGCTTACGTGTCAGTCTCCCTCGCGAGCATTAAATACACCGAAAATAGCCTGACGAACAGAATCACACCGGCCTCTTTAGTCCTCAACTGCTTCATCCTGTCCTTGATGGCCCTGTTATTCAATTGGCTGTTCCAATCAATCAAGGGAATCCGCCGATCAGAGCAACATGAACTTGAAGCACTCCAGCAAACTGCTCTCGACATTGCATCAGAACTAGATCGGACTCCGCTTCTCAATACCATTGTCAAACGGGCTGTCAAACTATTGAATGCCCGCGGTGGTGGCATTTATCTACCCAACGAAGGGCAGACGGAACTAACCGTGGTAGCAGACCACGGCCCGGGACCGAGCCTGGTCGGAAGAACCATAGGCATTGATGAAGGCATGGCTGGCTTGGTGGTGAAGTCCGGTGAGCCCTTGATAGTCGACGACTACTCAACGTGGCCCGGCCGCGTCGGACTTTACGACCCGGACCTGTTTCGAGCCGTTATCGAAGTGCCCTTGAAGTCGCCTGGCGGCACCATTGGCGTCCTTTACGTCACAGATGATCAGGAACGCCGGGTATTTAATCGGCGAGACGTGGAGTTGCTGAACCTGCTTGCGGCACATGCGGCAATTGCTATTACCAATGCTGATGTCCTTGAGTGGAGCCGAAGCAGTTTTCGCCAACTGGAAGTGCTGTATAACGCCAATTCAAAACTGAGTTCATTGTTTGATGTTGAAGACATCATCCAGGTAACTCTCCGCGAGGCGTTGCGGGCAGTGGGAACTGATGAAGGCTCCATCATGATTGTGGATCCGAATGACAACAGTCTGGAGATCAAAGCATGGATGGTAAAGGGAAAGTTCGTTCCTGAGAAGCCGGATCGAAAACTCTTAATCGGCGAAGGTATTGCGGGTAATGCGGTGATTTCCATGAAGCCGTATTACTGTCCGAATACGACTCGCGATCCTAATTTTCTTAAATCGTTCACTGGCAGAAAGCTTGGTTCTTTGTTGAGTGTGCCGATTACCGCGAACGGCAGAGTTGTCGGAGTCATAAACGCTGATAGCCCCCAAACTGATTTTTTCGCTTCCGAAGATGTGCTCCTGCTCGGCGCTTTGGCTAATCACGTTGCCGTTGCGTTCGAGTCGCAAAAACTGCGGGACATTGGGATTTTATTGTCGACGCAAACTCTCGACGACTTGTATCTAACAATAGCCGACTGCGCTTGCGCCCTAACTGGGACCGAGACGAGCACGATATTCCTGGTGAACACTGCCAACGAGGTAGAGCAAGTCGCGATTATCACCAAGCCAGACCTGGTCCTCGAAAATGCACGCGACAACGAAAGTCTAACTCAACAGGTGCTAACCACCGGCAAATCAGTAATCATCAGCGATGCTCGTCAGGATCCACGCATCAAAAACGCGGTCAAGGATTATGGGTTGAAATCTTTAATGGCGGTGCCGTTGAACGTCAGACTCGATCAGGACGAGCAGAGCGTGGTTAAGACCATCGGCGCGCTGTTTGTCGCAACGTCACAATTGATTACCTTCTCTAAGCGCGATGAAGAAGTGCTCCAGAGCCTGGCCAACCAGGCCGCAATCGCCATCACGAAAGCGCGGCTCAACAAAGAAATCGAGCGGGAACGGAAACGCTCGACTGAACTGGCCAGCCAACTTCTGGAACTCTATAGCTATACGAAAGAAATTCAGTCAGAACTAGAGGTGCCTAATCTTCTAAATCTAATCTCCGCCAGGGCAGCAGCACTGCTGAAGGCTGACGCCGCTGCCATTGTCTTGAAAGACGATAAGAACGCCTTGAGTTTGCGAGGACTATATGGGCTGCCACAAAGCGCTGAAGTTCACGATCAGATTGATTCATTCATTCAACGATCCGGCCAATCCAAGAAGGCTGTGATCATTAACCAGCTAATGACCTCCGCTATCAAGGAGCTCGCCAACAAAAAGATCGTCGCCTCTGTCACCAGTCCTTTGTTAATCGACGGCAAAACCGTCGGGCGGCTTGACGTTTACAGCACGTCCAATCCGCAGGCATTTGCCGCAGCGGATTTGCAGGTGCTTGAACTCGTCGCCGACCAGGCTTCAATTGCGATTAAGAGGAGCAACTCCGCACTCCGGCAACTTGAAAAGATTACCGATCTCGCTCGCTTGTCGAATATCGATAGTGCCACCAGGTTTTCCGACTTCGTCAAGGAACTGCGCAAGGAAGAAGCAAAGCGCGCCGGCGACGAACGCGACAATGAGTGGAGGGACATTTCATTTTCAGCGGCCCACGCCATCGGCAATCCCATCTTTGCAATCGAAACCATCCTTGATTTGCTGGAAGCAATGATATTCGAGGTTGGGACCAGTTGTGATAAGCCAAACAAGGTCTTTGAGACCGTGGAGCTGGTAGACAGGATTCGCCGATCTGTTGATAAATCAAAGAAGATCGTCGCCCAGTTTAAATCGTTGTCGCGAGTGCAGGACCTCAAACTTGTGCCAATGAATCTGCACCCGCTTCTCAGCGACCTGGAGAGTATCGCCAGAAGCAACGGGGTTGATTGCCGTATCAAGTGCGATCCGGGAATTCGCATTTATGGTGAGCCTGACCGCCTGGCGGAATGCTTTGATGAACTGATGACAAATGCAATCAGTTGGCTTAACGGTCCAAGGAAAAGGCTGGAGATTAATGTCCGCGCTCCCTGGTCTCACCCGTTGCCCGAAGGCCTCGCTAGAGAGAACCACTATGTCTTGATTCATTTTCGGGACAATGGTCCAGGCATCAGACCGGAGCACAAAAAGCGTATTTTTGATTTGTTCTTCTCCAAACGAGACGACGGCACAGGTATAGGTCTCGCATTCATCCGCCGAATTATAGAAGGGCACCGAGGCATCATCCAGGAGGTGGGTGACTTTGGCAAAGGTGCTGATTTTGCAATTTACTTGCCGCTCGCTGAATGAAGTAAAGCTAAGAATTGAACTAATACAAGAGCTGAGGAGGAAGATTCCGGATGCGCCAAATTCTCATTGTAGATAATGAAATCGACAATCGAGAGAACCTGCAGTTAGCCCTACAGCATGAAAATCTTGAATGGAACATCACAACCGCTTCAAGTGACTTCGAAGCAATAGATATTATTAGAGCCAGGCTGAAGACAGATGAAGCCATTGAGGTGGTATTGACGGATCTCGTCATGGATACAGAACAGAGCGGGATGGAACTGCTGAAGGAGGCAGTCAGGCTCGATCCGTTAATCATGGCGATTTTGTTTACCGCGAAAGAAAAGAGCCTCGATCGATATGAGGCTTTCGACTACGGCGCATTTGATGTGGTTGAGAAAAACATCCTCGGCGCCGCGGCTCACCGCGAGATAAACGTTAAAACACGCGCGGCATTGCGCTATCGAGAATGGTCTCAGAATGTCAATTTTCTCCGGCGGTACTTTGATTCGAAACTCTTGGAAAGAATCTTGAAAGACCGTTCCATACTCGCGATCAAAGCGCGCACCGTAACGATCTGTTTCTGGGACGTGCGGGAATTCTCGTCATTGTGCGAGATATTAAAAGCTCATCCGGAACTGATGGCCGAATTTCTCAGGGACTACTTCGAAATCGCCGCCACCACAATCTTCGAGCACGGCGGCATCCTTGATAAGTTCATTGGCGATGGCGTTATGGCCCTATTCGGAGTTTTAAAGGACCAGGAGGATAACGAATCGGAAGAAGCGATGAACGCAATTCGAGCGGCCAAAACTCTCCGCGACCGATTCAATGACCTGTTACTGAAATGGGGTTCCAAGTGGGCGTTTTACACTCAACAGAAAATCAATATTGGGTTGGGGTGCGGTATAGCTACGGGAGAAGTGCTGGTCGGAAATGTCGGCACCGACTTTCGTGATCAGTTTACAGCTCTTGGTCCTACAGTAAATTTCGCGTCTCGCATAGAAGGCCGAGCTCTAAGTGGGCAAATTCTTGTCTCAAGCGCCACTCAAGCACGAGTCAAATCCATGGTTCCGTTGTATCCTGCCGGCGAGATTAGCGACATCAAACACATTCACGGAGTGTTTGAATTGTTTTCAACTGAACCTCCTCGATCTGCATAGGAAGGAGTTCTCAAAATGTTTCCTCACGCCGAAGTAACGTCGTCAAGGTGATGTGATGCGAACAACACCTACGTTGCTCGTTTGACCTCGCAACGTCACTTTTAGTTTCAACTCGCCTGGAGGAACGACACCGTCGGGCAGTCGAACGATGATCTGCGATAGCGTAGGATCGTTTGCCACGACGCTGACTGACTCCACTTGAAGTGAGTGCACAAAGCCGGTGTTGTCTTCAGCGCTTACCGTAACTGCCGTCGCATCCTCGCCGGCGATCAGGGCCAGGTTCAAAGCAAATATTGAGATTCTCGTGCGTGGATCTGGTCCAAAGTTGAAGTCTCGCGAGAGCGTGAAGGGATCGCGCAGCCACGACGTAAGCTCGAGGGCCACGGCTCTCTGAGTGTTTTCTTCCAATACCAGAACGGGCGGCAGATCGTCGTTCTGAATCGTGCCTACGCCTTGCGAATCGACAAGTGTGGCATTCGTGGGATTTGAAAGGTTGACGACAAAGTTCTCATCAGGTTCAACCACCGGATCGCCATTGACGAGCACGGTAACCGTTCGCAATGTTTGGCTAGGGAAGAAGGTGAGCGGGCCCGAAACTGCGGTGTAGTCAGAACCGGCGCCGGCGCTGCCGTTGGCGGTAGCGAACTGAAGTGAAATCTGCCTGGTGCTCGGGTTCGATAACCTTACGGAAAAGCTAAATGAACGCGTGCCGCTGTTGGTTTCAGCGAGCGTTACATCGTTGATGGTAATTCCCGGGACCGGATCGTCGTTCTGGATTGTTATCGTCGCAGTGGCTCGCGCGATGGTTACATTGGTTGGATTACTAAGGGTGACCGTAAATGTCTCGTCATCCTCAAGCGTAGTGTCGCCGATTATTTGAAACTGGACTGTGTGCGAAGTAGCACCCGCCGGAATGTTGGTTAGCGTGGCGAAAAAGTTGTAATCGGTGTTCTGAGCCGCCGTACCCGGCGTCGAACTCAAGCCCAGGCTGATTTGTTTGCCACTGGCAGCGGAGAGCGTCAACGTAACAGTGCCCAGCGTAGATCCGCTACTGCCTTCGACAAGCGTGGCGTCGGCGATTGAGATTGAAGGTGGCAGATCGTCGTCCGTCAGCGTGAGAACGGCCGCGTGTAAGCTGCCGGCCGCATCGCCGGTCGCGTTGAAATCGCTTAGCGTCAACAGCACGTTCTCGTCGAATTCATCGAGGGCATCATCGTTAAATTGGATGACGATGTTTTTAGTCGTTTCGCCGTCCGCAAAAGTGATTGAACCTGCCGCGGTGGAGTAGTCGGCGCCTGCTGTTGCGCTGCCGTTGCTGGTCGCATATTGAATCGTGAGCGGGCCGCTGGTATTGCCAGTGCGTGTAATACCAAACGTGGCATTTGAAAGCGTCTCGCTGACGGTGAATCCTGTAGTGCTGAATTGTGCTCGCCCTTGATTTGCCACACCGAAGATATTGGTCCCTGCGACCGTGTTAGCAACCATGTCCGTGGCGCCGCTCTCGAAAAAAGTAAAGCGGCCGTCTGCGCTGATTACCGGATAATCGCCGCCAAAGTTCGCCGCGGCTGTACCGGCGAGGTTCATGCTAAGCAAGGTTGTGGTTCCGGCGTTGACGTCTCGTAGATAAACGTCGCTTATGCCATTCGTATCAGGTGTTGAAACAAAATCGTTGCCGAAACCGATAAATGCGACATAGCGTCCGTCGCTGCTCATCACTGCGCCGAGTGCGTCATTCGAAACACCGGTTCCGCCACTGGTTATTCCGCTGATCAAGACTGTCGTGTTTGTTTGCATGTCCCGGCGAAACGCGTCGTAGCCGTTGTTCAGGTCGTTAGCTACGTAGCCTTTGGCGTTGCTTTGGAACGTGATGTAACGGCCGTCAGTGCTGACCACGGGAAAGTAACCGAAGTTTGATGGTCCGGCGCTGCCGGTGTTGGTGATTGTCGTAGTCACCATCGCGGTGACGCCGGTTTGTAGATCTCGCCGGAACAGATCGAACCCGCCGCCGGAGTCGTTAGCAGTAATGTTCGGCGCGGAACTCTGAAAGACCGCGTATCGACCGTCGCCGCTGATGACCGGCACTTCGCCTCCGACACTCAACGTGCCTTGCATGTTGACGCTCAAGAGCGTGGTTGTTCCGGTTTGCAGATCGCGGGCAAACACTTCGGTGAACCCGTTAGCGGCCATGGGGATCGTTACCAGGTTTGTCGCATGACTCTCGAAGACGACAATTCGGCCATCGTTGCTTATGTTGGCCCGTGGCGCCTTGTCTTTGGGCACATTTGCGGTGACCGAGAAATTGTTGCCGGACGCGGTGCAACCGGCGTTGCAACTCACCAGGTGCATTGTTCCGGTTTGAAGATCGCGGGCAAAGACGTCGAGCGTGTTGTTAGTATCGATACTGCTGAGGTTGGAGGCTAAGGTTTGAAATAGCACCACCCGGCCGTTGGCGCTTATGGTCGGCTTAATCGATTCCTCATTGCCGCTGCCCGTGCCGGTGCTGTTTACACTGACCAGGGTCGTGACGCCTGTTTGCATGTCGCGGACGAAGATGTCCGAAAATGTATTGGTGTCATTAGCCGCCAGGTTACTGGCACGGCTCTCGAAAGCCACGTAACGGCCGTCGGCGCTGATGGCGGGGTTTTGTGAATCCTGATTCCCGCCGGCGTCGCCGGCAAGGTTCACACTGACAAGGGTCGTAATGCCCGTCTGCAAGTCACGAAGAAAGATGTCCTTTCTTCCGTTGTTCCCGTCGGGGCCGATATTGAAAGCAAAGCTCTCAAAAGCTACGAACCTGCCGTTTGCGCTGACGACCGGATCCTCGCTGAGTCCGGAACCGGAGGCAACGTCATTGGACTGAACGCTGATGAGCGCCGGCTTCTGGGCCATCACGTTCAATGCAGACATAAAGAGGAGAAAGATTGCTGGGAGAATAAATTTTTGGGAGGTCATAATGCAGTAATAGATTGGGAACTGACAGGTTCTGAGCCGGGCTCATTATGGGAGGTTTATCGATTAAAATCAAAAGGTGCAAACTAAGTTGATGTCTCGTGCCAATTTGCCTCCTCGCGTCGAGGATCGTTCTGCGTGGTACGGGCCGGAGCTGGCGCAGTGCGATGAGTGGATAGAGCGGCTTTCTGATGTAGAGATTGGCGAAGTGGAGCAGGCGTTCCGTTCGTCGAGCGCAATTGACCCCACCTCGATTTCGGCCGGCGATATTCCGCTTCCCACGCTCGCGCCGCGGCTGCAACGAATACTCGACGAGGTGCTCAATGGACGCGGCTTCGTGCTAATCAGGTCGCTTCCTGTTGAACGTTGGAGCCGGCGCGAGGCTGCGATAGCCTTTCTTATTATTGGTGTGCACCTGGGCAACCTGCGGATGCAGAACGCCGCAGGACACTTGCTCGGCCACGTCACGGACATGGGTCGTTCGAGCGGCGATCCAAACGCGCGCATCTATCAGACGCGTGAACGTCAGACTCATCACACCGATTCATGCGACGTCGTCGGTCTCTTGTCATTGCAGACGGCCAAATCAGGCGGCCTGTCGAACCTCGTATCATCAACCACGATCTTCAACGAGATCCGCCGGCGGCGGCCCGACCTGCTCAGAGTCTTACTTGAGCCGATCGAGACGGATCGGCGCGGTGAAGTTCCCGAAGGCGGCAAACCGTATTTCACAATTCCGGTCTTCAACTATTTCGCTGGATTAGTTTCTGCGATTTACCAAAGGCAATACATCGAGTCGGCGCGGCGTTTTCCTGGTGTGGCGCCACTCAGTCCGCTGCAAGTCGAAGCACTCGATCTACTGGACGAACTCGCAAACGATCCGCAGTTGAACTTGATGATGAATCTGCAACCGGGCGACATTCAGTTCGTGCACAATCACACAATTCTGCACGATCGAACTGCGTTCGAGGATTATCCCGAGCCTGAGCGCAAGCGTCATCTGTTGCGTTTGTGGGTGGCGCCAATGGATGCCCGCCCGCTGCCACAAGTCTACGCGGAGAGGTTCGGATCGATTACGCCAGGCGATCGAGGTGGCGTTACGGTTAAAGGGTCGAGGGCCACTGTGCCGTTTGAATGAGTAATGCCCGAAGGTCCAGAGGTTAGAAAATATGCGGACGCGCTTGATTCGGCGTTAAGCGGACGCGCCGTCGTTGCATTGGAAGCGCGGACGAAGGAAGCACGAAAGTGGCTCCAGGAAAATGAGCAATCTATTCTCGGTCGACACGTTGAGCGCGTCATCTCACATGGAAAACACCTGATCGGTTATATCGAAGGCGATTTTTTCTTTCACTCACACCTCATGATGTGGGGCCGGTGGCAGACGTTTGGATCAAATGACCTGCCTGAAAGGGATCGGCGTGAACGTGCTCGCATCGTGGTTGAGGG
>DATELZ010000074.1:0-27993 GCA_035276045.1 Pyrinomonadaceae bacterium | reverse complement strand
GACAAACGAAAAATGATGAATGGAAAATGATAAATGACTTCTACGCGTATCGACCTTTTCAAGCAAATGCTTTCCACCGATCCGGGAAACACGGCGGTGCTTTTCGGATTGGCGAAGGAGTATGAGAAAGCAGGACGTGACGAAGAGTTGATCGAAACAATCAATCGCTACCTGGACGCGGCCGACGACGAAGGCAACGCTTTTGGCATGTTGGCCAGCGCCTACGAGCGAATGGGCCAACGAGACAAAGCGCGCGAAGCGTATCAACGCGGCATCGAAACCGCACAGCGCCACGGCCATCCCGGAATGGCCGAAGAGTATCGCATGACCCTGGCTGCCAATTATGAATGACACAAAAGTATTGAAGCTGGTTCCCAAAAGTGGTTCAACAGTTGAATCGTCCACAGCGCACGCGGAAGAGATACTAAGAGCGCCACACGCTGTCTCAACCACGGATGTTCCGGAACCGTCGAAAGCCGGCGATCTCCCCGACAGCAAGTTGCTGATCGAGATGTATCGCACGATGTATCTCTCAAGGCGGCTCGACGATAAAGAGATCCAGCTAAAGGGACAGAACCGCATCTTCTTCCAGATCAGCGGCGCGGGCCACGAGGCGATCCTGACCGCCGCGGGCGTCGCGCTCAAAGCCGGTTACGACTGGTTCTATCCGTACTATCGCGATCGCGCGCTCTGTTTGCAGTTGGGAATGACGCCGCTCGAACAGTTGCTCTCCGCCGTCGGCGCGGAAGCAGATCCGAACTCGCACGGCCGGCAAATGCCGTCGCACTGGGGTCACAGCAAACTCAATATAGTTACGCAATCGTCGCCGACGGGAACGCAGCTACTGCAAGCCGTTGGCTGTGCCGAAGCTGCCTATCGTTATGAGTTGATCCCGGAGCTGCAAAAACGGATCAAAGGTTTTCAGAAGGACGAGGTCACTTACGTTTCGGTCGGCGAAGGCACGACGAGCGAAGGCGAATTCTGGGAAGCACTCAACACCGCGTCCAATCTCAAGCTGCCGGTAGTTTTCCTTTGCGAAGACAACGGCTACGCGATCAGCGTCCCGGTTGAAGTGCAGACAGCAGGCGGCGACGTTTCTCGTCTCGTCGAAGGATTTCCGTCACTCTACATCCAACGATGCGACGGCACGGACCCGATCGAGTCGCTGGAGACGATGCGTCGCGCGGTTGATTACTGTCGCCGCCGCCAGGGACCTGCGTTTGTCCACGCGAAAGTGATCCGTCCCTATTCCCACTCGCTTTCAGACGACGAAAAACTCTACCGTTCCGACGAGGAGCGCACCGGCGAGGCCGAACGCGATCCGGTGAAACGTTTCGGCGCGTTGCTGATCAACGAAGGCATTATCGATCAGGAAGGTCTGCAAAAGATCAAAAACGACGTCGATCGCGAAGTGAACGAAGCCGCCGACATCGCGCTCGCGAGCGAGCAACCGGCGCCGGAAACTGCCACGCAGTTTGTCTATTCACCCGATGTCGATCCGACTGCGAAAGAGTTCGACACGGAAGAGGGCGCAGAACTTTCCGGCAATCCCGGCACGATGGTCGATCTCATCAATCGCACGTTGCACACGGAGATGGAACGCGATCCGCGAATCGTCGTCTTTGGCGAAGACGTGGCGGATTGTTCGCGCGAGCAGTACCTCGAAATGGTCAAAGGCAAGGGTGGCGTTTTCAAAGTCACTGCCAACCTGCAAAGAAAGTTTGGCGGCAAACGCGTTTTCAATTCGCCGCTTGCCGAGGCAAACATTGTCGGACGCGCGATCGGTATGGCGACGCGCGGCTTGAAGCCCGTGGTCGAGATTCAGTTCTTCGACTACATCTGGCCCGCGATGCACCAGATTCGAAATGAACTGGCGCTGTTGCGTTGGCGCTCGGGTGGCGACTGGAAAGCGCCGCTCGTAATGCGCGTGCCGATTGGCGGTTACCTGAAAGGCGGCGCGGTTTATCACTCGCAATCAGGCGTGTCGACATTCACGCAGATTCCCGGTCTGCGCGTGATCTATCCGTCGAACGCGCTCGACGCGAACGGGCTGCTGCGCACGGCGATTCGCTGCGACGATCCGGTGTTGTTCCTCGAACACAAACATCTCTACCGGCAGGCGTATAACAAGTCAGCTTATCCGCCCGACAACTTCATGATCCCGCTGGGCAAGGCGAAGAAAGTTCGTGAAGGAAAAGATCTGACCATCGTCACTTACGGTGCGTTGGTGCAACGATCGATCGTCGCCGCCAAGCAGGCGGAACAGGAAGGCACGAGCGTCGAGATCATCGATCTGCGCAGTCTCCTTCCTTACGATTGGGAAATGATTGCCGAGTCAGTCAAGAAAACCAATCGCGTCATCGTCGCGCATGAAGATCCGCTCTCGTTCGGCTATGGCGCCGAGATCGCCGCGCGTATCTCCGACGAGCTTTTCCTCGACCTTGACGCGCCGGTTCGTCGCGTCTGCGCTCTCGATACTTTCGTCGCGTATGCTCCGCAACTCGAAGATGCAATACTTCCGCAATCTTCCGATGTGGCAAAAGCAATCGCAGAGTTGAAGGCTTACTAACAACCACATCAAGCCCATAGCAGTACAGCGGTGTATCGTTCTACATCGCTGTACTTTTCATTTCCCGCCTCAAATCGCCTACTCCCAGATGGCATAAATCTTGCCCAAATCAACTGAGTAAACGCCTGTAAGCGTCTCCCGACATTACTTCCCCCAGCAGAGACATTTAATCGCGATTAATTAGACACAAGGGAGGTACAACTGATGAGCAAGCATGGTTTGAGTGTTCTAGCGGCCGTGACACTGACTCTCGCACTCGCCGCTGTCGCTCTGGCGCAGACGACCGTTACCAAGACCGTTCAAAACCCCGATGGCACTTACACAATAATTGAGTATCCGGTGAAAAAAGAAGTGATGCTTAACCTTACTCCCGTCCAAATTCAGGGAGCAACAGGCGTGGCAACGATTCTCCGTGATGACGACGGCACCAGGATCAAACTCAATCTGACGAATGTTCCCGCTGACGTAACTGCGTTGACGCTTTATGCAGTAGACGACAAAGGAGCATTAACCGCATTGGGTCCGGTCGCAATCAGTAACGGCGTCGGGACATTAGCTGCCACAACGCCACTTTCGAAATTCATGCTGGTCGCTTCTTCGGAACCTGCTTTGACGGCATATGACGCAAGCACGGCTGTCGTGTTCAGAAGCGCAGTGCCGGAAGGCTTCGCTGTTATTCCCGTGGCCAGCAGTGCTTCGGGTGAGAGAGTCGCAGCCGTAGCGGCGCCGGCCACGACGGCAGTAGTAACAGCGCCGAGCACAGTGGCCGCGCCGGCGGTCGTAACGACTCAGTACACGGCGCCGATGTTGGGCATTCCGACGTTCAAGAAAGGCGACGACACAAAAATCAAAGTTGATTTTAGTGGAGCGCTATCTGGCGCGCGCGCCAACGTGTTTCTCACGCCGACTAAAGGCGGACCGACCAAGGTCGAGATGAAGTTTCATGACCTGAAAGAGGGTCCGACCGGGAAGAAGTTCGTCGCGTGGGCAGTTGGAGCAAACGGTGAATACGTCAAGATCGGCGAAGTAATAAATACCGGAACCCGCAACGAAGCCGAAATCAAATCGGAAGTTGCGCTAGCTGACTTTGGTCTCCTGGTGACGATGGAAGATGCGATTGGTGCTTCGCCAGTCGGACCGGGCGTCGCCCATATTCACATCGTTCCTTAAGTTGAGTACATACATTGCTTCTTGTGGGCTGCCTTCGGGCGGCCCTTCTTTTTTTCAATTCAGTCACGAAACACTAACACTCAACACGTAAGTTGATCTAAAATGTCGCTCACCCGACAGGCTCATCCGAGCCGCTAATCTTTTCAGCAACGAGATCCCCCGCCCTCGATTCTCCTTCGACGGCCTAAAATCTTCGTTTTACCCGGTGTTAACGACATGACGATTCGAAAGTACCCCCGTTTGTTCCCTATCGCTTTACTGTTTCTCCTCACGACTGTTGCCCGTGCCGAGGAGAGTCTCCCGTCTTTGGTCAAACGCGTGAAACCGGCCGTGGTCGCGATCGCGACTTATGACGCGAGCGGCGAAGCATTGATGACCGGCAGCGGTTTCTTCCTTCGGCCCGGCCAGGTAGTCACAAACCTGCACGTCATTCGCAACGCTGTTCGCGCCGAGATCAAGACGCTCGACGGCAAAGGAAAAGTGTTTCCCGTGAGCGGGGCGATAGCGGTCGACGAAGAAGGCGATCTCGCGCTTTTGAGCGTCGACATGCCACTCGAGCGCGCCCGCGGCAGCGAACTGGCCACGGAATTACCCGACGAAGGTGAACCGATCTTCGTCATCGGCAATCCCCTGAAACTCGAAGGCTCGGTCAGCGACGGCATCGTTTCGGCGGTGCGTGAAGTACCGAACAGTTATCGCATCATTCAGATCACAGCGCCGATTTCTCACGGAAATAGCGGGAGCCCGGTTTTTAATCTGCGTGGACAGGTATTGGGCGTGGTGACGGTGAAAGTCACGAACGGGCAAAACATCAACCTCGCGGTTTCGGCGGCGCGCGTTGGTCAGTTGCGTGCCGGTGCGTTGCGTCCTTTGTCGGAACTAACGAACAAACCGAAGAGCGACATGGCGGAGACGGCCTATCGCAACGGGCTCGAATCACTTTGGCTGGGAAATTACGACAGTGCAGTCGGGTATTTTGAGAATGCGGTTAACAAGAACCCGAAACGCGCGGATGCTTGGGTGAAAGTCGGCTACTGCAAAGTCAAACAAGGCAAGAACCAGGAAGCGATTCGCGCCTATCAGGAAGCGTTACTGCTCAAACCCGAAGATCCGCAGATCCATAACAAGCTGGGCGATGCTTACTACTACGCTGGCCGCATGCGTGAAGCGATCGAGTCGTACACCGAAGCAGCGCGGATTCGTCCAGACTACGCCGAGTTCTTCTACAATCTCGCAATTGCTTACTTCGAAAGCGGCAACCTGAGCATGGCCGCCGCCGAAGCACGGACGCTGCAACGGCTCGATAAAAAGCTGTACGAACAGTACCTGCGAGAGACTATGTAACCACGAAAAGGCACAAAAGAAGAGACACAAGAGGCACAAGATCTTTCCTTCTTGTGCCTTTTGTGTCTTCCCTTTTGTGCCTCTTCGTGGCTAACCCGCCGTTGCTCCTGTAAACACGACGCTATCGACGCTCCGCGGATTTCCCAACACCACGAAGCGGATATTCTTCATGTACTTCTGCGTGACGCGTTGAATGTCCGCCGGCGTCACCGCCGATAGTTTCTCCAGAAAGTCGACCGAGTTGCGCCAACCACCACCGATCAATTCATACTGCGCCAACTCACCCGCCTGCGCCGCATTCGTTTCCTGGCCGAGGTAATAACTGGTCAAATACTGCGCAATCACAGCGTGAATATCCATCGCGCTCACCGGCTCCGCCTGCAGCCGGGCGATCTCGCTCAACATCACGCGCACCGACTGATTGGCGTCGACGGCCGTAACATAAAGCCCGCCAACATTCGCCGCCTGCGTGCGCAGAAAAGCATCCGGCGCGTACGAAAGATTTCGCTTCACACGGACTTCCTCAAACACCCGATCGCGCAGCATCGAGCTGGCAATTCGCATCGCGTAAATATCAGGCGAGGTCAATGGAGGCGCGGAGAATAATCCCTGGACGTAATTTGTCGGCAAGTCTCGCTGCGTAACTTCCACGGACGACTTGTCGAACGTCAATTGTGGCACTGCTTCCGGCTTGTAAGTGCCGCGCGGCAATTTCCCAAAACTCGCCTCGACGAGACTGCGCACATCGCCCGGATTCAAGTCGCCGACGATCACGAGCAACAGCCGCGACGTCTCCATTAGTTTCTTGTGATACGCGCGCAGATCTTCCGGCGTCAGCTTACCGACTGTCTCCGGAGTTCCACCCGTGCTGTTCAGGTAAGGATGACCTGCATAGGCGACCCTTTCCTGTAGTTTTTGCAGGTAAACGTCCGGGTTATCGGTATCGTCGCTGAGCGAAACGACCAGCCGCTCCTGAACGAGAGCCACGTCTTCTTTCGTGAACGACGGGCGCAAGGCAACGTCACTAAAGATCTGCCACGAACGATCGAAGTGCATGCGCGTGGACGCCAGCGAGAGCACGGAGTAATCGTTGTTTGAACTGCTTCCGATCACTGTGCCCATGCGCGAAAGCTCGCTGCGCATCCGCGTGCGCGGAAAACCAGCGCTGGCTTCCGTAGCCGCGCTCAACATCAACGTTTCGATACCCGCGTTCTGTGCGTTGATGTTCGCCGAACCACCACGAATGAAGAGACCGGCGGCAACCGTCAAGCTTCCCTCGCGCCGTTTCATCAGCACTTTCAGTCCGTTGACTTCAAACTCGCTGACCAGCGACGCCTGCTTCGCGACTACGCTGTGAACTGACTGAGCCGGCTGTCCCTTGCCTTGTTGCGCGAACGACGTGTCGCCGCCAACGACGAGCGTGGCTAACAACAGGAACGTAATGACGAATTGACGTATAAACGATTGGTTCATGATCTTCTCGACTCTATTCATTGACCCATTAACTCTTCCGGTGAAATTTTGACTCTGCTCTGCACTTCATTCGACATCAAAGCCAGTCCCACGTGTGGCTTGCCCTGGATGTAGGTGGTGATGTAGCGGCTGATGTCGGCGCGTGAAGTGGCGCGCAGTCGCGGCAGGTAACCGCGGAAGTAATCGAGGCCCGTGGAGGCCCACCAAAAACTGAGCGTGTGGGTGTACTCGCTGAGCTTTTCGCGTGAATAGAGATCGTCGGCTTCGAGCAACGCTTTCGCGCTTTCGAGCTGTTCGTCGGTGTAATAATCCTTGTCGTTGAAGTGAGCGACTTCTTCGTAGAGCGCTTTCAATGCGGCTCGTGCTTTGTCGGGAGTAGTTTGGGCGAGAAGCGCGATTGGACCCACGTTGCGCTGCGTGTAGTAACTCAAATCGACGCCCGTCACCAATCCGGTATCGACTAGGTTTCTTTGAAAACGTGAATTTGGCTGACGCAGGATGAACGAGAAGACGTCGGCTGCGTAAGTCGCCGGATTGTCCTTGCCGATCGACGGTCCGTGCCAGCCGATGCTGAAGATCACGTTCTGCACCGGTTGCAGGATCACATGACCTTCGCTCTTCGGCAACGGCGGATGTTCGACGAGCGGAAACTCGACAAACGGATCCTTTTCGCGGCGCGGCCAATCGCCGTAAAACTCTTGCGCCATCTTGATCACTTCAGTCGGGTTGACGTCGCCCGTCAACACGAGGGCCGAGTTATTCGGCACGTAGTAACGCTGCTGAATCAAACGCATCATGTCGGTGGTCGCGCCGCCGACGGTTTCCCTGCTGCCCAACGGGTTTTTCCGGCTCTGGTACTTGTAGAAGAGACGGCTGTTCATCTCCTTGTTCAGGTAGAAGAACGGGTTCGACTCGTTACGGTCGATCTCGCCGATCACGACCTGTTTCTCACGCACAAACTCGCGGTCGTCGAAAAGCGGATAACGCGTCGCGTCTTTCATGAACTGCATGGCGGTGCGCAGGTTCGGGCTGGTGGTCGTGAAGTAATAATCGACAACTTCTTCGCGCGTCGTGCCGTTGTATGCGATGCCCATCTGGCCGATCGTCCGTAGATAATCTTCGGCATTCGCGATGGCCCGGTTCTGTTTGAAGAACATGTGCTCGTACAAGTGCGACAGGCCGTTCAACTCCGGCGGCTCGGTGTACGAACCGTTTTTCACGGCCAGCTCGATCGTGACGAGCGGAACCGAGTGATCTTCAAGAATGATGATTTCGAGGCCGTTTGGTAAGACCTGGCTGAATATTTTCGCCTCGGGCAATCGCTGCGCAGGGGCGGGCGTTTGTTGTGCCGGGCGCGGCGTGCGCTGTTGCGTGACGACTTCCGCGAGCAGTGTGGAAGGCGACAGTAAGCAAAGAAGCAGTAAAAGAATTGAGAAACGTTTCACCGAAAACTCCAGATTCAGCAATTTGATATTGGCCTTTCGATTCGTCTCAGGGCCAAATAGATGTCGCGGTATGAGGTTAGCTTGCCGGAGGGATTTTCACAAATGGGAGGGTGGGTCTTGGGGCTTTGGTATTTGGCTTTTAGTCTTTGGCTTTTGGTCTTGGGTCTTAGTGCTTCAAAGAGTGACAAGTTACAGGCACAAAGACCTAAGACCTAAGACCCAAGATCCAAGATCTAAGATCTTTTCTTCACCATCGACCGCGCCTTCTGCCGCAGGGCCGTGCGATAGGCGGCGGCATCGGTGCCGGCGGCGTTTGAAAGCCACTGGATCCGCGGGGTTCCGCCGGCGGTCGTTTCGCCTGTCATCTGCATCGAGTAAGTCCGTTTGTCGTTCGGGACGAACAGAATGAATCGCCGGAGACTGCGACCCTCGCTCGAGTCCTTACCCGTGAATAACAACTCCTGAAAACCATCTTCGTCGGCGTCGATCAATTCAGCATTCCAAAGCGCGTGTCGAAATCCTGCCCCGTCGAGTGGCTCCTGGTCGCTTACGCGATACTTTCCGTTGCGCTTTTCGAGCAGCAGAAAACTGCTCTTTCCTGCACGACGTTGACTGTCGACGGCGACGATCGCTGGACCCGCATCCGTATCGACGATCGCAACACTGCCGATTTTTCCGGAGGCGAATTTGTTGGCGATCATTCGCGCCTGATCGACGGAAAGTTGTTCGACGACTGGCGGAGGTATGTCGCTTGACGAACTTGCAGGGATCGTCTCATCGCGCCACATCGCAGGCTTCATCTGCACTTGCGAAGCAGAGATTGGCAACGCGTCTTTCGGAATACGCGGCACTGAAGCGCTTTGTCCCGTGTAACCCCAGGCCAATAAAGCACCGAAAGTGGTAACCAAAACCAACGGCGCCCCGACACGAAACAGGATGCCGCGCGCAGGACTCGCCGCGGCGACCATCGACGACATCGGCGCGATTTCGGGCAGCGTGCGTTCCGGTTGCACCAGGCTTCGTTCCAAAAGCGCTTTCGCGGCAGACGCCGTATACGGACGATCCTCCGGCCGTTTTGCCAGGAGCGTATGTACCGCCAGGGCCAAAGGACGCGGAAGATCCTGCCGCAGTTTCGGCAACGGCGGCGCCGGCGCGGTCGCCTGTTTCACCAACAACGCCGATTGCAACGGATCGACAAACGGCGGACGTCCCGCCAGCATCTCGTACAATAAAACGCCAAGACTGTATAAATCGCTGCGCGCTCCGACGCGCTGTCCCAAACACTGTTCGGGCGACATGTAACGCGGCGTGCCGATCAATTGCCCCGATCCGGTGCTCGCGTAAGTCATCGTCGATTCGGCCGACGAAGCGAGAACTTTCGCGACGCCAAAATCGAGCACACATACGCCACGTCTGCCGAGCAGAATATTTGAAGGCTTGAGGTCGCGATGAATGATGCCAAGGCGATGCGCTTCTTCGAGCACGTCGCAAATCTGCGTCGCGATATGAACTGCCCGCGAGGCGGGAAAACGTCCCTCGCGTGCCAGCACCTGCGACAGAGTTTCCCCTTCGACAAACTCCATCACGATGAAATGACGGCCATCGGGAAGATTACCGGCGTCAAAGATCATCGCCGCATGCGGGTGACGCAACTTCGCCATCGTGCGCGCTTCGCGCAGAAAGCGGTCCGCAACGTCGGCATCGCCGGCGAACTCGCGTTTGATGATCTTAACTGCTACTGGTCTATCGAGTCCGAGATGGGTGGCGAGATAGACAGTACCCATACCGCCTGTCCCGATTTCACGTTCAATTCGGAACCTGCCAGCGATGAATTGGGGGACATCCATATGAGACCTTCTTTCGGGTAGAAAGGCCGGAATTCAACTTAATTTGTTCGTGGTTCGGGGGGAAGAGACGACGCGGCGTTAGTTTAGCACGAAAATTGTAAAATTTGTCGCACTACTTACTTATCAATTCCCGGGTGCGCCGACGGTACGTTTGGGATCCAAAACACCTGACCGTTGACCTCGACGCTCTTCAGTCCATGCTTCGGAAGATCTTTTTCCTTTAAACCGAGGAAAGTGAAGTGGGGCAGATCGCTGAGAACGGTCTGAAACCAGCCGTGCTTCGCCATGATCTCGCGGACGCGCGGGTTTTCAAACTCGTTGACGTCGAACGCGAGCATCGCGATGTGTTGCGACGTGCCGGGCGCGGCGATCGAGTAAAGAATCGACTTGGACAGATCTTTGCTGAAGTAAATCCCGCCTTTTTCGAGTTCGAGCACTTCCGCAATTTGCTGCAGAAGCGGCAGTGTCTTCAATCGTGCAACTTGATCGGCCGTGAGACGTCCCTGTCCGAGCCAGTATTCGAGCGCCGGTTCGAAGCGTGAATTCCAGAGACGCAAACTGTCTTCGTAGTTTCGGCGTGCGGCTTCGGCGCCGTCTCGCGGAGTGATGTCGAAGCCTTCTTTCTGTGCGTCTTCACGCGCCTTGAGCAGTTGCTTGAGTGCGGCGGGCTGGAGTTCGACGTAATCGAACGACATAAACTCCGATTCAAAACCAGCCTGCTCCTGGAAACGTGTGACCTGGGCTTCGTTTGTGAACATGCACACCGGCGGCGGAGTGACCTTCTTGTCGGCGAGAAAAATCGCGCCGTACTCCTCGAGAATCCGCCGAGCAACAGGATCGGTGGCCGGACAGATGTTCTCGACCTTTGTCTTGCGTTTCTTTAATGCCTTCGCGAGGGCTTCGTAAAATGGGGCCGGTTCCTTGGTTGGGGCTGTGGTGGAGTTCAATTCCCTGAGTGTGTTGGCAGTCATTTCTTGTATTGACATGATCTCCGGCGCCGGGATTCCGCCGCTGACGAGCCCCCGGCAGACTACAATAAAAATGAGGCTTGTAAAAATCCTAGTTGCGAGATTAAAACCTGGAACTGTTGTTTTAGCCGCTGTACCGTTTATCAAACCGCTGACGATGATAGTGGCGGCCGATTCGCACGGTCAACAGTACCGGAGGACGCTCGTTGTCCCGTTCCGAGATTTCCTTTGCGATCTCTGCGGTCCTTCTGTGTTCTCTGCGTTTAATAATCGCGGAACGCAGGTTTAACGCAAAGGACACAGAGGGTCACAGAGGTCACAGAGGTCATGAAAAAGGCAAATCTGTTTATCGAACTGGTAGCCACTTACCGCAAACATGGCTGGGAACTGCGCACCGCGTTGATGCAACCGGCGACGCTGGCCGAGCTCGCTTCCCAGGAAGCAGAACTGCTCGATCGATTCGAAGTGCGTGAATCTCCAATCGACGCGTTGTGGTTCTCTCGTCCCTCTTCTCAAAATCGCGAAGCCTGGGAACTGCGCCTGTTGGAACAGACGCAGTATGCGTTATTCGAAACTTTCGAAGCTGACGAAACCGAACCGGAACGGGAGGAGGTTCGACTCGAAATGGAAGCGCGTTTACGAGAGCACTGCCTGCGTAACTAGACGTTAATTCCCGCCGAGTTTTACTGGTATATCAAGCTTCTCCCCGTTACGCATCACTCCCAGCTTGATCGTGCTGTAAGGAAGTGCTCGCCGCACGCGCATCAGAAATTCGTCAGTGGTGCGAATCGGAACGTCGTCAACCGCGATCACGATATCGCCTTTTTTTACTCCCGCAATATCAGCAGCCCGGCTTGGAGTGAGTTCGTCGAGTTGAACGCCAAACATCTTCGTCCCCGGAATCTCGACTCGTTTGGCCTCGCCAGTGCTGTAACCGAAGGTCGCGCGACCTTCAGGGCGATCGCTAAACAGTTCTTGTAACCGCTCTAATTCAGACTCGGAGACAGTAGTGAGTTGTGTCTTGTGCTGCTCGCCGTCTCTAAGGTAGATGACTTCAACCGTCTTTCCTTCCGGCGTGCGAGCCATCAGGTCGCTCATCTCGTCTTCGTTTTGCACCGGCTGGCCGTCAAAATTGACTATCACGTCGCCGCCGACCAAACCCGCTTTGTCAGCCGGACCACCTGGCACGCTTACGCTGTCAAACGTCACCCCCGGACCCTGTTCCGGGTTCTCCCAGTTATCCACGCCGGTATAAGACTTCTTAAGATTCACGTGGACCACCGGCACATGCTCGCGGATCGGGCTGATGATGGCGGTGAAAGCTGCGGCGCCGATGAAGAAGATCAACAACCCGACGAACACCCACGCCATCCCGCTCATCCGCCGCTTTTTCTTCTTCGGCATTGGAGCAGACACAGTGCCCGGAACCAGCGGGCCGCGTTCAGATCCAAACCGGACCGTTTCGGTGTATTCCGCCAGTCCCTCGCCTAATCGAAATCCGCAATTCCGGCAGAAACGTAGTTCTGACGGCATCGGCGAATGACAGTTGGTACAGGTCGTAAGGTTCGGCGTCGCGTTGACGGGCAAGGGCATTTCAGGGTTTTGGGACATAATCAATACCTGCCTGGGATGTTAAGCGAAATTTGCTCGATTTTTCTATACGCCAAATACTCTTTTCCGGTTGCAAGTAGCCTGGCTCGATAGACTTCGCCGTCGTTAAAAGGCAATATGTTGAGCGAATCATGACAGCCGGTTCGTCGAGCCGCAGGAGGTTTGAAGTAAAGGTGGAAATAACCAAAGCATTAGCGGCTCTGCAACCGCTTTACGGTAAAGATAACGTGGAAATCATTACTACCGACGGCAGGCGGGTCCGCGGTACAGTTCGAAGTATGAAAAACACTCAGGCACTTACGACCCCAAGCGTCAAAATCCTATGTGCAAATGGACAGGTCGTCAAGATACCATTCCCGACCATCGCCGAGATCAAGGATCACAATCTCGCCGAGTAGTACATTGCATCCGTAAACACGGGTAGAAAGGTAGATGTTAAAACTTGCCCTCCCCCATACCGATCGATGATTTTGGCGCTCGCATCGCCACCGTATGGTCTGAACTTCGTCCCTCAACTCGCGGCTTAGTCGAACGCGCGCTCCAGGCGCCCGTAACACAGGCGACGCGCAATTTTCAGTATGACGCTCGCGCCGATCTCGAATTGAGCCGTTTCCTTGCGGCCCTCGACGATCGCGCCGCCGAAAAAAGCGAAGCTCTCGACGCGGAAACATGCGGCCGGCTCAAATCCGTCGCCGATACCTGCGCCTCAGTATTACAGGAACAAACTGAATCTGCCGAGGTGTTTGCCCAACTCGTTCGCCGCGCCTCAAACCAGCGCGACTACAAACGCATCGACATCCTCGCCGACGCACTGAATTCACGTTTTCCGACGAGCGAGATCTGCGAACTCGCGCGCTCAGAAGATCAAATCGTCCGCGAGCTTGCGAATGAAGCATTGGCTCGCTGTCCGATCGCGGTTTTGGCTGTTTTACTTAACGATCCGGTGGATGCCGAGACTGCTCGTGCGGCACTTCGCAGGCAAGTAATCGAGTATGGTTCGGAAGAAGCGCGGATGATCGTTAACGGAATCGATCCGGGCGACGAGTTTTGAAGCACTCGAAATTCGAATTTCGAATTTCGAATTTTTGCTAGGCGCCTAGCTGGTGCAGTCGCTCGACAACCTGATCGATCAACCAGTTTGGCGTTGAAGCGCCGGCCGTCACCCCAACACGCTGCACATTTTCGAGGTCTGCCGGATTTATCTCAGCCGGAGTTTCGATGAGAAAACTCCTGGCGCATTGTTCCTGACAAACCGCCAACAACTTGACGCTGTTTGACGAGTGACGCCCGCCGATCACGTAAAAGGCGTCGACCTGTCCGGCGAGCGCGCGCGCCGCGTCCTGCCGGTCGCGAGTGGCGGAACAGATCGTATTTACAACTTGCGGCTCGGTATCTGATTTTTCCTTCACCGCTTCGGCGACTTCCAAAAATGTCTTCAACTTGATCGTCGTTTGCGAAACGACGAGCGGCGATCGTAACGGCGGAAGAGACGCAACCTCACCGGCGTCACGGACGACGTACGTGTTGTCCGGCGCGTAACCGACGACGCCGATCATCTCCGGATGATCCGGATTACCGGCGACGACGACGTCGCGTCCCTGTTTGGCTGCGCGCTCGGCGAGGTGTTGCACCCGAGTGACAAACGGGCAAGTGGCGTCGATGACTTTCGCGGCGCGGTGTTCCAGGTCACGTTGAACCTGCGGCGTCACACCATGCGCGCGAATCACGGCGATCGTGCCGGCGTCTGCTTGTTCGGGAGTGTCGATGGTCGAGACGCCCTGGGCGCCGAGCCGCTCCATCTCCTGCGCGTTATGAATCAGTGGACCGAGCGAGCGAATCGGTCGCGCACCCTCATGGACCGCTTCTTCAACCATCTCGACGGCCCGTTCAACGCCAAAACAGAACCCGAATTCTTCAGCCAGTAGGACTTCCATTAATCGTTTCGCCTTTTTGCTGGCACTTCTCGCGCCATTCTTCTCGTAATTTGTCGCCGCCTGCAACCCGGTCGTCAATCCAGCCCATTTCCCAATCAACCACGCAGCGGACCTGGGACAGTATTGCCTTCTTTAAATCACCGACAGCATGCGCCAGGTCTCTCGGCATAATGGCGTAAGTAAAATCGCCGATCTGACGGAACCCATCGCAAACCGCACCTGCCACATCGTTAACGCAATTTCGCCCCTCTTGCATAACAACTCCTTCCGAACACGGATTCTAGCACCATCTGCTTTACGCCCGCACGGCGGGGTTGGTTCAGGTGGGAAGCCCCTTGCGCGCGATTTTTTCCATCAGGCCGCAGAAACGGTCGAGTTCGTTGAGTGTCGTGTAAACGTTAGGCGTGATCCGGATGCCTTTGAACTCTTCGTGCACGATTGGCGTCGTAAAGATTCGATGTTTTGCGAATAGATAACTGCCAATTGCCTGCGGATCGATGCCTTCGATATTTACATTCGCAATCGCGCACGACTGGTTCGGATCGAACGACGTGTTGAAGCCAACTTTCGGCACGTCTTTCAAGCGGTTCATCCAGTAGCGTGACAGGTACCGCAGCCGCGCTTCCTTGCGCTTTCCGCCGATGCCGTTGTGAAACAACATCGCCTCGCCAATCGCGAGCCGCGGCGCGGCGGAGTGGGTGCCGACTTCTTCAAACTTCCGGATGTCGTTCGCCTGCTTCGATTCCGCCGCCATCAACGGCCACAACTTCTCGATCTTGTCGCGTTTGACGTAAAGCAATCCGCTGCCTTTCGGCGCGTAGAGCCACTTGTGCAGGCTCGTGCCGAAGTAGTCGCAGCCGAGATCTTTTTGTTTGAAGTCAAACTGGGCGAACGAGTGCGCGCCGTCGACGATCGTTTCTATCCCGCGGGCGCGCGCCATGTCGCAGATCGCTTTGACGGGCGTGATCTGCCCCGTGATGTTTACCTGGTGCGAGATTAGGATCAGTTTCGTTCGAGCCGTAATGCCTTTTTCGAAAGCAGCGACGATCTCGTTCAGGTTTTTCGGCGGGATCGGGATCTGAACCAGCTTGAGCACGAGTCCTTCGCGCCGTTCGCGCTGCCGTAGTGTCGTCAGCATGCGCGGGTAGTCCTGCGTGGTCGAAAGGATCTCGTCGCCGGGTTTGAAATCCATTCCCAGCAACAGGATTTCGAGCGACTCCGAGGCGTTGCGAGTGATGGCGATCTCTTCGCGGTCACAGCCAAACATCTCGGCGAGACCGGTCCGAATCGTCTCGGATTGCGGCTCTAATATCTGCCACATCGTGTACGCGGTCGCGTCTTCCTGCTGCCAGATGTAACGGACAAGCGCCTCGGTGACGATACGCGGGCTCGGCGAGACGCCGCCGTTGTTCAGGTTCACGATGCCGCGCGTGACGGTGAACGAGTTTTGAATGACTGACCAGTAGTCTTCATCCATCGCTGCCTGTTCCGGCGTCAGATGGCTAACACTTTTCGTGGCGGTTTCGATCTCCTTCGCGAGCGCGCCGATTCCCGGAACTGAAAGCGCCGCCAATCCAAGCCCTTTGCCGGCGAGCGAAATGAATCTGCGTCTGTCAGTTTTCATCGTCGTTCATTCCTGTCCAAAAACGATCTCGCCGTTGATGACGGTCATGACACAACGCGTCTTGAGTATTTCCGGAGCGGGGATGGTCATGATGTCCGCGGAGAGGATCGTCAGGTCTGCGAGTTTGCCGGCTTCGATCGAGCCGCGCAGTTTCTCTTCAAACGCTGCATAGGCCGGCCAGAGTGTGAACATCTTCAACGCGTCGGCACGCGAGACGGCTTCTTCCGGATGCCATCCGTCGCCCGAAAAGCCTTTCTGATCTTTCCGCGCAACAGCCGCGTAAAACTCGATCATCGGCTCGCCGCGTTCCACCGGAGCATCGGAGCCGCCAGCTACAACAACGCCCGACTTGATAAAAGTCTCCCACGCGTAAGAACCCTTGAGCCGATCGATTCCGACCCGCGCGGGCGCAAAGTGAAGATCGCCGATCGCGTGCGACGGCTGCATTGAAGGAATGATGCCGAGTTTCGCGAAGCGCGGAATATCAACCGGATTCACGATCTGCGCATGCTCGACTCGCCAACGCGGGTCGGCAACTTTCCTCTCACTCGCAGGCACCGCCTTCAACGCCGCCTCGTACTCGTCGAGAATGAACCGGTTCGCGCGATCGCCGATCGCGTGAGTCTCGACCTGGATTCCTTTACGCAACGCATCGATCAGCATCGGCCGCAGCTCTTCCGCCTTCACAGTCAGAAAACCTGACGTGTCGCCGGAGTCCGAGTATGGACCAAGCAACGCCGCGCCACGCGATCCGAGCGCGCCGTCCGAGACGACTTTGATCGTTCTGAACGTGAACCTGTTGTCGTACGCCCCGATCGTCGCGCCTTCGTTGAGCAGTCGCGTCGCGCTCGGGCTTGGACCATGCACGGCTTTGTAGATCCGAAGCTTTATCGCGCCAGAAGCGTAAAGCTTTTTGAAGAGTTCGACCTCGGCGTAACTGCCGCCCGCATCCTGGATCTGCGTCCAACCCAGCTCGATGTTTCGTTTGACGCCGAGAATGACCGCCCGCTCTGCGTCTTCCGCTGTGGTCGCCGGCACACGGCGGCGCACGATTCCCTGCGCAGAGTCGAGCAACATGCCATTCGGTTCGCCGCTCTGCTTGTCTTTCGAAATCTCGCCGCCGAATGGATTCGGCGTGTTCTTATCGACGCCCGCGAGTTTCAACGCCGCGCTATTGGCGACGGAGCCATGTCCATCGGCGCGTCCGAGAATCACGGGATTGTTGGGCGCGACTTTGTCGAGGTCCCAGCGTGTCGGAAACACAGGCGGTTTCCAGTGAGTCTCGATCCAGCCACGTCCGGTCACCCACTCGCCCGCCTTCGCCTGGTCCACCCGTGCTTTCACTTTCGCGAGGAAGTCTTCGAGGCTCATCGTGCCTTCGAGATTCAACGTCATCTCGCGTTGGCCCACGCCGGAGAGATGTTGATGCGCATCGGCGAAACCAGGCAGGACCGTGCCGCCCTTCAGATCGACGACGCGCGTCTTCGCGCCCACAAACTTCTGCGCCTCGGCGTTTGAACCGACGAAGACGATGCGATCTTTGCTGACGGCAATCGCCTGCGCGCGCGGCTGTTTCGGATCGACCGTGTAGACGTTTCCATTCTTGAAGACGATGTCGGCGGCGCCGGTCGATTGCTGCGTTGGCACGAGGCCCAGAAGCAACGCAATCACTACGACTAACGTGAGTCTCATAGTCACCTCTATAACATGGATTTTATAAATTCAGGAATTTTTGCAGTTGCTCGTGCGTGGGCAGCGCAGTGCGAGCGCCAAGCGCCGAGCACTTCATCGCCGCCACCGCGTTACCGAAACGCAAACACGTCTCGATCGCATCGCCGCGCAGCAACCCGTAAAGAAACCCGCCGTGAAACGCGTCGCCCGCGCCGGTCGTGTCTTTGCAACCACCGGGTGCTGGAAACGCCGTCGATTCGACAAACTGACCGTCGCAGTAAATCACCGCGCCCGAAGTTCCCATCGTCATGCCGGTGATCGCGCAGCCGTAACGCGTCTGCAATTCGATCAATGCGGCGCGCGCGTCGACGATCCCGGTCACACGATGCGGAAACTCTTTCGATCCGATCAGTATGTCGATAAACGGCAGCAGGTCGGGTAAGCCGCCGTAGACGTTGTCGATATCAGCAGACACGATCGTGCCGGACTCTCGCGCCGCCTGGGCCAACCGAAGACACGCCGGTGGATCGTGAGCGTCCAGGTGCAACACGCGTCCCATCGTTCCAAACTCAACCGGCGCTTCTTCCGGCCGATAAGCGAGCCGGTCGTCACGGTCCCAGACGATCGTGCGTTCGCCGTTGCGCGCGTCGATTGTGATAAACGCGATCTGGTTCGTCGCGCCCTCGACGATCTCCGCGTAGTCGACGTTGACGCCGTCGTCTTTCAACGTCGCGAGTCCGAAGTGACCTTCCGCGTCCGACCCGAAACGTCCGGCGTACGCCGTTTTCAAACCGAGCCGCTGAAGCGAGACCATCGCCGTCGCCGTCTGCCCACCGGCCGACTGTTTGTGCTCGATCAGCCGGATTTTTGTGTCAAACGCCGGATACTCCGGCACGACTATCAAATGATCGACGGCATTCAAGCCAAAACCGACCGCATCGAACGGCTTATTTATCGCAAACTCGAAGGAGAAACGCATCGTGTCCCAAAGGTCTAGTCTCTGCGGCCCTCTGCGCCTCTGCGGTAAATCTGTCGGTGAAACAACAAACCGCAGAGGCGCGGAGGGCCGCAGAGAGGCTTTCTCAATCCTCGTACGCTAAAATGGCATTTCAAACGTTGTGCCCCTAGAGGAAAAACTCAAAGAAATCCCACCATCGCCGGGCGTTTATCTGCACAAGGACGCGGCCGGAAAGGTGATCTATGTCGGCAAGGCGAAAAACCTGCGCAGCCGCGTGCGTTCGTACTTCCGCGCGCGCCCGTTCGACCGCAAAACCGATGCGCTGGTCGGGCAGATTACGGATTTTGAGTTCATTCTTACCGACAATGAAGTCGAGGCGTTGATCCTCGAAGCGAGTCTCGTCAAACAGCACAAGCCGCGTTACAACGTCAAATTACAGGACGACAAGTCGTACCCACACCTGAAACTCACGATCAACGAACCGTTTCCGAAAGTCGTGATCACGCGACGGGTTCAACGCGACGGCGCGCTTTACTTTGGTCCGTTTCTTCCGGCCAGTCTGGCGCGCCGGACTATCGACCTGATCAATCGCACTTTTCAACTGCGAACCTGCGACATCGAGATAGACGGCAAAGCGCCGCGGCCGTGTCTCGAGTATCACATCAAACGCTGTCTCGGACCATGCGTCAAAGGGCTGTGCACGCCGGAACAATATCAGGAAGCGGTGCGCGACGTAAGACTGCTGCTCGAAGGGCGCAACAAAGAGTTGGCCGACACGCTCGAAGCGCGCATGCTCGAAGCGTCCGAAGATACGCGCTACGAACTCGCCGCGAAGTATCGCGACCTGCGCAAGACCGTTATCCGTCTTTCTGAACAGCAGAAGATGGCGACCACGTCAGACAGCGACATCGACATCTTTGGTTACTACCGCGAAGGCCAGCGGCTCGCGTTGCAGTTGTTCACGATGCGCGAAGGAAACATCGTGGGGCGGCGCGAGTTCTTCTGGGAAGATTTGTCGGAAGACCATTTTGATCCGGCGGAGTTTTTGAGCGAAGTGCTGGCGCAGTACTACGCCTCCGATTACGTCCCGCGCGAGATCTACGTGCCTGTCGACTTCAACGATCGCGAGTTGCTCGAGAAAGCGTTGAGCAAACGAAAAGGCCGGCGCGTGAGGATATTCGATCCGCAACGTGGCGAGAAGCGAGACATGATCGATCTGGTCGACAAGAACGCGAAGAACGCTTTCGAGCAACGATTCCGGATTCTCAAGCCTGACATGAAACTCGTGCTCGAAGAGCTACAGGAGACGCTGGAGTTGCCGCACTTTCCGGCGCGGATCGAGTCGTTTGACATCTCGCACATTCAGGGCGCGGAGAATGTCGCCGGAATGGTCGTTTGCGACAACGGGCGGATGAATCGGTCTGAATATCGCAAGTTTCGTATTCGCAGTGTCGAGGGGGCGAACGACGTCGCGTCGATGCAGGAAGTGGTGACGCGCCGTTATCGTCGCTTGCTTGAAGAAAGAAAACCGTTGCCGGATCTGATCGTGATCGACGGAGGCAAAGCGCAGCTCATGGCGGCGGCCCACTCGATGAGCGAGCTTGGTTTGGAAGCGATTCCGATGGTCGGCGTCGTGAAACCGCCGCAACGTCACAACGACGTCGCGTATCTTCTCGTGAAGGGACGCGAAGACGAGCCCGTGTATCTCGATTCGCACTCGTTGATCCTGCGACTGTTGCAAATGATCCGCGACGAGACACACCGTTTTGCCGTCACTTACCACCGCAAGCGCCGCGAACTGCGCGACTTCACTTCTGAACTGACGGCAATCCCCGGCGTTGGCGACAAACGCAAGGGAAGACTGTTACGGCACTTTGGTTCGATCCAGAGAATCGCGAAGGCGGGTGTTAACGAGTTGACGCCCTTTGTGGGCCGGAAAACTGCGGAAGAGATTGCAGCTCACTTTGAGCGTCAACGGCTATTGAGCATGGCTCACACGGATGACACGGATAAAGCGTCGGCGACAAGCTGAGCCTGCTCTTTTTGGTGAATGCCGTACGAACCTGTAGCCGGACTTGCCGACGCCGAACGCCCGACATAGCGAGGTCGATCACACCTTGGGAGCAGGTTTTCGAGTCGCTCCTGCATGAACGTCCAGCCGCCCATGTTCTGCGGCTCTTCCTGCGCCCAGATCAGTTCACGAGCGTTTTCGTAGCGACCGAGTATCTCGCGAATGCTGCGCAACGGGAATGGATAAAACTGTTCGAGACGCACCACTGCGACCCGTGCTTCGGGTGATTTCTTTCGCGCGTCGATCAAGTCGTAATAGACCTTGCCGGAACACAAAACGATCCGTTGCACTGCCGCTGGATCCGCGATCTCAGCATCGTCGATGACCGGCTTGAAACCACCGTTTGCGAGATCGTCGATTGTCGACGTCGCAGCGGGCAAGCGAAGCAAACTCTTCGGCGTCATCACGATCAGCGGACGTTCCATTCCAGGCCGCACCTGACGCCGCAACAAGTGAAAATACTGCGCCGGAGTGGTCGGATAACAGACCTGTAGATTGTTCTCCGCGCAAAGTTGCAGGTAACGTTCGAGCCGCGCGCTCGAGTGTTCCGGTCCCTGTCCTTCGTACCCGTGCGGCAACAACATCACGACGCGTGATTGCTGTTTCCACTTGTCTTCGGAAGCGGCGATGTACTGATCGATGATCGTCTGCGCGCCATTGCCGAAGTCGCCAAACTGCGCTTCCCACAAGACGAGCGCATCGTCGTCGATAACTGAATACCCGTACTCAAAACCCAACACGCCTTCTTCCGACAGCGAACTGTCGTACACGTCGAAATGCGCTTCGGGACTCGCATCGGATCGCAACTCCGAAAGCGGCGCCCACGCTTTGCCGGTCTGCGTGTCGTACAACACCGCGTGACGCTGGCTGAACGTCCCCCGGCCGCTGTCTTGCCCGCTCAAACGCACGCGCGTGCCCTCGAGCACGAGGGATCCAAACGCAATCGCCTCCGCAAACGCCCAATCGAGCGGCAAACTTCCATCGCCCATCTTCGCGCGCCGCGCCAGTTGGCCCACCATCTTCGGATTGACGTGGAAACCATCGGGGACTACCGCGATCTTGTGCGCGATGTTCTTGATGTTTTCCGGATTGACGCCGGTGGGAACGATCACCGATCCGTCGATCTCTTCGAGTCGAGGCTGCGCTTGCGGCGGTTCTTCCGCGACTTTCCTCTTCGCGTTCGCAAGGGCATCTTCGTAGCGGCGCACGCGCTCCGCGATCAGATCATTAACCTCTTCCTCGGTGACGACGCCTTCCTTGATCAGTCGCTTCGCGTAAACAGTCCGCACGCCGGGATGCGCCTTCACGCGCGCATACATCAACGGTTGCGTGTAGCTCGGCTCGTCCGTTTCGTTGTGACCGAGACGGCGGAAGCCGATCAGATCCAGCACGACGTCCTTGTTGAACTCCTGCCGGTAATCGAGCGCGATCTGAAGCACGCGATACGCAGCTTCCGGATCGTCGCCGTTGATGTGGAAGATCGGCAATTGCGTCATGCGCGCGACGTCGGTCGAATAGATCGTCGAACGTCCGGCTTCCGGCGACGTGGTGAAACCGATCTGATTGTTGATGATGATGTGAATCGTCCCGCCCGTGCGATACCCCTTCAATCCGGCGAGGTTCAACGTCTCCATCACGACGCCCTGTCCGGCGAAGGCCGCGTCTCCGTGCAACAGAACGGGCAACGCGAGATCCATCACTTGTTCGCGGGTCAGGTTCTCTTTGCCCATCCGTTCATCCTGCTTCGCGCGCACCATGCCCTCGACGACGGGATCGACTGCCTCGAGGTGGCTCGGATTCGGCGAGAGTGACAGACCGACTTTACGGCCGTCTTCGAGCTCGCGCTCGCCGGTGGCGCCCTGGTGATACTTCACGTCGCCTTCGTCGGCGGGAAATTCAGGATGGACCGATCCTTCGAACGCTGCGAAGATGCGTTCGCACAGGTTGCCGATCACGTTCGCCAGCACGTTCAAGCGGCCGCGATGGGCCATGCCGAAGACGACCTCTTGCACACCGCGAGCGGCCGCGCCGTCGATCAGTCGATCGAGCACGGGAATCACGGTTTCGCAGCCTTCGAGTGAAAAGCGTTTCTGGCCCAGGTATTTCGTGTGCAGGAAACGTTCGAATTGTTCGGCCGAGATCAGTTTCCACAGCAGACGTTTCTTGACCTCGACCGGGATCGGTTGTGGTTCGACAAACTCCCGCCGGATCTGTTCGCGAATCCAGCTCTTCTCTTCTTTACTTTGAATGTGACGGTACTCGATGCCGACCTTGCCGCAGTAAGCGCGCTGAAGGATGTCGAGAATGTCGCGCAATGTGCCGCTTTCGCGATTCGCAAGACCGTCGGTGATAAACACGCGATCGAGATCCCAGATCGTCAGGCCGTACGTCTCGATGTCGAGTTCCGGGTGATACAAGAGCGGCAACGCATGCAGTGGATCGGTGTCGGCGATCAAGTGGCCGCGGACGCGATAGGCATTGATCAACTCGATCACGCGCGCTTCTTTCAAACTCTGTTCGCGCAGGTGATCGCCCGGCAGGAAGAACGGATTCCGATCGAGGTTCCAGCGAAACGGGACGTGCGGGATGCCGAGGTCTTTGAAAATGTTGATGTAGAAATCGTGCTTGCCGATGATGAAGTCGTGCACGCGTGCGAGAAACGCGCCCGACTCAGCGCCTTGAATAACGCGATGATCGTAAGTGCTGCTGATCGAGATCGCTTTGCTGATGCCGAGTTGCGAAAGCGCTTCCGGCGACATCGCCTGGTACTCAGCCGGATACTCGATCGCGCCGGTGGCGATAATCACCGATTGGCCCACCATCAGACGCGGAATCGAAGCGACCGTGCCGAGCGTGCCGGGATTGGTCAGCGAGACTGTTGTTCCCTGGAAATCCGGCACCTGGAGTTTGCCTTCGCGCGCGCGGGTGACGACGTCGTCATAGGCTTCGAGAAATTCCGAGAAGGTCAGACGGTTTGCGTTCTTGACGTTTGGGACCAGGAGCGTGCGCGTTCCGTCTTTCTTCATCAGATCGACGGCGACGCCGAGATTCACCTCGGGACGTTTCAGGCGCGCGGGTTTGCCTCCGGCTTCGCCGAAACCGTCGTTGAGTTGCGGAAACTCGTCGAGCGCGCGCAGCACGGCCCACGCAATCAAGTGTGTGTATGACGCTTTGCCGCGATCGTTTTCGGCGAGATGCTGGTTGATGATGCGGCGGTTCTCGTCGAGCAGTTTTACCGGCATGCGGCGCTCGGAAGTCGCGGTCGGAACGGAGAGACTGGTCTCCATGTTCTCGACGATCTTCAGTGCCGGTCCGCGCAGTGGTGTGGCTTCGACGTTTGCTTCGGGTGCGGGTGCAGGCGCCGGCGCTGCGGCCGGCGTGGGGGCAACTGGTTTACGCTCCGGCGCAGGCGCAGCCGCGACACTCGCAGCTCCGTTTCCCGGCTGTGGCGCGGGACCAGTGCCATCAGCAACACCATCGCCGACCAGTTCGCTAAAATACGACCGCCACGAGTCGTCAACCAGGTTTGGATTACTTTGAAAACGGTCGAGAAGCCCCTGGACATAGGCGGCGTTTGCGCCAAATTCTTCCGCAATTAACTCTAATAGATCTGTTCTGTTTTGTTGGGTCAAGCTGGGAAATCCATTTAGTTTTTTGTGTAGCGATAGACTATCATCTGCCGCATTAATTTGCACTCAGACGGTCCCACTATGAAAATTAGAAAAATCCGTGTTGGCAGACGAAGTTTCATCAAGCTGCTGTCCGCTCTTGGAGTGGCTACCGCCTCCAAGGTCCCCGTTCTCGGACAAACGCCATCACCTACACCTTCGCCATCGCCTACACCTTCGCAACGCATCACCAAGGAGATGATGCACGAGGCTGAGAAACTGATCGGCATCGAGTTCACCGACGCGCAGGAAGCGATGGCCCTCGCCGGCGTCAATCGCAATCTCGACGCTTATGAGACCGTGCGCAAGATCGACGTTCCGCTCGACACTGAACCGGCGATCGCGTTTCATCCCGCGCGCGCTCGAAAAGAGCTGTATGGACGGGGCACGAAGTTCCGTTTGAGCAAGGTTGAAGTGCCTGCGTACAAGTCAGTGGAAGACCTCGCGTTTGCGACCGTGCCGCAGTTGGCTGAGCTGATTCGCACGCGCCGCATCACGTCGACCGAATTGACGAAGATGTATCTCGGTCGCTTGAAGCGCTATGGACCAAAGCTTTTGTGCGTGGTGACGTTGACCGAAGAGCTGGCGCTGCAACAAGCGGCCGCCGCCGACGCGGAGATCAAACGAGGCAAGTATCGCGGTCCGCTGCACGGTATTCCGTGGGGTGCGAAAGACCTGTTCGCCACGAAAGGGATCAAAACGACGTGGGGCGCTGAGCCGTATCGCGATCAGATCGTCGATTACGATTCGACCGTTGTCGAACGCTTGAACGAAGCGGGCGCAGTGCTCGTGGCGAAGCTATCGATGGGCGCGCTCGCGCAGGGTGCGCGATGGTTTGCCGGCGTGACACGAAATCCGTGGCAACCGGATGAAGCGCAACAGGGTTCGAGCGGTTCGTCCGCCGGGCCTGGAGCGGCGACTGCGGCCGGATTGGTCGGTTTCTCGATGGGCACGGAAACGCTCGGCTCGATCGTTTCGCCGTCGTCGCGTTGCGGCGTGACGGGTTTGCGTCCGACGTACGGACGCGTCAGCCGCTATGGCGCGATGGGTTTGAGTTGGACCATGGACAAGATCGGTCCGATGTGTCGTGGCGTCGAGGATTGCGCGGCAGCGCTGCACGCGATCTATGGGCCGGATGGCAAAGACATCACCGTCGGCGACGCGCCGTTCAACTGGAATCCTGATACGAACATCAGCACGTTGCGCATCGGGTACTTGAAGGCGGAGTTTGAAGGCACTGGCGGTCCAGGTGGAGGTGGCCCGGGTGGAGGCGGCCCGGCGAACCCGACGCCACAGCAGCGGCAAACGGCGGAACAGCGACGGGCAGTGTATAAGACCGCGCTCGAAGCGCTGGAGAAGGCAGGCGCTAAGCTGACGCCGATCGAGTTGCCGAAGTTTTCGGCGGCGCCGTTGCGCTACATCCTGACGGCAGAAGCGGCGGCGGCGTTCGACGACATTACGCGCGATGGGCGTGTTAACCAGTTGTCGGGACAAGGACCGGGCGATTGGCCGAACACGTTCCGCACGTCGCGGTTTATTCCGGCGGTTGAATACCTGCGCGCGCAACGGGCGCGGACGTTGCTGATGCACGAGATGGAAAAGCTGATGTCGCAGTGGGACGTGTTCGTCAGTCCCGCGCCGGGGAGTGCGAGCTTGTTAGTGACAAACCTGACGGGTCATCCAGCGGTCGTCTTGCCGTGCGGGTTTGTGAATGATTTACCGGCGGCGATCATGTTCACAGGCGGTGTTTATGATGAAGTGTCGCCGTTGCGAGTGGCGCTGGCATTTGAGCGGGCGACGAAGTGGCACACGATGCATCCGAAGATGGATTGGGCGACTTAATCCGCGTTTGACAGGACGATCTCGAACGTCGATCCCGTTCCGAGTTCACTCGTGACGTTGATCGCGCCGCCGAGTTCTTCGATCGCTGTCTTCACGACGTCAAGGCCAACGCCACGACCGGAGATCTCGGTTATCGCGTTGGCTGTTGAGTATCCGGGTTGAAAAATCAAATCGCGGATCGCGGGATCGATGCCACGACCATCATCGATGACTGAAATCCGTGTTTCGCTGGCTTCGATCGTGACGTGGATCGTGACGTGCCCCTTGGTTTCAATTCCATGATCTACTGCGTTACGCACGAGATGCATCAACGGATCTGCAAGAGCGTTGCACACGGATTTTGGTAAGGATCCCTCTACGCGAATCGAGAAGCCGACATCTTTGCCAACCGAACGGCCAGCCAACATTGCCTGATGACATATCCGGTAAAGATCGGAGTTCGTTGCAAACAGTATCCGGAAATTAATCTTGTCGCCTTCCACCTTTGGCGCCGTTGCGACCACTTCGCCAATGCTGTTTAGCTCCACTTTCAACTGCTGAAACTGGCTGTCGAAGTCCGGCATCGCAAAGCTCGTATCGACGACGTAGACGTTCGCATTTTCGGCGAGGCATTCGGCGAGCCGGTGTCGTTCTTCGTCTTTTAAGGAACGGCGGATCTCGGCGGGAATAACGTTCTCAATCTGTATGTTTTGCGAAGGTTCGATATCGGTCAATTCATCGAGCGAAGCCTTGCCGGTGCGAATGGCGTGAAGTAAATCCTCGAACTCGTGAGCGCGTGCGGCGAGATCGGTCAGTCCATTGGCGTGTGCAGCGGCTTTCAGACTGTGAACGTTCCGGAACAATCTATCAAGCAACTCGCGTCTGTCTTTGCCTGCGCTGGCGCGCAGTTGATCGATCCTCGTGGAGATCTGCCTAAGGCGATCTTCGAAGTCGTCATTCATCAGCAGCGTCCGTTTCGCTGTCTTCTGCTTCCGGCTGGACGTTACGTTGCGGTTGTTGTTCGTCCAGGTCGCGCTTGATGGCGTCGAGGATGCCGTTGATGAACTGCGTGGCCTCGTAGGTCGAGAACCGGCGCGCGATTTCAAGCGCTTCGTTGATCGCCACGGTTCGTGGCGTCGGCTCGTATAGGAATTCGTAAACTGCGAGTCGCAGGATGTTGCGATCGACGACGGCCATACGCGAGATGCGCCAGTGTTCCGCGCGCGAACGGATGCGATCGTCGAGCAGTTCTAGGTTTTGTAGTGTTCCGGCTGCCAGCCGTGTAGCAAACTCGCGGGCCGTCGCGTCGAGATCAGCCTCGCCGAGTTCGGCCCAATAGCTGCGAACCACGTCGGTTGCAGGCATTTCGGCAACGTCAGCCGCAAAGAGCATTTGCAAGGCACATTCCCGTGCCTTACGTCGCGAACCCATAAAAAATTACCAACACCCGTTAATCTGATGAGCTGCCACTAGGATGCTCATCACGCTTCGAATGATTCCTTGTAAAGATTAGCTAACTCGACTGCTGTCATGGCAGCTTCGAATCCCTTGTTACCCAACTTCACTCCGGCGCGGTCAATGGCCTGGTCGACTGTATCAGCAGTAACGATACCAAAGACGACCGGGATTCCACTTTCCAAACCGGCGTGCGAGATGCCGCGTGCGACCTCGTTAGCAATGTAATCGAAGTGGGGAGTCTGACCTCGAATGATGGTACCAAGACAAATAACTGCATCAAATTTGCGCAACTGGGCGAGTCGAAGAGCAAGCAAAGGAATCTCGAATGCGCCCGGCACTCGATAAACTTCTACGCGATCTT
>DATELZ010000073.1:0-62868 GCA_035276045.1 Pyrinomonadaceae bacterium | reverse complement strand
CTCGCGACGAGATAAAGCGTGACGTCCGCACAAGCCCAACCCTTCCAAAAGCCGTAACAAGGATCCGTAACAACGGAAACGAGAGGCACGCGATCCGCAAGATTCAATTCCTTCAGCACGCGCGCAAACATATGCTGCGTCAGCGGATGAACGCTGACAACGATGTGCGGACACCAGCGCTCGAAAAGCTCAACGACATAACCCACACAACGTTTGTGGAAAAACTGGCTCGTCTCAGGTCGAAACCAATTTATGAACCAGTAGTAATACTTCATCCAGTGCTGCCGGTTCCGGAGCAGCCAGTTGTACAAACGAACCAGCTTGTCGGCGAGATGATGTGACTCCTCGACCGCGCGCACTACCCGCACCGCATACGACTCGCCGTCAAAAAACTTCTGTACGCCGGCCACGATTGCCGCCGCAGCGGAACGATGTCCACCGCCGGTGTCAGACGAGATGATCAGGATTTTGGGAATACGCGGCTGCGAGGACATCAACTTTGTTCTTGTACCTTTTGTGTTCTGCGTTTGTGCTCTTTGTGGCTAAAAACCTTCGGCCGTCACGCCTTCCGGCTCCGGATCGATTCGGTCGATCACTTTGCGCGCCTTCTTCATCTCGCGCTCGAGTTTTTTGATCTGAATCAAGTGGCCCGGATTGAACGGCAGCGACGGATAGTAACTATTCGACTCGTGCGTGCAGAAACAACCGTCCGCCACTTTCTGCCGCCGCGCTTTCATCGCGGGCGACAGCCACAACTTCTGGAAGTTCCAATCAAACTCGCGCAGGTTGCCGATCGGATCGAGGTTCTCGCACGACGAGACGGTGCCTTCATCGTATATCACACCGCCCGCGGTACCGGCGTAGCACTTCATCTGCGCGGTCTGCGTTTCCTGCGTCTTCGCGATCAGCCCGTGCATGTAGATGTCGATCGCCGCTTTGAAGAAACCGGCCTTGCCGCCGTAGTTGTTCTTGATAGCAGCATGACGCGAATCGTCGTCGATCATCTGGGCCAGCTTCGCGTAGCGCGAGTGATCGATGTCCAACTCTTTTGGATCGGCTGACGGCGGACGAATGTAGTTGAAGTTTACTTTGTCGGGTTTCAGGTCGTACTTCAGAAAGTCGTACCACTCGAAGATCGTGTCCTGGTTGGAATTCATGAAACAGGTGCACGTTTGCACGTCGAGCTGCGGATATTCCTTCTTGATCGACTGAAGTTGTCGCGCAGTGTCGATGGCGATGTCCCAAGAACCGGGTTTCTGCCGAATCTTCTCGTGCTCGAGTTTTGGACCATCGATGCCGAGCGCCACGGTGACGTTCAGGTTCGGGCACTCCTGCAGGATGCGTGTGACGTCCGGAAAGATTCGTTTCTGAATCTGCCCGTTGGACATGATGTAAATGGATTCGAGCTTGTTGTTGGTATAAAACGCGCGCGCGATCTCCGGCAGGTCTTTACGCGTGAACGGCTCGCCGCCGGCGAGGATCAGAACGCCGAGATTGCCACCCAGCGTCTCCGAGATCCGTTCGATCTCGTGAGTTTTCATCTGGAGTTTCTTACGCGGGCGGTCGTCGAGTTCGTCCGTGAAAAAACAATGCGTGCAGCGCATGTCGCACACGGACGTCACCAGAATATTCAACAATACCGGGGAAAACGGTTGTCCGATCGCGAGTTTCGCGTAACGCTTCAACAGCTCTTTAGTCGTAAAATCCATCTAAACCCTCAATCTCTTTCGCACACGGCAAAAGCACCGGATTTTAACACAATCCACGTTACGACGTGATGCCCCGTTCCCGGTTCTGGATGCCAAGGGCTCGCATACGGCGATAGAGATGGCTGCGATCGACGCCCATCAGCTCAGCCGCGCGCGAAACGTTTCCTTCCGCTTCTTCGAGTTTGCGCTGGATGAACTCGCGATGATAAGCCTCGGTCGCCTCTTTAAAGGACGGGAACCTGAACGACGCCGCGGGCGGTTCTTCCTTGCCGTGTGGCGGCAGGTCGGTGGCGGCGACTTTCACGCCCGGATGCATGATCACTACGCGCTCGATCGTATTTCGCAACTCACGCACGTTGCCCGGCCATGAATACGACTGCATCTCTTCGAACGCTTCCGGCAGAAACTGCTTGGGCGTCTTGCCGTATGCCTGTGAGAAGTGCCGGTTGAAATAATCGACGAGCAGCGGCACGTCTTCAAGCCGTTCGCGCAACGGCGGCAACTCGAATGGAATTACGTTGAGCCGGTAGAAAAGATCCGCGCGAAAGTTTCCCTGTTCGATCTCGACGTCCAAACGTTTATTGGTCGCGGCGATGATGCGCACGTCGACGGTGATCGACGTGCCACTGCCGACCGGTTCGAAGCGTTGTTCTTCAAGCACGCGCAACACTTTCGCCTGCACCTTCGGGCTCATGTCGCCGACTTCGTCGAGAAAGATCGTCGCGCCGTCGGCCAGTTCAAACTTGCCTTTCTTCGCGGCAGTCGCGCCGGTGAAAGCGCCTTTGACGTGTCCGAAAAGCTCCGACTCGATTAGTTCCTCGGGAATCGCGGCCGAATTTACTTCGATAAACGGTGCGGCGGCGCGCAGCGACTCCGCATGAATCGCATGGGCCACCAGTTCTTTCCCGGTGCCCGATTCGCCATAGATCAAAACGCGTCCGTCAGTTGGGGCAACGACCGAGATCTGTTTGCGCAACGCGCGCATCGCCACCGACTCGCCCACCATCGTGTACTCACGCGCGAGCGCCGCGGCCAAATCGGCGTTCATCAACTCCAATCGCTGTTGGCGGAGGGCATTGCGAACGGTAAGGACTGTCTTCTCGATCGAGAGTGGTTTTTCGATGAAGTCGAAGGCGCCGAGTTTTGTCGCGCGCACAGCGGTTTCGATGTTGCCGTGACCGGAAATGATGACGACGGCAGCGTCCGAACCGGCGGCGCGCAGTTGTTTCAACGTTTCCAGGCCGTCGATTCCCGGCAGCCACACGTCGAGCAGGATGCAGCCATAAGCACGGCGGCCGAGTGCCTTCAAACACTCTTCGCCGGTCGACACGGCATCGGCGAAAAATCCTTCGTCTTCCATCACCGCGCGCAGCGTGTCGCGAATGCCGCGCTCGTCGTCAACTATGAGAATCGAATCCATCTGTTATGCGTGATTCACCGGCAACTCGACAACAAACTTTGCGCCGCGCGGATTATTCTTCTCGGCGCGAATCCGTCCGCCATGTTCCAGGATGATTCGTTGCACGATCGCGAGCCCGAGACCGGTGCCACTATCGCGGCGCGAAAAGTATGGCTCGAACAAGCGCCGGAAATCACCGGGAGCGATTCCCTTCCCGGTGTCGGCAACTTCCGCTCGCAACACCCCGGTTTCGACGTCACGGCTCGTGCCGATCGTGATCAACCTTTCGCCGTTGCCGGAAACGAGCGCGTCAAGCGCGTTGTCGATCAGGTTAACAAAGACGCGTTTGATCTGTTCGACGTCGATCATCGTGGCCGGAAGATCCGGCTCGAGCTTGAGTTCGATGCGCGCGTCCTCCAGCCGTTCTTCATACAAGCCGACGGCCTGGTTTACGACCTCGTTGAGATTGGCGAATTCCAGACGGGTGGCCGGCAGACGCGCGAAACGTGAAAACTCGTCGACCATCGCTTTCAGACCCGCGACTTCGCGGCCGATCGTCTCGGTGCATTCGGCAATCACGGCGGCGACTTTCCGTTCGTCGATGCGGTCGTCGAAAGCTCCATTCGAGCCATTGCTTTTGCCGTTGGCGCGCGCGTAGCTTTTCGCGATTCGTTCCGCGGAGAGTTGAATCGGCGTGAGCGGGTTTTTGATCTCGTGGGCCATGCGTCGCGCGACTTCGCTCCACGCTGCTGCTCGTTGGGCGGCGAGTAACTCGGAAAGATCTTCGATCACGAGGACGACGCCCGGGCGTGGACCTTTCGAGTCGCGCATCGCAGTCGCCGTCATCGCGACCGGTAATGGACCACCGCCGGGACCACCGCCGCCGCCGTTCACTCCATTTATTGCTCCGCTTTCGAGTTGAGTCTGTTCGGTTGCGTGACCGATGCGGCGCGCGCGTCGCAGCAGTCGATCGACGACGAACCAGTCTTCCGCCCCAATCAAACTATTCAACGGCGGGTTTGCTTCTAGGTTGTCATCCAACCCAAGCATGCGTGAAGCCGACGCGTTCAAGGTCGTGACGCGATCGTTCTCGTCAACCGAAACCACTCCGGTCGACAACGACTGCAACACCGTTTCGATGTAATTGCCACGGTCTCGCAGCGCAAGGTTCTTGTCACGCAACTCGGCAGCAGCAGCTTCGATGCGGCTGCGGTTCTCTTCGAGTTGCGTCGTCATTTGATTGAACGACTCGGCCAGCAGCGCGAGTTCGTCGTCGGCAATCGTCGTGACGCGATGCGTAAGATTGCCGCGTGCGATCTCTTTTGAGGCTTCCGCCAGTGCTTTGATCGGCGTGGCGATGCCGCGCGCGAGATAAATCGCCACCCAGCTAGAGACAAACAACAGAATCAACGTCATCAAACCCAGCGTTGAAAGTCCCAACAAACGCACGCGCCGCTGTTTCGCGACCAACTCCTGGTAATCGCGCTCGGAGGCTGACACAAAATCGTTGAGATCTTTAGACGCGCGTTTCTGGGGCGCGATGATCAATGTCTCCGACTGGTTGAGCGGCGTGGAGATGACGTCGAAGTCTTTGCCATCGGTCAACGCCGGATCGGTCGACCCGCGAGAAACGCGAGCTTCGGCGAACAGCTTGTCGAGGCTTTCGCGGTCGCCGGGCGACAGGTCTGCACGGCTTTTCGTGATGACTGTCCCGTCATTCGAGACAATCTCGATGCCGGCCCATTGGCCTGACGCGATCACCTGATCCAACGTCGCTTGTCGCTCGTTTGGCGTTTGCCTGTTGAGCAACATCACGAGCAGCGAAGCAGTGTCGCGCAATGTTTGCCCCTGGCTCTCGAACGTCTCGCGCCGGACGCGTTCAGCCTGTTGCAGGATCTCGTCAGGCAGCGGGTTGAACCACTTTTCCAGCGAGCGGTTGAGAAAGAGATACGAGAACACGGCCATCGCCGTGATCGGCAGAAAGCTGATCGAGATGAAGTAGACGAGGAGACGCGTTTTGACCTTTGAACCGAGCTGCCGTTCTCTGCGTTCGCGCCGCAACTTGAGCAGGTTGCGAGCGAAGATAAAGAGAAAGACTACGAACGCGACGAAGTTGAGCGTCGATAGGGCGTACAGCACGAGGGTGTCGGACGCTGTGTCAGGGCGGATGACGGTCCAGAGCCAAAGCTGCTGCGAGACGATGATCGAGAGCAGCAGCAGCACGGTCGCGCCGAGCACCCAGAGCAGCCCGCGACGGCGGCGACGAATGCGTTCCCGTTGCTCCGGGCTTAGATTTTCTCGGTTTTCGGCCATCGAAAGCTCACAAAGTCTAGCACACCGCTCGGCGCTCTCTGCGTCTCTCCGAGATCTCTGCGTTTAACTACATCTTCAAGCAAATTCAACGCAGAGAACACAGAGGGGAAAAATAACTGTTAGAATGCGACGCCAACAATCAATGGACCTGCACAAGATCTTCTTCAACGAGTTTGGCCGGCTGCGCAGCGGATGGCGGCTGCTGTTGTACGTCTTCGCCTTCATCGCGGCGTCGTTTCTTTTGGTGTCGATCCTGCGGGTTGTCTTATTTGCGGCTCGCGCTGCCGTGCCGTCGTTTCCATACGCAGATTTCATCGCCGAGATCGCTTTCCGTTCTGGGACGTTAGCGGCAGCGCTCATTGCCGGTTACTTGTGCGTGCGGATATTCGAAGGCTTGCCGTGGCGTTCACTCGGCCTCACGTTGCACCGGGGCTGGGTGCGCGATCTGATCTTCGGATCGGCGATCGGAATCGGAGCACTCGCGCTGGCGGTCGCAATAGCAGCCGTCGCCGGTGGACTGCGCTTTTCGTTTGCCGGCAGCGACATGTTGCCGGCCGTAGGGAAATCGCTCGTGTCCTCCGCGGTGCTATTACTTGTCGCGGCGCTCGCGGAAGAAGCGGCGTTTCGCGGGTATCCACTCCAAACTCTTACCCGCGCGCAGCTCACCCTCTTCGGAGTACTGCTCACCTCATTGCCGTTTGGTTTCGTCCATCTCACCAATCCGAACGTCGTTCCGGGCGTCACCTTCGCCAACACTGCGTTTGCCGGAGTCTGGCTGGCGGCCGCTTACCTGCGAACGCGAAGCTTGTGGTTTCCTCTCGGCGTGCACTGGGGTTGGAACTGGGCACTGGGTTGGATCTTTGGCCTGCCCATCAGCGGCCTGCGCATCGTTTCCCATCCGATACTGATCGGCGAGGATGCCGGACCCGCCTGGTTGACCGGCGGCAGATACGGCATCGAAGGCGGCGTGGCATGCAGCATCGCGCTCGTCGTTTCAACGCTGTTCATCTGGCGCACGGGATTAGTCTCGGCCACGCCTGAATTGAAAAAGCTTACTTCCGAAGAAAACCCTGCCACGCCGCGTTCCGTATCTGTGTTGTCTTAAACAACAGCACAGATTGTTAACACTCCCAACCTCTCTCCCGTCTTAAGCGATGTCAAAACCGGATCGAGGCAGCGTAATGTACGAACTTGATGCCACGGCGGACATGCTTCTGATGAGACCGCAGGCAAACGCCGCAACCGAACAGTCGAAAGAGACCCCGATCGAAGTCGTGCTCGTAACAGCCGCACTCGCAGGCGACCGTGACGGCTTTGGCCAGCTTTACGCTCGCTACGCGGCGCTCGTGCACGGGATCTTGCTCGCTCGCGTTCCGCGCGCGGAAGTCGACGATCTCGTCCAGGACATCTTTCTGCACGCATTTAAGAAGCTGCACACGCTACGCGACCGGGCGGCGTTTGGACCATGGATCGCGATGATCGCGCGTAATCGCGCCGTCGATTTTCACCGGCGCTCGCGAGACACGGTTGAAATTACAGATGAAGTGCGCGGCAGCGACACATCGGATTCACGCGCCAACGAAATTCTCGAACTGATTCGCAACCTGCCGGACGCTTATCGGGAAACGCTCGTGTTGCGGCTCGTCGAAGGCATGACGGGACCTGAGATCGCGGCTCGTACCGGACTGACGCCTGCGTCGGTGCGCGTCAACCTTCATCGCGGCATGAAACTGCTGCGCGAGAAGCTCGGATTTACGGAGGGCTCATGAACGACGATTACTTGTGGGACAAGAGTGGCAAACCAGATCCGCAGATTCAGGAACTCGAAGAGATCCTGGCGCCGCTGCGGTATCAACCAAAGCCACTGATAATAACGCCCAGGCGTAATTACCTTCCCCTGCTGGCTATTGCCGCAACCGTATTGATCGCCTTGCTGGCTGCCGGAGTGTGGCTGCGGCTCCGAACGGAAAAGGCAGATATTCCCCCGCAACAACAAGCCCAATCCGAACCATCCGCGCCATCCGTGTACAAGGAAATACCAAAAGACACAGTAGCGGTAAATCCTAAGCGCCGCCGTCAGAAAAGAACTTTCAATCGACAAGAAGCACTCGCCGCCAAAGAACAGTTGATGATGGCCCTGCGGCTCGCCAGCGAAAAACTAAAGTCAGCCCAGCGAATAGCATCGCCAAGCCAGATCAAGAACCAACACAAAGTCGGATAAACGGAGTTAGACCATGAAACTACTCTTCCAAAAACTGAGCATCACCATACTTCTCCTCGTGTCGCCAATTCTTGCGGCGGCACAAGCTCAGGATTCGAAGATCCAAATGGCCAGCCTTGATCGTCTCGCCGCCAAAGCGAGTCAAACCGTCGACGTCAACATCGACGGGCGGCTGATGACTTTGGCGTCGAAGCTCTTGTCGAATGAGGGCGACGAGAAACACGTCAAAGAACTGCTCGTCGGCATCAAGGGCATCTACGTCAAGAGTTTCGAGTTTGAGAACGACAACCAATACTCGCCCGCCGACGTTGAAGCGATCCGCTCGCAGTTGCGTGGTCCATCGTGGACGCGACTGGTGAACTTTACCAGCAAGAAAGACGGCAACCTCGAGGTTTACTTACTGCTCGAGGGCGAAAAGGTCGGTGGTCTCGCAGTGCTCAGCACCGACGATCGCGAGTTCACCGTGGTGAACATCGTCGGTCCGGTCGATCTCGAAAAGCTCAGCAAACTCGAAGGCCAGTTTGGCGTTCCGGAGTTGGGCATCGAACCAGCCAAGACGGCGAAACCGAAGAATGAGTAGGTGAGGTGTTCGATGAAGACGATTCGCATCGCCCCCGTATTGATTATCGGTCTTGCGCTGTTATTGCCGGCTGCTGTGGTCCAAGCCGAAGGTGATGACTTCAATTCAGTCGTAAAGCTGATCGAACAGTTTTATGGCGTCAAGCACCAGGGAATTCCCATCCTCGCAAAAGCGGGAATGAAAGTCGCCACCACCGCCGCAAAAATCAAAGGCGGCACTGCGAAACGCATCGCCGAAGCAGGCAGTATCAAGCTTGCGGTCTTTGAAGATCAGGCATTCGACAAAGGGTTCACACAATTTCGCACGTCGCTTAATGCGGCGATGAATCAATCGTGGACGCCGTTGATTCAAACACTTTCAGCAGGCGGAGAAGACCAGGCTTACATCTTTCTGCGTGAAGCCGGCGACAAGTTCCACGTGCTCGTGATCACCATCGCACGCCGCGACGCGACCGTGGTCCAAGCCACGCTCTCGCCAAAGAACCTTGCACTTCTAATGAAAGATCCCGAAGGCGCCGGCAAGTCGATCACCGAAGAAGCGACGATTATCGATCAGGAGTAACTTCAATGAACACACCGTTACGTCTTTTGCTGACCCTGCTGGTGCTGGCAGTTCCAATCTTTGGCCAGGAAGTTGAAGACACGATCCGGATCAAAACGCGCGTCGTCTTTCTCGACGCGCTTGTCAAAGACAAGAAGACGAACCTTCCGGTCAATAATCTTACGACCGAGAATTTCGAAGTTCTCGACGAGGGCAAACCACGCAGCATCTCTTACTTCACGCGCGAAGGACAGGCGCGCAAACCGCTCGCACTGGTCCTGATCCTCGACTTGCGTGACAGCGGCGCGGGGCGTTTTCTGAAACGGCCCGAGATCGTCAAAGCGATGGAGGAAGAGTTGGCGAAGCTGCCGGCGGGAGATGAAGTCGCGATCATGGCGATGAATATCGCCGAAGATGAGGAACGATTTTGGGTGACTGAGTTTACCAACGAGCGCGCGAAGCTCGCCTCAGCTCTTGCGCGCGTGCAAGCTATCGCCGAGGGGAAAGAGAGTTTTCCCAACCAGGCGCGGCAACGAACAGTCACGGTCGCCGAGCCAGACAAAGGTCCGCAGGTCGTTGAGACTGAAACAATCAAAGGCCGAAACGGCGCAGTCGTCACGCGCACGACGCTGGACGATGGTTCGGTAAACCTGAAGCGCGTCAACAGAGACGGCAACGTCACGATCGAGTTGGACGACATCTACGACATGGCTGCGGCGGTAAAAGACGCGACTCGCAAGGCCTCCCAGTTACGGCCAAACTCGCAGACCTCGATCGTTTGGATCTCCGACGGCATCGCGCCGATCTTCTTCGAAGACCGCGACGCCACCGAACAGATCCTGATTCGCAACAACGTCATCTTCAACTCGTTGACGGTTGAGTTGAGAACGCTCTTCAAGTTCTTGATGCCGGTAGGCAAACCGATTGCCGGCTGGATGGGATTGAGTCTTTACGGCAGCGCGAAACACCTGGCCCAGCAGTCTGGTGGAGAAGCAGTCAAAGTTGGCAGGCCGAAAGACTACAGCGCCGGCCTCGCGCGCATCATCGGCAATCTCACAGCACGTTACAGTCTCGGCTTCACTCTCGCCGAAGACGAAAGCGACGACGGACGTCTTCACGCCCTAGAAGTTCGCGTGAGTGCCAAAGACGAAAAAGGCAAGAAGCGCAAACTCCAAATCAACTCCCGCCAGGGCTACTACATGTCAACCGCCACCCCCAAAGAAGCGGCCGCAAAAGCGCAATGATCCTTGTGCTGTATCCAACGTTTAGGTACTGAAGAGCGTTTGTGATTTATTTAGACGAACAGATCGGCGGGAACGTGAAAGTAGTCGGCAAGCGCGCGGGCGTGCGTTTTGCTGATTCCGCGTTTGCCGCTGAGCACTTCGGAGGCGACGCCCTTTGAACCAAATAGGTCCCAAAGCTGGCTCTGCTTGATCCCTCGTTCCTCCATTAAGTGGTGAAGAACTTCGAGCGGCTCAGCATCACGAGGCTTGTAGTAGCGCTGTTCAAAATCCTCAACCAGGCGGGCAAGCAGTTTTAGAAGCTTCTCTTCTTCTGCTGTGAGGTTTTCACCTTTCTTCATGAGCTTCTCAACTATAGTCAACATCCTTGCGTTCTCTTCTTCGGTCTCGATCACGACGGGCATTGTTCGTGAAAGAAGCCTTCGATAACGGACTGGATCAATCTTTCGCACTGCTTGATTCACTCTTTCCATTTCCCCAAGTCATATTCCTCGTGAGTAAGTACTCCGATAATAAAGACAGTTTGACTGCGATAAACTATTCTGGCAATCAGCCGATATTTATTTCCCTTGATATTGAAAACAGTATACCTGCCGACCAGATCAGCCGCAGGATAAACCTTCTTAACATCTGCCAGATTCTGCCAACTAGCTCCTCTGACAACCGTATACCAAGCCCGCAAAGGGACAGACGCGTCTTTGTGGCTCGACGCAAATTCGCGAAGTGTTTTGAAACTGATTACGTTCATTACTAACGTAACCTCCTCCTCTAAAGGTGGCGAGTGTTTTGGCGTGCATATGGCATATTCTCCTCGAGCGGGGTGGTTCGCTATTGTTAATGAGGGGGTTTGTTTTAGGGGCATCAAGCTGCTCTTGCAGCTCTGCGATTGCAAGTTCTCATGTTGAGAACCACTTGTCAAGTTTTTATTAACTTATCAGTTGCGAGTGAGGATGACACTGTCTCCGCGTGACACGTCTAGTAACTCCGCAGCCGAACCGCCATTCACAGCGATCTCGAGCAAGCCGGCGCTGCCCCAGATGGCAAAGGCTTCGTCCGGTGCTCCGGCGTTCTCGCCGTAGAAGGTTCTGAAGGCGGTTATCAGCTTTCCGTTCACGGATAATTTTGAGCCATCTTTGAAGACGTCGCGCGTGATGTTGGTGACTAGGTTGCCGAAGCGGTCGATGTGGATGATTTGAAATCCGTCGGACGCCGGCAAGCGTATGAGATCTGAGATCTGAGATCCCAGGGATGAGAGATCAATGCCGTTCGAGAGTGCTGCCGCTACCGGCGCGAAGATGTCGCGGCCGTGGAAGGTGGTGCTGACTGGATGGCGGAAGTAGTTCGTTGCGGTGACGTGGAATGCTTCGAACGCCGGATGGCGATCGTAGATGTGAGTAAAGAGCCCGTTGTCTGGTCCAACGAATAGATGATTTCCGGCGCTAACAGCTATTGGACGACGAGATGATCCGACTCCCGGATCGACTACCGCGACATGAATCGCCCCTGCGGGAAACACTTCATAAGCGGCGAGTAGCGTAAACGCACCCGCCGCCACATCCTGTGCTGGAATCTCGTGAGTTATGTCGACGATCGTGGCGTGAGGATTGACCGAGAGAATCGCTCCCTTCATTGCACCGACGAAATAGTCGGCAGTGCCGAAATCCGTGAGCAAAGTGATTGCTCTCACTCAACACCCGTGTCGGTTGACGTGCGAATCTTCAGGTGCTGACCGCGATCGAGACGAATGTCTTTGCCACGCTGAGTCATCACGCCTGCCGTACCCGCGCCGCCACCGATGATCGCACCGATCGCAGCACCTTTTCCGCCGCCGGCAATCGCGCCGATGATCGCGCCGATGCCTGATGCAGCTCCGACCTTCGCCGCATCGTCTTTTGTAGAGTCACGTCCTTTAACGCCGCCCTCGGAATCAACGTCCGGCATGTTGTCGCCCATCGGCGTGATCTCGAGCAACTCAGCCTGGAGAGCAGCAGTTCGGTGGTCTGTCGAACGGATCTGATCGAAAGAGAGTTGCAGTTCGGCGACGCCTTTCACTTTTCCGGGTCGCTTAATTTGCGACACGCGTCCGTCGACAATGAAACCAGCATATTGCGCCGGTTCGACGACACGCGCCTGGAAGCGATCGCCGCGCTGGCTGACGTCGGTCGAAAGCGGGTTCAACAGTTCGAGGGCAAGAATCGTATTGCGCGGAATCGGGAATGCACCAGCGCCCTGATTGACGGCAGCGTCGGAGTTATTAATCGTATTGTCGTTATCGTTTGTGACGGGTGTGTTGCCGGTCTGTTCGTCTACTGCAACTTGACCACCCGTATTACCGCGTTTGCGCAGCCCGGCCGGCAACGCCGAATTGAATTGCTTCTGTTCGTAACCCGCTGCGTATCCGGATTCAAAACCCTGTCGATAACCGTCGCGATAATCTTCGATTGGTCCCCAAACCTCGTTGTACGAACGATCGGCTCGTTTATAGTCTTCGTTGTTCTGGTAATCGCGCGGGGCGCGATCGGTAACGTCTCTGAAACCCGCCGTGTAACCGTCTGAATAGCCGGTGCGGTAACCGCGCTCGAGTGCGGTCGATCCTTGAGCAGCAACGTCCACCGTCGAGACGAAACTCAACACACCGGTAAGGGCAACGCCCAGCAAAATTACCAGGGGAAGCTTGAGATAATTCATTGTTCTATCCTTCCGAAGAGATTACGACCTTTGGGAAAGGTGTAGGTCTTGGGAGAGCCAACTCGAGCAACGCACGCATGCTACACTATCCGTGTTTCTGAAGAAATAGCGAACACGGCGAAGCTCAGATGCAGCCTTCGGAGCCGAAGGTTGCGGCTGGCGCCTCCGATATGAACACGAACCGTCGAATTTACCTGGATCACAGTGCCACCACGCCAGTCGACCCGCGCGTGGCGGCCGCGATGACGAGGGCGCTGACCGAAACCTACGGAAATCCTTCGAGTGTTCACGGCTTTGGACAGCAAGCGCGGACTGCCGTCGACCGGGCGCGGCGTGAAGTCGCAGCGCTTATCGGCGCTAAACAGAATGAGATCGTGTTTACCTCCGGTGGGACTGAAGCAAACAATCTTGCCATACGTGGTCTTTGTGAGATGTCAGCCGCTCACGGACGCCACGTCATCACGTCTGCCATCGAACATCCGTCGGTAAGAGGCGTCTGCGATTCACTGGAAAAGGCTGGCTGGGAAATCACTCGCCTGCCGGTTTACGACAACGGCATCGTCCGAATCGACGATCTGCGCGCCGCTCTTCGATCCGATACAGTGCTCATCACGCTGATGTGGGCCAACAACGAGATCGGGACGATTCAGCCAGTGCGCGAAGCCGGCATGCTTGTCCGTGAGCGACGTGCGGACGGACAACGGAATCTCTGGTTTCACACAGACGCGGTGCAGACTGCCGGGCGGCTTCCAATCGACGTCGACGACATTGGCTGCGATCTGCTTTCGATGTCGGCGCACAAGCTATACGCGCCGAAGGGTGTTGGCGCGCTTTACGTTCGCCGCGGCGTGCGTCTCGCGGTTCAGAACGTCGGCGGTCATCAGGAACGAGAACGCCGCGCCGGAACTGAGAACGTCGCGGGCATCGTCGCGTTTGGTGAAGCAGCGAAACTTGCCCGCGAGGAGATGCCGGCGCGAGTCGCGCACGACTCCGCGCTACGCGACGCATTCGAACAACGCATTCATGACCGGATCGGCGACGTCGTAATGAACGGCGATCGTGAACACCGGCTTTCACACCTGTCAAACATCTCTTTCCGTTTCATCGAAGGCGAAGGACTGTTGATCAATCTCGATCTCGAAGGCGTCGCCGTCTCGACCGGTTCAGCATGTTCGTCAGGCACACTCGAACCGTCGCCAGTGATTCGCGCTCTCGGCGTCGACGACGAGCTCGCGCGCGGATCGATCCGGTTTAGTTTTGGCAAAGAAAACACCGAAGCAGACGTCGACTACACGGTCGAGGTCTTGTCACGCGCCGTCGAACGATTGAGAGCGCTCTCGCCACTGACTCTCGCCGGACACAGATAACACGGATGGCGGAGTATTCGAATCGATTCAAAGATCACCTCGCGCATCCGCGAAATGCCGGTGACATCAGCGACGCAAATGCCGTCGCCGACGAGAAGAACCCTGTTTGCGGAGATCGGATCCGGCTGTCGCTGCTCGTCGGCGATGGCGTAATCAAGTCAGCGCGTTTTCTCGCCTACGGTTGTCCGCCGACGTTGGTATGCGGATCGGTTTTGACGGAATTGATTACGGGAAAGACGATCGGCGAAGCACGCGAGATCACGCGCGTTGATCTAGCGAACGAGATCGGCGGTCTGCCATCGCGAAAACAACACGCGGCGGCTCTCGCTATCGAGACTTTGAATGCAGCGCTCGATCGTTTAGAAAAGCCTTAACGTTGTGGCGTAGCGACAACTCGCGGGCGGCCCGGTCCAGCCGGTTCGATAGTGTTACCGCGGTGATACTGCGGTCCACAGTACTTCTTCGGTTCAGTCCCGAGCACAAAAGTCTTCGTGCGAATCACAGGACACGTCTCCACGGCGATAAATCCTGTTGCGGGATCGATGTCCAGTGTGATCGTTCCTTCAAGACGACCATCAGGCAAGGTCGCTGCCTTTCGTGGCGTCGGCGACGGTGATGGACCAGGCAAGGGCGGCAGTTCGGTTGGTTCCGTGACTTCAGGCGTCGGTTCAGGAAGCTCTTCAGGCGTCGCTTCTTCCTCCGCTTCCGCAGCGTGATTCGGACCCGTGCCGTTGATAAAAAACTCTATTCGCTTCTCGGTATCACCTGAAGCTGTAAGTTCGCCTGTCTTCGGATTGATCTCGACCTGCTCGACACCCGCGGGCATCTCCCAGTCGCCTTCCCAGGCCGGATGTTTCGCAAGCGCGACCTGCATGAAGTCGGCCCAAATCGGCAATGCCGAATTCGCGCCGGTCAATCCCAGTTGAGAACCATCATCAAAACCGACCCAAACCGCACACACGATGTTCGGCGTGTAACCGGCGAACCACCCATCGCGCGACGTGCCGGTCTTGCCTGCGAGCGTCCCCTTCAAACCACGCGCGCGAACTTTCGCCGCCGTGCCGCGATTAACGACATCTTTCATGAACGACGTCATGACGTAAGCGACATCGGAACGAAGCACTTCGTTGCGTTGCGTGGTCGGGGCGGCGATCGTCACGCCGTTGCCGGTGGTGATGCGATTGATCGCGATCGGCGTCGTGCGAGTTCCGAGGTTCGCAAAGGCTGTGTACGCCGAAGCGATCTGTAACGGTGTCGCTTCGTTTGTGCCGAGGGCCATCGCCGGATAAGCGCGTGGTGGTTTCGGCAGTCCGGCTTTCGCGGCGAGATTCATGACCCGGCCGATCGTCACTTCCATCGCCACGTCCACCGTGACGACGTTGAGACTGTGGACGAGGGCGTCGCGCAAGGTCACTGGCGCGTTACTGTAGCTTTCGCCGAAATTGCCGGGCGAGTATTCCTGGTTGTCGAACGTAAACGTCTTCGGCTCGTCCATGTAGGTCGTCGCCGGAGTGATCACGCGCGGCACTGGATCGTAAGCCGTGTTCAACGCGGTGGCGTAGACAAATGGTTTAAAGACTGAACCCGGTTGGCGAAGCGCATCGGTGACGCGATTGAGTTGGCTCTTCGAATAATCGCGTCCGCCAACCATCGCCACGATCTCGCCTGTCTTCGCATTCATCGCCACGAGTGCCGCCTGCAAGGTTCCCGGCGCAAACCGTTTCGCCTGGATCTTATCGAGCGCGGTGAGTTGTTTCGTTAAAGCAGCGTAGGCGGCGCGCTGCAAATCCATGTCGATGGTCGTGTAGATGCGCAGGTGTTCGGCGCCGGTTCCGGCGATCAAGTCGCCGAGTTGGTTTTGCACGTAGTCGGCGAAGTAAGGCGCATCGGACACGTCAATTCGTCCACGCACGGGCGCCACTTGCAACGGCGTATCTTTTGCAGTCTTCGCCTCGGCTTCCGTGAGCGCTCCGGCTTCAACCATCGAATCGAGCACCTGGTTGCGGCGCGAAGTCGCGGTGTCGACTTTCGTGTACGGGTTGTAGCGATTCGGACTGCGAATCAAACCGGCGAGAAATGCAGACTCGGAGAGTGTCAGGTTTGTGACGTCTTTATTGAAGTAAGCGCTGGCAGCTTCGCCGAAACCGTGAATCGAGAAGCCCGCCTGTTGGCCCATGTAAACCTGGTTGCAGTACAGTTCGAAGATCTTCTCTTTACTTAACCGCGTTTCGAGAATGATCGACATATACGCTTCAGCAGACTTGCGTCGCCACGTTTGTTCCGGTGAAAGCAGAAGATTTTTGACGAGCTGTTGCGTAATACTCGAACCGCCCTGTCGCGCAATCGGCGAGTTGGGATCGGCGTCGACGCGACGAATAAACGCGCGAATGATGCCGCGGACGTTGACGCCGTAATGCTCGAAGAACGAGCGATCTTCGGTGACAGTGATAGCTTTCACGAGGTGCGGCGGCAGATCGCCGAAACCGATAACTTTTCGTTTCGCTCGTTCGGTTCCGGTGACGGAGCTGATCAGTTCAGGCTCGAGCCAGGTCTCTTGCAGCGAATTGCGCGCGTCGAGATCGGTTAACGAGTTGATCGACTTTCCGTTGCCCGTAAACTGCACCTTGACGTGTTGAAACTGCCTTTGCCCATCGACTGTCGACGAGCTGCTCGGCTCGATCTCTACGCTCGTGCCGTTGACGGCAAAACGTCCACGATTCGTGTCGGCTTGTTGGGTCTTCTCGACGTAGTCCGCACGTTTCAGAAACGCGAGCAGCTCTTCCTGTGTGGTCGACTCGCCGACGCGCAGTTGTTTAGGCGCAGCATAGATGCCGGCTGAACGAGTGAAGACTTCACCTTGCAGCAGGTTATCGATCCGTCCGGAAAAAACCGTCCAGTAGTAGATCAAAACGCCGAGTACAGCCGCGCTGACGAAAGCAATCGGAATGATCACCGGCGCGCTGAACAAGCGGCGGAATAACCGGCGCGGGAAGCTCTGCCCGGGCTCGACGTATGAGACCACGCCCGGACCTTTACCGCCCGGATACCGTGGAGTGTTAGGTGGATAGCGTACTGGCATATAAAACTAACGGGCACATCGACTGAACCCAAACACGGTCAATACTACGTTACATTTGCGCCGCGGTTCTGTCGACGTTTCGTTTGACAGGGGTACCCGCTTTCGATAACGTGGCTGCCCTGCTACAGTGGCTTTGATGCCACACTTCAGGAATGAGTCTAACACCGGCATCATTGCAGGAAAATACTGTTAAATGGAAACTCTAGTTACTGGCGGCAGCGGCTATCTCGGTACGCACGTCCGCCGCTTCTTCGAAGCCAGCGATTTCTCTCGCCGCTCAAGTCTGAACATTCTCGACGACGCCGACGCCCAAATCGTCGAAAACTACGACGTCGTAATCCACCTGGCAGGCCACATGGATAAACATCCGGACGGCGCGGAAGAATGTTTTCTCATCAACGCCGACGGCACACGCAACATCATCCGCAACATGCGTCCCGGCTCGGTTTTCATCTATGCTTCGACCAAGGATGTTTACGGCGGGCACGCGAGCGATTACGACGAAGTGCCGGAAGACTGTCCGATCGAAGAAAACCCAGCGTCGGCTTTCGAGTTGTCGAAACTGGTCGGCGAGAGATACGTGAAGTTCTATGCGCAACAACGCGGCATTCGAGCTTGCATCTTTCGCATGTCGTCAGTTTTTGCCCGGCCGACTGACGACAACGAGAACGGGTTCGTGACGCATTACGTCGAGTCGGTGAAGCATCGCTGGCCCATCCGCCTTCCGGCGGGCGGCGATCCGGTGCGCGATATTTTGTACGTTGACGACCTCTCGCGAGCGTGCCGCTCGTTTATCGACTCGGAGCGCGAGTTTGGCCTTTATAACCTGGGCGGTGGACGGCTCAACGCGATAAGTCTTCGTGACCTGATTAAGCGCATTGGCGAAAGGCTACAGATCGAACCGGTGATTCAGGAAGATCCGAACATTCCGTTGCCGGTGCCGCTTCGTTACGTGTCCGATCTGAAACGCATCAACGACGAGCTGGATTGGCGCATACAGATCGGAATCGACAACGGGTTGCAAGCGATATTTTGATCTGTATGGACGACATCAAGCGAGTCGTGGTGCGCGGCACGAATTGGGTTGGCGACTCGGTGATGACCGTCCCTGCGTTGCGCGCGCTGAGACGTCTCTTGCCAGACGCGAAGATCACGCTTGCGCTTCGTCCGTCCGCGAAAGGGATCTTTTCCGAAGCCGATTTTATTGACGACGTGCTGGTCTACAACCGGCGCAATGCGTTCTCGGTTGTTTCGCAGGCGCGTGAATGGCGCCGGCGAGAGTTTGACCTGGCGGTGTTGTTTCAAAATGCGTTTGAGGCGGCGTTGATTCCGTTTCTGGCCGGTGTTCCACTGCGGCTGGGGTACGCCACCGAGTCGCGGCAGGCGATGTTGACGCATCCGCTTCCCTTGCCTGACTGGCGTTCGTCGAAGCACGAAGTCTTTTACTACTTGTACCTGGTCACGGCGCTGGAGCAGTTGTTGGCAGGGACGAGCACGGTTTGTGACGCAGATCCGGATATCAGCCTGTCGATTTCCGAAGCGCGCAAAGCGGAAGCGGCCGAACTGTTGCGGTCATACGGGGTAAACGTAGAAAAAAGCCTCGTGGCGATTTGTCCGGGATCGATCAACAGCCGCGCCAAGCGTTGGCCTGCTGAGCGGTTCGCAGCGCTAGCTGATCGATTGATGGACCAACAACGACAGGTCGTGATTATCGGTTCACCGGATGAGATCGACGTTACGAATGAAGTGACGAGCCGGATGCGCAATCGACCGGTCGTGCTGACAGGAAAGACGACGCTGGACCAGATCACTGCCGCACTGGCGAGCGTGGATCTCGTCGTCACAAATGACACCGGTCCGGCGCACATTGCCGCCGCGCTTGGTTGCCACACGATCGTGATCTTCGGCCCGACAAACCCGTTAACGACGCGCCCGTTTTCGTTCAAGGCGGAGATACTGCGTCACCCGCCAGACTGCGCGCCGTGCATGTTGCGCGATTGCCCGATCGATCATCGTTGCATGACGGCGATCACGGTCGACGAGGTTTTCGAGCACTCGCACGCGTTGCTCAAACGCAGCAGGTTCGCCAAAACAGTCAGGAGTGTTTGCGACTCAGTCGCGTGAGCCACATGAAACGTCCCGCAGTCTTCATCGATCGCGATGGCACTATTTCTGAAGAAGTCGGTTACGTGAATCATCCGTCGCGGTTTCGCGTGTTTCCCTATTCCGCTGAAGCGATTCGAATCCTGAACGAAAATGGCTGGCTGGCGATCTTGATAACGAATCAGGCCGGTGTCGCGCGTGGTTATTTCGCGGAAGACGTGATCCTCAAGGTTCACGATCAACTCCAGCGCGACTTGCTGAACGGTTCGGCCAAACTCGACGCGATCTATTACTGCGCGCATCACCCATCGGTCGGCGAACCGCCTTATCGTCACGATTGCGACTGTCGCAAACCAAAGACCGGTTTGATTCAGCACGCCGCACGCGATTTCGACATCGATACGGCTGCCAGTTGGATGGCTGGAGATCGTTACAGTGACGTCGAACTGGCACACAATGCGGGACTGCGATCGGCGTTTCTGCTGAGTGGTTACGGACGCGGCGAGTGGGAGTATCAGAGTCAGAACTGGAAGCACCAGCCGGACGTGGTTTGTGAAAACCTGTTGGAGGCCGTAAGGGCGATTGTCGGATCGAAGAATGAAACGACTGGTTGAAATCGTGCGGAGTTTTGCCGGCCGGCGGATCGTCGTGATCGGCGACGCCATCGCCGATCAATTCGTTTATGGAAACATCAGCCGTGTATCTCGCGAGGCGCCGGTTTTTATCCTCCGGCACGAGCAGACGACAACTGTTCCAGGAGGCGCGGCAAACTGCGCGATGAACCTGGCGGCTCTCGGCGCGCGAGTTTCTTTGGTGGCGGCAGTCGGCGCGGATGAAGCCGGGAAGGAATTACGCGCGAAGCTCGAAAGCGCGGGAGTAGACGTTGGCGGCGTGATCGTTTCCGAGAAGATTCAAACGACGACCAAGGTGCGAATCCTCGCGGGGCAGTCTCATTCAAACCGGCAACAGGTGATCAGGATCGACTACGAAGGAAATTCTGTAGATCACGGCGAACTAATTACTAAAGCGCTCACAGAGAATTTGACTTCGGCAGAAGCGCTGATCATTTCCGATTACAATTACGGTGTCATCGACCATCGGGTCATCGATTTAATCCGCGAATTAACTAACAAGCCCGTTCTCGTTGATTCCCGTTTTCGTTTGTCGGAGTTAACCGGCTTTACGGCTGCCACGCCGAATGAAGACGAAGTCGAGCATTTGATCGGCGACTCGATCACCTCGACAGATCAACTAGAAACAGCCGCCAAAACGCTCAAAGAAAAACTCAATCACGAAGCTTTGCTCGTGACGCGTGGCGCGCAAGGCATGATGTTGCTCGCGAACGACGCTACGCCTTTGCACATCCCCGCCGTCGGATCGCAACAGTCAATCGACGTCACCGGCGCGGGCGACACTGTCATCGCCACCTTCGCGCTCGCCGTCGCTTCCGACGCTTCATTCGCCGACGCCGCTCATCTCGCAAACTACGCCGGCGGTCTGGTAGTGATGAAACGCGGAACGGCTTCAATCACCGCCGCCGAACTCGAGCACTCGATTCTAAATTCCGAAAACGATTAATGCCTGCCGTGAACGACTCGAGAAACTTAAACCGCGAGGAATTATTGGCCCGTGTCGAAGCAGCCCGAACCGGCGGCGCGCGAATCGTTCTCGCCAACGGATGTTTTGACGTGCTTCACGTCGGACACGTGCGTTATCTCGCCGGCGCTCGCGAACTCGGCGACGTTCTCGTCGTCGGCATCAACTCGGACGAACAAGTCGCGCGTCTCAAAGGCGCAGGCCGCCCGGTTCTTCCCGCGACGGAGCGCGCCGAAATCGTAGCCTCATTGGAATCCGTGACCTACGTCACGATTTTCGCTGAGCCCACCGTCGCAGAACTCCTGTTGGCACTGAAACCGGACGTGCACGCCAAAGGAACTGATTACACCGAAGAAACAGTTCCGGAGCGGGCCGTGGTACGATCCTACGGCGGACGCGTCGCCATCGTCGGCGATCCAAAAGACCATTCGACGTCTGCGATCCTGAGCCGGCTGGGAGGTCCAATTGAGTAGACCCTTAATCGCGATCTTTTTGGTGCTGATAATGGCGCTTGTCGTCGCGGGTCAGGCCCCTAACCAATCAAAAGTACGTTTCGATCCCAGCGGCTCGTTCTGGATCGACGGCGAACCACCGGCCGAGTTCAAAGATTTCAGCGGCATCAATTTGAACATGCACCGGCTGCGGCGGCTGCCGGCTTCCGGGGTGCAATTAAATGACGGCGCCTCGTTTCGCTTCCGCACCATCACGCTGAAACAAAATAATTTCACCTTCACGACCGTTACGTTGCGTGGAGTTTCTTACAGTTTCGCCGGAAAGTTTCTCAAGGGCGGCGACTTCGCCGCGACCTGGATGGGCGAAGAAACTCCCGTGCTGGAAGGCGTGTTAACGAAGTTCAAAGGCGGGAAGAAAGTCGCCGAAGAAAATCTCAAGTTCATTTATTTCGGCGGGACCTGAACAGTCGCATGAAGATCTTGCCATGAGGATTCTGGTTGTAAAGTTGGGAAGTATCGGCGACATCGTTCACACCTTGCCTGCCCTCGCGGCGCTGCGCGAAGGGTTCCCCGACGCGGAAATCTCATGGGTCGTCGAACGAAATTTATCTGAAATTTTGAGAGACAACCCGATTTTAGATCGCCTCATCGAAGTCGACACGAAGGCCTTGAGGCGCGGACTGATGTCTGGGGAGACGCTGCGGGCACCGCGCCAGCAGTTACGTCGGTTACGCGCCTCAGCCTTCGATGTCGCTTTAGACTTCCAGGGACTTCTCAAATCAGCTTCCATAGCGCGCCTCTCGGGCGCGCGACGTGTTTTTGGCTACTCCCGCGCGGGCTTGCGCGAACCGGCCAGCAGTATTTTTCTTTCCAAGCGAGTTTCAGTTCCGAAAACCACTCATGTGATTCGTAAAGGATTGCTGTTGGTCGAAGGCGCTCTCGGTGTGTCTGTGCCGACCGATGCCAAACAATTCTCTTTTCCGATTAGTGTCTCTGCGGCCGACGAGAATGCCGCGCGCGAAGCGGCCGGCGCCGCTGGCGGCAATTACGCGATTCTGAATCCGGGTGGCGGTTGGCCGACGAAACTGTGGAGTCCCGATCGCTTTGGTAAACTGGCCGACGCGCTCTGGTCCACTTATGGGTTAACGTCACTCGTGACGTACGGGCCGGGTGAAGAAGAGTTGGCTTCGGCTGTTGAGCGCTCGTCGCAACTGGGAAAAGCGCAGCCGGTCAAACTCTCGCTGAAAGCATTTTATTCACTCGCGAAAACCGCGCGAGTCTACGTCGGCGGAGATACGGGACCAACGCATATCGCTGTCGCCGCGGGAACGCCGATTGTCGGTCTGTTTGGTCCGACGGAGTGGTGGCGCAATGGCAGTCCTCGGATAGAAGATGTTTGCGTCGAGCGAACCGATATAGACTGCCGCGTGGACTGTCACCGGCGTTCGTGTTCGAAGTGGATCTGTATGGATATTGAAGTCGAACGTGTGGTCCGGGCTGTTGATAAGAGACTAAGTCACAGATGAGTCGTAGAGGCGGAACATGGATTCAGCGTTGGCGCGTGCCGCTCGGATTTTTGTGCGCCGCAGTGTTTCTGTTTTTCGCGCGGCCGACGCCAATAGCGCTCGCGGCTGGAGCTTGTGTTTCGGTTTTGGGTCTCGCGATTCGCGCGTGGGCTTCGGGTCACATCCGAAAAAATGCACAACTCGCGATATCCGGACCTTACGCTTTCACGCGCAACCCGCTTTATTTTGGCAGCTTCATGCTCGGGCTGGGATTTACGATTGCCTCTGGTCAATGGCTGTTGGCATTATTGTTTGCCGCGTTGTTTATTGGCATCTATCTGCCTGTCATGCGCGTCGAAGCCTCGACAATGGCCCAGTTATTTGGCAGCGAATTTGAGACTTATCAAGCACGAGTGCCTCTCTTCTTTCCGCGCCTGACGCCATATCGTCAGGGCGATTCTGAGGCAGTCAAGTTCGACGGTTCTCTTTACCTGCGTTACCGGGAGTATCGGGCAGCGCTCGGGCTCGTCATCGCGTGGGGATTGCTGTTGATTAAGAGTTTGTACCTATAGAAATACCTTGAAAATCTTTAAGAACTACACCGCTATTCCCCTGCTTATCACCGTGCTTGCGCTCGGCGTCTCTTACGTCTACGCCCAAAAGCACGGCGCACCGACTGGACCACGGCCGTTTGAGGCGGGCGAGGAACTACATTTTGAAGCTGAGTTTTCGCGATCGCTATTGCGCAAGCTGGACGTGGCGGATTTGAAGTTTCGCGCGAGTCGCACGCCGGTCGCTGCCGAGTCTGTAGAGACAAGTCCGTACGCATTGACGTTCACGGCCGACATCGCGAGCAAAGGCTTTTTCGCGCGGTTGTTCAATCTGAAATTTCGCGAGCGCGTTGAATCGACGGTTGAGCCGGTCTCGTTCACTGTTCAGAGAACTACGATTCTTGACGAACAAGGTAAACGCGTTCGAGCGACAGAGGCGACGTTCGATCGATCGAAAGGCAAGATGAGTTGGACGTTGCGCGCGCCCAACGATCCGGAGTTTGAAACCCGTCACAAGATTACCGACTTCTCGGGCCAGCTACAGGATGTTCTGTCCGCCATCTACTTCATCCGCACGCAAAAGCTGGAAGTAGGAAAGACTTTCGATATCTTTATCGGCGACGGCGGACATGTTTACAAGATTCCGGTCAAGGTCGTCGAGAAGAAGCGCATGAAGACCGTGCTCGGACGCGTCGACGCGCTGCGCGTTGTTCCCGAGCTGTTTGGACCAGAACGACTCATCGACGAAGAGCAAGGTGAGTTTTCGATCTGGGTGACGGCAGACGCGCGACACATTCCGGTTGGCGGACGCGTCAAGACTGACTACGGCACGTTCGATATCAAGTTGAAGCGCGTAATCACCGATCCGCCTCCAGCCAAATAATCCGTGTTAGCGCCATTGATCATTGCTCACCGCGGTGCGTCAGCCGTGGCGCCGGAGAATACGACAGCCGCTTTCAAAGCTGCGATTGCCGCAGGCGCTGATGGGATCGAGTTTGACGTACGTCTGTCACGCGACGGTGTGCCGGTTGTAATTCATGACGACACGTTGCGTCGCACTCACGGCCTGCGCCGGCGCGTAGGCGACATGACGTTAAATGAATTGAATAAGGTCGATGTTCCGAGCGTGGAGCAATTAATTGAATTGTTTGCCTCAAACAAGTTAATTCTCTACCTGGAGATGAAGGACACGCAGATTGAATTAGCTGAAGCGTGTTGCCGGTTGGTTGAAGAATATCGTTTAAAAGATCGCGTCGTATTCGAATGTTTTGAACACGCTGCGCTCGAAGTGGTCAGAAACATCGATTCCTCGTTACAAACAGCCGCCCTCTTTCAACCACCATCTTCGTTCATACTCAAACGAGCGCAAGCCGTCGGCGCATCCGAACTTGCTTTACACCACCGGCTAACAAGCAAACACCTCGTAAAGAAAGCCAGGCTTGCAAATCTCAAAGTCGTGACCTGGACAGTTGACGACCCGGCGTGGGTCAGCCGCGCCCGGGCACATGGCATTCACGCCTTAATCACCAACAATCCCGCTGCTTTGATCGCAGCGCGGGACACTGTTTGAAGCTTCGAATCGGATTCGCGTACAGTTTGAGTCGATGACCCGTTCCCCGTCCCCGCTCAACCGGTTCTTCGTCTCGCCTGACTATTCGGTTTACTACCGCCGCGCCAAACACCTGCAATGGCAAAACCAAGCAAGCGCCGGTTATTCGCTGCTCTCCGTTCTTAAAGGAAAGATTGAGTACAGCCTGGACGGAAGGAAACACGACATCACAGCCTGGGAATCGGTGGTTTTTGAACCGAATGTTTCGATCAAAGCTACAGGTAATCACGCAGAACTTCTCTTCTTTACGTTCTCCGCGTCCCTCGTCCTGCAACATGCAACGACGATGCGTTTAATTCCACCAAAATCGACGGTCACGTTTGCCCAAACTCATCAGGCCGGCGATCAGAAACTCGATACACTGCTCGCGGAGTTCGCCGCCGAGTTCGCCAACGACAAACCGGGCAAAGAGATCGTCATGCGTGCGCTCGTCGAACAGGTGCTGGTCCATATCCTGCGAAACTATTCGCAACCGCGGCTCTCAGATCAACTCGAACTCTCTCGCGTCGGACTTATCGATCGCCGCATTCGCCGCTCCGTCGAGCTAATGCATACCCAACTCGATCAAGATCTCACACTGAAAGAACTCGCGGCGGCTTCATATCTTTCGCCCTTTCATTTCGCGCGACTCTTCAAGAAGCTCACCGGCTCAACCCCGCACAACTATCTCGCCGGCATTCGCGCCACGCGCGCACAGTTACTGCTCGCCGATACAGAGCTTTCCGTGACTGAAGTCGGCGCGCAAGTTGGCTATTTGAGTGCGAGTCACTTTACCAAGGCATTTCGAATCGCAACCGGCGCCACGCCTCGTGAATTCCGCAAAGGACTGATCTCGCAACAGGACGGCGCAATGCGTCGCCAATAATGAGCAAGATCGCGCCGTTAGTTTCACTCGCGCGCCAGTATCATCCTCGCAAATCATCGGAGGAGAACGTCAAACAATGTCAGTCGCCAAAGAAGAGATCGCACCAGCGGAAGGAAAACTCGGAGTTCTGTTAGTCGGCCTCGGCGCCGTCAGCACAACTTTCATTGCCGGCGTAGAAGCAATCAAGAAAGGTTTCGCGCAACCTATCGGCAGCCTGACCCAAATGGGCACGATCCGTCTCGGTAAACGAACCGACAATCGCGTTCCACTGATCAAAGACTTCGTACCGTTGGCCCAACTCAAAGATCTCGTTTTTGGCGCGTGGGACATCTTCCCCGACTCTGCTTACGACGCAGCCTTGAATGCGGGCGTGCTCGAAAAAGAATTGTTGGCCCAACTCAAAGAGCCGCTGCGCAAAATTCGTCCGATGAAAGCCGTCTTCGATCAGGCTTATGTGAAACGTTTGAGCGGCGAGAACGTAAAGACCGGGAAAACAAAGTTTGATCTCGCCCAACAACTCATCGAAGAAATCAAGGAGTGGAAGAAGAAGAACAAGTGCTCGCGACTGGTGATGATCTGGGCTGCGTCGACCGAAATCTTTCTCAAGCCCCACGCAGTTCACAAGACACTCGAATCGTTCGAGAAAGCGATGCGCGAGAATCACAAAGCGATCGCGCCTTCGATGATCTACGCCTACGCCGCTTTGAAGTGCGGCGTCCCTTTCGCCAACGGCGCGCCTAATCTCACCGTCGACATTCCCGCGCTAATGACACTCGCGGACAAAAACAAGCTCGCGATCTGCGGCAAGGATTTCAAGACCGGCCAGACGTTGATGAAGACGATCATTGCTCCCGGTTTGAAGTCGCGCATGCTCGGCCTGCACGGCTGGTACTCGACCAACATTCTCGGCAACCGCGACGGCGAAGTGCTCGACGATCCCGACTCGTTCAAGACAAAAGAAGAGTCGAAACTCTCCGTGCTCGAATACATTCTCCAGCCCGACGTCTATCCGAGTCTCTACAAGGACTTCTCGCACGTCGTCCGCATCAACTACTACCCGCCGCGCGGCGACAACAAGGAGGGCTGGGACAACATCGATATCTTCGGCTGGCTCGGCTATCCGATGCAGATCAAGATCGATTTCCTTTGCCGCGACTCAATTCTCGCGGCGCCGATTGTGCTCGATCTGGCGTTGTTTCTCGATCTCGCTCAACGTTGCGGCATGAAAGGCGTGCAGGAATGGCTGTCTTTCTACTTCAAGTCGCCGCAAACAGCGCCCGGTCTCTATCCGGAGCACGACATCTTCATTCAGCTAATGAAACTGAAGAACACGCTGCGCCATCTGCGCGGCGAAGACCTGATCACTCATTTGGGCTTGGAATACTACGATTAGGTCTGGTCACATACCAATCCGTGTTTTACTGCAACTAATTGTCAGGGTGTTTTTGACAGGAAATGTCACGGTAAGTCGAGCATCTGAGGGCAACCCGAGCCCGGATGCGATATTTTGTGGTGACAATTTCGACGGAGTTGTATATATAGCATCCGTTCAAATGCCGGGTTGCCTGCTGAAACTCAAGTTTGGCAAACCTTGACGGCTTTTAATTGCATCAATTTATACGTGCGGATCGTTCCTTGCTAGTGAGACTTGGGCCAGACACTCGAGAGCCAGTGCTCTTGAAATCGCCCCGCCTGGTAAGGAGCAGACCGATGTTAGCAGAGATAGAAGTGACAAAAACACGAGACATGAACAACACGGGAACGGTTTTCCTGGACCCTGATCAAAAGAGCCCGCGTGCTCAGGATTTTGAAGAGCGTCTTACCGCGCGCATCGTGGGACAAGAACGTGCGGTGCGCCGCATGAGCGGTCTGTACCAGATTTTCCTCGCGGGCATGAACCCGCCGAACCGGCCAATTGGAACGATGCTGTTTCTCGGTCCCACCGGTTCCGGCAAAACGCGCGTGATCGAAGCGGCCGCCGAGGTTCTCTACGGAGATCCCAATGCCGTCGTGAAGATCGACTGCGCCGAGTTTCAGCACTCGCACGAAATCGCCAAGCTGATCGGCTCGCCTCCGGGCTACCTGGGCCATCGCGAAACTTCGCCGATGCTGACTCAGGAAAATCTTGATCGCATGCACACCGACGATCTCAAGGTCTCGCTTGTGCTGTTCGACGAGATTGAAAAAGCTTCGGATAGCCTGTGGCAGTTGCTGCTCGGCATTCTCGATAAAGCGACCTTGACGTTGGGCGACAATCGTCGCGTCGATTTTTCGAAGGCTATGGTGATCATGACCTCGAACCTGGGCGCCCGCGAGATGTCGGAACTGATCTCAGGCGGAATCGGTTTTGCGCCGGGTAAAGGTTCCAAGACGCCGAACGACACGGAAGTGGACCAGAAGATCTATCGCACGGCTGTGGAAGCGGCGCGGCGCAAGTTCTCGCCTGAGTTCATGAACCGAATCGACAAAGTGGTGGTGTTCCGCTCGTTGAAAGAACATCATCTGCGGCAGATCCTCGATCTCGAGTTGCAGGCCGTGCAGGATCGCATCATGCAGTCCGCCGGAACCAAGTTTGTCTTCCAGTGCTCGGAGCCGGCGAAAGACATGCTGCTCAAGGAAGGGCTCGATTTTAAATACGGCGCCCGTCACTTGAAGCGCTCGGTCGAACGTTTCCTCGTCTATCCGCTTTCGAACCTCGTGGCAACGGGCCAGATAGGATTAGGCGATCTCGTACACGTCGACGTCGATGGCGTTCGTAACCGCCTGGTTTTTTCGAAGAGCTCGGGTGGCGCGTTGATTCACGACAACGTGCCTCACGCTGAGGTGGCGGAAGTTTCGAGTGAAACTCTGTCGGGTGGCGTGGGATTGCCGATTCCCGCGGCTTCAAAAGCAGCCAAGAAGGGACAAGGCCGCGGCGACAAGACTGAAAACTAAAAATTAGTTGACACGATTAAGCCCTGCGAACGTTATTGACCTAACTTTCGCAGGGCTTCGTATGCCAACTGGGAAAGATAAGGATCGGAAGCCGTCGAAGCTGATCGCAAAGCTGTAGCGGCCGAAGGATCGCCAATCATTCCTAGCGAGCGAGCGGCCTCACGACGCACGTCGCTGTCGAGCTTTTCGTTATTCAATACCGAGATCAACGCCGCGGTTCCAGCGCGGCTCTTAATCCGTCCCAACGCAACCGCCGCTGCTCGCAGAACGAAAACATTTTGCTCCCGCTTTCCTCTTCCCTTCCCACGTGCTGATAGCTCCGGCGCGAGCGTGCCGGCAAGACTGATTACAGCCGCTTCGTCGGCGATGTGGCCAAGACCGACAGCCGCCGCCGCGCGCACGCCATCTTCCTTATCGTTCAAAAGCAGTCCGCTCAGCGCTGCGGTGGCGCTTCGACTGCGCGTCAGACCTAACGCATAAGCAGCTTCCCGCCGCACAAACTCGTCTTTGTCTTTCAACAACGGCTGCAATGCCGCGACTGCGTGTTCCGGCTCGACCGAAAGAATCGCCTTCGCTGCGTGTGCCCGGACCACGGGGGACGGATCCGATAGCGCCGGCATCGCCGCGCGCGAAGCCTCCGCGACGTGCAGATTTTCCAGTCTCATCACGGCGTCGCGACGTTCTTCCATGTCACCGGCAGTCAGACGCTGGCGATGCTTCTCGATTTCCTGTTGGATTGGCGTCAGGTTTCCGGCCGACTGCGCGAAGACAGACGTAGAAATGAGGGCGAGAAATACGAGAACTATGACGAACGAGAAAGGCGCGTCACTGTTGACCAAACTACGCATTCAGATCTGCGCGTACACCTTTGCAGCCGCTCGTTTTTCAGCTTTGCGACGCACCACTTCCCACTCGAAGGCTTGCCGCGCCCGGCGATTTTCGCGAGCGTCAGCCAAGGCGCTCAAAACCTCGTCGTCACCGGCGACAGGTGCTGGTTTTGCCCGGCGCGATGATTCCATTGCCGAGACATAGTCGAGCACCTCACGAAGTTCGGAGTCATTAAGTCCTTCGAGTTTTCCAGCAAGAAGTTGGCGTTGGCTCACGGGTTTGCCCATAACCGTGCTCCTTTTACGGGGACTCAGCACTATACACGACCAAAAACCGGGGAGGCAAGAATCCATGGTGTGTTTAGTTATACGAAGCCGGAGGACTAATCGATGCGCGACGCGATTCCGTGTACCGTGTCGACGATTAGAACGGCAATTGGCGGGCAGATAACCAGGTCAGGGATCAGCAGCGCGGTGTAGGCAAACGCCAGGACGCTCGAGTGGACGTCGGCCACGCGATGACGAAACAGCAGCGTGATGTCGTTGAAGAAATCCTGTGTGTGCCAGCCGATATACAAACCGATACCCACACTCAGCGCATAACCAACCAGCAGAAATGTGTATGCTGAGAAGCGTGTAAACGGCTGTTCCGGCAGTTCCTGATCGCCGATGATCGAACCTTGAATCGGTTTCGGTGAGTAAGTGTAATGTGCGAGATACTCCCGCAGACGATTCGCGAGATGCCAGACGCCGATCACGAACAACGTCAGCACGATCACCCGGCCCGCGGTCGAGAATAACTGCCACAACTGCGGCCGCATCATCGCGAGAAAGAATGTCGACAGAAACAGCGACACGGTCGTGAACACCGCTCGTTGCCGTTCGCGATTTTCGAGTCGATCCCGCTCCAGCACCTCGTCGACCAGGCGATCCCACTTTGCCTGCACGGCCAGGTTTCGCGCTCGTTTGGCGTGCGGATTATTGGAGTCGAGAATCGAATAGCTGCGGTTCTTTTCGGCCTTGAGTTGATCGTCGTAATAGGCCCGTTCCTGCGGATCGCTTAGGGTGTGATAAGCCTTGGAAGCGAGGTCGAAATCGCGGGCGGCCTGCGAGTTGTGATTGAGATCGGGATGACTTTTACGCGCGAGTTTTCGATAGGCCGATTTGATTTCAGCCTGAGAGGCAGTGGTCTTAACGCCCAGAATTTTGTAGTAGTCGATCACTGTGCTTCTGCAAACTCCCTAAAGCCAGCGATGGATGTCAGGCTGCCTGAGGACACCGCGTCAGTCGCCGGGGAATTATACCACCACGCGCAAGTGTTTTGTGGCGACGGCTGCTGATTGAGATGGTGCTTTGGCGAAGGGGGGTGCCAAAGGGGAGCCGGGAAAATTACCTCGAGCGGCATTCGAGGGGGCGAGGACAAAACAATAAGGCGACTCGCACCCTTTGGCGATTGCTTTTTCCTTTACAAGCGCCATGCCATTTCCCTGCTCTTCAAAATGCTCAGGAAAACGCTGTTTTGAGATCTAGACCGGGCTAAAAGTGTCAACTAGTGAAGACACCCTCTGTCTACTGCCAGTTACACCAGTCATTTCCCGCTGGCGCGATCGACGATCCGCAACAGCGTCCGAACGGCGATTCCAGTCGGGCCTTTGGACCGGTAAGGCTTCGCATCGTCGCCCCAGGCCGTGCCCGCGATGTCGAGGTGCGCCCAGGCCACCCCGTCGGCAAACTCCTTCAGAAAAGCGGCTGCTGTGATCGTCCCTGCCTTGCGGCCGCCGACGTTCTTGATGTCCGCAATGTCTGACTTGATCTGTTTTGAGTATTCCTTGTCGAGTGGCAACTGCCAGTACTTCTCCCCGACCTCACGTCCGGCAGTAATGATCTCGTCAATCAGCGCCTGGTCCGTTCCCAGCACGGCGGCGTTCACGTCTCCGAGCGCGATCGAAACAGCGCCCGTGAGCGTGGCCATGTCGATGATGCGCGTCGCACCGAGCTTTTTCGCGTAGGCGATCGCGTCTGCAAGGATCAGGCGGCCCTCGGCGTCGGTGTTGATGATCTCGATTGTCTTGCCCGTCATCGCTTTGACGACGTCGCCCGGCTTAGTTGCTTTACCTGACGGAAGATTTTCGGTGCACGGCGCGACTCCGAGGATCGGAATCGGCGGTTTTAACTGCGCGATCGCGCGCATCGCTCCCAACACCGTCGCGCCGCCCGTCATGTCGTATTTCATCAACTCCATGTTCTCACCGGGCTTCAGCGAGATGCCGCCAGAGTCGAACGTCACGCCTTTACCGACAAACGCCAGCAAGTCTGAAGGTTCACTTTCCATCTTCGCCGGCGTGTACTTCAGGATGATGAGCTTGGCGGGTTCTTCGGAACCACGGGAGACGCTGAGCAATGAGCCCATGCCCTCCTGTTCCATGCGCGCTTCGTCGAGCACGTCGATATTCAAACCAAACTCATTCGCGATCTCACGCGCGCGTTCGGCCATGTCGGTCGGCGTCATGTAAGCGCCCGGTTCGTTGGCGAGGTCGCGGGTGAAGTTGATCGACTCGCCGATGATTCTTCCTGCCTCCGCGCCACGATCGAGCGCCGCCTGGTCCGCGTCTTCAATCACAACGACCAAATGATCGATACTCTTTTGTTCTTTCTCAACAGTGCGATACTTATCCGGATCGAACAACGCGATAAACGCGCCCTGGACTGCCGTCGAGGCTACCTGCTCCGCGTCACCGGAAGCACGCGGCACAACTGCGACCGACTTCACGTTCTTGCTGCGCAACGAACGAGCAGCAGTTCCGGCCATCTGCGAGATCTGACCATTTTTGTAATCGCCGGCTTCGCCAACTCCCACGAGCAAAAGCCGCCGGGCTTTTAGTTTGTCGTTTCCTACGAGGTGAAAGTAACACTGCTCACCTTCCTTGCCGGAAAACTCTTCCGCCTCGAGTGCAGAGCCGACGAGACCGCCGGAAAGTTCATTCAACTTCTTTATGAATCCTGCGTCGGCTTTTTCATTCTTGAAGACTGCAACCGCCAGCGCTTGAACATCGAGTTCTTCGATAGCGCCCCCATTCGCTTCAACTTGCATGTGAGTTGGTTCTCCTGATCTGTAATCTCAGATCCCACTTCTGAGATCCTAAAAGCATTATTTATTGCGTTCTTTTAACTGCGCACGCGTCTCACGCTCGACAGTGCGTTTGAGCTCGGTCTCGCGCTTGTCGTAAAGCTTCTTGCCACGCGCGACGCCGACCTCGACCTTAATTCGGCCGTTCTTAAGGTAAAGCTGCGTGGGAACGAGAGTCATTCCCTGTTTTGCTGTAGCTTCGTCGAGCCTGGAAATCTCACGACGGTGAAGCAACAGTTTGCGAGTCCTGAGTGGTTCGTGGTTCTCGCGATTGCCATGAGAATACGGCGAAATGTGGGCATTGAACAACCACGCCTCGCCTTCGCGCACGGAAACGTAGGCTTCTTTGAGTTGGACCCGCCCGTCCATGGCGCTTTTCACTTCGGTGCCAGTCAAGGCGATACCAGCCTCGTACTTATCCCCAATATGATAATTGTGAAAAGCAGCGCGATTCGCCGCCAACACTTTCTCTTCTTTCGCCATGCCTGGGAGACTAGCGCCTGCGCTCGCGCGCACGCAGGCCGCTCAGTGTGCTGCGCCTTTCAACTTGAGATCCAACACGTCGTGACGCGTGATGATACCTGTAATCCGTCCATACTCTTCCACGAGCACTGCCGGACTTGTCTGCAATCGTTTCAAAACTTCGTTGGAACCGGCGTCGACGTCGACGATCGGAAAACTCGACTCCATCACTTCGCTCACCGGCGACTCCAACAGCGCCCGGTCGCGCACGACTTTCGCCAGCACCCGATTCTCACGCAACGATCCGACACAACGACTTTCTTCGAGTACGGGAAGCTGAGTTAGTCCGAGTTCGTCCATCTTTTCCAGCGCCATGCCGACAGTGTCTGACGGCGCGACAGAAATGAGCGTCTTCGGCGCCTGGGGTTTCTTCGTGTCGTTGATCAACCCGGCAGTCATCTTCTGCGGCGCCAGCAGACGCTTTTCTTTGAGCCACTCGTCGGAATGATGCTTCGTCAGATAATGCTCGCCAGTATCGCAAACAATGAACACGACGATCGCGTCTTCGCCGAGCGTGCTCGCCACACGCAGCGCCGCTGCGAGGTTCGTTCCAGTCGATCCGCCGCAGAAGATGCCTTCCACTCTTCCCAACTGCCGCGACAACTCAAACGACTCGCTGTCCGTAACGTTAATCACCTCGTCGACGTACTTGATGCTCACGTTCGGCGGCACAATCTCCTGGCCGATTCCTTCGACCAGATATGGCGTCGTTTCAATGATGTTCCCGGTCTCTTTGTAGGTCTTAAAAATCGAGCCGTAGGGATCTGCGCCGATGATCCGGATATTGGGGTTCTTTTCCTTGAGAAACCTGCCGGTTCCGGAGATCGTGCCCCCGGTGCCGATGCCGGCGACGAAGTGCGTGATCTTGCCTTCGGTTTGCCGCCAAATTTCAGGTCCCGTCGTGCGGTAATGGGCTTCCGGATTCGCCGGATGTGAATACTGATCGGGATAAAAGGAATTCGGCGTTTCCGCCGCGATTCGCTTTGCGGTTGAAACGTAGTGATTAGGCGTTCCGGGCTTTGCCGAAACCGGCGTGATAACCACGTCCGCGCCTAGCGCTTTCAAATAGCGCGACTTCTCGACAGAAGCCTTATCGGTCATCACGAAAATGCATTTGTAACCCTTCACCGCGCAGGTGAGAGCCAAACCGATGCCCGTGTTTCCCGAAGTCGCTTCGACCACAGTTCCACCCGGTTTGAGGATGCCTTCGCGTTCGGCGGACTCGATCATCGCCACGCCGATCCGATCTTTTACGGAGTAACCCGGATTGAGGCTCTCCATCTTCGCAAAAATCCGCGCCTTAACGTCTTGCGCTAACTTGTTGAGCCTAACTAAAGGGGTATTCCCGATCAGGCCGAGAACATTCTCCTGAAATTCCATCATTATCTCCGGCAAGGTCTGTACGAGCGGGTACTATCTATAACAAAAAAGGGAAAGCGCGGCTATTTGGCGAGCCATAAAAAACGCGGAAGGTGGAAAAAATCTCGGGCGGGATTAACTGCGGATAAAAATGTTAGGACCCGGATGTGCTCTCCCCTTCACATCCGGGCCCCCACAAGGCCACTCATCTTTCAATGTGTGACCGAACTTGTCTGACTTGAATCAGTAGCGACGCGAGCGTCTGCGATCCTTGTCACGAACTCCGTAGGTGTAAATTGCGGCGCCACCGCCACCGACTAACGCGCCGATGATTGCACCCTTCTTACCACCAACCGCCGCTCCAACCGCTGCGCCTGCTCCGGCGCCAATTCCGGTGGTTAGCTTGTCGCGGTGCCGATCCCAAAAGGACCGATTGTGATCCCAGTTGCGGCCGCGATATCGCCGCGAGTTGTAAACATTATTTCGATATCGATAATCCCCGACCCGTTGCTCGTATCTTCGACCGTCATTCCAACGTCTATATCTCGTTTGTGCGCCTGCCGGAATCGCCGTCACCATCAGTGCAACCAAGCAAGCAATTGTTACTAACCCCTTTTTCATCCTCACTCCCTCCGTGCTCACCTGTTTGGCAAGGTGTGTGCCAATGTGTCTATGAACGAAGTTTTCCCGTTTTTTGCAGTTTTCCAGGAGTTCAGATGAGGAACGTCATGTTTGACGTGAACCATACCGTGCGAAATCTGTGAGCCGATTCACCTTTTGGGGTAATGCTTCAGAGTAATAAACGTAACTCAGGAGGCGAGGGCGGTTTCATACGCGTACCAAACACCAAAGGCGATGCTCAATACCGCGGCCGCTGTCTGAAGATGACGATTAACTCGATCGAGATTTCTGCCAGTCAAGGCGAAGGGTAATCCGATTAAGCCGGACATCAGGACCATTCCTACGATCGATCCGAGACCGAAGACCACTAGATAAAAGAAGCCCACCAGGGCCGAACTCGTTTGCGTCAGCACTAGCAACATCAACGCGCCCGAGCCAGCCAGCCCGTGCATCGTTCCGATCAGTACCGGTTTGATTCCGACTGCGGAAACAGCGTGACTGTGCGCCTTTCCTTCATGATGTCGTGTTTCAGGTTCATGAAAATGAATGTGAACGTGTGAAACGCCATCGTGATTGTGTTCGTGAACGTGAACGTGCTCTCTCTTGCGCAACGAACGCCACAAAGCCACCGCACCCAGACCGATGATCATCAGCGCCACACAGAATTCCAACCACGTGCTGACCTGCTCGGGAATCGCAACTCGCAACGACAACACGATCAAGCCGATCACCAGCAGCGACGCCGTATGACCGATTCCCCACAACGCGCCAACCAACGCCGAGCGCAGCACGTTACGATGCTGGCTCACGATCGTCGAAACAGCGACGACGTGATCCACTTCGGTGGCATGCTTCAAACCCAGAATTAAGCCCAAACCGAGAATTGTAAGAAGGTCCATGATTCGTTTGTTAGATAAGCCTGTCGCCGGTTACCGTAACAGAATCCTGGCGGTAATGACATCCCCTGCTCTGACGATTGTGCTGCGCGGCATGTGCCACGATCAGCGCGACCTCGACGGCGTTGCGCAGACCAATTAATCCGTCCGACAGTTTTGTGCTTCTATAAAAGGTCTCGATCTCGTTCCAAAGGTGGCGCAGCTCGCGAATCGCGCGCGACAAACGGTCGGCGCTGCGAACGAGACCGACGTAGTGCCACATGATGTTCTGGATCGTTTGCATGTCACCCTGAATCAACGCGGGATCGGGGTCGGCACTCAGACCACTCTCGTCCCAGGGCGGGATGTTCGCGCGTTGCGGCCGTTTCTCATTTGCAGATTGATCGAGTGCCCTTTCGATCTCCAGCGCGGCGCGATTTCCCCAAACCAGGCCTTCCAGTAACGACGTCGACGCCAATCGATTCGCGCCATGCACGCCGGTGCAACTGATCTCGCCAACTGCGTACAAGCTATCGATCGTCGATCTCGCCCATTCGTCGACCAGCACGCCGCCACAGAAATAATGCGCCGCCGGCACCACGGGAACCGGTTCGACCGAAATATCCAATCCTACTTTCAAACAGGAGTCGTAAATAAAAGGAAAGCGTTCGCGAATCGCTGCCGGCGGCATGTGCGACGCGATGTCGAGCAAAACGTATGAATAACCGTGCTGCTCCATTTCGTGATGAATCGCACGAGCGACGATGTCACGAGGCGCGAGTTCCTTCCATTCGGGCGAATAATCAGCCATGAAAGGCCGCAGCTCCGGCGTCAACAAGATACCGCCTTCGCCACGCACTGCTTCGCTGATCAGCAATCCTTCCGCGCCTGGAGCGGCAAGCGCCGTGGGATGAAATTGCACGTATTCGGCATTCGCGATCCGCGCGCCCGCGCGATGGGCCATCGCGAGACCATCGCCGCGCGCGCCGATCGGATTCGTCGTGTTGCGATAGATCCGTCCTAAGCCACCTGTTGCGAGGACCGTAGCCCGCGCAAGATAACGATGCACTGTCTTCTCGTCGCGGTCGAAGACGTAACAGCCGTGACAGGAAATCGGCCGGTAATTATCAAGGGGATCGCGCGAGTGGTGCGGAAAAGTGATCAGATCGACGGCGGTCAAATTCGACTCGATCTTGATATTGGGGCGCTCTTTCAGCGCCGCAACAAGACCCTTCATGATCGCGCGTCCAGTTGCGTCGCCGACGTGCAGAATGCGGCGTCGCGAGTGGGCGGCTTCCTGTCCCCAAACCGGACTGCCGTCCTCGTTATGATCGAAAACAACTCCGGCCGTGTGTTCGAGCACCTCGTCCAGCAGCGGTGGTCCTTCTTCGGCGAGAATACGCGCCGCTTGCGGTGAAGTTACGCCCGCGCCGGCGGCGACGATGTCTTCAAAAAGCAGTTCGGAGGTGTCATCGAGGCCGCGGCCGATGATGCCGCCCTGCGCGTAACGAGTGTTCGACTCGTGAGGATCGCCGGCGCGGGTGATGATTGTGATTTGGCGTTGCGGGTTGCGAGCGAGCCGGAGTGCAGTGGTAGCGCCCGCGATGCCGCAACCGATTATTAGGACCTCGACATTATCCATTGATCATTTGGCATTTTCCATTAGTCGTTAAATGACAAATGAGAAATGTCAAACGACAAACGGAAAATGACTAATCTTCGCGTCCGATTTCCAACATTCGTTCCACCGAGCGCAGCGCACGCTTGCGGATCTCTTCGTCGATCACGATCTCAAATTGCTCTTTTTGCAACGATTCGAGCGTATCTTCGAGCGTAATCTGATTCATGTGCGGACAGCGAACACTGCACAACCGCAGCATCTCCTTCTCGGGATTAGCGGCGGCGATGTTGTCGCCCATCGAGCATTCCGTTAACAACAGATAACGCGGCGCGCGCGTTTTTTCAACGTAACGAATCATCGCAGTCGTACTGCCTGAGTAATCCGAAGCAGCAACAACTTCCGGACTGCATTCCGGATGGGCCAGGATCACCACGTCCGGAAATTGCTTCCGCACGTTCTCAATATCTTCAACGCTGAACTTCTCGTGGACTTCACAACGACCGGGCCAGCCGATCATCTGGTAATCGAGAGCGTTTGGAAAACGCTGCAACGGATCGCGGGTCGGATAGATGATGTGCTTCCCGGTTTCGCGCGCGACGTTACCGGCCAGGTATTCGTCGGGAATGAAGATGACGCGATCGGTTTTCAATGAATTCACGACGTCGACGGCGTTCGATGAAGTGCAACAGATGTCTGACTCGGCTTTCACGTCGGCGTAGGTGTTGATGTAAGTAACCACCGGAACGCCGGGAAACTTTCTCTTCAACTCGCGCACGTCTTCGGCAGTGATACTCGCAGCCAGCGAACAACCGGCTTTCTCAGACGGAATCAACACCTTCTTGGTCGGGTTGAGAATCTTCGCCGTCTCGGCCATGAACTTGACGCCGCAAAACACGATGATGTCTTTGTCAGTCTCCGCTGCCCTGCGACTGAGTTCGAGTGAATCGCCGACAAAATCCGGGATCGAATGGAACAGCGCCGGTTCCATGTAATTGTGGCCCAGTATGACGGCGTTCTTCTGGACCTTGAGCCGGTTGATCTCCGCCGCAAGCTCTGCCTTCAAACGCAGTTCGAAATCGGGAACAGTGTCGGACAGCAGCTCGCTAAGCTTCTCGTATATTTCGTCAGTTGTAGTATCAGTAATCATCTACTTTCTTACCCAACCCACTCCAAACTCACGTCAAACACACGCGGCGAATGCGTCAATGCGCCGACCGAGATGAAGTCGACGCCAGTCCGAGCGACTTCGAGTACATTTTCGAGCGTAACGTTGCCGGACGCTTCCAGTTTTGCTTGCCCTTTCGTCATCTCGACTGCTTCGCGCATCGTCTCGGGCTGCATGTTGTCGAGGAGAATTCGCTCGACTCCGAGTTGCAGCGCTTCGCGTACATTGTCCAACGTGCGGGTCTCAACTTCAATCGCCAACGTGGTCCCAGTGGCGCGAACGCGTTCGACGGCAGCAGTGATGGAACCGGCAAAGTCGATGTGGTTGTCTTTTATCAAGACCATGTCGAAGAGGCCGGTGCGATGGTTCTGGCCACCGCCCAGTCGAACGGCGAGCTTGTCCAGCGTGCGCAAACCGGGCGCGGTTTTGCGTGTGTCGAGAATTACGGCGTTGGTCCCGGCGACAGCGTCGACGAACTGGCGCGTCAACGTGGCGATTCCAGACATGCGACCGAGAAAGTTGAGTGCGGTGCGTTCACCAGTCAACAACGCGCGCGCGTCGCCCGTGAGTTCGGCAAGCACGTCGCCTTTGTTAACACGGGAACCGTCTTTCACTTTCGCGTCAAACATGATCTCGCCGCTCAAAGCGCGAAACACTTCGCTTGCGACATCGAGGCCGGCGACCACGCCATCTTGCTTGGCGACGATGCGGCCGCGCAACGCAGCGCCGGCAGGCACGATGCTGTTTGTGGTGACATCGCCACTGCCGATGTCCTCCTCCAGCGCACGTGTTATGCAGTGGGAAATCTCGAGAGGCGGTTCGGGACTCATTCTGTGCTTCTGGGTCAAACAGTATCTTGCAACATCCCGACTGCCGGCGCAATCCGCGGTTCCTACCGAATTGTAATCTTTAAGTCACGACCATTCTGGGCCTCGTTGCCCGAAAAATCGCCCGCGACAATGCGGAGCGTGTAATCACCTTTGGGTATCTGTGAGGTGTCCCACGTGCCTCGTTCGGCCCGCCCGTCTCGCACAGAATTCGTTACTTCGTAGAGAAACCTGGTCTTGGCGCTGCCATAGACTGTGATGCCACTCTCTTCCGCGTAGGCAACTTTCGTCGCTTCATCATCCGGCGGCAGACGATTGAACAGGATCGTGATGCGTGGCTCCTCGAAACCTTTCACGGGCGAGCCGTCAGGATTCAGGAGTTGGTAACCAAGCTTGTATAGACCAAGGCGGCGGCGCTCGGGGTTCATGTTTGTCCGATCGTAGGCGTCGACCACGATGCGGATGTTGCCGTCGACGATGAGGCGATCGGATTGTTTCTCTTTGAACTGCGCTCCTGAGTTGTCAAACAGTTGAATACTTTCGATCGTCGGAACCTTATCGTCTACGAATCCCGTGGGCGAGAGTGACAACGGATTGATCTCGGCGCCTGGTGGTCCAATATTCATATGAACGTGATACATGCGGTTCACGGCGCCGAGTGCATCGCCGACTTTGAAACGCGTACCACGTTTGATCCGGATGCGAGTTATCTTCTCGCCGTCTTTGAGCGCGATGAAACGAGCGTCGTCGAACATCTTGCCGTCTTTGTCGCGGCCGACGTGCATGTGAATGTAGGAGACGATGCCGACGCGCAATCCTTCGTTGAGCGAGTCGAGCCCCCAGTTGGGTAAAGGGTTCGTTACCTTTTCTTCAAGCACGACGCGCACGGTTTCGTTGTATGCGCCGAAGACGTCGAGTCCGCTGTGAAGGTGATGGCGGCTGTCAGTTGAGTCGAAACTGCCGCGCACCTCGCCGAGCGTGGCGACCACTTCGTGTGGGCTTTGTTGTGGATCGATCGGCCAAATCAGTGATTCCTGGCCGAGGGTTGCGTTGGTTAGTTTTGGAAGATCATCCGGCGCCGCCGCTTGAGCATTTGCATCGTTTTGTTGAGTCAATTTACGGACGAGATAGTTGCCACTATCGGCGACGTAGAGATCGTAAGTCTTTGGATTGATTGCGACGCCGGAAGGCTGGATAAACTGAGATGCGATGACGTGCGTCGATCCCTCGGGCGCGATCTGGATCACTCGCGAACGATCGCGATCGGTAACGTACAGGAAACCGTCGTGAGTGGTTGCTACGGCGATGGGCCGTGACAGATCGTTGTTCGCAGGAAGTGTCGCGACGTTGCCGTCGGCGGTGATCTTACGTAACTGCCGGTTCCCGGTATCGGCGACGATCAGCGAACCATCGCTAGCGACTGCGACGCCACATGGCGTGTCGAACAACACACTCGCGGCTGGTCCATCCGCATAACCCGGTTGCCCAGCGCCTGCTACAGTCGTAACCTGCCCGTCCGCTGTGATCTTGCGGATGCGATCGTTGTAAGTATCTGCAACATAAAGGTTTCTTTGCTTGTCGACGGCAACGCCAATCGGACCATTGAATCGCGCCTGCGCTGCTGGACCATCAGCGTATCCGGCGGTCCCATCGCCGGCGACGGTCGTCACCAAACCTTCCGGAGTAATCTTGCGGATGCGGTTGTTACCAGTGTCGGCGACATAGAGATTGCCATCCGCATCGATGGCGAGTGCCGATGGAGTATTGAATAAAGCCTGCTCACCGGCGCCATCGGCAAAGCCTTCGCTGCTGCCTGCTAATATTGTGACAACTCCCTCCGGCGAGATCTTGCGAATGCGATTACGCTCACCGGATTCTGAAAAATAAACCGTGCCGTCTTCGCCAACAGCGACGCCGAATGGATCCGCCAGGCTAGCAGGCGAACCGTCACCTGCAACTGTGATCACATGCGCTTGCCACGCACGCGGCGTCGGCAACGGTTTGCGTGTTAGTCGATAGAGAATGTAACCGGCAGCGCTTCCGAGAAGCAGAAGCACCAGGACAAGCAGAAGGAGTTTACGCACGCGAGATCTGTGTTACCTGTGGATTAATCTAAGTACTCTTCGGGCTTTGCTAACATCTCTTCCATACGCTCGACGTAACGGCCAACGTGCAATCCATCCATCAGCGCATGATGGACCTCAACCGAGAACGGCATCAACGTCCGGCCATTCTCGCGGACAAACTTTCCAAACGAGATCTTCGGCACCGAGTCTTCTTTATGCCACCAGCGGCGCGCATGTGAAAAGCTCGTGAAGGCGATCCACGGCAGCGTCGTGCAGTGAATCCGCGCATCGTCTTCGTGCTTCGGACGGAAAGCGCCGTCGCCGGTCTTTATCTCGTCAACTGCCTTCGTCGCTCCAGCCATGAACTTCCGATAACTCTCGGAATGATCGAAGTAGACGAGCGTAAACGTCTCGTTTGGCAGGATCACCGTCGTTCCGCCATTTATCACTTCATGGACCAAAACTTGTCCGTCTCGCAGACGATAATGAAACTGTTCGATATCATTCGCCGCGCGCAGAGCGAGATAATGATATGTCAGCCAGACATTGGGTTTATCGTCGCGCTGCTTCAACGCGCTCAATAGATTCGTTACGTCAAGACGCAGGCAAACATTGAAGTACGGCTTATCGAAATGTCGGAAAAACTCAAACACCTCCCGCCGCGGCCAGGTGTTCAAGTCGAGATAGTACGGCATGGCGGGCGATTGTAACCCAGGCGGGCGGCTAGTCTACAAAGTCTTCCGTCTCACCAAAAATCACCGACATGCAGGGCGCGCGATCGCTCGCGTCAGGATCGCGTGATATACAGTGCCCTAATATTATAGGCGTGGTGGATCCAGCTCCAGGTGTTCTGCTCGCGAGGGTATATGGCGAGATACCGGCAACATCCAGGGCTGCATAATGAAGATCGAAATCACTCGCGCCGGTGAGAGATCCGCAAAGGTTGGTGATGCCGATTTCGTAGCGCGCGCCGGTTTCAAGTCTAACGAGATCAGTGCCGTCGGCGCTGATTATGATGGACTCGGTCGGTTCCAGAAAAATATCGGCAGCAATCGCGAGCGCGACCTCTTCCAATGGCACCTTGACACCTCCACTCGCGTCTTTGAAATCGAATTTTGCTGAGCTCAACCGATAAGCGCAGAACAAACCGTCGTCGATATAAAAACGAGGCCAAAGACTCATCCCGATATTCTTGACGCGTTGGTTATGCCCTCTTGGTCCTTCCAAATCCACGCAGTATTCCACAAAGCTATGACGATCGGGGCTCGATGCCGGTGATGGGCCATCGTAGACTCTTACGGCATTGTTACGCGTGCCTGTTGTCTTGACCTTAATCTCCACCCGTTGAGTTCCTGCTGGAAGTTTGTCGAGAATCGGCTCGCAACCTTTGGGGGTCCACTCATAGATCTTGAATTCCGGAATATGAGTCGACTGTTTGTTCATTCCTATCGTGCATCGTTCCTCGCCTTTGAAACAAAGACCAAACAAGCCTTCAATGTAGATTGTTGCCGTTGGCTCTACCGACGGATATGTCGTTTGTTTGACGTAGGTGCTCATAAGGGGCTTCCTCTCAAAACTCCGCAAAGCCGCCGATGGCAACGAAAGCAGCCCATGCGTGCGGATCGCGGTTAGCTGTGTTCTGGCTGGTCAACATATCGAGTTGGGCCTGACGCAGCGCACGAATGGCGCTCATTCGATCCAGCTTCCGGTGTTTGTGAAAATCGATCATGAGACGCGACGTCGGTTCCGAATCTACCGGCCACAAACTCGCCACCACCAAAGGCGCGCCTGCTTCGATAAACGGACGTGCCATTCCAATCGCGCCCTCGCCGCGATAGTAGCGTTCGATGCCGGTCGTGCACGCGGACAGGACCACCAAACGCACTCGATCGAGGTCGATGCCATATATCTCGGACGCCGTTAGAACATCATCCGCAACTTCACTCGTTTTCGACAACAAAAGCCTGGAACGCAAAGGTGAGCCCTCATCGGCGACATAGTGACCCGCGAAGTGGATCACGTCCGCCTCCGCCATGCGCGCTTTAACCTTGTTCACCTGTGCGTTTGGACCATTTAACGGCGCCGTTCCGTACAAGTCAGCCACCGCTGCGGCTTCACTCGCAGCCGCTGGAAGATCGGCCAGCAAAGGAAATTTGTTGACGTCAAAACTCGGGTTCCCAATCACCAATGCCGACTCCTGCTGCATGTTTCTTCGCGAGGCGGCACGATCGGAACATTTGATCATCACGTTCGAGCTGGGGGCGATTGCAAACGTGTGATCTTCGACGAAGTACTTTCCGGTTGCCGGACAAACAAGAGCGCCAAACGGAACTATATTGAGAATCTTGTCGGGCACGATCAAGACAACGGCGTCTGTATTCAAAATTGGCTTTACCGGTGTGATTAGAACCTCATAAAGCGCCTTAGCTCGTTTGTCGATGTCCTCGAGGTTCCTCGGCTGCGCTTTGATAAGAGCGCGCACGAATTCTGTGATACTCGCCGACAACTCTTTGAGATTTACACGTAGATGAACGCTCCTGGTTGATGTTTTGGAGATCACCCAGGCGATAAGCTTGTCGTCGAGCAGCGAGTATTGGAGTATCTGTGCTTTATCGGGCAAGCGCCGTTTTATCTCAGCCAGCGCGAGCGGTTGCACAACTGGCCCAACACGAACGTCCATTCCGGCCCTGCTGTTAACCACTTCACCTCCGCTCGAAACCAGGTCGAGCAATGATCGCCCGTGCGACGCTTCCGCATACCCGAACGCAGCGTCGTTGTCTTGAAGTTGGAAGTAAGTAAAGTCGACTGCCAAATCGTAAGTGCTTTGGGCGAGATCGAAGTAGCTGCTCCTGTTGCCATCCTCGAGAATGCGCGATCGATCCTGTTCGAGAAGACTTATCGTCGTCTCAATCGCTTTCTTCGCCGCCTGATGATCCTTAAGCGCAATTAACGACTGGAGCCTGCCCTTGTGCGCTTCGGCGACATAGAGAAGTTGGTTCAGTTGTTGGTGAAGCTCAATTGAACGATCGTAAAGCGAAAGTGCCTGGGCAAACGCGCCCGTCTCCCGGTGGATGTGCGCCAGATTGAGTGTCGAGTGCGCCACGAGGTTAGCCTTGATCCGGTCTCCATTGACGGAGTTCGCCTCGTTCAGCGCGAGTTGTCCATTCTGCAAAGCGGCTTCGTAGTTGGCGAGCTTCAGATGAATAGACGCCAACAGTGCATACGAACGGGCCCGCAAGAGCGGCAAGCCTGACTGCATCGCCAGGTGCAAAGCCGACTCTTCAAACGCTAACGCCGTCGACGAAAAGCCAAGCGCATTCAGATTCGAAGCCGTCTGTTGATATAACGGCCAGACCTCGAACGGTTGCGGCGAAAACGATTGGGCCACGTCGAGAGCGCGCAATGCGAACCCAGTTGATTTATAAAGCTCGCCGAGTTCCTGGTAGTTCGCCACGAGAGACTGCAAACTCCAAAGCTCGCCTCGCGAATCGTCGACGCTTTCAAAAATATCGAGCGACTTAGCCGCGCTTTCAAGACTCCGCGAAAACTCGCGTCGCGATCCTTCAGCGTCGGCAATGGACATTTGCGCTCGCGCAAGCAGCAGTTTGTAACCACGATTGGAGCTGTACGAAGCGAGTCGTTCAAAAATCGCGAGCGCGCGATCGACGTATGGCACTCTCAAATAACAAGCTCCGGCGAGCGACTGGGCCATCAGCGCTTCGCCGTTGCCGCCGGCCTGCATGAACGACAACTCAGCGCGACGATACACTTCCGCCGCTGCTTCGAATTCGGCGTTCTGGTACAACTGCGAACCAGACTTAAGCAGCTTTCGCCCTTCCCTGATCAGGTCGCGTTGACGCGTTGAAGTGTTGGCATAGTAGGCGGCGAGATCGGAGACAAATCTGTCTCCCGTCTTGTCCTGTTCGAGTTTGCCGGCAAGTGAAATGAGATGGCGCGTTGGACCAGCTTCCGGATCGCTCCGCTGGTCCAGCTCGAGATACTGATCTATGAGCCGCTGAGTTATGGCGTTATCGCCGCGATTGCGATTTCTGCTCAATATCTCGGACGCAGCAGGCTCATCGCCGTTCCGCGCCGCGGTGACAAACGCAGCGAAGTCACTCTCAATGCCGTTCAACGACTGGCCCTGCTCTTGCTGACCCTGCTCTTGATCGAGCGCCGCTAAACGCTTTCGCGCCTCATCGCCCCAACCGGAATTTGGATCCCTTTCCGTATAGCGCTGCCACTCAGTTTTGGCGCGTTCCGGCAGGTGCATCTGTTCGTACAGCAGCGCGCGGTTGAATCGTGCTTCAAGCAACGAGTCGTTGAGTTGAAGTGCCTGGTCCAAATGCTCGAGGCTCTTGACCAACGCTTCAGCACGCTTTGTGGAATCAGCTTCCTGCCGGCCCTTTTCAAAAAACGCCGCCCCGAGATCGGTTTGAATGCCGGCATCTTCGGGACGCAACCGTGCAGCCTTGTCGAGCCACTCAATCGCTTTTTCGAACTTCCGGCCGGCAAGGTAAACGCGCCCGAGTATGTGAAACGCAGGTGCTCCGGGATTTTCTCGTTCCTCTTTGAGCGCAATCAACTCGGCTTCAGCCAAACGAGTGGCATCAAGATCACCATCTCCGCGCGCCTGGGCCATCGGAGCGTAACCAAGTCCGGAGATGCGGCTTTCGAAGAGACGTCCATTTGCGTAGGCTTGATTAAGGGCGAGCAAAGTATCCTGTTCGGGCGACTTAACCAGAAACACTCGCCACGCCACGATTCCCACGACGATCAGCAACACTGCGAACACTGCTATTCGGGCGTATGAATTAATAAAGGCGCGCCCTGCAATAGCGGCTTTCGGCGGCGTAACTGAATCCGATGTTTTTCCGTAAGCTCTCAACACTCTCGCAAATCGAAGTCTCTCTTTTCTGCCGGGAGAACGCAGGAAAAAACTCTCGAACTGTTCGCTTTCCAGTTTCGAGAGACTCCCTTCCACGTACCTGTCGATAAGCTCCCGTTCGACAGCCTGGAGGCTTTCGTTTAGTTCGTCGTCGCGCAGGTACACGTCTTCCATCTCGGCAGCTTCCTGTTCGGACATCAGTCCCAACAGATACCGTACCGGCTTATCTTCCTCGTTCAGACCACTACCCATTAAAGCGCCCCACTAGTTAATCGGTGTATGAGTGATTTTGTTTCAGGGCCAACGCCTCGAAGCAGTTTTTGACGCAAGCTTCGAGTTTTGCGCGCAGGCGAAAGGCGCGCAGACGCAGGTTAGCGGGCGCGATGTCGAGTTCCTCAGCCATCCGTTTCCGGTTCCGGATCTTCTGGCCTTTTTCACCAACGTAATAACTCATGATGAGATCGCGATTCTCGCCGCCAGACTTCTCCAGGCAGTCTTCGAGACACTTCAACTCCGCCTCGGATCGATCGCGATCTTCCTCGCGTTGAATAGTGTCGATCGCGTCTATGAAGGGATGATCGGCGTCTGGCAGGTGGTCCAATGAAGCAGCGTGCTTTGGGACCTGTTCCCAATACTCCTGCAGGATGTTTCGCGCAATGCCGATGAAGAAACTGAGCGGATCGTTTGAGTAGATCTCACTGCCGGTGTCGAGCTTTTTGGCCGCGCAGTTAATCGTCGTGTCGGCGTAATCCTCCGGCGCAGAGCAACCGCGATACTCGAAGAAGTTAGCCAGCCTTTTCCTGATTCTCTCGTATTTTTCAGCAGCCTTTTGCCGGTCCATGTCGAGACTATCAAGAAGCTTGTCGAATGCTTCCTGAGTGAGGGTCCCGTGTCTTCTCTGCAGCGTGATGGAGTCCACTTCCCTGTCTGATGAGCTTCAAAATGTGTCTTGGAGCGAGGCGGAGCAATGTAATCACAACCTCGGAGCAAGAGCAAGGAACACGAAGATCGATTCTCTTCGCAGGGGTGAAACGTTTTTCAACTTCGACCAATTGGTGAATGTAAGACCTGTTCGATCTCAATTTTAGAATGGAGTTCATCACGATGAGTATCGTCGATCAAAGTGCGCCGATTGCGGCAGCACAACAACATTCCTGGCACAAACTATTGCGCGAGAGCGCTGCGGTCCAGGTTGAAAACCTCGACGTTTCAACCGAGTTCATCGAAGCTCAGAAGCAATCGATCGTCTCTGAAGCGAGTCCGAACATGGACGAGCCGCCGAAGTGGTTGAAAACGTTGATCGAGAAGAATGCCGGAGTCGAAGAAATTGTCGAGACGGCATTCAAACGGGCCACGAGGATCGGAAGCCACGACACGCTGTTGGAGGTTTACGCAGTTCTCAAGGACGCCGGGCGCGATCCCAAAGGCGCCGCCGAGATTCAAAAGCACTTCACCACCCAGAACCTGGCCCAGCTTCTCAGAAAGGAGTAGCAGAAAAATGTCCGCTGAAAGTTTAGTGTTTCTTTTTGAAGACCCCGATCGAGTGGGTCGCTCGTCTTTGCTCTCAATGGGAGCGTCACAACGTTACGAACTCGTGCCACTGGCGCGGTTGATAGAAGATGGAATGTCGCACACGATCAGTTCGGCAAGCGTGACGAACATTCCCGAGACCGGCGCCACGTCGCTTATCTGTTTTGGACCACTGCCCTTCGATTACATGGGTGCGTTTGTTCAACTCACAAGCGTCGGCAGGACTTCGGAACTGAGGTTCAACTTTCCTGCCGCTGGTTTCGACAACCTGACTACCAGCGCGCTGCTCGTGAGGCGAGCGCGAAGCTCGGAGGTGTCCCTTTCTTTCCGCGATATTTTCCTGACGCCGTGGCGGCAACAGATCGATGAAGCGATAAAGGATGTTGACAGGGCAACAGTCACAGTCAAGGGAGACCCGACGCTCACTTGGGAGATGTTTCCCCAAGCTATTCCGGGCCTGAATCCCGGCTTGAGGTATTTGAAGATTCACCAACTGCTCAACGTCGATATCGACTGTTGGGCCTTCGACTACGAAGCCGCGATCACTTACTGGGTGCTTCTCTCACTCGACTCCGGTGGCAGAGTGCAGGGTTTCGTGGCCCGATCGGGAGTTTGGGTTGAAACTGGTGTCCACCACGATGCGATAAAGACGCGGCTCCAGGACAGTGTCGCGGTCGGTGTCGGAACGCTGAACATCGAGATCGCCAAGCAGCTCGAACCTTTTAGCAAGATAAAGCTTACAGACATCTACTTTCTGCCGGGCACACAAACGGCCGGACCATCTGCGGGAGTCATCACCGGATCGACTGCCGACGACGTCACCATCGTTCTACAGACCTAACCAGCCACTATTCAACTGTATTCACCAGGCTGCCTCTGGAGCATAACTATGTCTAATTCGACTTCCTCCGCAATAGCTCTCGTAGTGCGACCAAAGAACCTCGTTCTCGCCCTGCTTCTAATTCTTGGAGCCTTAATCGCAACAGCACCAGCGCAGGAGCAACGCTGCACTCGTGCGACGTCTCGCGGCATCGTCGACGTCGGCGGTTACTTCACGGCGGGCGATCGCTTTCAACACGCGATTGTCTCGAATGACGGAAGCCTCTCCGAGATCTTTTTCGATCCCACCAGAGGCATCTTCCAGTCGCAGCTTGGTCGATTCCCTGACATGCTGGCCCTTGCGGCCCAATACGCGCCAGCCGATCTGAAACGCCAAAACATCGTCGTCGCCAGGCAAAATGGAGAGGTCCACCACCTCTGGTTCAGTCCGTCTCTAGGTAACGACAGCAGACTCCTCAACAAATATACGGACGTGGTTGACGTCGCTGCTTTCTACTCGCACGACACCGGAATTCAGCGAGCGATCGTGGCAACAGCAAATGGAAACATCGTCGAGTTGGAGTGGGGATCGACGGCGATGACGCAACCCGGCAACGTCTTTAGCGAAAAACTGTTGACCAACATTCCGGGTGTGATTCGGGTATCCGGGTTCTTCGCCAAAGACGACAACTTCAACATCGTGCACGTCGCCACACGCAGCGGCGACGTGCACGAGATCTTCTACAAGGATCCGGCCAGGATCGGCCGCAGCGTAATCGCGAGGTTCGCCGACATCGTCGATATCGCAGGCTTCTACACCGACGACGATCAGTTTCGCCATGCAATCGTCGCGACGCGCAGCGGCGCTATTAATGAGGTGTTCTATCACCCAACCAAGGGAAAAGGTATCGCGACTCTGATCACAATTCCCGGACTCAAGAACATCGCCGGTTATGCGACCACCGAGATCGATCGCCGGCGACACGTTATCGTAAGCACAAATACCGGCGAAGTAGTGGAGGTGTTTTATGACGTCGTAATCGGAACGCGGCGCGCAACGTTACGCACCTTTGCGCCTGAGACGCCAATCGGAGAAGACCCGAGCCCGGACTTGCCGAATGGAAAGCCCCAACCGTTTCGCGCCTCCACTGCCGGTCTAACACTGGCGGTTGTCGGCGATGAGAACGTGCGTTATGCCGTGAGTCTCAATGCAGGTGTGTGGAAGTCAGTCAATAACAGTAGCTGGCAACAGCTTCCAAACTCTCCGCCGCTTGCATACAGCATTGCAATAGATCCAAACAACGCAAATCATCTCGTGGCCGGCGAGCGCGACGGAGACAGTGTTGATCTCAGCTTGAATCGCTCGGGGATCTGGGAATCGCTTGATGGCGGCAATACATGGTCCTACGAACTCAATCCCAGAACACTCAGCGGCTGCTTCTCGCAAGCAGTTCCGTCCATTGCTTTTGATTCTCGCTCCAATATCTACGCCGGCACTGCATGTGGCGTAGCAAAGAAACCGTCCGGCGGATCTACGTTTCAGATCCTTCCCGGGACCACGGGAAGAGGTTTGCTCACGTCGGTCACAACGGTAGACGTGGCAGGTCAACCGTGGGTTTGGGGCCGCACGGTAAACGACTTCTTCGTCTCGCGCGACGCGGGAGCGACCTGGGAACAAACCGCGATTCCTTCAATCGTAAGCGGTAAGAGCATCCGGCGAGGATCGCGGGGCGATCACTTCTCGCTCGCCGCTTTCGACACCAGCGCTTTTACGATCGTTACTGGTCCAACGACGACGGGCGTCATTAGTTACGACGCAAACTCTAAGCAATGGACGTTGGAGGACGTCAAAGATGGAGACGGAACAGGCTTGGGAGGACGCCGGTTCGTCAAGTCGTTCTTCCTGAATCGTTCGCCGTTTCGTTGGGTGCTGTTAGCGGGAACCGGTCAAAGCCTTTTCATGAAGGTGTTGGACTCGACGATCGGCTGGAAGAGGATCGCGGAGGCGCCTTGGCCGCTCGGTCCTGGAGACAAGTATGAACTCAATCCACCATCGGCTATCCATGTCGACCTCTGGGACGCTCACCTGGACGTCAACGGAGGGATCAACTCGCTATGGGTGATGACGGACGGAGGAATTTATCGCACGAGCTTTGCGCAGGCGGTGTTCAGTGCTCCAGGCGTCTCGCCGGCGTATCAACATCAGAATGAAGGTCTCCGCACGCATCATGTTCACTCTCTTTCGTTGATCACCGAAGGTAACACCAGGCGGTCCAAGATCGTTTACGCAACTGCGGATAACGACGAGTGGATAAGAAATTCATCGCTCATCGTAGCGCCGTCCGCGGCGTGGAGGACCTGGGGACAGCAAGGTGACTCTAACTGGACCGCCGCCGATAACGGCAGCTCGCCGATTGCTCTCATTATGAGAAACACCGATATCGTGCACCTCACCGGGTTTGGCGACACTGTTCCCGCAGCGGCGGCTAAGTATGCTCAGAACCCGCGCGGGTTCAGGATCTCGCCGGGCGCGTTCTTTCGCGGGCAGGAGTTCTTCAACTTTATCCAGACGGCGAAGTTCGAAAGTCCGGCGCCGCTGCTCGATATTGTCATGCTGGCTAAGCTTCCCCTTGCGACGCCCGATCCGAATGGGAAGACAGTCTTGATTCGGAATCGCGCCTTCGCGGCGAATCCGAATGCAGATGAATCGAGACTGAGCACGCCAGACTGGGTTGTCGAAGACAGTGCCTTGCCCGACGGCGCGCAACGCGTCTGGTCATCAGGAGGCCACGCGAATCCCGTCTACTATATCTACACGGAAAATGCGGCGGCCACGGAGCGGCGGTTGTTTCGCAGAAGCGGCGCCGGACAACCTTGGCGGGAGATCACGCCACCAGTCGCCTTGCTGCCTGGCCATGCGGGGTTTAGCGATGTGCTGAGGAGCCCGGCGTTCATCAATCCATACAATCCGAATTATCTGCTGGTGTCGACCGTTCAAGGTGTGATGTTCTCAGGCGACGGCGGTCTGAACTATACGGCGGATTCGGTTCTCACTGCTTTGATTACCGGCTCCGGCAAGTATCCGATGACCGGTTTTTATCGTGGAGGAAATGGGAACAACGTCGTTCACTTCAGCCAGGCTGCACAGATAGCGACGCTGTCGCACGTCGTCTTCTCGCGAGATGATCCGGGCAAGATGGTAGTTGCGGCGCCGTTCACTGGAGTCTTTTATCTCGATCAAGCATGTGGCTACTGGCAGGACTTAACGGCGTTTCTTCCCGCGCCGAGAGCAGCCGTGCCGTCGGTGGGGATTGACCATGAATTAGTCTACGCCGCGACCGAGGGCCGCAGCATTTATCAGATCCGGCGATACGAGTTTGCGCCGCGTGCGACGTTCTTCTCACGCAGCGGACTGGCGCCGCGGCAGGTTGCGCAGTTGTTGAGAGCAAATGGAGCTCCTATCGCCGGCGACACGCTGACACTCACCTGTTTGCGAAGCGACGGCGCCGTCCTCTTCCGCGGAATCGTGACGACCGATGCATCCGGGATCATCACCTTCCCCGTCGCAGCGCCTTCGGGAAATTACACGATCCACCTGGACTACGTGGGCGCGTTACCGCTGTTAGCTCCGAGTAATACGAGTTTTACGTTTACGCTGTAGCGTGAGGGTGGCTAGTCGCGTGTCAGTTTCAACTTGATGCGCGATTAGCCACCTTGAATTTTCCTCATCGTTGCATGTCGCTTATGCAAAGCTTCAACGCGCCGGAGCAGGCGCACTTTCCGACCGTCCGAAACTGGTATTGATATTTCCCACTAAGCCTCTCAGGGCTGTTAACCGGCGATGCCACCTGAGCAGTCTGCGCGTCGACTCGGATACCTCAACCACTTGGCCAAACCTTTTAATCGGGGTATTGAGATCATTGGACTGTTCACTCGATGGTCCGTTGAGCAACCTGTTGACCTGGTTGACGCCTTCATGAAGAACATCACCCACCATACCTATCGTGTTGAGAAATCCGGCAATTCTGGTTGCACCGACAATTGTTGCTACCTTTTCCAATGTTCCGCGGACCAACTTGAAGGCGTCCCACAGGGACATGTCCAGCTTGGCCTTACCGGCATCATCTATCTTGATTTTCCCTGAAAGGGTATTGGCGGTGCTGCCGACAAGTTCGAAAATTTGACCCAGTTTGGTGTAGCCCAGTTGGGTAAGAACCTTACTGGCTAAAGTAGCCGCCTCCGAGATGAGTTTCAAAATAGTTTTCGGATTCGCTGTAACTGCCACCCCGACGATCGAAGCGCCCAGGGATGCAATTGCGCTGATGAAGCCGAAAATACTGGCGGCCTTTGTAAGACCTACAGCATTCAGGACTGTCGATATCGCACTAGCCACGGCAGAAATAATTGCAAACACCGCCTGCACAACGTTTATTGTCAGATAGGGGGCCGCGATTATGGTTACCACGGCGAGCGCAACTGTTATCGCCACCACTACCCACTTGAACAGCTTTTTAAAGAAGCTGAATAAACCCAGTCCACTCGGGTCGATATTGTTGACGGGATCATTCGTGCAATAGGCGTAAAGATTTAACGTCTGCGGATCGTCGAGATTGGTGGCGTGCATGCCGGCCGGATCAACCTGGGTGAAGCGGCCCTGTTGCGAGTCGTAATGCCGGTTGACCGCATAGTCGAGTCCGGTGGCAGCGCTTCGGTCGTAGGTCGTAAACCTGCGATTGGTTGCTCCGATTGATTGAGCGCCCAACGAAGTGCCGAAAGGCAATGTCGCTTGCTTGAAGTAGTTTGTATCTTGCGCATTAGTAACCAGCCCGGTGCCCACGCGATCCGGATGATGGTACTGAACCAACTCGCCACCGCTGCCATTAGGAGTCAGAGTTGAAAGCAACCTGGCGCCGAGGTAGATATAACTCTTCGCCCACTGTAGTGTGGTGGCGCTTACACTCTCCGTGTACTCCGCATTACCGTCGCAAGCGTAGTAAGTGCGCACGCCTGCTTCTTCCGTGATTAGCCGTTCATTTGAATCGGCGTAGGTATAACTCGCGAGAACGGTAACGTTGTCGTCGGCTTTGACTTTTGCCAGCCGATTGGCGGCATCGTATTGGAAACGTTGCGAGCCGGCGCCGCCGGGAATAAGCGCGCGCACCTGGTTACCGGCTTTGTCGTATTCAAAGCCCGCGGTAGTGATGCGGTTGGTGGTCTGGTCATAAGCGAGATTGCCATGACCGTCAACCGGAATTTGCGTGGTAGTGGTCCAGACAGCTATAACCCGGTTTCGCAGCTCCTGAATGTGGATGGCGAGAACGGGTTGAGACTGGGATAGACCCGGGCTATAACCCGGTCCAGCGGGCGGTCCCAGAACCTGATCCAACGCCGTACGCAACTCCAGGATCGGACTGGCATTGATAAAGCCCGCCAGCGAAGTCTGCCACGAGAACGGCGACTGCCCGAGTCGTGCACGCAGATCGTTGATCGCGGTACGCAACTCAGTGATGTGTAAAGCCTTGACTGTTACTCCTGGCGCCAGCAGGTCGGGATCTGTGAAAACTGGTGGACCGCCTTGCGTTGACAGAGCAGCCGGCGTCGATCGCGGAGCATGATGTGAGTTGAGCAGACTCTGAGTGCGGTCTGATGATGTGTTGACAGACTGCTGGTCTACTCTGGCTGTTGCTGGCCTGGCTGTTGCTGGCCTGCTGTTCGGCTGATTCAGACTTGCCGAAAAGCCAGTGGCAGAAGTACTGGTGCGATTGCCATAGCGGTCGTAGCCATATGTCTGGGTCCACAATGGCGCGCTGGATGGACCACCTTTGGCTTGTGCCAGACGGCCCAAAGCGTCGTAACTATAACTTACGTCCTTATTATGGTTGAGATTGTCGCTGAGCTTGACTAATTGGCCCGTGCGCTTGCCGTCAGTTCCCGCGTAATCGTAGGAGAGATTGAGCAACCAGTTTGCCGGCGCAGAGGAACGCGCCAGGGTTTGGTTTGTCAGGAGACCGGTCTGCTGATCGTAGTCGTAGCTCTCGATAACCTGGTTCGGTCCGGCGGCGCCGACGCCGACCGAAGTGGTTTGGCTGTCTGCGTTATAAGCGATGTTCGAGGCATGAAGCGCGCCGTCTACACCCAGGCTGGTCAGACGGCTGGCGACATCGTAGGAATGATGCACCACTTTGCGGGGCTGCGTGCCGTTGCCGTATTCTGCCGGAAACCGCATGTCCTCAACCCGATCGAGATCGTCGTAGATATAATCGGTTACAAACGCATTCGAAGGACGGTTGGAAAAGATCAGGCTCTTGCTGCTGACCCGCCCTTCCGCATCGTAGATGTAGCCCTCGGCACTTACACCTGCCGTTGTCACAGTGTGGAGTTGAGTTATGTCGAGTCGCTGAGAGCCTGAAGACTTGGTGCGATACTGATAAGTTACAGTTGCGGCAGGGAGAATTGGGTTGGAGGTATCACCAAAGCCACTCGTGTTCCACGAAACGGATTGCAGACGGTTGAGAGGATCGCTGTTGTAATTGTAGACGGTCCTTACACCGCGAGCGTCTGTACGCGAGACCAGGTTGGAGCGCTCGTCATAAGCAAAGACTTCGCCCCATGTTCCTGAGCCAACATATTGCCCGGCATCATTCAACGTCGCGTTCGTTTCGGCCAATTTCTGGGCCGTGAGCCGTCCCAGCGCGTCGTACCTGAAGGAACGCGTTTGCGCGTTCTGGTTGGTGGCGAGGAGATTGCCGAGGGTGTTGTAAGTATAGGTTGTAACCAGCGCGCCAGGGTCGAACACGGAACCGCTGCCTGAAGGACCTGGTTCAATCACTTCGACCAATCTTTTCTGCGCGTCGGTGCGGCCCCAACGTTCGCGACCCCAGGCATCACGCAGGCGCATGGTTTCTCCGGGTGCGCTGCTTGCCGCCGCAGGCCTGGCACTTTCGTTGTAGAAAGTTTGCGTGGCACTGCCGTCAGGCGACTGGATCCTTATGACGCGGCCGAGCGCGTCATACACGTGCGTGCTCCATCGAATCGTGTCACCGGTGCGATAGGGACGGCTCTGCTGCGAAACGCGGCCCATTTCGTCATACCCGACATCGACAAAATCCCAAACGTTTCCTGCGCCTAACGCTTTCTCCTGGCGTAGCTGCCCGCGGCCGTTCAGAAGCTTCGTGTGCTGCTGAGCAATCGTGGTGTGTGCCGGATGCGACTCAAGGTAAGTAGTCTCCGTCACGCTCATCGCCGTATCGTCATACTCATAATCAGTATGCGCGCCGGTTGGCATAGTGGTGGTTTGCGCTCGCAGCGACGTCGGAAAATAACTGGTCTGCGAGGCGCGCCCATTCGCGTCCGTCATCGAGAGAACGAGGCCGGTGTTGAAGTCATAAGTGGTGCTGGTGGTGATTTGCGCAAGCGGGTCAGTCGCAGAGCCGCGGGTCTGCGAAAGTGGATAAGCATATTGCGTGTCGACAGTGTAATTGAAGCTGGTCTGTTCGCAGCATGCCTCGCCCGCCGTAACCAGATTACCGGTAATATCGTAACGACGTGTTTTTGTGACTGCTCCGGTAAGGTTGATAGCATCGGCGTAAGTCGTCGTCTGGGTGAGGTTGCCGCGGTAGTCTGTCGCTGAGTTGTAAGGACAATGAAATATTTCGGAGCATATACCGTCGCATTGGGGAAAGACGGGTGAGAATAGACAATTACCCGTACAATCAGGGTCATTCGGATCTAATATTACGAAGCAATGTCCTTCTGCTTCAGCATGAGGATTGAAGGACGGATCGTGCCGGACCACATCCGGTCTGGCAACAAGTGGCTGGCCGTCGTATTGATATTCCGTTCGCGAAACTCGCGTGGTCCCGTCGGCGGCAAAGACTTCTACCACCAAAGGTAAATTAAAAATGTGCCGCTGAGTGTAGTTCGCACTGTTCTGATACTGCGTGCGCGTCACTTGCAGCAGGCTCGTCCCGCCGTAGCCGAAATTCTTTACCTCAGTAACCTGGTTGTAGTTGCTTCCATACAAGAACTCTGTGGCTATCATTTGTGAGAGTTCATTCGTAGCCTCAACCCGCGCCGGGCGAGGCGATTCGTATGCGCCCTGGGCCCAGGTTACAGTGCTGCTCTGAAGAACATTGTTACTCGAATCGAGGGTTTGGTCCTGGTAGACCAGGCCATCCCGGAAAGTGCCTGGCGCGTTGTGGGAAAACTGGACGCTCTTGGCGCCATTCGGAAGTGTGACTGTCACAGTTCGAGGCGAAGCGTTGGGTTGCGACGAATAGTTTGTTACCGCTTCGTCGACGTTCACTCCATCGCGCGTCCAACGGTCCGTCAATGAGGGATAAGTAGGAGCGTCCGTGAGACCGCTGCCTCCCGAATGACTCGGGGTAAGTGGGTAACTGTACAATCCCTCCCGCGTTATCAATCCCGTTCCCGTAACCGTTCCTTGATCGTTCAGCGAGGCAGCCGCAAAACTCATATTTCGCCGCTCGCTTACTTTCGCCAGCATGCCGTAAGAAGAATAGGAATCAGCATCACCAAACCAGTAACCGGTATTGGTGGCGGGATAGTAGATGGCGTTAACAACCCAGGGAGCGGGGTCGGAAACTACCGGGATTAAGCCGCTGAAAGAGTAATTAAGAAAAATCTGCCGGTAAGTGATTCGCACCAGGGTGCGCGTGGCGCCGTTCAAGCCCGGCCCGGTGATGGCGGTCAGGAGGTTACTCGCATCGTAGTGGAACATCACCGGGCGATTGAGTGTGTCTACGATCGTCGAAATCCGCGGGCCGGAGTTGTTTACATAGGTGATGGTGAGGAAGTTGCCATTTTGATCTTTGATGGTGGTGGGATAGACGGCGCCCGCACCGGGAGCCCCGTAACTGATTACTGTTCCAGTAGGCAGTTTTGCCGTGCCTGAGAGTAATACCCCACTGGTGTTGCTGTTACACGAATAATCGATGAACGTTCCATCCGAGGTATGCCCAGCAAAAGATGTTCCCGAGCTGAATTGTGTAAGCGTTCCGCCAAAGCTGTGGCGCGTGCCATCAGCATCGACAATCATGGCGCCGCTGGAAGCACCCATGCCTTGTATTTTGCCGAAACCGAGTGACCAACCTGGCGCGGGCCAGCCGCGATCGTTATCAAAACTTATCTGCGAGCCTGCTTTGTTCCACAAGCGTGAGTTGTAGGCAAGGCGGAGCATGATATTCGTGCCGCGGCCCGGCAGGCCCAGCACCGGCGCGGTAAGCTGGAAGTTTCCACTGCCGGCGCCTTCATCCATCGCCGAGCCGGGAGGATCGCCAACCTGGTTTCCTGGATCATCGGCCGACCAATAGTTGTCGTCGGACCAACCGTTTTGCAGAGCCGGAGGCACGAGCGGTGGGATCGACGATGGTTTTATTACAGGAGATGACTTCGCGCTACGAGTATGGGCCTTTAGCACACCTCCTCGTTTTGCATTGCTTGCGCTTTTCTTTGAGCGTGGTCCAGTGCTCTCCTGCAAACTCTCCGTCTTAGCCACGACTGCCGGCGGCAAGTCACGGGTCGATACCTGTCGAATACTTGTTGCGGCAGTCGTGAAATTGCGCCTGATGCCCGGACGCACCACAATCGTGACAGCGGCAGTTTTACCAGCCCCTTCTGCCATGATGTTGAATGAGCCAGGAGCAATTGCCTCAAATTCACCGTCCGGTAATATGCGGGCACGACGACCGGAGTTGGTATCTTTTCCGCTCCATTTGATCTGGACGCCACCGACCGGGCTGTTGTCCTGATCGTAAGCGATGGCGGCAAACCTGATCTGTTCGTTGAGATCAATCGTTACATCACCGGGAAAAATCTCAATCCGAGCGACTTTGGCATCTCGATCGGGCTGCTTCTGCTGTCCCTCTCCGTTTGAGTCGTGACCTTGTATCAATTGGGCAGCACTTTTTCGCCAGCCGCTGGCCTTAAACCAGAATGCGAAACTCACACTCGTTTCGTTTGCCAACCCTACAATTGTTTTCGGCGCCGCCGGCGTGGACGTGACCAATAACGAGAGCGTCAACGCTATACAAACTGATCTCCGCAGCGCCTGGCTTTTAGAGACCGCAAGAGAAACTCGATTTTGAATGCACTTCATGAGGACGCTCCTGACGTTGAGAGTCATACGCATACTGTGTAACTCAAACGATTTATTGCAGACTCAGCAGCACCAGGATCTTGCCCTGGCCTTTGGCGAGTGGTTCAAGCGCCTTGCCGACGAGTGTGCCGGGCCGATGAATCTGTACACCGCCGATGTTGATGGCCTCAGATTTCATGGCTACGCCGGGAATGTCACTAGTGACCAGTAAATCGCCGATCTGGATCGGACCTTTCGACGCATCGACCGTGAGCTTGACTCGACCCGTCGTAGCAACCAGAACTTTGTTCTCGCCCGCTTCGCCCAGGGCAATGCCTGGCTGTTCGGAGATCACGCCGGCTACACGAGTGTCGTAGGCTTGCGAGGAAGCAATTACTTGATTGGACTTTGTTTGATCGAGAACGACGAGCGTGCCCATCGGAAGGTGTTGTGAAGATTCAACCCATTCGGCGACGTCTTGATATTTGGCCTTGATGTTGCCGCCCTCGATCGTTCCGGCGGCGGTTATGTTTCCCGTTCCACTAACCGTTATGTTCCCGACGACTTCGAGCTTCGCAGTGGGGCTGCCGGTGCCTATGCCCATGTTGCCACCTATGACGGTGGCAGCGCCTTGATCGCTAATGATCACGCGCGAAGTAGGTTTGCCTCCACGAATGTAAGTGTCTTCGCTGCCATCGCCATTCCAGTTGAAATGGCTTGCATTGACTGAGCCTACAAAGGTAGCGGTCCCATTTGGACCAACACCCACTACAAACAGCGGCGCACTTGTATTGGTCGTGCCGATGCCGACACTGCCGGCACTATAGGAAATGTTATTTGCGCTAGAGATCCATTGCGAACCGGAAATCGTCTGCCAGGTGTTATCACCTCTCAAAAAGGTACTGGCGTTAGCGACTCCACTCCCGAGCCGGTCGGCCGCAACCGTGCCGCTGGTGAGATTCGAGGCGTTGAGAGCCGTGAGATTCGCGCCAGAGACCGCTGGCAGGGTCGCCGGAAAGCGCGCATTAGGAAGTGTGCCTGACGATAAATCGCTGGCGCTACGCGTCGTAAGATCGGCCAGCGACGAGGTGGTCTTGTTTATTTGCGCCCAGGTGTAGTCGTTTGTCGCAGCCACCACTGCTCCTGTGCGACCGAACACGGAGCTTACGCCGGCGGAGATCGGTTGCCAGGTGTTGTCACCTCTCAAATAAGTACTGGAGTTAGCGGTTCCACTTCCGAGCCGGGCGGTCGGAACTGTGCCAGCGGCAAGATTTGAGGCGTTGAGAGCCGTAAGATTTATGCCGGAGATCGCCGGCAGGCTGGAGGGAAAGCGCGCGGTGGGAAGTGTGCCTGACGATAAATCGGTGGCACTGCGCGTCGTAAGATCCGCCAGCGACGAAACGCTCTTGTTTATTTGCGCCCACGTATAGTCGTTTGTCGCAGCCACCACTGTCCCTGTGCGACCGAACACGGAAGTTATGCTGCCGCCGCCGCTCACCTGAGACCACGAGGTCTTGCAGTCACCGGCAATGCAAAAGCCGCCTGATGAATTGATTGTTCCTCCCTGCACGTCGAATCGAAATACGGGATTGGTGATTCCGATGCCGACGTTGCCGCCCATGAAGTTGATGCTTGACCCGATGCCGTTAGACCATTGGCTCGGAGTGCCGGCGATCTGCGCCCACGTAAACTTGCAGTCGCCCTGGAGACACAACGCCCCGGCGGCATTGATACTTCCAACAACGTCCAACTTAACCGTGGGGGTGGTTGTGCCAACCCCGACGTTACCTGTATTGGTATTGCTGATGTTGTTGTCGTTCGTGGCCCACTGCGCCTGAGCACGTTGCGGTTCAATTAGCAGAACGAATAAAAGCAGGAAAACACTTGTGCTCAAACACAAACCAAACGATGCGCTTCGTTGTTTAATCATCATAGTTAGTCCTTTGGTCGTTCGTGGTTCTTCAGATTTATTGCAGGGCTAGGCGAACAGATAGGTTACGAGCAGAAACATCTTGCAAGTCCTCAACGAGGATGCGGGTGTTTCACTCTCTAGAAACTCAGTTGCTAAATCTGTCCGATGGAAAGTGGGATAATCTCGCTATCGAGGAATTGATCAGTTCATTTGTGGTTGCCAATGAGGTTCTCCATTGAAAGCAGCGAATTTCTGCATTGAGTAAGTAAGGGCCGAAGGTAGCGAGTTGCAAGGAAGCAGGCTCGTGAGATCAGCCAATTGAAGTAGACGGTCGCCACCTTAGTCCGGTTAAAATAAAAAGTCAATTTTGTTCGGGTTTTTTATTCGGTGTTAGAGTCTTCGGAGAACACTTATGCTGCGACTTGCCTTTTACCTTCTTGCCGCAAACTTATTCCTAACATGGCTCCCTTCGTGTCAGGCGCAACCAGTTTCAAGCACCGCCATTCCGCCGCCAAAGAAAACTTCGCGCGGCATTTTCGGAATTGAATTCAGCCGTGATGGCAAAACGTTGGTGACCGGCAACTTTAACGGCACGGTCAGACTATGGGACATGGCCAGCGGACGAGTCTTGCAAACTCTGGATGGCCACTCAAATCTCGTTTATAAAGGCGTCTTGAGCCCCGACGAAAAGATTCTCGCTTCGTGCAGCCTGGATGGGAATATCAAGCTGTGGGATCTCGCAACCGGACGGGAACTCCGGACGCTGACAGGTCATACAGAAGCCGTTAAAGCGGTCGCCTTTAGTCCTGACGGTAAACTACTCGCTTCAGCTAGCAATGACGGCACACTGCGGTTGTGGGATGTCTTATCGGGGTTGGAACGGCGATCGCTTGTTCATACCAGATCCACAGACGTTGATAGTTCAGTATATGCGGTGGTCTTCATTTCGCAGGGCAAGATCATTGCGGCCGGTAACGGCGATGGAACGATTAGCTATTGGGAAGTGAATTCGGGCAAAGAGCTAAGGGTCCTGAAAGGTCATTCCGATCTGGTTTTTTGTTTGGCGCTTAGTGCTGATGGTCGCTCTCTCGCTTCCGGCAGTTACGACCACACGGTGAAGCTCTGGGACGTTGTTGCCGGAAAAGAGATACGCACCTTCGCTGACAAGAAGATGACAGAGGTGTCCGAACAGGTGAGAGCAATTAGTTTAAGCTCAGACGGAAAGTGGCTCGCAACAAGTGAGGTAGGATTTACTTCATCCGGCAATCAGTTTCAGTACGTCTATAAGCGGGTTAAGGTATGGAACGTCAAAAGTGGCGAACACGTTTTTGCCGTGGACCAGCCAGGGTTTGAAATCAATGGAGTCGCATTTACACGCGACAACAATTTGCTCGCCGGCGCCGGTGCGGACGGAGTTATCAAACTTTGGAACGTCAAGTCTGGTCGGGAGGAACGCAGTTTTTCACTCCCTGTGGCGGAAAAGAAAAAATTAACGCTGGCAGTAAGCAACGTTGGGGTGAGTGTTGAAAGGGAGCGCTCGGCGCCGCTCACCAACACGCTGCGATAACTCGCACATTGCATCGCTGGCAGCTTCAAAATGCCGCGCGAGTTCAAGTTGTCGGTCGAGTTGACAAACGTAATTTCGCGCGTTCGCTTGGTGAGAGATTAGGATCGCTAACCCATCTTGCTTTTGAGCTCTCGACCAGCTAATCCTTCGAACTTCACAGGAGAATGTTATGACCTGCCTGTCGTGTTGCGGGTCTTGACGATTTGCGATTTCACGATCTGCGACACACAGCCGCTACCAGGCTCGCGGATGCAGGCGCCAACACGTAAGAGATCATGGCGATTCTCGGTCATC
>DATELZ010000072.1:0-8597 GCA_035276045.1 Pyrinomonadaceae bacterium | reverse complement strand
TTGGCGTCCCGTACGGGAATCGAACCCGTGTCGCCGCCGTGAAAGGGCGGTGTCCTAGGCCGCTAGACGAACGGGACGCATAGGTGGGTGCTCGTGCGTTACGGCAAGCGCGTTACGTTACCGTAGTGAGTTGCTTGTGTCAAACGCGCTGTTTCCGGACGCGGATGACACGGATTACCAGTTCCACGATTTGCTGCTTCCGCATTATAATCCTTCCGCCATTTTCGGACCCTGCTTGATTCAATACCCAGGAGACAATGATGCTGACACCGCGTTCCCCGAGATCCCTTTTATTCTTCACAGTCTTATTTCTATTCGCCTGCACCAGCGTCGCGGTGGGGCAGCATGAGGGCGGGATGATGGGTGGGAGCACGACGCGGACGCCCAGCAAGCCTCCTGCATCCACCGGAACCAAGCCAAAGACAACCACGACGCCGAAAAAGCGTCCGGCCACGGCAAAGCCAGGCACAACCACGACCGGCAACTCCACGACAGGTTCAGCAAACGTGCCTCCTGTGCGTGCCGGCTCGTCAGCTATGGCCGACCAGTTCTACCAACAAGGCGAAGCGCTCTATAACGCGAAGAAATTTCGCGAAGCACTCGAGCCATACCAACGCGCCGCGCAGATCAATCCGTCAATGAGTTCGGCCCACTATCGCATCGGTTGGATCTACAACGACCTCGAAGAATATGAATCGGCGCTCGAACCGTTGAAACGAGCCGTCGCACTCAACCCCAACTACGCCGCAGCACACTTCGAAATCGGCTACGCCAACAAAAAACTCTCGCGCTTCGACGACGCTCTCGCCGCTTTTCAACAAACCGTGCGCGCGAAGCCCGACTATGCCGCTGCCCATTACGAGATGGGTTGGATCGAAAACGATCTCAAAAACTACGACGACGCGGTCAAAAGCCTGAAGCTGGCGATGCAGTATCGCGCCAACTACGCCGAAGCACACAACGAGATGGGCTATGCGTTGCGCAACCTCGGCCGTTACTCAGAAGCGATCGATGAGTACAACGAAGCGATTCGCATCAAGCCTGACTTGGGACTCGCGCATCTCGGCCTCGGCGACGTCTATTACTACAACACGAAGCAATACGCAGAGGCAGCGAAGTCTTATAAAGAAGGACTGCGTCTTCGTCCCGACAACGTAACCGCGCTGTACAATCTCGCCTGGTGTTACAACGACCTCGAACGTTATTCCGAAGCGATCGATGAATTGCGCAAGGCGATCAACCTGCGGCCCAACTACGCTGAAGCCTACAACGAGATGGGTTACGCGTATCACCAGTTGAATCGTTATGCGGAGGCGGTCCAGGCGTACCAGTCGGCGCTCAAAAACAAGACCGACTATGCGTCAGCGCATTACAACCTCGGCATGTCGTACATCGCGATGAAAAATAAAAACGCGGCGCTCGAGCAGTATCGCATCCTGCAACGCATCGACAGCGCGCGTGCGACGAAGCTTTTCAATCAGATTAAATAAATCGATCGCAGAAACAAAAATTCGGACATCCCCTCGGCGCATCCTCTCATCACAAGGCGCGTAACAGCAGCGCTCCTCAGTGCGTCACCTTTTCGCTGGTTGCGGTAATAAAGCAATAGAGGCTCCCCGCGTCCTGCCAACATTCGTTGCCGGGTTAACGCTACTTAACCGTATGCGACTCTACTGCCATGCCAATGAACCAATATCAACCCACAATAATCGACAGCGGATTGCTCTTAACTCGACTCGCCAGCGAGTTCGAATTTCTAAAAACTGAACTCAAACGCGCCTCGATCCAATGCAAAACGAACCCGCGATATTTCGCGGTTTGCACGATCAGGGATCTGTTTCGATTCGCGAGAAGTAAATCTCACGCACTACCGGCAACAGCCATGGCTGTTGTCGTCATAGCCGTCGCCATTTCAATCGTGGTCCAGATCGATCGCAAGAAGTCAGAATCGATCGCGGCCGCGACGGAAGATGGACTTAAGCCCGAAGTCGTGATGCTGGATCTAAAAAACCAATCCGAGCCAAAACCCGACACCGGTATCGGTAAAGACGGGAAAGGACGGGTAGGTTTTCAGAGCGACAGAGGCGAAGGCTCCGGGGCCTCACCCAGATTGGCCCGGGGTGGTGGCGGAGGCGGTGAACGCGAGCCAAGACCTCCTCAAGTTGGCAAACTGCCGCCGCCGTCCCCAGTTCTTGCCGCCATACCCAAGGCGGCGCCCGTTAATCCGCCGAGTCTTCCCGTCGCCGGCATCACGATCGATCCGGCGCTCTGGAAGGATCTCAAAGCGCCCGTTTACGGCGATCCACGTTCCAACTCCGATGCGCCATCGAAAGGACCAGGTGACGGCGGAGGTATCGGTACTAATAAAGGACTCGGCATCGGCGAAGGTGATGGGCCGGGCGTCGGTCCGGGGACGAAGGGAAACATGGGCGGAGGCTCAAACGAAACCGGTTGTTGCGGCAATGGCGGTGGTCGTGATGGAGCCGTTCCCGAGCGGCCTTTCAGCGGCGCAGAAGTGGAACAAAGAGCGCGACTGTTAGCAAAACCGGAACCGCAATACACCGAAGAGGCGCGGAAGAACCAGATAACCGGGACGGTAAGGTTGCGAGTTGTTTTTGCGAGCAGCGGCGAAGTGGTTCAAATCAAAGCCGTGAATACCCTGCCGTTTGGCCTGACCGAACGAGCAATCGCCGCCGCGCGACAGATCAGGTTTATTCCCGCTGTTAAGGGTGGACGTTCGGTATCGGTCCAAATGCAGTTGGAATACAACTTCAATCTTTATTAGAACTTTGTCTGAGATCTCAGATCTGCGATCTTAGATCACAAAGGAGAACTCAATGGACACACCGTTCCTTCGCCGATCTCTTGTGATTCTCACGCTTGCGGTGTTCGTCGTGCCGGTAATCATCGTTTTCTACGCTTCCGGCGCCACGGTTTCTGCGCAAACAAGTGAGAGTTCCGGCGCCTTGCTTGTCACGGACGCGACCGGCAAAGCGAAATCGTTTTGTCCCCTCACGCACACCGACGTCAAGGCCGAGATCAGCGGTTTCCTCTCGCGCGTCGTGGTGACGCAGCACTTTGTAAACAATTTCAACGAGAAGATCGAAGCGGTCTACACGTTTCCGCTGCCGCAGAATGCCGCCGTCGACGACATGACGATGATCGTCGGCGAGCGAACGATTCGCGGCAAGATCCTCCCACGCGAAGAGGCGCAGGCGGTGTACGAAGGCGCGAAGTCGCGCGGGCAGGTGGCGAGTTTGTTGGACCAGGAACGGCCCAACATCTTCACGCAGTCGATTGCCAACATCATGCCCGGCGAGCAGATCAAGATCACGATCAGCTACGTCGAAACACTGCGTTACGAAGATGGCGCTTACGAGTTTGTGTTTCCGATGGTCGTAGGTCCGCGCTACATCCCGGGAGATACCAATCCGCCCGTCGGTTTCGATCCCCATTCGAATCGCGTGCCCGACGCTTCGCGCATTTCGCCGAAGCCGGCCGCGCCGGGCACGAGGAGCGGTCACGACATCTCACTCGAAGTTACACTCGACGCGGGTTTGATCGTCGACAGTCTCGACTCGAAAACACATCAAGTCGACGTCGAGCGGCCGTCCCCCACTCGTGCCCGTCTCAAACTCAAGGAAGGCTCGACGATCCCCAATAAAGATTTCATCCTTCGTTACGATGTCTCCGGACGCGCGATCCAGGACGCGTTGCTCACGCATCGCTCAGACAAAGGCGGGTTCTTCACGTTGATCCTGCAACCACCCGATCGCGTCACCGCCGAAGACGTCACGCCAAAGGAACTGGTGTTTGTGCTCGACACGTCCGGTTCCATGTCCGGCTTTCCGATCGAGAAGGCGAAGGAGACGATGAAACTCGCGCTCGACAATCTCTATCCGTCGGACACGTTCAACCTGATCACGTTTGCGGGCGACACGCACATTCTTTTTCCGCAACCAGTGCCGGCAACCAAAGCGAACCTGCGAAAGGCACAGGACTTTCTGACTTCGACGAGAGGCTCTGGCGGCACAGAGATGATGAAGGCAATTCGAGCCGCGCTGGAACCAACAGATGATCAATCTCACGTGCGCATCGTCTGTTTCATGACTGACGGTTTCGTCGGCAACGACCTGGGGATCATCGGCGAGATACAGAAACATAAGAACGCACGCGTGTTTGCCTTCGGCATCGGCAGCTCGGTGAACAGGTTTCTGCTGGACAAGATGGCGGAAGCCGGACGCGGCGACGTCGAGTACGTCGCCTTGACTGACGACGGCTCGGCGGCGGCGAAAAGGTTTCACCAACGCATCCGCAATCCGTTGTTGACAGACATCTCGATCGACTGGAATGGATTGCCGGTGGTGGACGTCTATCCGCAACGAATTCCGGACCTGTTTGGCGCAAAGCCCGTAATCATCAAAGGTGGTTATCTTAGACCGGGAAGCGGGACCATTATACTGAAAGGAAAGATGGGCGGAACCGATTATACGCGCGAGATCCAGATCACACTGCCCGAGACGATGGCGTTGCACGACGTGCTCGCGTCGTTGTGGGCGCGCGCGCGAATCGACGATCTGATGAGCCAGGATTTTACCGGCGCGCAGAACGGCAAGATGCGTCCCGAGTTGAAAGACGCCATCACGCAAATCGGGACAGAGTTCAGGTTGATGACGCAGTTCACGTCGTTTGTTGCGGTCGAAGAGATGACCGTGACGGACGGCGGGCAACTGCGAAGGATCGATGTTCCGGTGGAAGTGCCGGCTGGTGTGGATCGCAGATTTGCATACGGCAACGTGGGTGGTCCAACCGGCTATAACCAACAGGCGCTGCTTTATCGCTCCTCAGCTTCTTTGATGACGAGCGGTGGCCTTAGTCAAACGAATGTTGTAGGCACTGGAAGCGGACGAGCCGCCAAACCCGCTCCTAAGATGATGAGTACAGTGAACACGACGCCGGGAGTATCAGTAAACTCGTCCGTCATGCCAGCGCCAACTCCGGCGAAGCCTCCCGAAGAACAACGCTACGATCGCGTTAAGGTCAAAGTGCATCCGGCGGTGCTTGCGCTTATCAATCGTCTCAGGCAGAAAGACCAGCCACAAGCGACAACCTTCGATAGCTTCGTTCGCGACGGCAAAGCCGAAGTGCAGGTGTGGTTCACGAGCAAGCCGGAAGCATTGCGATTGAAACTGAAAGAGTTGGGATTCGAAGTCGTACTCGACTCACCCAATTCAGGTCTGATGATCGGACGGCTGCCGCTGGACAAGGTCGAACTGTTGGCTGACCTGGAACTCGTCCGTTACCTCGCGCCGCAGGTATCGAGGTAGGCAACGGAAAGAGATCCGTGTAATCTGTGGGCCTGACCTTATGCCCACTGTAATGAAGTTCGGCGGCACGTCGGTCGCCGACGCGCACGCTTTCGAAAACGTTGCTCGGATCGTTGCCTCGCAGAGCGGTGCTGCGCCTGTTGTCGTCGTGTCGGCGATGGGCGGCGTCACCGATGTCTTACTCGCAGCCACCGTTGCGGCAGGTGAAGGGCGTGCCGATGACGCGATCGCGTCGCTGGAAGCGACCTTTCGCCGTCATCAGCAAACGGCTGAGCAGCTTCTAAATACTGAAGCAGCGCAAGCGTTCGCGCAGCAAGTCGATAAAGCCGCGACGCAGATCGATGAACTGCTGCGAATCAGCGCCGGCGATCCGCTGCGTCGCCGGCCGACTCAGGATGCCGTCCTATCGTTTGGCGAGATGCTCTCCAGCGAGCTGCTCGCCGAACTCCTCATCCAACGCGGACTCAAAGCTCAGCACGTCGATGCGCGTCGTTGCATCGTCACCGACGATCAGCACACGTGCGCGTTGCCGCTGATGCCCGACACGTTGTTCAAAGCCAACGAGGTTTTGACGCCGGCGATCGATAACGGATTCATTCCGGTGCTCGGCGGTTTTATCGCCTCCACTCAAAACGGAACGACGACCACGCTTGGACGCGGTGGTTCGGACTACACGGCAGCGTTAATCGGCGCGGCGTTGACTGCCGAAGAGATCCAGATCTGGACCGACGTGACCGGCGTGTTGACTGCCGATCCGCGCATTGTGCCCGAAGCACAAACAGTCGAACGGTTGTCGTATGCGGAAGCGTCCGAGCTTGCTTATTTCGGCGCGAAAGTGTTGCATCCGAAGACGATCCAGCCGGCGATCGAAGGCAGCATTCCGGTGCGTATCTGTAACTCGCGCGCGCCGGAACAGACCGGCACGCTCGTTGGACCACTAACCGAAACCACGACCCGAACGATAAAAGCGATCGCGCACAAAGGCGGTGTGACGACGGTGCAGATCACGTCTGCGCGCATGCTCGGCGCTTACGGTTTTCTGCGCTCGCTCTTCGAAGTGTTTGAACGGCATCGCACCGTGGTCGACGTCGTCGCGACTTCGGAAGTCAGCGTCTCGCTTTCACTCGACGACGACGACGCGTTGCCGGTGATCGTGAAGGAACTCGAACAGCTCGGCATGGTTCGCGTCGAAAAAAACCGCGCGATCGTTTGTGTCGTCGGCGAGGGATTGCGCGGCACGCCGGGAATCGCCGCGCGTGTCTTCAGCGCGATCAGCGACATCAACGTGACGCTGATCTCGCAGGGAGCGTCGAGTATCAACTTCACGTTTGCGATTGAAGAAGAGTTTGCACAGGAAGCGGTCAGACGGCTCCATACAGAGTTTTTCGGGAACCACGGATCAAACGGATGACGTTGTTTGAGCTTACTCGGCAATTGATCGACATTCCCTCAATTACGGGCGCAGAGGGTGCTGTTGGATCGTTCCTCGCGAAATATTTAAAGGATCTGCGTTACCGCGTTGAAACTCAGGAAGTCGCTCCCGATCGTTTTAATGTCATCGCCACGACTGATGAAGCTCCGCGCATCGTTTTCTCAACGCACATCGACACGGTGCCGCCGTTCATCCCTGCGCGTGAGGATGGCGAATATCTCTACGGCCGTGGTTCGTGCGATGCGAAGGGCCTCATCGCCGCTCAGATCTTTGCTGCCGAACGCCTGCGCGCATCAGGCATGAACGAAGTCGGCATGCTTTTCACTGTCGACGAAGAACTCGGCAGCGAAGGCGCGCAAGCCGCAAACAAGCATCCGCTGGCGAAAGAATGCCGGTTCCTGATCAACGGCGAACCGACTGACAATCTTCTGGCTGTCGGCACGAAAGGTTCCGTGCGTCTCATCATCACAACCACCGGACGCGCCGCGCACTCGGCGTACCCGGAAGCCGGCGAGTCAGCAATGGAGAAGCTGCTCGACATCTTGCAGAACCTGCGCGGCATTGAATGGCCCGAAGACAGTTTCTTCGGCACGACGACATGCAACATCGGAGTCGTCGAAGGCGGCACGCGTCCGAACGTGATTCCCGATTACGCGCGCGCGATATTGCAAATTCGACTCGGGATCGATATAGAGCATGTAAAACGAATCGTAGAAAGCGCGGTTGGCGAACTCGGCGAGATCGAGTATGCGTCGGCGCATAATCCGGTGCGGCTGTTTCCCATTCCGGGTCTTGAAGAAACCGTGGTGCGCTTCACGACAGATATTCCGTACCTGTCGAACTGGGGCAAGCCGCTGTTGCTCGGACCGGGATCCATTCTCGACGCGCATACGGATCACGAACGAGTCTCCAAACAGGAGCTCGAACGTGCAGTGGAACTTTACGTCGAACTGGGAACCAGGCTTCAGTCATGAAATTAGCATTGATAGGAAACGGCGCGATGGGCCAGATGGTCGCCGCCGAAGCGCGTAAACGCGGCGACGAGATCGGCGTCATCATCACGAGCGGCGACAAGGATCTCACCGCCGAACAACTCGCCGGGAAACTCAGCGATCACGACGCAGCGATCGATTTCACCGTCTCTCATGCCGTGCTCAAGAACGTCGAGGCTTGTGCGCGCGCGCGTGTGCCGCTGATCGAGGGCACGACTGGTTGGAAAGCAGACGAAGCAAAGGTCAGGCAACTCGTCACGGACCACAACGGCGCGCTCGTATTCGGCGCGAACTTCTCGATCGGCGTGAATCTCTTCTATCGTTTGACCGAGCACGCGGCGCAGCTCTTCGCGGCGGTCGAAGGCTACGACGCGTTTATCGAAGAAGCGCATCACAAGCGCAAGAAAGACGCGCCTTCCGGAACGGCAATCAAAATTCGCGACATAATGTCGGAACATCTGCCCGGCAGTATTCCTACTTCGTCGACGCGCGCAGGCTACATCCCCGGCACACACCGAGTAGGTTTTGATTCCGAACCCGACCAGGTTCTGCTCACGCACACCGCGCGTTCGCGACAAGGCTTCGCCGCCGGCGCGCTCGTCGCCGCGCATTGGATCACGGGACGAACCGGCGTGTTTGAGTTTAGTGAATTGATTGATGAGATTCTGAAACGGAGGTCACCATGACAATTGAATGCGATTGGCTGCGCGGATGCGCGACGGCTCTTGTTACTCCTTTTGCGACAGATGGCTCCGTTGACGAAAAACGGTTGCGCGATCTGATCGAGTATCAGATCGCGGGCGGCGTGCGAGTGCTCGTGCCGTGTGGGACCACCGGCGAGAGTGT
>DATELZ010000071.1:0-12411 GCA_035276045.1 Pyrinomonadaceae bacterium | reverse complement strand
CCCCCTTCCCCCCTTCTCCCTCTCTCCCCTTCCCCGTTTCTCAGGTAGAAAGACCCCGGTTACCAGGGTCACATCCGGCAGGTGCGTACCACCCGCAAATGGATCGTTGACCGCCACAACATCACCCGGAACGAATTCAATAACATCCAGCGCCGCAGCGACGGCCATCGGCATCGATCCGAGATGCACCGGCATATGATCGCCTTGCGCGATCACGCGTCCCTTTGCGTCGAAGACGGCGCATGAATAATCACGCCGTTCCTTGATGTTCGGCGAGAAAGCGGTGCGACGCAGCGCGATACCCATCTCTTCCGCCACCGACGTAAAGAGCGCGCGGTAGATCTCCAGTGTGGTGGGATCGAACTTCTGTTTCATAACTCGATCAGGATATTTCCAAACACGTCCACTCGCGCACGAGCGTCCGCAGGTATCAGCGTCGTGCCCGAGTATTCTGTGACGATACAAGGCGTTCGCAGTTTCACACCCCCGCGAAGTTCGTCTCGTCTATAAACGGCGACGTCTGTCTTGCGGCCCCCAAGATAAGCGATCGTATTGCCGTGCGGTTTCGCTGTCCCACGCGACAACGCGATCTTGCGCACGTTCAATTTTTCAACCACGCCGATCGATCTGAGCCGCGCGCTGACAATCTCGATCTCGCTTTGCTCCTGCGAATAACCGTAACGTTCGCGATGCGCGCGATGAAACGCCGCCGCGATATTCCGGTCCGTCTTCGTGATTAGCAATTCAAACGACTGCCCCCGATAACGCATCGCGAGGGCACGTTCGTGTCTCTGCTTCCCGGCCGGAAAACCTTCGCGTCGCAACACGTGGGTAGCTTCACGCTCAAGCTCGCGAAACACGGTCGCCAGCTTTGCGATCGCTTTCGGTTGGTAGGTGAGCATCACCGTCCGGCTCTGGTCCTTCACCACATCCGCCACCAACACGCCAACGGCTGACAACGCACCCGGCGCTGTAGGCACGATGATCGACGGAATGCGCAACGCGCGCGCGAGTTCAACCGCATGCAAACCACCTGCGCCGCCAAACGGCAACAACGCAAACTGCCGCGGATCGTGTCCCCGCTCAACCGAAATGTGCCGCAGCGCGCGTTCCATGTTCGTGTTCGCAACTGCCAACACACCCTCGGCGGCGGCGATCAAACTCGTGCGCTTGCCGGTCACGCGACTCAGATCGCCGGCTAACCCCGCCAACGCTGCGCCCGCGCGTTCTTCGTCCAGCTTGAACTCACCACCCAACAACCCACCACCGCCGAAGTGGCCGAGCACCACGTGCGCGTCCGTCACGGTCGGCAACGTCGATCGGCCATAACACGCCGGGCCGGGATCCGCGCCGGCCGACTCCGGTCCAACACGCAACGATCCGCCTTCGTCGACCCGCGCAATCGATCCACCACCAGCGCCAACCGTGTGAATGTCCATCACCGAAACGGCCACCGGTAAATCGGCAACGACAGCTTCATTCGTCGTACGAATCGCGCCGCTATCGCACAACGCGACGTCAGTCGAGGTGCCGCCCATATCGAACGTGATCACGTTTTTGAACCCCGCCGAACGGGCGGCCCGTAACGCACCGACAACGCCACCTGCTGGACCGGAAAGTATCGTGCGCACCGGTTCCGCAGCCGCAACCTCCGCCGAGATGCTGCCGCCTGACGATTGCATCACGCGCAAGTCAAGCTCCCGATCTTTCAAACGGCTCAAATACCGGCCCATCAACGGTTGCAAGTACGCATTGATCACGACCGTCGACGTTCGTTCGTATTCGCGATACTCGGGCAAGATCCGGCTCGAGATGGACAACGGCACGCCGAGCGACGCAAGCGACTCCGCAATTCGCTCCTCATGCTCCGGACGCAGAAACGAGAACAACAGCGAGATCGCGACTGACTCGACACCCGCCGCATTCAACTTCTCTGCGAGCCCAGACAATTCGCTTTCGTTCAACGGTTCGACGATCTCACCTGAAGCGACAACACGCTCGCCAATTCCAAACCGCAAGTCGCCGGCGACCAGCGGCGGCGGTTTGACGGCGTTGAGGTTGTAAAGCTCGGGCCGCGCTTGTCTGCCAATCGCGAGCACGTCTTCAAACCCGCGCGTCGTGAGCAGCGCCGTGCGCGCGCCGCGGCGTTGCAGCAACGCATTCGTGCCGACAGTCGTTCCATGAACGACTTCGAGCGCGCCGCCGATCCGCGCGAGTCCTTGTTTGATCGCAAGCGAGGGATCTTCAGGTGTGGAAGGAACTTTGAAGAGTTGAATCTTGCCGTCTTTTACAAAGACGAAATCGGTAAATGTGCCGCCTGTATCGACGCCAATCCGGATTCGTGAACTTTGTACTTTGAGCTTTGTACTTTGTACTTTGTTTTTGGTGTCCGTCATCAGCACAAAGAACAAAGCTCAAAGTACAAAGAACTACCCAATCGTTATCCAGCAGCCACTTTCGTTCGACTCACGAATCGCATCCAAAACAAGCTGCACGCGATGACCATCTTCAAACGTCGCGGCGTCAGTCACCGTCGTCCGGCCGGCCTGTAAAGCATCGCAGATCGCCACCGCAAACGCCGTGAACCCGCGCGACCAACTGCTTTCGCGCATGCCCTGGGCCATGTGGTCCTGGTCCACCTGCACCGGCCGCCAAACACCCGAGCCCGTCGGCGAGCGCCAAAGTTCGCCAGTCTCCTCGACCATCAACGCGCCCCTCGTGCCGTAGATCTCCAGACGGTTTTCGTACTTGCCCGATTCGACCACCGACAACGCCGCCATGCCGGTCGCGCCCTGCGTCAATGGACTATCCGCGAAACGAAACATCAGTTTCGCTTCGTCGTCAGTCGTGACGTCGCGCGCTTCGCCGGTCGACTTGTCGGGCCGCTGTTTGATGTGCGTCGAAAGCAACCCGAGCGCCTGGCTGATCTCAGTCCCGAGCATCCAGCGAAACGAATCGATCACGTGAGATCCGATCGCGCCCAGCGTGCCGCCGCCCATCGCCTTGTCTGACCACCAATCCCACGCGCGTTCCGGGATGCTGCGATAGTCGGACCGAAACACGTAGTTGCAATGCCGGACCGTTCCGATCGCGCCCGTCTGCAACATGCCGCGCATCGTTCGGCGGCTGTTGAGAAAACGCAGCTCGTGATCAATCAACGCGAGCACGCCAGCGTCCCGCGCTTTTTCAGCCATGCGCGCGGTCTCGACGGCATTCATCGCCATCGGCTTCTCGCATAGCACGGCCTTACGCTGGTCGAGCGCAGCGAGCGTGATCTCCACGTGTGTTGCTGGAGGAGTGACGATGCTGACGAGGTCTACGTCGTTGTGTTCGACTAAAGATTGCCAATCGGGAGCGACGTAATCGATGCCGAACTCCTTCGCGACTGCTTCAGCGCGTTCGCGATGACCGCTGGCGATGGCAACGATCTTCGCGCCCATGCAATCGCGGAAACCGGGGATCTGCGTCGTGCGCGCAAACCCGGTCCCGATGATACCGATACCTACCGGCGCCTTCTTCATGGCCCTTACTTTACCAGAATTTGATCTCTGCGGTCCTCTGTGTTCTCTGTGTTTAGATCAGGCGCGAAGCAAGTTAAACGCGGAGGACCGCAGAGAACGCAGGAGGATTCCGAGTCTCAGTTTTCGCGGCCTGCAAGTTTGGCCACCATCGTGACGAGTTGATTCGCGCCGATTGGTTTCGCGATGTGCATCTGGTAGCCCGCCGCGAGCGCTTGCGCGCGATCCTCGTCGCGCGCGTAAGCACTAAGAGCCGCCGCGGGAGTTTCACCGCCTTTATCGCGTGGCAACGATCGGACTTTACCGATGAAACTGTAACCATCCTCTTCCGGCATCGCGATGTCGCTGAGGATCACGTCAGGCCGCCACTCGGATAACTTCGACAACGCATCGCTGGCGGAAATACACGCCTTCACTTCCGCGCCGGTGCGTCCGATCACGGTGCTGATAATCTCGCGTGCCTCCGGTTCGTCGTCGACCAGAAGAACACGCAAACCTTCGAGCGAATGAATCTCGAACGACGCGACGTCGCCGCTGTGCGTGATTGAATCGGTGCGGTCGGAAAGCAACGGGAACGTTGCGGAAAATGTCGCGCCGTGGCCCACGCCTTCGCTTTCCGCTGAGACCGTGCCGCCGTGAAGCTCGACGAGATGACGCACGATTGCGAGCCCGAGTCCAAGACCACCAAAACTGCGCGTGGTCGAACTGTCCGCCTGTCGAAATCGATCGAACACGCGCGGCAAAAACTCCGCATCGATTCCCTGTCCCGTATCTTTCACCGTCACCTTCGCGTTCGATCCTTCTTGCGAGATGCGAATCGTGATCTTCCCACCGTGCGGTGTGAACTTCACGGCGTTCGACAAGAGGTTCCAAATGATCTGTTGTAATCGCGCAGAATCGGCGGAGATAGCGCCGACTCCCGATTCCGCCGAATAATCCAGCGTGATGTTCTTCGCGTCAGCCGCAGGCCGCACGACGTTGATCGACGCGCGTGTCACCGAACAGACGTCCAACGGCCGCACGTCGAGGTTCAACTTGCCGGAAACGATGCGCGAAACGTCGAGCAGATCGTCGATCAGTTGCGCCTGCACCTTCGCGTTACGATCGATGGCGTCCAATCCCTGGTTCAAAACTTTTTCGTCGCGCCGCGCTTCGCGGAGCACGCTCGACCACCCGAGCAGCGACGTTAAAGGTGTTCTCAGCTCGTGCGACAGCGTCGCGAGAAACTCATCTTTGATTCGATTCGCCGCTTCGGCTTCCGAGCGCGCGCGTTCGGCGCGCAAGAGTAACTGCCCGCGCGACTCTTCGGAACGTTGCAGTTCCCCGATGTAGCGCGAGAGTTCCTGGACGTGCAGCTTCGCGGCCTCAGTTTGGGCAACTGAGTTTTCGATGTTCTTCAAATAAGTCTGATAGGTGAAACAGATGATGAGGATGATGGGCGCTGTAGCGACGACGGCATAAAATCCGTAGGTCTTGATCAGAATCGCGATGATGCCCGCCGCCGAAGCGCCCGCGAAGTAAGTTACCGAAGTCCAGAGGTAATAGGTGCGCCACGTTTGCCACGTCGATTCCTTGAGCTTGTACGCCTTTTCGATCGCGATCAGCGTGGTGTTGGCAATGTACTGAACGAACGCCATCACACACACCGCTTTAAAGAAATCCTGATCGGCAAAGCCGCGTTCGAGCACTTCTTTGGGCGAGCCGACGCTCCAATACATGACTGCAACCGTGAAGAACGTCGACGTGGCAAGAATTGCGGAGTTGAAAAGGTACGTGCGGGCGCGTTTGCTGATAATTACCGTTACCGCAATCCCTTCGAGGGCAGAGACGACGATCGCCGCCGAACCGCCGTAAAGCAGCAGGGTGAGAAACACAAACGTGTCAGCGACGGTGATGCGGCCGCTGACTCGCGGGATCGGAATGGCGATGAGCGAACTCGCCATCACCATCAAACAAAGGAAAACGAAACGCGCGTCGAGGTCGGCAAATGGCAATTCGTAAAGCGACACGAGGACGATCACCGCACCTGCGGCGACCAGCGACCACATGTAAACTTGTCCGAAGTTATAACGGGTAGCGTTTACTTCTGCGGCACTCATAATTCTCCCCTCGTGTAAACGGAGCGGCTTGCAGAGAAGTGCAAACCGTCAAAAAATCGCATTGCGAGATAATGCGGTGGTGGTAAGACAAACCTGGCCCTATGGCCACCCGAGCTAAAACCTTAGTTGAAAACTTTGCCGCACGAACTGAGGTTAATAGTCTACGGAGTCACTCCCATCGTCCGATGACGCTGACATCATACTACCACTATCGCCGTTGAGCATCGCTGATTGTGCCGTCATCACAAGATCTCCGGTCACAACTCCATCGCCCGTCACGACTCCATCTCCGGTAACGACGCCATCGCCTGTGACCACCCCGTCAGCCAACAGGTTCTGAAACAACAGGTAGACGGCGAGAAATGAAACGCCGTCGCCGGTTACAACACCATAACTCGTAAGGACATAGTCGCCCGTTACAACACCGTCCGAGAAGATCGACGGATCGGGAAGCAGCACTCCATCGCCCGTGACAACGCCGCTGCCCAACAGACTTCCCAATGAATAACTGAGTTGATATTTGGTGATCAGATCGACTCCGGTCGCGTACGTGTGATTGAGAACAATGCCGCGCGACCAACTGAATGAATGATTCGCGATCGTCGTCTCGGCTACCGGCGGCGTGTCCGTCAGCAGCGGCGAGCCCAACGCCGTCGTGGAACTCAAATCCGTTCGCACCAGCCGCGCCAATTGCACCGCGCCGGTGATGTTCAACTGGCCCGCGCCTTGTTCGAGCATGTTGTATCCCGCCAGTGGTTGCGCCGAGTACATCAACAACGCTTTCACGAGGTTTGGCGTCAGGTGCGGACTTGCCTGCAACATCAACGCAGCCGCTCCGGCAGCAACGGGTGTCGCCATCGACGTTCCGCTGAGATACATCATCTTGCGATTAGCGGCGCTGCTGACGCCTGCGTCCAACGAAGGTGTTTGCGTAACGAGATAATTGTGGTCGGATTCGGCGTCGATCAGCTTGTTGCCGGGCGCGACGAGATCCGGCTTGATCAGGTTGTCGTAGTGTTTGTTGCCGTCTTCGTCGGTCGTGAAACTGCGCGTCGGTCCACGCGAACTGTACGACGTGACGGCGTCGTCGTCGCGTTGGTCCGTGCCGAAAGTGTTGGTCGCGCCGACAGTGATCGCCGAAGGTTCGTTGCCGGGTGAATGGATGCGCCCGTAGATCTTGTCGCCGTCTTCGTCTTTGCCGTTGTTTCCCGCCGCGGCAAATACCACCACGCCCGCGTCGACCAGACGCCGCACGGCGCGACAAAGCGGATCGTCGCGATACGAATCGATCGCCGGCATGCCGAGACTCATGTTGACGACGCGAATGTTGTAGGCAGTGCGATTTGCAGCGACCCAATCGAGGGCGCGCAACACGGTGCCGGTGGTGCCGAGACCTTGCGAATTCAGGACGCGGAGGTTGATCAGGTTGGCGTTCGGCGCGACGCCGAGAAACTGGCCGTTTGCGATCCGTCCGTTACCGGCCGCAAGCGCGGCAACGTGAGTTCCGTGTCCGTATGGGTCGTCGGTGCGTCCTTCGTTAGTGAAGTCTTCGCTGTAAACAACGCGCACGCCGTTTGATCGATTCAGGAATGAATGGTGATCGGCGTCGATACCCGAGTCGAGTATGGCGATGCCGATTCCGGAGCCGTCGAGCCGGCTGTCATTTCCAGTGTTGTTGTTGTGACGAACCTGGTCGGCGCCCGTCGTGCGCGTGACGTGGCCCATCGGCTGCACGTCGCGATTGAGTGAAACGTAAGCGACGTCGTGGCGCGCGGCCATCGCAACAGCCGCTACGACAGGCAACGTGGCAATACGGGTCTTCAGGCCGTGCAACTTGCGAATCTCGCTCGCGCCTGTGACTTCGAGCGCTGAATCGAGATTAAGCACCGACTGCGTGGCCGCTGGTTGAATGATGACGCGAACAAAATCAGCGCCATGACCGGCGGCAAGTTTCTGAAGCAGGTCTTTTGACGTCTTCTTTTCGAGCGGGAGATCGACAAGAGCCGGCAAGTTAACTATTGGGAGTGGAAGAGATTGCGCGCGCGTCTTGGGTTCCAGTGTGAATAACGAGCTGAATATGAGCGCTACAGAGACGGCGAGGGTGATCGGGTAAAGAGAACGCTTCATTTAGAACTCCTGGATTTCGGTGGTGTAGTTGTCGCTTCGGCTACTGCGTCCAACGGGTTAAGTGTCGGAGGAGTCTAGGGCAATCCACACACCTTTCGGGAAAGCGAAGAAGTGTCGGGGGAGAGGAGTCTAACAAAGAATAAAAGTCGTTTAACGTGCAAAAATGTGGAAAAATCTTGTCAGAGAAGACATGTGAGGTGTTTCGGAGCATTAGATGGATGCGCCATCCCGACTGAATCGTCTGTCGGGATGGCGCTGCGCAGTGATCCGCTGGTGCTAATTGCTTATTCGGTTGCCACGCATCCCACGAGCCGGATCTTTGTGACAAACGCGTCCTTGTGGTTGACCAAACTACCCTGGAAAGCACGCTCCAACTTGAAATCGGTTGAATTGGTGCTGCCGGTAACATAGGCGATGCCGGAAGCATCGAGGGCGATGGCATTTATTGAGTCGGCGCCGTTGCCGCCGAGATATGTCATGAAATCGAGACCCGAACCTGACGAATTCAGGACCACGATGAAGCCGTCCACCGACGGGCCTTTCGGGAAGCCACACCCCGTCGGCACGAAATCGGGGGACTCCGTCGCTCCGACAACAACAGCCCGACCGTCAAGATCGACGGCAATATCGTGTGCCCAATCATTACCCAGTCCGCCGAGAAAGGTCGAATAGATCAGCGACGACATTCCCACCAGGTCAGGATCGACCTTCGTTACGAAGGTGTCATAGACGCCGGAGATGGTTGAGTCATAAGCTTCCTTAATCGGGAAATTGAGATTCGAACTGGTCATTCCGGTCACATAAGCGTCGCCCCACCTGTCCACTGCGATCCCGCCCAACTGAACGGCCGCATTTTCCTGGTTACCGCCGCCGAGATACGACGAGTAAAGCAAAGACGGAAGTCCGGCCTGTGTCGGATCGATCTTCATGACGAAGGCGTCGGTCCCGCCGCCGTGGTTCATTTGAAAACCGTTCTTAACCGGAAATCCATCCCAGTACGGCGTCCATGCGAGATCTCGCGACTGTGTCGTGCCCATTAGATAAGCATTGCCGATGCTGTCCAGCGCGAGATTCGTGGCCCGGTCGTCTGTGTAACCACCGAAATAAGTTGAATAGACGAGGGAGTAAGCGCCTGGGTGCGGAGGCATCCCCGGGCTTGGCTGCAATTGGAACTTCATCAGAAAACCATCAAAGATACCGAAGTTGTACGTCTGATAGGCATTCATGAGTTGAAAGTTGGTTGAAGCGGTGGCGCCGGCGACGTAGATGTTGTTGTCAGCGTCGACGGCGACGTCCGAGGGCTCGTCCACGTTGTTGCCCATCAGATAGGTCGAATACTGATACGAACTGCCTTGCGGATCAAACTTCGTCAGAAAACCATTGGTTGAAGTGAATGGTTGATAGACCGGTTGCAGCGCGTTGGGCGTAGTCGGGAAATTAATTGAACCCGTTGTTCCAACTACATAAACGTTGTGCTCTGCATCGACTGCTATGGCTCGACCTTCGGTACTACCGTGCACGTTGCTGCCCCAGAACGTCGAGAATACAAGCGATGCATCGCCCTCCTCGCCAGGATTGATCTTCGTGACGAACGCTTCGGGCGCCCCAAACTGACATGGCTGACAGATGGGTTTGATTGGGTCTTTCGGTGGAAAGTTGACGGAGGAAGTCACGCCGGTGACGTAGATATTGCCATCCTTGTCGACGGCGATGTCGTTGGCTTCGTCAAGTCCGGCGCCGCCGAGGTAAGTCGAGTAGTCGATAATCGGATCGATCACGAGTGGTCTCGACGGATCGTAAGCGCCGAGTTGGAAACCAACCTGGCGACGGTTCTTCACGACGTAGTTGGCCGGTACAGTCCGCCGCTGACCGTCGATTTCCTGATAAGCCACAGGCTGTTTTTGACGAATGACGCCGGCGGCAGTTTCGAGCACCAGATCTCCGGTGCGATCGACCTTTAGGGAACGCGCGCCTGTGAAGGCGAGGCTAATGGTTTCGGGATTGACATGCGGCTTGACGATGAAGTCGTATTCGAGTTGCCGCTGGTTGCCGTAGTAGACGAGATCTATGCCTGAATAGACTTCTTCATAGTAGACCTGGCGATAAGTTGAAACATTTGTTTGCCATTGATTGCGATCCTGGCCCGTCAGGTAATTGACCTTGCCGGATAGTTCGTGGCGGCCGGTGACCGTTGGATTATTTTGAGCGCCCGCGAGTTTCATGCGGAGGACGGCGGGCTTGGTCTTCGCGCCGCTTTGCAGACTGAGAACAGCTTCGGTTGCTGTTAAGAACACCGTGTAGCCGCTGCCGCGCGAAAGAAATTTTACTTCGCCGTCAGTCTGGCCCTGGTTGGTTTCGAAGCTGAGCGGCAGTTGATACGACTGCCGCATTCGTTCGGCGGCAGCGGGTTGATCGAGGGTTTTAGCCGGGGTTTTGCCACTCACCACTGAGTAGGGATAAGAGAGCGAACCCATCATCGCGGTCAGCGTGAGCATGATGCTCAAGAGACGCCGCGCGTGAGAATGAATGATGTCTAAACGAAACACGGTTACTTCTCCTTCTAAATTTAGTGAGGCATAACTGCCTCCTCAGCAAACACAGGCGAAAACGTGGAGGCAAAACACTCACGCGCGCGCAAGAAATTTTCCGGTCGGTAAGACACGGCGAAGTTGATCAGTGTTGCGTACAGGTAGCAGAGGATTTGAACGCCGTAGGCGCGGCACAAGGTAGCCAGGGGGTAAGTGCGAGCGGAGCGAGCACGCCGCCCCTGGGTTGCAGGCAACAAAAGGCGAGCTCTGAAAGAGCGGCAGAAGCGCGCGGTTGTGTCGCACTTTCAGTGCTCAATCGCTTGGTCGTTGTGTTCCAGGGGCAAGTGCGAGCGGAGCGAGCACGCCGCCCCTGGATCACTGCAAAACAATCAATGAGCACTGGAAGTGCGATAGGACCCGCGTTTCTTCTGTCGCTCTTTCAGAGCTCTGTCGCGTTACAAACAGACCAGGGGCGGCGTGCTCGCTTCGCTCTCACTTGCTCCCTGGCTACCTTGTGCCGCGCCTACGGCGCTCAAATTCCTTGTCTAGCTAATTAGGCGAGAGTGCGGCGTCGCATTTTTCGAGCGAGCGTGCGGCTTGTTCGCGGCGGGTTGTGTTGAAGACACTGGAGACAGCGTGTTTGGGCCACTCGTCCCAGAAGACGAAAGACTTTTGACACCACGAGCGGGCTTCGCGCCAGTTGGCGAGACGTTGTTGAGGTGTGTTGCGAGGGCTGGCGCCGAGAGTGGCGTAGTATTCGCCGAGGTTCGAGTAGGAATCGGCTAATCGCCAGCGCGCATACAAATCAGTTGAGACGGCGCTTGAGGCGGCTTCTGCGATCGATAGTGCCTGGCGGTGATGGTCCAGTGCGCCGGTAAGATCTCCGGTTTGGAGCAATAAGCGCGCGAGTGCGTGCAGGGCCGCATGTTTCAAAGCCTGCAACTCCGGGTTCTCAGCAAACTGGGCCGGAGTTTGTTTCAACATCTCCAGCGATTGGCGCAAGTGCTGAATCGCGCCGTGGCGATCGCCGAGATTTCGCAAAGCCAACGCCCGGCCGTTGAGAAACATGATGTGACGCCGGCGATACCTGAATTCTTCAGTGTCGTCCACCAACGCACGCGTGATCGCCAACCCGCGCCGATAATACTCAGCGGCCGCCGCAGGATCAGACTCAGCCAGAATATCCCCCATCTTGCCGACGCTTACCGCGAGATCGTGACGCGCATACACATTCTTCGGATCGGCGCCGGTAAGCTGCTCGGCGATCACCAGCCCACGAATGTAATAGTCGAGCGCAGTTGCCTTATCGCCGAGATTGAGAAACAGCGGGTTACCGGAAAAGTTCCCGAGCCAGTTGTAGAGCACTTTCAATTCACGGCTGTACGCGGCATTCGACGGATAATCGCGAACCAGCGCTTCGCGAATCAGCAGCGCCCGGCGGTAGCTTTCCATCGTGCCCACCAGATCGCCGCTTTCGGCCAAAGCATCTCCGACGCGCGAATGCGTGAGCGCGAGACTGTTCTGGGCGCGGTCACTGGGAAACTCGGCAGCGCGTTGTTCACTCACCTCCAGTGTGCGGCGATAACTCTTCAGCGCGCCCGCCGCATCGCGGTGGTGCAACTGCGCGTCGCCCAGTCGCTCATAACCTCTGATCAGCAGCATGAAATCTGCGAGTTCGCCCGTCTTGCGTGCGTAAACCGACTCGCCGATGCGCAAGCCGTGGCCCAACATTTCAATGCCGCTCGTGATCTCGCCGGTCTCCGCCTGCGTATCGCCTACCTTGACGTAACACGCGCTCAACAATCGCAAAGCGATGATGTCGTCCGGAGCGCGCGCCACGACCTGCTCGACGAGCGCGAGCGCTTTGCGATAACTCTCAATCGCTTCACGCGTGCGTCCGAGGCTGGCCGCGCGGACGTCGCCCTGAACGTCGCCCACTTCCACGTATGCCTGGGCCAATTCCATCTGCAACGCCGGATCGTTTGTCGCTTCCTGCGCGAGACTGTCGAGATACTCGAGCGCTGTTTTGACCACCATCTCGCGCGCTTCGGTAGAACCTGGCAGTTCCTTAATCTTGGCGTGAAAGTCGAAAAGAAAAGTGTTGGCAAGCTTGCGCACCTGCTGAAATCGACGTTCCGC
>DATELZ010000070.1:0-32133 GCA_035276045.1 Pyrinomonadaceae bacterium | reverse complement strand
GCAGTGGGACTACGAAGCGCAACGGCAACGCGAAGGTCAATACAACGCACCACCGTCACCGCCTGACTGGCGCTAATAATTTTCAGGAGCCTACAGCATCGTGAGTGAAATCATCGGCGTAGTGGGCGCGGGCACCATGGGGAACGGAATCGCCCAGGTTGCCGCACGCGCCGGCTACACCACCATCATGCATGACGTGCGCGACGAGTTTCTGCAACGCGGGCTCGCCGCGATCGATAAGAGTTTGCAACGCGACGTCGATAAGCAACGGCTCGACGTGCCGGGCAAGCAGGCGATCCTCGAGCGGATTCGCACTACCACCGAGCTCGAAGCTTTTCGTGAAGCTTCGTTTGTGGTTGAAGCTGTCGTAGAGAATCTTGCGGTCAAGACGGAAGTTTTCCAGTCGCTCGATCGCATCACTCCGCCGCACGCGATTCTCGCTTCCAACACGTCTTCGATCTCGATCACAAAAATCGGGGCCGCCACCAGCCGGCCGGATAAAGTCATTGGCATGCACTTCATGAATCCGGTGCCGGTGATGAAACTGATCGAGGTCATTCGCGGCATCGCCACCGCTGACGAGACTTACGAGCGCGTCAGAACACTGTCAGAGAAGATGGACAAGATCGCGCTCGACTGCCAGGACTCGCCGGGATTCGTTTCCAATCGCGTGCTGATGCCGATGATCAACGAGGCGATCTTCACTTTGTACGAAGGTGTAGCGACGCGCGAGAGCATCGACGGCATCATGAAACTCGGCATGAATCATCCGATGGGACCGCTCACCCTCGCCGATTTCATCGGCCTGGATGTATGCCTCGCTATCATGAATGTGTTATATGAGGGGCTCGGAGACCCAAAATACAGACCGTGCCCGTTGCTGAAGCGTTACGTCGACGCGGGTTGGCTCGGAAGAAAGAACGGCCGCGGTTTCTATGAATACTGAGCTCTACGGTCTCTTTGGGATTTGAGATCTCAGATCTGAGATTTAAGAATGGCCCCCACCATCTCTCACTACTGTCAAAAATGCCTGGCCGGGAACCCGCTGGGCCAGGAATTCTGTACGCGTTGCGGCACTCGCCTCATGATCATCGTCGAGCCTACGTCGTCGCGATACGAGGTCGGCGCCGCAGGGCTCTCAACTGACGAACATCTGCTCGAAAGGATCTCCGCGGCTGAAACGCGAGTCGCTCGCCTCGCGGAACGCCTGGAACGCAGTCTCGATCTGCTGCTGCGTTACGCGCAAAACGCTTATTTCGATCGTTCACTCGTGCGCGCCCTCGTAAATCTGCTGGCCGAAGATGGCGTTGTCCAAACCGAACGTCTCGAACGATTGTGGACCGAGCGCTGTCAGAAAGACGCCGTCGAACAGGAAGAGAATGTTCACCGCGACGAGTTGCGTTTGCGAATACTCGCGCGCGCCGATGTGCCGGACAAGAAAGTCTTCGAACAACTGGTCAACGAAGGCTTTCTTCTGATCGAAGACAAACAGGTCACGCAAGGCATCATCAAGCTCCAGCGCGCCGCCGAGCTCGGCGCAGAGAATGCCGCGTTGAATCTCTTCATCGGCGAGCATTTCTTCCGTCGCGGAAAATCAAAACTCGCGCGTGGTTATCTTGCGAAGGCCCATGCGGCCTTGCCCGACGACGTGCGCGTCTCGTTGTTGTTGGGATTGACTTGCGCCGACGACGGCGAGGTGGAACTGGCGAAAGATCTGCTGAGTAATGCAAACGCGCAAGGCGGTTCGTCTTTTGCCGGACACTATGGACTCGGCTGGTTGTTCGTCGCAGAGAAGAACTGGCGTCGCGCGCTCGGCGAATTCAAACGCGCCCTAACCGTCCGTCCCTCACCCGAAGCGCACTACGTTCTTGGTTGTCTCTACTACGAACTCAATCGCGATGCCCTCGCCCTCCGCCACCTGCGCAAAGCCATCAAAATGGACTCCGGTTACGCCGAAGCCTTCTACCTCCTGTCCCAGGTCTACGAGCGCATGGGCCGCGCGGAACTGGCGCAACAAGCGTTGCAGAAAGCGTCCGGCGTGGCGCTGCCCCCGTTGAGTGAGCAGAAATTACCCATCATCGAGAATACTCGTCATCATAAAAACGTTCCCCTCTTTCACGTAACGAAGTCGCGAACTCCACGTCTGATAGCGGGCGCCGATAAGCGAATTGCCGACGCTTTGCGCGAAGACGCATTGTCGCTGGACGCGATCAACGTCAAACACTAACCAGTAGTGTCTTATTTTGCTCTGCGTTCTCTGCGTTCCTCGGTGAACTCTGCGTTATATATTTTGGAAGTCAGTGCTTACGCAGAGATCTCAGAGCTACCCAGAGAACGCGGAGTTGAAATAAAGACACTACCCACTAACCCTCGCGTGCGTTGACAGCGCTCGTTTGACCGCTATAATGGCCGTTTTGTGCGCATAGCGCCGGGGAAGCTATCGGCGGCAGTGCGAGGTGGGGATGCGGATTGAGCTCGAGAATTTGGAGGGCCGGAAGGGCGCTTTTGCCCATGTTTACCAGCCTGAGGAGCTGAATCCGGTCGACGAGCGGGTGAAGCTCACCGGACCGGTCGAGGTTAACGGCCAGGTGCGGCTGGAAGGATACGAGGTCTTAGTCGAGGGCCACGTCGAGACGCGGGCGCAGGTCGAATGCGATCGCTGTCTAAAGCCCGTCGAACTGCCTGTAAGCATTGATTTTGCGCTCGAATACATTACCGGAGCTGACTATGAGTCCAGCTCCAACGCGGCGCTAAGCGAAGAGGAAATGTCGGTCTCGGTGTTCGACGGGGCAGCCATAGACGTCGACGAGATCGTGAAAGAGCAGATCCTGCTCGCGCTCCCCGCACGCACGTTGTGCCGGGAAGACTGCAAGGGGATCTGTCCCGAGTGCGGCATCGACCGGAACACGGGTGAATGTAATTGCACCCTGAACGAAGTCGATCCGCGTTGGGCTGCGCTAAAGGACCTCAAGCAGTAACACGGAACTTATTAACTAAACGGAGTCATTATGCCAAATCCAAAGCGACGACATTCCAAGGCTCGTCGAGACAAACGCCGGGCGCACGATGCGTTGCGTGTTCCCCAAACCACGCTCTGTCCAAATTGCCGTGAGCCCCGCATGCCCCACCGCGTATGCCCAAAATGCGGCCATTACAAGGGTCGCGAAATAGTGCAGGTGGAACAATCCTAAGCTAAATCAGTGCGAAGTCAGTCGACGAATGAAGCCCAGTTGACGGGCAAGGTCGTTCTCGACGCAATGGGCAGCGACCATGCGCCGTACACGGAGATCGACGGCGCGATTGCTGCGACGCGTGACTTCGGCGTGAGCGTGATCCTTGTGGGCCAACCCCACAAGGTCGAGCCCGAACTGCGGCGCTGCGGCTGGCGCGGTGACGGCGACCAGGGAATCGAACTGGTCGAAGCCGCGGAAGTGATCGCGATGGACGAACCCGTCGCGAATGCCGTCAGGCGCAAGAAGAAAAGCTCTTTGAGAATCGGGACCAAACTGGTCAGCGAGGGCCGCGCCGATGGTTTTGTGTCTGCTGGAAACACCGGCGCTGCGATGGCGACCGCGAAGATGGTGATCGGCACGCTTCCCGGCGTCGATCGTCCCGCGCTCGCAGCGATGATTCCGACAAAGGGTGAGAAACCGACGCTTTTGCTCGACGTCGGCGCCAACTCCGAGTGCAAACCGCACCAGTTGGCCCAGTTTGCGATCATGGGTGACGCTTATTCGCGCTCCGTGCTGGGAACAGTCAAACCGTCCGTGGGGCTAATGAGCATCGGCGAAGAAGAGGCGAAGGGAAACGATCTGACGAAAGAAGCGTTTCCGTTGTTGCGGCAGTTGAGCAACATCAACTTCGTCGGCAACGTTGAAGGACGCGACGTGTTTTCCGGAATGGTCGACGTGATCGTCACCGACGGGTTCACCGGAAACGTGATGTTGAAACTGTCGGAAGGTCTAACGGAAGCGATGCTTTCGATGTTGAAACGCGAGTTGCGCGCGACGGCAGTTACAAAAGCGGGCGCTGTGCTGGCAAAACCGGCGTTTCGGAATATCAAGAAGCGGCTCGACTACACGGAATACGGCGGCGCGCCATTGCTCGGAGTCAATCGAATAGTCGTCATCGGTCACGGCCGATCGAACGCGAAAGCGATTCGCAACGCGATCCGCAGCGTGAAGGAGTTTTCCGAGCACCGGACCAGCGAACGAATTGAAAAAGGCATTATGGAAACACGGGATGTGCGAGCGTTGGTTAGTTCCGGAGGGTAACTTATAGTTGTACTTTGTTCTTAGTGCTTTGTACTTTGTTCGCAGTTTGAACGGGCCAGGATAAACATAAGCGTCACGCTGGCGAACAAAGTACAAAGTTCTAAGCACCTACTACGTTTGGCTTTTATTTTGTTAGTCGATACTATTACGACCTTTATATTCTGAGGCAATTAATGGCTAATCAACGCGCTGGAATTCTGGGTACTGGACACGCGTACCCCGAAGGCATACTGACAAATGCCGAGCTCGCCCAGATCGTGGAAACCTCCGACGAGTGGATCACGACCCGAACCGGCATCAAGCAACGCCGTAAAGCCGCGCCGAACGAATACACTTCGCTGTTTGCGGTTCGCGCTGTCCGTCAGGCCATCGAAAGCGCCAAACTGGATCCGTCAGACATCGATCTCCTGATCTGCGCCACTGTCTCGCCGGATCAAATACTGCCATCCACAGGTTGCATCATTCAGGCCGAAATCGGCGCGAATAACGCTGCGGCAATGGACGTTGTCGCCGCCTGTTCCGGATTTTTATATGGAGTCTCGCTTGCCGACTCAATGATCCGAACGGGCCAGGTGCGACATGCGGTCGTCGTTGGCGCGGAGGTGCTGACGCAGTACGTCGATTATACGGACCGTCAGACGTGCGTGTTGTTTGGCGATGGCGCGGGTGCGGCCGTTTTAGGAGCGGTAGACGAGAACCGCGGAATCCTGGCGTCGAAGATAAAGTCAGACGGGCGTTACGAAGAGCAGCTTTTTTCCCCGGGCGGTGGCACGCGGCGCAAGCCGACCGCCGAGACGCTCGCAGCCGGCGATCATTTCTTCAAGATGAAGGGCAACGAGCTGTTCAAAGTCGCGGTTCGTTCGATGGCCGAGATCTCGCGCGAAGTCCTGGAGCAAACGGGGATGAAGTCACAGGATGTCGATCTTTTCATTCCGCACCAGGCGAACCAGCGTATTACCGAAGCGGTGGCTGATCGATTGAATGTGGATACGGCGAAGGTCTATTCGAACATCGCGGTGCATGGCAACACTTCCGCGGCGTCGATACCGATTGCGCTCGACGAGTGCGTTAGAGCGGGACGAATAAAAGAAGGGGACCTGGTGTTGATGGCTTCGTTTGGCGGTGGCGTGACGTGGGGCGCCGTTTTGATGAAATGGTGAGTATTTATCGTTTGTCATTTGCCGTTTCTCATTTGTCATTTAAAGGCACTTTGTTGACCTCGGCAGTGGTTCTAAATGGAAAATGAGAAATGACAAATGACCAATGGAAAATGATTTCTTATGTCTTTCCGGGCCAGGGTTCGCAAAGTCCCGGAATGGGCAAAGATTTAGCTGAGAAGTTTCCGGTCGCGCGTCAGGTTTTTGAAGAAGCCGACGACGCGTTGGGTTTTTCGCTTTCGCGGCTGTGTTTCGAAGGACCGGCCGAGGATTTACAGTTAACTGAGAACACGCAACCGTCGATTCTCGCGGTCTCAGTGGCTGCGTTTCGCGCGTTGGAAAGCACTGGCGCACCCGCTCCGGCATTTGTCGCCGGACACAGTTTAGGTGAATACTCTGCGCTTGTTGCCGCTGGTGTGCTCGATCTCGCGGACGCGCTGCGAACCGTGCGCGCCCGAGGTCGTTATATGCAGGAAGCGGTCCCGGTCGGCGCCGGCGCGATGGCCGCCGTGCTGGGCGGTGAATTGAGCGACGTCGAGCGCGTTTGCGCGGAAGCGAGTGGCGATATAAGTGGGGAAGTTTGCTCGGTAGCAAACATCAACTCGCCGGGCCAGGTGGTGATTGCCGGAAATACCGCCGCCGTCGATCGCGCGATCGAGTTGCTGAAAGGCGTCGCCAAACGAGTGAAACTGTTGAACGTGAGCGCGCCTTTTCATTGCGCGTTGATGCAGCCGGCGCAGGACCGGCTTGCTGCGGATCTCGAGCAGTTGACGTTCAACGAACCGAAGTTTCCGGTCGTTACCAACGTCGCCGCGCGGGTCACGACCGCGCCCGAAGAACTGCGCGATGCGCTGGTGCGCCAGGTTTCCGCGCCCGTGCGTTGGGTGGAGTCGATGCAGTTGCTGATGCAGAATGGCGTCGACACAGTTGTAGAAGTTGGACCAGGAAAAGTTCTGTCAGGACTCATGCGGCAAACGAGTCGTGACATGAAGAGCCTTAACGTGGAAGACGCAGCAAGCCTGGAAGCGACCAGCGCCGCGCTTGCTGCCCGAGATGTATTAGTCTAAATAAACTCACAGAGGAGCTAACACGATGCCCGATCAAGAGATCGAGAATAAGGTCAAGCAGATTATCGTCGACGAGCTTGGTGTCGATGAGAACGAAGTCACGCCGAATGCGCGGTTCATCGACGATCTCGGCGCCGACTCGCTGGACACAGTTGAACTCGTGATGCGTTTTGAAGAAGAGTTTGGGATCGAGATCCCGGACGAAGACGCGGAAAAGATTCAAAGCGTTCGCGACGCTTATAACTATATCGACCAGCACAAGAAATAGCGACTCTGAGAACTCTGCGGCTCTCGGCGCTCTCTGCGTTTTTTCCACACAACGCAGAGAACACGAGAGGACGCGGAGATCGCAGAGCATACAAGGAGTTCTAATTTGACACGTCGTGTCGTGATTACGGGCCTCGGCCTCGTCACTCCTGTTGGCAATACTGTCGAAGAGACGTGGACTGCGCTGTTGGACGGCCGCAGTGGCGCGGACTACATCAAGAAATTCGACGCTGAGAAGTTTTCAGTCAAGTTTGCCTGCGAAGTTAAAAACTTCGACCCACTGGCATTTATCGCTAAGAAAGAGGCGCGCAAGATGGGCGCCTTTATTCATTACGCGATCGCCGCGTCGATCGAAGCGATGGCCGACAGCGGCATCCAGCTCACGGAAGCCGGAAAGTTGCCCGACAACATCGCCGAGAACGTCGGCACTTACATCAGCAGCGGCATCGGAGATTTCTGGGCTATCGAACGCGAGCACTCGAAGTTGCTCGACGATGGTCCGGATCGCGTGTCGCCCTTCTTTATCGTCTCTGCGATCGTCAATCTCGCCGCCGGACAGGTTTCTATTCGTTTCGGCGCCAAGGGACCAAACTCGGCCACCGCAACCGCCTGCGCCGCCGGCGCGCATGCAATTGGCGACAGTTTCAAGATCATTCAACGTGGCGACGCGGACATCATGATCTGCGGCGGCGCGGAGTCGGCAATCACGCCGATGAGCGTGGCCGGGTTCTCCGCGATGCGCGCGCTCTCGACCAACAACGACGATCCGCTCCATGCGTCGCGGCCTTTCGAGCGCGATCGCGATGGTTTCGTGATCGGCGAAGGCGCGGGAATCATGATTCTCGAAGAGTTGGAGTCGGCAAAACGCCGCGGCGCGAAGATCTACGGCGAGATCGTAGGCTACGGCATTGCCGCCGACGCATTTCACCTGACGATGCCTGACGAAACCGGTTCAGGCGCGCGGCGCGTGATGCAGCGCACGTTGAAAGACGCCGGGATCAGTCCCGAACAGGTCGGATACATCAACGCGCACGGCACGTCGACGCCGTACAACGACAAGTTTGAAACGCTGGCAATCAAGGACACATTCGGCGCGCACGCTTACAAGCTGGCCGTCAGTTCGACCAAGTCGATGACGGGCCACCTGCTGGGCGCTGCGGGTGGAATCGAAGGGATCTTCTGCGTGTTGACGTTGCATAACAACGTCATCCTGCCGACGATCAACTACGTCAATCCCGATCCCGAGTGCGACCTCGATTACGTTCCCAACGAACCGCGCGAGGCGAGGGTCGATTACGTGCTCTCGAACAGTTTCGGCTTTGGCGGAACGAATGCCGCGTTGTTGTTTAAGAGGTACGAAGAATAGGAGCTTGGTGCTTGGTACTTTGTTCGCCTGCGTAACAATCGCTAAAAACACGAACCGTTCGTATGCGAGCCAAGTACAAAGGACTAAGCACTAAGTACAAGAAGCGTAAGATACATAAGCAGAATCTATCTGAATATGAAGATCATAGTGATGATGAAGCAGGTCGCGAACAAAGACGCGATCCTGCGAATTAACAAAGACGCCACCTGGATCGAGGAAGGTGATCTGTCGTTCGAGGTGAGCGAGTCAGACGGTTACGCGTTGGAAGAAGCATTGCGCGTGCGCGAGAAGCTCGGCGGCGAAGTGGTTGTTTGTTCGATGGGACCACAGCGCGTCAAGAGCGTGATCAAGGACGCGCTCGCCCGTGGCGCGGATCGCGCGATTCACGTCGCCGGCGATAATCTCACGCATCTTTCGCCGTTTGCGGCGGCAACGGTGCTGGCGAATGCGATTCGCGAGGAGAAGCCGGACCTGGTGATGACGGGTTTGCAGTCTGACGATCACGGTTACGGCCAAACCGGCGTGATCATGGCCGAACTGCTCGGCTTGCCGCACGCGACGATCGTAATCGAAGTGGATGCCGCGGCGGACAAGTTTCGCGTGAAGCGAGAGCTGGAGAGCGGTTGGTATCAGTGGTACACGATGCCGCTGCCGGCCTTGCTGACGATCCAATCCGGCATCAGCCAGATCCGCTACGCGACGCTGAAAGGCATCATGGCGGCGAAGAAGAAAGAGATTAAAGAAGTGACTGCGCCGGCGGAGATCGTCGATCGTCCTTCACATCAACGCATCGAGAAAGTCTACCTGCCGCAGAAAACTAAACAGACGCAGATGCTCGGCAATGGCGACGCGAAAGCGGGCGCCGCCGAGTTGGCGCAGAAGCTGCACACGGAAGCGAGAGTCTATTAGTAAATGAGTAACGGAATACTTGTTTTCATCGAGAATAAGGGTGGAACTGCGAACCGAAGTTCGTTCGAAGCGATTGCGGCCGCGCAGGCGTTTGGAGCGCAATTGCAGCAGCCGGTGAGTGCTGTTGTGCTTGGCAGTGACGCGTCGTCGTTGGCCCAGGAGATCGCCGCCTATGACCTCGCGCGCGTGATCGGCGTCAGCGATCCGAAGCTCGCCGAATATACGCCAGACGCTTACGCCGGCGCGCTCGAACAGGTAGTCAAGCAAATCGATCCGAGTCTCGTTTTCCTGACGCACACCTACCAGGTGCGCGACTTCGCGCCGAAGCTCGCCGCCCGCTTTCAGAAGTCGTTGATCAGCGACTGCATTCGTGCGAAAGCAGATAATGGAAAGATCGGTTTCACGCGCAGAATCTTTTTAGGCAAGCTCGACGCGGACGTTTCTTCCGATGGCGAAGCGCCTGTGTTTGCGACGTTCCAGACGGGCGCTTACCGGCCCGACCAGGCGGCCAAAGGCGGCTCGGCAGCAGTGGAAAACATGACGGTCCAGATCGGCGACGTGCGCATGATTCCCGAAGCGCCGTTCCAGGAAGCGAAACAGGCTGTCGATCTGACGAAGGCTGACGTGATCGTCGCCGTCGGTCGCGGCATCAAGAGCAAGGACAATCTGGTTTTGGCGGAGAAACTCGCGGAAGTTTTAGGTGGCGATCTGGCTGCGTCGCGTCCGATCTGCGACGCCGAGTGGCTCCCGATCGATCGCCAGATCGGATCGTCAGGCCAGACTGTCGCGCCGAAACTCTACGTCGCACTCGGCATCTCCGGCGCGATCCAGCATCTCGTCGGCATGAAGAACTCGGGCACGATCGTCGCCATCAACAAGGACCCCGAAGCGCCGATCTTCGACATCGCCGATTACGGCATCGCGGGCGATCTATTTGACGCCGTGCCGGTGCTGACCGAGGAGATCAAGAAGATCAAGGGACTCAGTTAGTTTCCGGGTTAGTTTCCCGCAAAGGCGCAAAGACGCAAAGTTAAGGCGCAAAGGTGCTAACTTGGCGTCTTTGCGCCTTTGCGGGAAACTTCTTTAATCTCTTCGACGACTTCATCCGTCTTCCACTCGTTACCCTTGTAGATCTTCGCGACCTTGCCTTCCGCGTTCACGATCACGGTCCTCAGCCCGTGAATGATCTGGTCCTTTTCCGGAAAGTAACTCAAGCCAAAATACTGCGCGATCTCCTTCACCTGATCGTTTGTCCCCGTCGCAAACTCCCAGTGCGCGAACGTCTCATTCTGATAACGCTCCGTGTGCGCCGCGCCGTAGCTGCGCAGCACTTTCGGTTCGTCATACGCGGGATCGATGCTGATGCTGAGCAGGTGCGTGCGCGCGTATAGCTCGGGATCCTGGCCCAACTGACGCTCGATCTGCGCGAAGTTGTTGCTCATCAACGTGCAGTAATCAGGGATCGGACAACGAGTGTAGATGAACGTCAGCAACAGTGTCTTGCCGCGATAGTTCTTGATGCTTATCGGTTTCGCATCCTGGTTGACGAGCGCGTAGTTCGGAACTTCATCGCCTTCTTTCGCTTCGGGCGGCACGGCGGCTCCAGTTCCGCCGGCCTCTTGTCTGGTGACGACAAAGAGGTCTTCCAACCACGAATGCTTGCCGTCGACGACGAGCGTCGCCGTGATTTCAGCCTTCGGCGTCAGCATTTGCATATCGGCCGCGTTGCGGACAGTGAACGGCATCGTCATGCCCGGCATGTAGCCTTTGACTTCGTCATGCGCGATCGTCACCTGCTGTTTTTCCGGTTCGACCGACACGATGGTTCCTTTGAGATCGAAACGCTTCTCGTCGCCGGAAGCGCGACGGCACGCGGCAGCGCCGCCGATGCTTGCGATCAGTAGCAGCAACAGGAGTATGGGCTTCTTCATTTGTTCGCCGGTGATTGTGGTTGGAGTTGGGCGTCGTACAAGCGTTGATAGTTCCAGTAATTTGGCAGCACTTTGTAAACGTAATCCTTTGTTTGCGTGAAACCGATTTCCGGAACGTACCGATCGGCTTCATTCGAACGCGAGCGCGCGATCCAGCGCGCGAGGTTGTCTTCGCCGCCGTTGTACGAACCGGCGACTGCCTGCGGCTGATCGGGAAATAGTTTGAACAGGTTCGACAGGTATTGCGAGCCGAAGAGAATCGCGGTGTCGGCGTTGTAGAGATCGTCCTGGTTGAACTTTTCCAGCTTCAATTCCGAGGCTATCGTGTTTGCGGTCGAAACGATGAACTGCATCATGCCGCGTGCGGCTGCGATCGATTTCGCGTCCGCTTGAAAGCGTGATTCCTGGCGGGCGATGGCGAGCACGAAGCGCGGATCGACGTTCCGCGAGGTCGCATGTTTCAGCAGCGAGTCGCGAAAGGGAACCGGGTAGAAGAGTTCGAGCAGATCGCGTGGCGCGAGTTCGAGCACGTAATCGGCCGGCACTGTTTTCCAGACCTGTTCGGCAAAGCGCACGGCGCGATTCGCGAGACCGGCGCGTAACGAGAGCATCGCAATCGTGTAGGATTCGTCTGGCGTGGGAGCGACAGCGCCGCGCCGGGCGAGAAATTCGGGAAGGGCTTCGTCGTAGAGTTCGAGACTGAGAAGCGTGTCGCTCAGCGTTTCGGGATCTTTCGAGATGCTGAGTGGCACTTGCTTGAACTTCGGCAAACGATACGCAGGCAACGCGTCGTATGCTGCTTGTAGCTGCTTAAGAATGTCGCTTCGAGTCTTTGCGTCGTTCGTTAATCGCAACGCCGACTGCGCCGCCACTCGCGCTTGATCTGTTTGTCCAGTCCTTGCCTGGTTCAGCAACGAATTCAACTGCATTTGAACGAGGGTGCGCGATTTTTCAGCCGCGCTGACAGCGAGGAGCCGTTGCGTGGCACGCATGCCGTAGTATTCGTTGCGTCCATCGGGAATCGATAGATAAGCCGCGATCGCTTCTTCAGTTCGACCTGACTGCTCCAATGCGTATGCGCGCAGGAAAGTGATTTCGGCGGTATTCGTTCCTCCCGGCACGCGTGTGCCGCCGAGATCGGAAAACTTCGAAAGCTCCTCAGCGTCGCGCACGACTGCCGGCCAGTTTGCTTGCGCGAGGTGAATTCGCAGTTGCGCAAAGAGCGCGAGCGTGCCGCCGATGTCGTTCCCGAAACGCGAACGTGTTTGTTGCACGAGGTTGAGCGCTTCGTTATGACGTCCTGCTTCGTGATAGACGTCGATCATGTTCAGGTATGGACGTTCCGGGTTTGGCGCGTCGGGGAAACGTTCGATGAAGCGCTTGTACGCGGCGATGGCGTCGTCGTAACGCTTCATGCGCAGGTAAGTCGAACCGAGAAAACTCTGCGCTTCGCGGGCGCTGGTCGAGTCTGGGTAGGTGTCGACCACTTTCTGAAACGCCTTTACGGCCTCGTCATACTTGGTTTCGAGATACAAGCCGCGAGCGATTTGAAAGAGAGCGCTCGCGACGGTGGTGTTTTGTGGTTGATCGGCGATCGCCTGGTAGTGACGCCGCGCGCCGGCGAAGTCGCGATTGAACTGGTAGATGGAAGCGCGGATCACGCGTTGTGCTTCCGGCAAACCTGCATCGCCGCCGGCTTGATCGAGTTCGCGAACGGCGGCGAGGGCGAAGTCATCCGGCCGCGACGCGTCCATCGTCGAAATCAAATTGTTGAAAACGACGCGCGCCTCTTCTGGTTTATCAGCACGAGCGAGCGCCTGACCCGTCAACAACGCCGCCTGGCGCGACAACGAAGTGTTTTTGGACGTCGTAAGCGTTTTCGCTGACTGGGCCGCGGACGTGAAATCGCCGCTCTCGAAGAAACTCTCCGCCAGCCGCAATGTCGCGGTTTCCGCGAGCAGACTCGAAGGCGCGGTGGCGAGCAGTTGGCGCAGTCGTTCGCGTTCGAGCGGAAGATCGCCGGTGGCGCGAGCGAGTCGCGCCAGTCTCCACAGCGCATACTCTTTCAGAATCGAGTCGCGCGAAACGATCGCCTGATAGTTTGCAGTCGCCTTTGCGACGTCTCCGGACTTTTCCGCTTCGCGGCCGCGCACGTATTCGGCATTCGATTGTGCCGCGACCGGCAGAACCGAGAATACCGTTAGTAGAATTAGTCTCACGAACAGCATGCGTCGAATTATAATCGCAGTGATCTGTGTATACTATTGCCCACACAATGGCAGCAGAAACACTTAAGGCCGGTCCACTGGCGGACCGCATCAAGCAGGACGTAAAAACGCAGATCGAACAACTGGTGGCCAAGCACGGCATTCGTCCGGGCCTGGCTGCCGTGCGCGTCGGCGACGATCCCGCGTCGGCTGTGTACGTGGGCAACAAGATCAAGGCGTCAGGAGAAGTCGGTATTCGTTCCGAGCATCACGCGTTGCCGGAGTCGACCACCACCGCCGAACTGCTCGATTTGATCGCTTCGTTGAACGCCAGCGACAACGTGGACGGCATACTCACGCAGCTTCCATTACCGTCCGCGATTGATGAACGCGCGATCATCGAAGCCATCGATCCGGCGAAGGACGTCGACGGCTTTCATCCAGTGAACGCAGGGCGGTTGGCGCTTGGCCGGCCGGTATTCGTGCCGTGCACGCCCGCGGGGATCATGGAGTTGCTGGACGACGCGCAGATCGAGATTCGGGGCGCCCGCGCTTGTGTCATAGGCCGCAGCCAGATCGTCGGACGTCCGATGGCCCAACTGCTTTTGCAGCGCGACGGCACCGTTACCATTTGTCACTCGCGCACGCGCGATCTCGCTGCTGTAACGCGCGAAGCGGATCTTCTAATCGTCGCGATCGGCCGTGCGGGAATGATCGGACGCGAACACATCAAACCGGGCGCGACCGTTGTCGACGTTGGCATGAACAAAGTAACCGACGCGGACCAGGTGCGCGAACTGTTTGGATCAGACGCCGATCAGCGACTCTCGGTGTTGTCGAAACGCGGTTACACGCTCGTCGGCGACGTGCATCCCGCCCAAGCCGCAGAAGTGGCCGGCAAACTGACGCCGGTTCCGGGTGGCGTCGGACTGCTGACCGTCGCGATGTTGATGAAGAACACGTTACTGGCTGCTAAGAGGCGGAGGAGCTTGGTTTGAACTTTGTGCTTGGAACTTAGTGCTTTGTTCGCTTGCGAACCAGGTACAAAGAGCTTTGCCACATGAGTCCGCTGTCATTCTCACCTGGCTTCAGGATCGAGAAACCGTTTAAACGGTTTCTCAATCAGCTTTGAGCTACACCTGACTGAAGCCAGGTGAGAATGACACCGGACTTTTGAGGCAAAGCAAGGACAAAGCACAGAGTACCAAACACATGCTCAGAGTCGGACTAACCGGATCGATCGCCGTTGGAAAGTCATTCGTCACATCCGTGTTCGCCGAGCTTGGATGCCGAGTCTTAGACGCGGATCAGACGGCGCGTGAAGTCGTGGCTCCGGGCGCGGCGGGATTGAAGGCCGTTGTCGAGTCTTTTGGCGAAGAGGTTTTAGCGCCTGACGGAACACTCGATCGCGCTCGTCTCGGATCGATCGTCTTTGGGGATGAAGAGAAACGCCAACGTCTTAACCATCTGCTTCATCCGTTCATCATCGCGCGCCAGGACGAGATCCTGCGCGGGTGGGAAGCCGAAAATCCTGATGGTATAGCTATCGTCGACGCGGCGTTGATGATCGAGTCGGGCGGTTACAAGCGTTTCGACAAGTTGATCGTGGTCCACTGCCGGCCCGAGGTCCAACTCGAGCGCTTGATGCTGCGCAACAAGCTCTCGCTCGCGGAAGCGCAGCAACGCATCGCTTCCCAGATGCCGCAGGAAGAAAAGCAAAAGTACGCCGATTATTTGATCGACACGTCGGATGGTTTTGAGCCAACACGAAAGCGGACCGTTGAAGTCTACGAGGAACTAGCCAAACACAGATGAAACGAATCTCGCCATTTTGTGCTTTGTTGTTGGTTCTGTGTTTGACGCACAGCGGCTGTTTCAGCAGCGAGGAACCGTCGCCTTATTACGGCGCGGTGAACCCGCCGCAGTTGCAGGAACTTCGTTGGAGTGACGGCGGACTGCCCCAAACGTTCGATCCCGCATTTGCGGCAGCCGCGCCCGATACTGATGCCGTGCGCGCGCTTTTCGAAGGGCTCACCGATTACGATCCCAAAACGCTCGCGCCGGTCCCGGCAGTGGCTACGCGCTGGGAGTCGACGGCAGACGGACGCGTCTGGACTTTCTATCTTCGTGACAACGCCCGTTGGTCCAATGGAGAACGTGTCACCGCCGGCGACTTTGTTCGTTCGTGGGAACGCACCCTCAAGATCGGACCACTCGCGCCGCACACGGAATTGCTGTCGAACATCGAAGGCGCGGCAGCTAACGGCGCGGAAGCCGCTGCCGAAACAAGCGAACAGACAACGGAGCAGGCCACGGACCAATCAACGGGTCAGTCATCGGAACAGGTATCGGAACAGGCATCCGAGCAAACTCCACCAGAGCCGCCACGCTTCGGCGCTCGCGCCATCAGCGAAAACGTTCTCCAGGTAACACTCGAACATGGCGATCACACGTTTCCGTCCCTCGTGGCCCATCCCGTGTTTCGCCCCGTGAAAGTCGACGACGCCGATCAAACTCAACGCATCGAGTCGCACGAGTTGATCTCCAACGGCGCGTTTCAGTTGTCGGCGACCGAACGGGATCGCGTTCGTCTTGAACGCGCCAAAAACTACTGGGACGGCGCGTCAGTCACTCTCGATCGCGTCACGTTCGTCAACACCGCCAACGCCGAAGACGCCCTCGCTGCCTATCGCGCCGGCGAAGTCGACGCCGTGACGAACGCACCCTTCGAACCTTTGGCCTTGAAACTACTGACGCCTTACAAAGACTTCCGGCGCTCCGCTTTTGGCGCGCTGACCTACTACAGTTTCAACACCGCGCACGAACCCTTCGACGACGTGCGCGTGCGCGAAGCCCTCGCGCTCGCGATCGATCGCGAACGCGTCAGCCGAGACGATCTCGGCGGGGCGACTGCGGCGGCAGGGAAGTTTCTGCCGGAAGCGATGTCCGAAGAAAAACCCGTCGTCGACGAAGCAGAACTGTTGACCCACGACGTGAACAAAGCGCGCGCGTTGCTCGCCGAAGCTGGTTATCCGAATGGCGAAGGTTTTCCGGTGATTCGTCTTTTGATCAATCGCAACGAGCAACAACGCATCGTGGCCCAATCGATCGCGGCGATGTGGCGCTCAGCGCTCAACCTCGAAACGGAGATCGTGATCAAGAATTGGGAAGACTACGAAGCGCTGATCCACGCCGGCGATTATGACGTCGTGCGCCGGGGAACGGTGATGCAGACCACCAGCGAACTGACAAACCTGCGGATGATGTTCGATCACGATGCGCCGGAATCCGAAACGGAGGCGTTGAAAGAGTTAAAGGCGATTCCGATCTACTTTGCGATGTCGTACTCCGTGGTCAAACCATACGTTTCCGGTTTTGATGTGAACGTGCTCGACGCCCCGAATTTGAAGCAGACCCGAATCAACACCAATTGGACCAGGTAATCAAACAGGGTGGAGTGATCGCGTTTCGCACCGATACGTTTTACGGGCTTGGCGTGGATCCGTTCAATGCCGTTGCCGTCGATCGTCTAAGAGCGTTGAAAGGAAGGGAAGACGATAAGCCGATCTTGTTGTTGATTTCAGATCTCGATCAAGTCGAGCGAGTGATTGTGGAACGGACGGCGGAGTTTATCGAACTTGCCGCGAGATTTTGGCCTGGTCCATTGACGATCATCGGCAAAGCGACCAGGGATTTGCCGGAAGGAATTACTGCGGGCACGGGAACCGTTGGCATTCGATTGCCTGCGGATGAAAGAGTGCGTGAGCTAGTAAAAACCTGTGGCGGCGTGCTCACCGCGACGAGTGCGAATCCGGCGGGCCGTGAGCCAGCCCGCTCCGCGGCACAAGTGCGAAGTTATTTTCCGGAGGGCATCGATTTAATCGTCGACGACGGAGAGGTAACAGCAACCGAACCTTCTACAGTCGTGGACGCAATCACTTCACCGCCGCGCGTCATTCGCGAAGGCGCGATCCCGTCTGCCGTTATTGCCCTTCGCGTGTGAGGTTCTTGACGAAGCCCCAATCACCGCTGGCATTAATCTCAATGTTTCCGACATTCTTGCGCGCGATCACGATATTGGACTGATACCACAACGGAAACACCGGCATCTCGCGACTCACAATGTCCTGGATGCGCACGTAAAGCTCGCGCCCTCGCTGGCGATCGAAAGTGTTCACTGCTTCTTCCAACAGTTTGTCCAACTCGGGATTGCTGTAACGGCTGCGATTGCGTGAAGGTCTCGTCTGCGTGGGGATCTCCGAAGTCGCAAACAGGTCTTTGTAGAAGATCGGATCCTGATTGCCGCCGACCCATTGCGAGTAGGCGATCTGGAAATTGCCGCGCCGCAATTCATCAAACAGCGTGTTTGCTTCCGGAGTCTGGATCTCGACCGGAATACCCACGTCCTTGAGCTGGTTCTGAATCACCACGGCATACTGCCGGCCCGCGACACTGCTTCCGGAAACACTGTAAGTAACAGGCTTATCGAACCGCATTCGCGGTCCATCGCCGTCAGGATCGCGCAATCCTGCTTCGTCGAGCAGCCGTTTCGCTGTGGCTGGATCGAAGGAGTATGTCTGCCCCGGGGAGTAGGCCCACGATTCTTGAGGGATGATCGAGTGGGCCACCTTTGCGTAGCCCTGCAACAGGTTCGCGATCAAGCTCTGCCGATCGATGGCATACGCGATTGCCTGACGGACCTTGACGTTGTCGATCGGCGCTGAGGTCGTGTTCATCGTCAACAACACGACGTTCGAACCGTTGAAGACCTTCACTTGAAGATTTGGATCTTGCTCAAGCCGTTTCACCGCATCAGGTGAAAGACTCGTCGGCATCGGCGCGATGTCCACGCGGCCTGCCTGCAACTCGGCTTGCAAGGCGTTCATGTCGGGAATCACGCGCACGCGGACCGACTGCAATTTAGGCGCGCCTTCCCAGTATTCGGCAAACGCCTGGAGGTCGCAAACCTGCTGAGTGTTGTCGTAGTTGATGAACTTGAATGGGCCAGTCCCCATCGGGTGCGACTTTTGCGCTTCGTAACTGTCCGACGCAATGATCGGAATCGCGACGAGATTCGAAAGCAAGCCGACCCAGGGCTTGTGCAACGAGATGATTACGGTTTTCGGATCCGGCGTGTCGACGCGATTGATGTAGCTTCTTTTTTCGTCTCCCGTTCCTTCAAAGAAACTCGCCGACTTCGCGAAGTTGTTCTTCAGCAGCAGGTCGATCGTGTACTTGACGTCGGCTGAAGTGAACGTGCGCCCATCGTGCCACTTCACTCCGTCGCGCAACGTAAACGTGAAAGCCAGGCCATCGTCCGAACGCTTGATGTCTGACGCAAGCTCGCCTTCGTAGTCGAACTGCGGGTTCTTCTTCACGAGCGTGTTGAAGATCAACGTGCGCAGGCGCTCGCTGGCCGCGTCCACCGATGGCGAGCCAATCGGATCAATCGTTCGGATGTTGTCGCCCAACGCGATCACAAACGCGTCACTGCGACCGCGGCAACCGGGCGGCACTAACATCAAAACTATCAAACAAAACAGCAGGATAAACTTGCTTACCTTCACTTAATCGCGCCTCCGTAAACGTAGTTGAGCTTGCTGTTGAGCCTGGCGATGGTGTCTGAAAGAAACTGAAAGCGATCGAAATCGAGTGGCAGCGGTGCTTCGGCGATGGCCTTGGTTTTGCTGATTCGTTGCAACGACTCGCGAATGCGCTCCTGCGGCAACCGTCCGCTTTCGGCGGCTGCGAGCAGGGCGTGATAACCGCGACGGATTGTTTGTGGCGTAGCGCAGATGAGCAACATGTCTTCGCCTGCATGCGTGGCGCGCACTACGGCATCTTCGATTTCGCAATTACGGGCGATCGCGCCCATCTCGAGATCGTCGGTGATCACGAGGTGTTTGTAACCGAGTTCGCGTCGCAGCAGCTTGGTGACGATGTTGTAGTTGAGCGACGCGGGTTCGAGCAGGCCGCCGGTCATTTCCTCTTTGATGTCGATGTTGGGAAAGCCGCCGTGGCTTACCATCACGCACCGCACGCGATCGTCGCGACGTTGAAACAGCTCGATGTAAGGCGCAAGATCCTGCGCGATCAGATCGTCATGAGACAGACGCACGACCGGCATCTCTTCGTGCGAGTCGACTTCACCCGCGCCGATGCCGGGAAAATGCTTCAAACATCCGAGACAACCCGAGCCTTGCAAACCGCGCATGTAGACGGTCGTATAACCGAGCACTTCGCCTGGCGAACGTCCGAACGATCGGGAATACAGTCCGTTCGAAAGCAGATCGCGATCGTCGGTCATGATCGACATCACGGGGGCGAAGTTGATGTTGAAGCCGAGCATGCGCAACGTTTCGCCGGTGATGGTTCCGAGCGCGCGTGCAGCCGCGAGATCGCCGTGCTGGCGAATCGTTCGCGCTGAGGGCATCGGAGTAAAGATCCGGCGCAGTCGATCGACGAGCCCGCCTTCCTGATCGATGCCGACGAGCAACGGCGTCGGCACGAGTGCGCGCACGCCGTCGATCAAGTCGCGCAATTGCTGCGCGCTGGCGACGTTGCGGCCGAAGATGATCACGCCTCCGGGTTGCACTTCGGTTACGAGCGCGCGTGTTTCGGCGTCGAGCTCCGTGCCGGGAAGGCCGATGAAGAAGAATTGTCCGATCTGTTGTTCGCGGGGAAGTGAATAAAGGTTTTCAGGCAGCATCGATGGCGAAAGTTTAGCATACGATCCGTCTGATCTGTGGTTTAATAACCGGCTTATGCCACGCGAAATCACCGACCGGGGTCGCGTTGTTGAAGCCGTTCAGAATCTCACGCTCACTGCTGAACTCTTTGAAGAACAAAACGGGAAACAGAAGTATGGCACCGATCTAGAAGTTATTGTTCAGGGGCGTGAATACGGCAGCGGCAAACGCGTTGGTCCGTATGTTCGGTTGCTGGCATACGACTCCGGCGAAGACATCATGCGTCAGGGTGAGTGGGGTGGAAACACTTTCTACATTGCTGTCGAAGGTGTGCTCGACGTGTATGTGCGCGAAGGCGGCAAAGGTGGCGAGGGCGGCGGCCGCAAACGAATCGGACGGCTCGAACCGAATGCGTGTTTCGGCGAGATGGCGCTGCTCGCCGGCGTCGAACGCAACGCGACGATCAGCGTGCCCGATGGCCAGACGGCGGTGGTCCTGGAAATATCGCGGCCGGCGTTGCGTCTTTTGCGCAAGCTTCCCCAGTTTGGCCATACGATCGACGAAACTTATCGCGCGCATGGCTTTGGCCGCGTGCTTGAAGACCTCTCGCTGATCTCTGACAAGCCGGTGAGCCAGGCGCTCGCGGAAGAACTGCGGCGTACCGCGCGTTACATGGTCTACGGCAAGAACCACGTGCTGTGCAAAGAAGGCGACCCGATCGATCGGTTGATACTGATCAAGAGCGGTTGGGTGCGCCGCGCGCGTGGTGTTCCTTTTCATGCGACTGCGCCGGAAGTCGTGATGGGCATCGACGAGACGATCGGAGTGGATTTTCTCGGCGGTGGTAACTGTCTCGGGCTCGAAGCCGTGCATCATTCTGAGTCGTGGAAATACAACGCGAGTCTGCTCGCGCGCACGGAAGTGCTGGAAGTGCCACTCGCGACGTTCTCTTCCGATCCGGAACTGCGCAAACAATTAGCGGCGACGTTTTCCGCGTTCTCCAACGCCGACGACTCGCTGCCGCTCACGATCGACTCTGTTCCGGATCTGAATGTTCTGAAGTCGGCTGAACAGGAGATCACTACCGGCATCATCGACGGCGCGAACGTGCTCGTGATGGACATGGATCTTTGTGTTCGTTGCGGCAACTGTTCGCTGGCGTGTCACAAGATGCATGGGCAGTCGCGGCTGCTGCGTCGTGGGATACAAATTGAACGCCCGGTCGCGATTGGCAGGAAGCGATTGCAACATGCGCTCGTGCCGCAGGTTTGTATGCACTGTGCCGATCCGGAGTGTATGACCGGATGTCCGACGGGCTCGATCTTTCGCGCCCCGTTGGGCCAAATCGATATTGACGCGACGACGTGTATCGGTTGTTACGACTGCGCCACGCAATGTCCGTACGACGCGATCTCGATGGTGCCGCGACAAGCGCCGCCGGCGAACGGCGGGTTTGTTTCAAAACTCAGGAAGGCGTTTAGTTTCCGAGTCGATCCCGTCGTAACTCCTGAGCTTGGCGACGACGTCGTGGCGATCAAGTGCAACCTCTGCGAGGAAACACCGCTCAACCCGCCGGGCGCGCGCCGCAAGGCTTATTCATGTGAAGAAAACTGTCCCACCGGCGCGCTCGTGCGTGTCGATCCTCTGGAATATTTCAGTGAGATCGGAACCACGCAAGGCCTCGTCTTCAAAGACAAAACACACGCCATCGGACGCAACATTCACAAGAGCGATCCGCTGGCGCGCGCGTGGCATCTCGGCGGCGTGTTGCTCACGATCCTGATCGCGGTGGCGACGGTTTGGGGTCTCGTGCGAAACGGTTTTGACGGCGTGCTCGCAGGCACGTGGTTGACGATGCGCTGGCTGACGGGATTGGTCGGACTGTTTGGCGTCGCTATCGTGATGACCTATCCGTTGCGCAAACAGGTCTATCGCCGCCGCGCGGGAGCGTTGCGTTACTGGATGCTGGCCCACGTTTACGTCGGCGCGATCGCCGGGATCGTTTTGTTGTTTCATTCCGGACCGCGTACCGGTGGTTTGCTCACGACATTGCTCTACATCGCGTTCGACGTCGTCATCGCGTCAGGCGTGATTGGGATCGTCACTTACTACGTCGCGCCGCGAATCATGACTCGCATCGAGGGAGAGCCGCTGTTAGTCGAAGATCTTCAGGAGCGGCGCGCGGAGTTGCAGAAACGGTCGGACGAGATCCTCGAAGAGAGCCAGGGTTGGTTGAAAGACGAGATTCGCGATCGCGTGTATCCGCGTTTCTTCGCGCGCGGGTTTTTGTGGCGGCAACTGACGAAGCGCGAGTCGTTGAAGACGATGTTGGCCCAGGCACGCGAGGAGTTTAAAGAACGGCTCACGCGGCTGGCGACGGACGAAGAACGCGCGTTGCTGATCTCGGCTGTCGAAACTGCCGTCACTATGCGCCGTGTAGACGCGCTTTTGCTGTTGCACCGATCGCTGCGAGTCTGGATTCCGGCGCATGTCATTTCGACGGCGTTGATGCTCGCGTTGATGATCGTTCACATTGTCCAGGTAGTGTTCTTCAGAGTGAATTAACTCTGAGATCTAAGATCTCATATCTAAGATTACAGATGCCCGCTCGTAACCAGTTCGTCATCGTTCGCAGCGACCTGACGATCGATCCGATCACGATCATCAGCGAGGGATTGATCATCGGCCGTCTGTCCGAGTGTGAAGTGCTGTTGAATCACCCGTCGGTGTCGCGTGTGCAGGCAGGGATCAAACAGGTCGACGATGAGTATTACCTGTTTCCGCTGCGGCCGCGAAACCCGGTGCTGCTGAATGGCAAACCGGTCGAGGAGAACGAAGCTCTCGCGTCAGGCGACGTTATCGAGGTTGGACCATTCCGGTTAGAGATCGAAATCGGCGACGAGGGATTGTTGGTTCGAGTCGAACTGGAGATTGGCTCCAAGGCTTCGGAGATCGACGTTAGCGATGCGGGGTTGAGCACGGCGAACCTCGTTATGCCCGAAGGCGGCAAGGCGAAGAAGCCGCGGGCCGCGCCGATTGCCGGCACGAAGGCACTGGATATTTTCTGGGACAAGCGCATGCGTGAAGTGGCGAAGATGGTACGCCCGTCGCCGCTTTTCCCGCGCGCGCGGCGGCTTACTGGCAGAGCGCAGTCGAATTGGACCGCGACGACCGATCTCGTTTCGCGCTGGCCGGTGGCGTTTTTCGTTTGGGGCGTGCTGGCTGTTGGTTTGATCTCGATCGCGGGTGCTTACTGGTACGCAAATGCTTATGCGCCTGCACCGCTGTCGAACGCGCACGCGACGGACCAGTTGCGCATCACGCCTGCGATTGCCGTCAGCGCCAATTCCGGTTCGTGTACGTCGTGTCACTCCTGGCAGGGAAACATGGAAAAGCGCTGCGCTGACTGTCACAAGACACAAGCGTTTGTCGCGACTGTGATCAAGCCGCACGAAGCTGCGGGAATCGGTTGTGTCGACTGTCACGCCGAGCACATGGGCGCGGAGTTCAGTGCGAAAGCCGGCGCGCTTGCGTCGTGTAACACGTGTCATGCCGATGGTAACCAGGAGACGTACAACGGACGCCGTGTCGGCACGCCACATGGCGGCACGTTTGGTTATCCGGTAGTGAATGGCGCGTGGAGCGCGAAGTCGATCAACGATGAAGAGTGGGACCTGCGGAAGTTGCCGGTGGTGCGTCTGCCGACGGATTCGGATCAGAAGTGGCGCAGCAACCAGTTTCACGCGCTGCACGATCAGCGTGTGGAAGTTGTGGCGGGGATCAAGGGAAACGCTGAGGGACGGCTGTCGTGTAACAGTTGTCACACGTCATTCGATCCGATCGATCGGGAAAATCCGCGTAAGACGTGTGCTGCTTGTCACAACAAGCCAAACGGCGAGCCGGACTGTATTACCTGCCATGTACAACACGTTAGAGAACACAGATTGAACGGATCTTAACCCGCCGGTTTATGACACGGAACGCAATCGTTTGAACCAGGAATCTTGCCTTTGAGCGCCGGCCGGGCGGCGATGGCGCGGTCGTGACAGATGTTGCAGTTCATGTGATACGCGACTTCGTTATTCAGTGCCGTAGGCCCGGGCTTGTCAGGATACTGAATGCTGGGCATCGGCGCGCTGTCGTCACCGGTTTGCAGATGACACGCGCGACATTTCTTCACCGGTTTCGCATCCGCAGGAACCAGGATCTCCGCCGTCAGGACCACATTCCGTTCAGAAGTCCTTAATGGCGCCTTCAAACTCGCCGCGGGCTGGTCCGTGTGGTGACACTCGACGCAGCTCAACACCGACTGTCCGTCAGGACTGTACTTCTTCAACGAGTGCGTTTCGTGATTGAAAGGGACTTCGCCGTACTTGTCTGATTGGCTGTCTTTAGCAAGCGTGACCTCTTTCGGTTGGATCTTGCTCTCTTTTTCCTGGGTGAAAACGAGGGCCACGCAACCAAACGTCAGCAGCAGGACGAGAAGGATCTTCATGACGCGATGTTAATTAGCCGGTGGATCGACTGTCAAACTTTTTTTGGACCTAAGCCGGAAAACCAAGCTGCGGGTAATGCCGGACAATCACTTCACGGCAGGCGTTCATTTGTAAGCCCAGGAAACGCTCGTTCAATGCTGCGGGGAAAGACTTGTTGATGGTGCCGCCAAAGAGCACGGTGTGATAGTTGTGCGCGTCTTCGCTAAAGCTCATGTAGATGCGAGCGCGCAGGCTCGTGCTGATAAAACTGTTCACGTAGTCACGACGCGGACATGGCAGACCAAACGTTCTTCTCCACACGGGGGTAAGAATCGAATTGTTAACCAGCCGTCGCGCATTCGGAGCGTCTGACTGATAACCACTGACGACCTCCACGTCTTCGATCTCAATCAGGTCCCAATGCCTTTTGCCAATTGTCTCGCGTCCCAGAAAGCGACAGGGCGGCGTCGCTGGTATGGCGTTGTACGGTGCGATGCAATCTTCCGGAACACCGTACATATAGTTTGAGAAGTAGTTCCAATCAGACTTCCCGAGACGCATCACGTCGTCGAAAACGACGGCCGCGCCCGGTTGATTCGACTCATATCCAAAAGGCCGGTTCCAGGTTTGTTTTGGCGCGTCCAATTGGTAATAACCCATGAAGACGTTGAACCAATGCGAATGAGGATCGGCATACTTGCCGGGTCGCAAAAACAGGCTGAACTCGCCGACCGCAAAACACACGTTGAAGGCGAAGGCCGGATGCTCGGGAAAGAAGGTCGCTTTCGCGAGTGCGCCCATGCGGGCCAGCAGCTTTTTGCGGCTATCGATATCGATGCGGTTGATTATCGGCACGACATTTCGTGATCTGCCGATATCAGGATCGTCGATAAACGGAGCGTGGCCCCAAATACTGTCTCCGACAGAGCCGACGCTGGGATCGATATCGAAACGCATTCGTTACCGGGGCATGCGGAAGGTTGGACCAGTGTGACACTTGCGGCAGTCGTCGAAAGCGAGATCGCCTCCGAAAGTGCGTCTGCCGTTGTGACACGTTGCACAGGTCATTCCGCGAGTCCTGATGAAATGCTCGGCGGGGGACGGCGAACTCACCTGGCGCGTTTGGGGTGCGCCGGCGGTCAACTTGTGACACTCCGCGCAGGCGAGCCGGTCTCTTGGACCATGATCGGCGTGACTGAACGCGTAACGATACGAGCGCGCGTTGGTTGGCGTCGGACGATAGGACTTTTGCTCGTGGCACACGCCGCACGAGGCGATCTCGCGTCCCGCGGCTGATTTGCTCGATGGTGTGTGACAAGTGTAGCAGCCGTTATGAGCGGCGAGGTTTGCCGGGATGGATAACGCGACGCCGCGATTCGCAGGCGTGTGACAGCCGTTGCAACCCTGTGGCGGCCGCGCCGCGCCGGTCATGTGTTGTGCGTGATCGAAGCGCACGTTGAAGCGTTCGTTGAAAGCCGCGGGGAAGTTTTTCAACGGTGGATTGCCGCTCTTTGTGTCTGTGTGACAGATGAGACACATCGGAATGCCGGGGGTATTGAACTGTCCGCGATGGCAGTCGGTGCATGCACTGTGACCCGGAAAGCGCGGCGTGGCGGAGTTGTCAGTGCGTTGGTGACAGGAGTTGCAGGCGAGGGCACTGTGTCGTTGACTCGTGTGCAGAAACTTCGAGTAGTCGATCTCCGGACCCTGGGCCGGAGTCCAGAATGCTGCCGCAAGCACAACAAAGATGACGCGAATGATCATTTGATGTCCGTGCGTTTCAGCGGCGGGCGTCCCGCGATCAAGTAGTGACTGGCAGGCGGATCGAGACTGCCGACATTCGCTGCGTGGCAGTAAACGCACACGAACGCACGGTTCTTGTCGATCGCCGCCAACTCTTTGCTGATGTCCTGTAGCGAACCGTCTCTGTTATGACACTCAGCACAGGCGCTAATCGGCACGTCGGGCTTCAATCCCTGCAACGAAGCGGCTTTGGTGATGTTGATATGACACACCGTGCACTCCAAAACGTGATTTGCTTTTTCGCCGCCGCCGCCTTCGTGGATGAATTTCGATGAGATTCGCGTTGGTTCAGTCGCGGCAGTGTAAGGCTTCGTCAGTTTGTGACAGCCGTTGCAGTTGGTGGCGACGGGTTGTTGCGATTTCCAGTGACAGTTGAAACACGATGCGTGATCTGTTGGCGCGGCTCGAAAAGTCTTCGTCAGAGGAGCGTGACAGATCGTGCAGTTGTTGTAGTTTTGTTGAGGTGCGTGCGCGAGGTTTATGTCTTTGCGCGGATTGAAGCGTTGCGCGATCACGTCCTGGTGTTTGTCGTGGGGAAATTCGATCGTGAATTGCAACCGCGAGGCGGGATTGCGAAATGCGTATCGCGCCTCGTCACGCGGCGAGGTCTTCGTATGACAAACGGAACAGATCGGAGGCCGCGCGCCGCGGAAAAACTGCGGCCGATGACAACTCACGCACGCCGCGTGGGTCGGATAGTCGACGATGTCAGGAAACTTCGACCAATTCTTACTCGGAACCACATGACACGTTTTGCACTCCGCCTGGTGCTGCTTTGTTGAATGCAAAAACTTAGAATAATCCACGAGAGAAACACTGATAATCGCAATTAAGATAATTGTTTTCATCCGCGTTTACTCACACGCCGGTATCGGTTTCTCCACGCCTACGCACTTCACCAGCCGATCTTTCCTGTTCGAGATTAGGTAAGGCAGCTCGCCGGATTTCACCTGGACTTCACAATTCCAGGTGACTAGGGTTTGGCCCACCTCTGCCGGGATCACGTTCGATAAGACATACGTTCCCGGCCCAAGATCCGTGAAATATGCGGTTCCGTTGCGATCCGTCATCACAGATAACACCGTGGATTGACTCAACAACGCAGCAATTGCCTTCTGCCGATCTCGATAAAATCCGTCACGGATATTTTGATCGAGATTCGTGGTTATCCACTTGCGCGCCGTCTCATCTCCGCCAAACTCTTTCTGACTAACAGCAAACGCGGTCGCGAACTCCGGCACGGCTTTTGGTCCAGCAATAAACTCCTGCTGGACTTCGCGGCAATAAACCGATTCACAGTCGCTTGTTTTCAACCAATCGATCAGCGCCTGGCTCGCGCCCAGCTTGCGGTAGTAGCAGTCGCGGGAGACAAGCGGTTGCCGTTCAATCGCCTCAATCAAAGCGCGATTCTGTTCGAGTGTGCCGGGAGCGAGAAAGAAGCGTTTGCGCGCAAGACCGCGCAACGGCGCAGCATCGTCAGCCTTGACGCGCACGCGAATGCGCAACACGCCCGTGGGCGTTTGGGTGAGCCCTGTCGTCGCGGGCAGCACAAGCAACGACAGCAGGACGAGTGATAACGCACGTTTCATGTAACTTACAGGTTCGGACTGCGCGGAAACTTCAAGAACGGCAAACGCACGCCACGTACAAACACCTGGTCCGATCGCACGCCTGCGGGTGGTGAAAAGCCATTAGCGCCTGCCGCGCCGATCAGATCGTCCTGGTCGATACCGTCGCCACTGATCCCGATCGCGCCCGCGAGCACGCCGTTTTTGTAGAGTGGCACGCTGCCGGCAAAGATCTGAATCCCGTTCGGCAAACCTGGTATCGCAGTGCAGGGAACTGGTGGGTTAACCAGCGAACCGACGAGCGCCGCCTGGACCAGATCGAGTTGCAGGCCGACGTTGAAGGGGCTCCACTCGTCGAGCGGAGTGCTGAGTGGTCCAGCGGCCGTGTTGTCGATTCCATCCGGGAAGAATGGCCGGTGAACAAATCCGATCGCGCGATCGCTGAAAGCAACGGAACCGTCAAAACGCAGACCATCGGCGAGGGCGCGGTCCACGTAGGCGCCAAAGCCTGCCGCGCGCAATTGCGTCGCGGCGTTTGGACCAGAAAAGAAAGCCGCGGTTCTCGCTTTCTGCACTGCGACGTCGAACCCAAACACGGGCGCATCCTGTTGCCGGAAGACGCCGAGCACGACGCCCGCTGCATCGACAACCGCAATGGTGACGCGTGCGTTGCTTCCTAAGGGTTGGCGGATCGCAGCGCGCGTGATGTTCGACTGTTGCGCCGCGCGCGTGATGATCGTTTGCACGTCGGCGGCGCTCAGTGAATTAGCGCCAGCCGGTGCAGTCCCTGCGATAAACGGAAAGAATCGTGGACTGACTTCACCGCTGATTCCGCCGATCATCTGCGGCACAAACTCGGAAGCAGGCGCCGGAAACGAGATGACAGCGCCGGCGATGTTGGCGACGTTGGCAGGCCCAGGCGCGTTCGTCACGTTGGTAAACGGAAGACGGATGCCGTCGACGAGAATCCTGTCGCCGGTAATCCCCGAAGGCGCTGTGAATCCGCGTATGCCGGACGCGGCGATCAGTTCTTCAAACGGTTGATCGTTATCGGTGGGATTGCGATCCAACGTGTAGAGCCCGTCGCCTTCGATGCCGATGCCGCCCGCAGGCAGTCCGTTCTTGTAGATCGGCATACCTCCGGGATCGGCGGAGAGCCCGAGACGCGCGGATGGCTTCTTGATGTCGCTGCAAGGCAAAGACGAAAACTGCACGCCATACAATGGACCACCGGCGCGAAAACTTATTCCCGGTGGGAAGTGTTCCTGGATGATGAACCCGGCTGTGCGGGTCGAAAAGGCGTTTCCCGTGGTGCTGAAAAATGCTGCGGTTGCTGCTTTCGCGACAGCCGCTTCGGCGGATGGCACGACCGCGCCTTCGAGCCCTTTCCCGAGAGCGCCGACGCTGCGCACGATCGCCGTCGCAGGCGCGCCGGACATGGCAAAGAACCCGAGCACATTTGCTTCGCGATCCGTGATGACGATCGTCACCGGCTTGTTGAAAGACTCGGCAGCGGAGGCAGCTTGTTGAATGATCGTCTGCACGTCAGCGGGCGTCAGGTTTGTCGCGGCGATGTTTGACGGCGGATCGAGTGGACCGGGAATGCGGCCCGGTGTTGGGATCGAGTTGATGTCGTCAGGCGGTCCACCGCCAACGTGGCCGATTCCCACGCGCACGCGATTGCTCGGCAGGCCGCGATACCTGATCCGCACCAGCACGTCTCCCGCTTGCGGCAGGCTGTCGGGCAGTCGCATCACGACCGACGTGGCCCATGGCTGCTCCGGAACCTGGCGCACACTCTCCACGGTCAACTGATGAACGTTATGACCGGCGTCTTCGGCGTCGGCTGTGATCGCGGATGCCGGCTCACCCGGTTGCAGCGTGAGATTCATCGCAAACAGCATGATGCGGGTTGCGTGATCTGGACCAAACTGGATCTCTGTCGTGGTGGAAAAAGGTTCGCGTTGACGCGTTACGGAGTTGAAAGCAATGGCGCGCGTGGAATCGGTGTGACTGACAAGGATTGGGCCAGGGATCGGTCCGCTCTGTTGCGCGCCGGCATAGACGGCGAAGAGCAAACACGCCACGAAGATCAGTCGACGCCACATCGGCGCACACTGTATCATAACTTTTAACTGTTTAATCGCGATGATCTGTGGTACAAGGCAAGCCGCGTGATCTGTCGCTCACTGAGAACAACCGCACTGACGTGGCTGATCGTGACGTGTTGTCTTCCGGTGGTCATGGCCCAGACTTCCGGCAGACTAAAAGGTGTTGTTCGCTCATCGTCCGGCGCGCCCGTTCCCGGCGCAGTCGTCCTCGTAACCAACCAGGTCAATCGTGAAACCAAACGCGCCCGGAGCGAGGCGGATGGCAGTTACTCACTGCAACTCCGCGCGGGCGCTTATCGCGTCACGTTGGACCAACCGCACGTTGCCTTATTCGATAAAGACAAAACCTACGGTGACTTTGCGATCGTCCGCGGCGACACACTCGAAAATGTAATCGTCGAACCGGGTAAAGAGATAGTCGTCGATATTCCATTGGCCCCACCATCGCCGGGCGGCCAGACCACCCAGACCACACCGCAGCCGCCGCAACAACGCGACACTCCCGATCGCTGGCGCATCACTTTCCCCGAGTACGATCGGTACGGCGATCTCGGCGCGCGCGGCCGCGACATCCCGTTCAAGAAAGGACGCTGGTGGGATCCGTACAACCAGAACGTTCTCAAGGGCGACTACCCGATCAAAGGCGACAAGCTGTTCCTGATTCTGAGCGCTGTGAGCGCGACGAATGTCGAGCAGCGACGCGCGCCGACGCCATCGGACGTCAGCAGTGTGAACCCGATAAGTGGCGAGTTCTTTGGGCGGCCCGAACAATTCGCCGCGGCCGAGACGCTCCAGTTCAGTTTCGAATTATTTCACGGCGACACGACGTTCAAACCGCGCGATTGGGCCATCAAGTTTTCGCCCACGTTCAGTATTCCGAACTACCTCGACGCGCGAGAAAACGGCGTCGTGAACATCGACGTTCGCCGCGGGACGAATCGCACCGACTGGCATGCGTCACTCGAAGAAGCGTTCGGCGAAGTGAAGCTGGCCGACGTCAACGCAAACTACGACTTCGTCTCCGTGCGCGCGGGTATTCAGCCATTCGTCTCCGACTTCCGCGGCTTTATCTTTTCCGACAACAATCTCGGCGCGCGCGTGTTTGGCGCGCTGGACAATAATCGCGTCCAGTTCAACGCCGCGTACTTCTCGATGCTCGAGAAAGACACGAACAGCGGGCTGAATCGCTTCGACACGCGCCACCAAAATGTTTACATCGCAAACATCTTCCGGCAGGATTTCATTCGCAAGGGCTACACGATCCAGGGAAGTTTTCACTACAACGACGATCGACGATCGGTAAAGTTCGATCGCAATGGGTTTCTGGTCCGTCCCGCGCCGATTGGCGACGTGCGGCCGCACGCAGTCAAAGTCGGCTACCTGGGAATTAGCGGCGATGGACATCTCGGCCGACTGAATCTCTCGCATTCGTATTACTTCGTGTTCGGGCATGACGAACACAATCCGATCGCCGGAAGACGAATCGACGTCCGATCGAACATGGCCGCGGCGGAGCTGTCGGTCGACAAGGACTATCTTCGCTTCAAAGGTTCGTTCTTCTTCGCGCAGGGCGACGGCGATGCGACTGACGATCGCGGTTCCGGTTTTGACGCGATCTTCGACGATCCGAATTTCGTGGGCGGGCAGTTTTCTTTTTGGGTGCGCAACGGAATTCGTTTGACGCAGACGGCCGTCGGGTTGGTCCAACCCAACAGCCTGTTGCCGAGTTTGCGCAGCAGCAAGATCCAGGGACAGGCGAACTTCGTCAATCCCGGAATTCTTGTTTACAACGCCGGCGTCGACGTCGAAGTCACGCAACGCATCAAGGCTGTGTTCAATGCCAACTACCTGCGCTTTCATCGCACGGAACCGTTGGAGCTGGTGCTGTTTCAGAATCGCATCCGGCACGACATCGGGTTCGATTACAGTCTGGGCGTCGCGTACCGGCCGTTCCTGATCAACAACTTCACGATGACGTTCGGCGCGGCGACGCTGCAAACGGGGCGCGGCTTTCGCGATATTTTCACTGACGCCAATCGCAACTGTCCGCCGGGCGTCGAAGACTTTTGTCAGCCTGATGTGATCAGTCCAAACAAGATGCTTTACTCGATCTTTGCGCAGGTCAAGTTAGTTTTCTAAAGACGGATGATAATAATTTTCGTTCTGCTGCTTGTGTTTCAACCGAAGCTCGAAGGCTGTGTGACGTGTCACGGCTTGATCGAGCCGATGCACAAGTATGGACCAACCGATACGCTCGAAAAACTCAAAGACGGAAAAGATGCGGTTGGTCTAAGTTGTACGGCTTGTCA
>DATELZ010000069.1:0-12486 GCA_035276045.1 Pyrinomonadaceae bacterium | reverse complement strand
GGCGACATGGGATCGACGTTCGGGCATTCAAGCTCCAGCGAGAAAAAGGCGACACTCGACACCTGGCGTAAAAAGAACCCGATCGAAGTTAGTGGCGGCCGCTGCACGACGACGGCGAAGAGCGTCGGCGATACCAACATCGGCGAAGAAGGCCGCAAGCTACTGGCCGATGGACTGCAACGTTTACTGGACGCCGAGAAGAGCAATAAAACGATCACGCGCGTATTCGCGGCTTCGCGCAATGCGGAACGCGATCAACCGCCCGCGCAATGGGCTGCCGAGTTCGAACGTAAAGCCCGTCTGATCATCGATGCGCGTTGTTCAAATTAATTGATTGGTCTTGGGTCTTAGGTCTTTGGACTTTAAAAGGCGCTAGACCCAAAGGCCCAAGACCAAAGGCCCAAGACCCAAGCCCAAAGCCCAAACAGTAAATGACCTCTCAAAACAACGACGTAAAGTCATCCGAAACACCAGCGGCGGAAACCAGGTCGAAGCCCAAGCGGTTTCTCGCCTGGTCGGTGCTGAATCGTGATCTGTGCCAACTGGAGTTTTTCCGGCGAGTGCTCGAAGAGGCGTTGGATAACTCAACGCCGGTGCTCGAGAAGCTCAAGTTCCTGGCAGTGTTTTCCTCGAACCTGGACGAGTTCTTCATGGTCCGTGTTTCCGGTCTCAAGGAGATGCTGGACATCGTAGATCTTGGTCCAATGCCCGGCGAGCTGACGCCGGACGAACAGCTCCGCGTCATTCGCAAACGAGTGCTCACGCTCGTCGACGAGCATACCAACTGCCTGCGCGAAGAAGTGCTGCCCGAACTGCAATCGCATGGCGTCGTGATCGCGCGTTACGCATCGCTCTCGCAAAGCGAGAAACAAAGCCTCGCGGACTACTTCATGAAGAACATCTTCCTCGTGTTGACTCCGCAGGCGGTCGATCCGGCGCGTCCGTTTCCTTACATCTCGAATCTCAGTTTGAATATCGGTCTCACAGTCGAAAGTAATCCGGAAGACACGTTGGCGGGTTTGCCGGTGGGCAGGGAAGTCAGGTTTGTGCGTATCAAAGTCCCGCCCGTGGTGCCGCGACTGATTCCGGTGAATGACGGACAGAATAAGTTTGCGCTCGTCGAAGAAGTGATCGAAGCAAACATTCACCGCTTGTTCCCGAGCATGCATCTGGGCAAGGGACATCTCTTCCGCGTGACACGCGACGCCGACGTCGAGATTCGCGATGACAAGGCCGCCGATCTGCTGAAACTGATCAAGGAGTCGCTGCGCGAGCGGCGTTTTGGTTTACCTGTTCGACTCGAAGTTTCAGCCACGATGCCGAGCGAGATGATCGAATACCTGATCAAGTCGCTCAAGATCGACGGGGAAGACGTTTACGTGATCAACGGGCTGCTCGACGTGCCGGATTTGATGGAACTGTACGGCCTCGACCTGCCGGAGTTGAAAGACAAACCGCTCCGGGCCGTCGTCGCTCCTGCTTTGCGGAACAAGGAATCGCTTTTTGAAGCGATCAAAAAGCAGGACGTGTTGCTGCATCATCCTTATTCCGCGTTTGGAACGGTCGTTGATTTCATTCAGGCAGCGGCGGACGATCCGAAAGTCGTGGCGATCAAGATGTGTCTTTATCGCACCGGCAAGAACTCGCCGATTCCGCAGGCGCTGATGGCGGCGAGTGAACGTGGCAAACAGGTCACGGCGGTGGTGGAGATCAAGGCCCGGTTCGACGAAGAGAACAACATCGAGTGGGCCGAACGCCTGGCAGAGTCGGGCGTTCACGTGGTCTATGGAATCGTCGGCTTGAAAACACACAGCAAAGTGGCGTTGGTCGTGAGGCGTGAAGACGACGGCCTGCAAACTTACACGCACATCGCAACTGGCAATTACAACCCGACGACCTCAAAAATCTATACAGACCTCGGCTTACTGACCAACGACTCCGCGATCGGCGACGATGCCTCCGACTTGTTCAACTTCCTGACCGGCTTTTCGATCCAGAAGGATTACAGCCGTTTGATGGTCGCGCCGCTGAATCTGCGCAAGCGGATGATGGCGCTCATCAAACGCGAAACAACGCATGCGCGCGAGGGAAGACCAGCGCACATCATGGCCAAGATCAATCGCCTTACCGATCTGCCGGTCATCGAAGCGCTTTACGAAGCCTCGCAAGCGGGCGTCAAGATCGATCTGATCGTCCGCGGCGCGTGCATGATCCGACCGGGCGAGCCGGGCCTTTCGCAGACGATTCACGTTCGCAGTGTTGTCGGCGGTTTTCTCGAACACAGCCGCATCTTTTACTTCGCGAATGGCGGCGAGGAAGAGGTTTACATCGGTTCGGCTGACTGGATGACGCGCAATCTCGATCGTCGTGTCGAGGTGGTGGCGCCCGTGCTCGATGCGCAGTTGAAGACGTATTTGAAAGATATGGTGTTGGCGGCGTACCTGCGCGATAACGTGAAGGCGCGGGTGATGAAGTCTGACGGCAGCTACGAGATGCCGCCGATGGCGCCCGGCGAGGAGCTGTTCAATAGCCAGACGTTTTTTGAAGGCACAAACAGTTCACCGCAACTCGGCAGCGTTCATCCGATAAAGAAAAATCGTTTATGGGCCAAACAGTAGAAAGGTAACGAGATTATGAACCGTTTGACTCTTGCAGTGCTGGCGACGTTTGTCGTCATCCTGCTGGGGAGCGGATTTTTGGCTTACGTTTTTCGCGATCAGACCGGATCCCCCGCGACCTCCACCACGACACACGGCACACCAACGCCGACCCCGGGCACACCCCAACAGGAGATCCCCCTCCTCGGCGCACTGTTTGGACCAGACGCCTCGGGACTGACGCCGTCGACCGTCTCGAGTTGGGAAGCGACGTCCGCCAGGATCGCCTTGCGCTTCTCGCTCGCCGCATTTCTCGCTGCCCTGCTCGCTTTTCGCCCACGACGCGGCGTCGCGATCTCGAGGCGTAATCCCTACGTCGCGCAAACACAGATCCTGATGGCCGTCGTCGCAGGCGCGATGATGATGGTCGTCGGCGACAGCGCGGCGCGTGCGTTCGGCATCTTCGCCGCGGCTTCACTTGTCCGCTTCCGCACGAACATTCGCGATCCGAAAGAGATCACCGTCTTGCTGGTCTGTCTCGGAGTCGGTCTCGCGAGCGGCGTCGGACGTTGGGACATGGCCGTCATATTGACGCTCTTCGTCCTGATCGTTCTGTCGTTGTTGGAATACTCCGAACAGTACCAGGTGTTTCGTTCGATGGAAGTCTCCGTGACCACCCGCGACGTCGACAAGACAAACGACATGCTCAAACGGATGTTTACGCGTCACAAGTTTGACTATGAGCTGCGTGAACTGAACCGGCAGGACGCAGACGAACCACTTGGCAAGATCGTCTACCTCGTCAGTATCGACCCGATGATCAGCACGAGCAAATTGAGCGACGAAGTGATGTCTTCCGATCCGGATAGCATCGACAGCGTCGAGTGGGATCAGAAGGAAAGCAAGACCTACATCTACCGCTAGGTTTTTACAAATCCGTGTTTTTCTTGGGTTTCACGAGAGAAACACGGATTATAATGGGTCATCAGCAGCCGAGATCTTCGCCGCTCCGGATTCGATGACGAAACCCAAACGCACTGGAATTTTCATTAGCTACAGCCGTTCCGATAAGGACTGGCTAGACCTGCTAAAACTACATCTCAATCGCTACGTCCAGGTTCCCCAAGCCTCTTACTGGGATGACACCCAGATCAAGGCAGGCGAAAAATGGTTCGACGAGATTGCCGAAGCCCTGGCCTCTGCAAAAATTGCCGTGCTGCTCGTCTCCGAGACCTTCCTGACTTCACCCTTTATCGGCAAACACGAGGTGCCGGTAATCAGGGAAGCCTTTCAGTCTGGTGAAATGACAATCTTCTGGATACCAATCGGTTCCAGCGGATACAAAAACACCTGGCTGGTAGATCATCAGGCGGCGCATAATCCGGAACTACCCTTGAAGTCATTGTCTCACTGGGAAGCCGCCAAAGTTCTCGAAGAGCTGTGCAAGCAACTTCGCGGCATGGTGAACGAGGGGGCAGATGAAGTCCTGTTACCGCAGCCCTCTAAAATGACAACCCGTTACGAAGTTATAAGATGTAACAGGTCTCATTACTTGAATCGTTATGCGAACTTTTTGCATGCGAGCCTGAAGGACCGTCCGAGACTGCCGCAGGTTTGCATAGTTTTCGGCAAGATGGGCCAATCGCACGATACGCTGATCGAGAGGATGCACCGGGAGGTGATCAAGCCACTGGCCGACACGGAATCGAACACGTCACTGCAGCGAGGCGTGCTTCACAAAAAGAGTGAGGCCGATTGGCCCGACCCTTTGGGCAACATCGACGCTCAGAAAGAAGATCTACAGATCGAATTGAGTCTTGAATACACGGGCGACCGTCCGTATCCGCCGGCATTCCCGGCTGAGGTATTCACTAAGCTGCCCCAGCTTTCTAACTACCGGTTTGTAACCGTGCAGCACCTGATTCACCTCGGCGAAGGAGCCGGCAGCGATTGGGCGGCAATTGCTGAACTGTTGAAGTGGTACCTGCAAACTTACTGGGGCCAGTTTGCGAAAACGCTCGAACACGAAAACGGAAACTCGGCGCGGCCGCAGTTTTTAATCTTCATCAAGATCAGTTATGAAACTCCGGGCCTGCTCAATCGCATCCTGACGTGGATGTCCGCAAGGTTCGACAACGACGTCGTCAAGGGCGAGCTGGCGCAGATCGTAGAAGAAGCGGACAAGAGTTTTCCCTGTCTGCTGCTGGATGAGTTGATAACCCCGACCCCTATAGAAGTTGTACGCTGGTACACCGATAACAGTATCTACGACACGGAGCACGATCGTGTGGAAGCGGTGACCAAACTGTACGATACGCACGGCGAGCAGCTTTCGATGGCGATTATCGAAAAGGAACTGGCGAACTGCTTAAGGCCGGTGCGTTAGGAGAGGAGCTGCTGAGTTGGCATCCACAGAGTCATTCCGCTATTACGAAGGCGATGGAACGACAGTCAAAACGCGCGGGCTGACAACGCCTGCGCACGAGAAGTTGATCGCGAGGGACGATCCGGCAGGTTATGTTGCCGAGCGTGGCTTGCGCGATGCGGTCAACGTTGCCCTCGTTCTGGGCCAGCCATTGCTCGTGACTGGCGAACCGGGAACAGGTAAGACTCAACTGGCGGGAAGTATTGCTCACGAGCTGGGTTTGGAACGCCCGCTCGTTTTTCGCACGAAGACTACTTCCAATGCGAAGGATCTTTTCTATCGTTACGATGCGTTGCGTCACTTTCACGACGCGAACGTGATCAAGAAAGAACAGTCGCTGCGAGTTGAAGACTACATCAGTTTCGAAGCGCTCGGTTTGGCGATCATGTCTGCGTTGCCGGGAAGTGAATCCCCGAGACGTTCGGTTGTGCTGATCGACGAAGTAGACAAAGCGCCGCGCGATTTTCCCAACGACATCCTCAACGAGATCGAAGAGTTTTCGTTCACCGTTTCTGAAACCGGCAAGACGTTCAAGGCTGACGAAAAATATCGTCCGATTGTTTTGCTGACGAGCAACTCGGAGAAAAACCTTCCCGATGCGTTTTTGCGCCGCTGCGTCTTTTACAACATCACGGCGCCGAGCCATGAACAGTTACTGGAGATTGTCAGGAAGCGTCTCAAACTTTCCGATCAGTTTGTTCCTTACGTCGATCCGCTGGTCAGGCACTTTGAGGAGATTCGCAGTCTAGCGTTGAAGAAAAAACCGGCGACGGCCGAGTTGTTGGCGTGGCTTGCAGTGCTCAACAAAATGCAGGCGAATAACAACTCGCTCGAGCCGGGCAAAAGCGAGGCGCTCGCCTTCACCTACTCAATTCTCGCAAAGAACAAGGAAGACGGTGAGCTGATGTTCACTCTTGCCTCGAAGCTCAAGTTGTAATCACTTGTCATGTCCAGCGTTTCTGCCCCCGTTTCAAATAGCCATTTGGTTTTCGGCGACTTCCTCGAGTCATTAAGGCTGCATGGCTTTACTATCGGCATCGGGCATTATCTTCGTTTGCAAAAGCTGCTCGCGCGAGTTGGACCAGAATGCCGGCCGCACGAGTTGAAGACGCTGCTGTGTCCGATCTTTGCGACGGATGAGAGAGAGCAAGCGCGGTTTTACGAGGAGTTTGATCGGTACTTTGATTTTGATGAGCCGAGTGTTGAAGCTGTGCCGGCGCCTATTGAGAGATCGGTCGGGGAGGTCGCAATGGCGATGCCCGGACCGGTTCAGGTGGCATCAGCCAAAGGACCAAATAGTCGCGTGCTGGTCGTCGTTTTGTCGTTGCTGGGGATTGTCCTGCTGGTGGCTGTCGTCAGTTTGCTGATGAGGAGCGCGCCCGATCCTCCGATTGACTTTCCCACGCCTACGCCGACGCCTGAAGTTGTTGCGAGTCCGACTCCGACTCCCTTCACGATGTTTTTCGACAACCTGGAGTTGAGTACGTTACTCAGGATTTTGGTTGCGTTATTGCCGCTGCTCTTATTCGGACTGTATGAACTCTTCCGCCGGTTGCGGCGGCGACAACGTGGCCGGCAGCAGCACGATCGTGAACAGCCCAGCATTCCGATCGGCTTCAGGACTTCGCTTGCCGAGGTTTACGATCCGGATTCGATCGCGCGCCTCGCGCGTTTGCTTCGCACGCGACAGCGCTCGGGCGCGCTTCAGCTAGACATCGGCGCCAGCATCGCGGCGACTGTGAAAGCGCTCGGGTTTCTCAGTCTTCGTGAAAAATCGACGAGCCAACCGCCGGAGTATCTCGTCCTGATCGATCGGGCTGCGTTCAGAGATCATCAGGCGCGACTGTTTTACGAACTGGCGCGCAAGCTGTACGGCGAGAGCGTCTTTCTCACGTGCTATTTCTTCGAAGGCGATCCGCGCGTGAGTTTTATGTCGCCGTTTGTTTCCGTTGAAGCGACTCCCGTCGTGCGCAGTGCTGAGGCGCAGCAGAAACTGGAAGAGGAGGCGAAGCGAGCACAACGAGGCGCGACGATTGAGGATCTGCACGAGCTTTATCCCGGTCATCGGCTCATCATTTTTAGTGAAGGCGAAGACCTGGTCGATCCGGTGACGCTGCAAACGGTCGACTGGATCAAGAGTTTCGCGCACTGGCAGGAACGCGCGATCCTGACGCCGCGTCCACGCAGTCTCTGGGACGCGCATGAGTTCGCTTTGCGGCAACAGTTTGTCGTCATGCCTGCCACGCTTAGCGGATTGGAGTTAGTCGCCGAGAGTTTTGCGATCAGGGAGCCGGTCAGCATTCCCGAGAACCTGCGCGGGGACAAGTCGCAGCCGCCGCACGACGTCGATTCTGTGGAAGGGTTGCGGGAGTTGCGCTTGTATCTCGGCGAGGAAACGTTTCAATGGTTGTGTGCGTGCGCGGTCCATCCGCAGTTGCAATGGGATTTGACGATCTGTTTGGGGCTACAGTTTTCGACGAAGGAAAACTTGTTTACGGAAGAGAAGCTGTTGCGGCTGTTTAGTCTGCCCTGGTTTCGTGTAGGCGCGATTCCGGACGCGACGCGCGAGAAGCTGGTCAGTGAATTGTCGGCGGGAAGTGAAGCAAAGGTTCGGCGGACGATTGCGGATTTGATGGCGCGGGCTGTGGCGATGGAGAGTGTTCCCGAAGGCGCGGAAGTCGTGCGAGTGCCATTGCCGCAGGAGTTTGCAGGGACTGTTTCGGATCAGCTATTCAATCGCATTAGAAGTGTTCGTGACGTTGCGTTTAAGCGGTTCCTTCAGCCGCAGCCTTTTGTGTTGTTTTTCAAACGTGTGTTGCCGAACTGGTTGCAGCGATTGTTGTTCACGCCGTTTGGGATGCGGCTCGGAACGAGGATGGCGCTCGCGCTTTTAGTATCGTTTCTACTTTGGGCGGCGTTTCCGACGTTGGTTTCGGCGTTCGACTTCGGCCTGCCCGCGAATAACATGAACACCAACGTCAACGTCAATGTTAACTACAACGCCAATATCAATAACTACAACACGTATCCCAACGACAACGTAAACACGAACGCAAACGGGAGTCCGACGCCGATCCCCTCACCACGGGCCAGCGTCTCGCCGTCACCGCGAATAAATCCAACTCCGCGTCCGACTCCTTCGCCAAGTGCAGGCTTGAATCCTCGAAACGGCATCCTCGTTTTTCGTCTTAACCGCTCGTCAGTCAAGCTGGGTGAGAGGGTGATTCTGACTTTCGCTGTCTTTGGCGCAAGTGAGATAACGATCCAGCCGGAGGACGGTGAAATAGCAGAGTGGAATAAGCGCTTTGCCGCTGTTACTGGCCGGTCTCAGGATCAGTCGGGAACGGCGACTATTCAACCTCCACACACAACCACGTATACGATAAGAGCTCTTGTTTACACCGGTCTCGATCGATCGCTTCAACCCCAAACTCGACAAGTAACCGTAACAGTCGACGACGGTGGGCAGGATGGACCTTGCCGGCCGAATAGCACTAATCTCAAAGCTCTCAAACGAGACGAAAACACCGTCAACGTCAGCGTGCACAGAGCGTGCACGCTTGATGGCCAGGAGTCGTGGACGATGATGGTTAACATTAGATCGCGTCAGGCGATTCTGGGTGGTTTTCAATATTCCACGAAGAGCGCTGATGAGATTGAAGCGCTGCGAACGATAGCGTCTAGCGGGCTTAACACGGCTGCTACTTCGGTAATGCTGCGAGACATCTACGACGCTATGCTGAAGGATGACAGGCAAGGGGCTTCGGCGGCGACTCAACGCATGCTGAGACTCGTGAGATAACCGGAGTCTTTAGCCCTCGCTTTTACGCGTTATATCTAGAAGAGGGTTTCATTTGGCTCGGCGTATCTCGGTGAACTCTGCGTTAAATATTTGGCAGTCAGGGTTTACGCAGAGCTTTCAGAGATACGCAGAGAACGCGGAGTTGAAATTAGGACATCACATAGAGAGTGTGCTGTTGATTGAATGTTGGCGATGCAATAGACTCCCAAGGTTGGGCTGAACACGCGCTGAATACTGGTTCGGAGGTCTGGATGAAGAGGACGATCGTTGTTGGAGACATTCATGGTTGTTTCGACGAGCTGAAGGATCTGCTCGATAAAGTAGGTCTTGGGCCGGACGACCGTGTCGTTTCCGTTGGTGATTTAATCACTAAAGGGCCGAAGAGCCGCGAAGTCCTCGAACTGTTCATGACTGACGCGCGATTCACGACCGTGATGGGTAATCACGATCTCGCGTTGCGGCGAAAGTGGTATGGCGAAGACGTCGACCTAAAGCCGTCGCAGAGAGAGACGCACCGGGAGTTGAAAGGGGAGAAGGATGCGTACGCCAGCTATTTAAATCGTTTGCCCTTCATGATCGACCTCGACACGCACCTCGTCGTTCATGCAGGCTTGCGCCCGAACGTCGAACTGCACTCCCAGACTACGAGCGATTTGACGCGCCTGCGCACACTTGGAGCAGATCGCGAGAGTGACGAAGGGACGCCCTGGTATCACGTCTATTACGGTGAGAAGACGGTGCTTTTCGGCCACTGGCCCGCGCCCGAACCGCGCAGAGGGAAGAAGGCGATCGGCCTCGACACCGGTTGCGTGTATGGCTACAACCTCACAGCTTACATCATCGAGACTGACGAGTTTGTGACGGTACGCGCGAAGCGTGCGTATGATGAGGGTTAAGGGCACGCAAGCTCCGCGCGTAGTCATTGCGCGAAGCGTCCTTAACTTCAGCGCAAATCGCTCTCCCCGGTGGACTCTTTGAATCTGTTACGTTCGCATGCATGCTCGCGGTGGACGTTTTATTCGCATGCGATTCCATTTCCATCTCTGTCTAACCCGTAAATATCTTTGCCGATTACTCTGATCGGCCCGCGGACGTACGCTGGTCCGTTGCCGCTTCCGCCGGCGCAATCGACGTCACTCGCTATTGGCACGCATTCCGAGTAATTCGGATCGCACTCTTGACTGGGACGGTTCACATCGGGGGTAGTGCCGCTGGTTGGTTGAGTCGGCGTATCACCCGAACGATTCTGATTGATGGAAACATTGTTGTGATTGCAACCAGCAAGCAACAAAACAAGTAAGACAATAGTGCTTGTACGAGGGGGCTTCATTCCTGGACAGGACGCTCTCGTCCTTCACTTGTATATGACGGACAGAGCGTTTCATTACACGGAGATGGAATTTTTTTGTGAGATTAGAGAGAGCGGACGAGGTAAACATCCCAGGCCCAACGTCCGATTTTCTCGCCGGGGGCGCTCTTTACCTTGGCTCGAAAACTGAATTGATTGCCGTTTCTGTCGGTCTTTTTAGAATTTTTGTAGTCGAGTTCCAACGCCGTCACCTTGAGTTCGGTGAGCGTGCGTAACTCGCCGGTATCTGCGATGCCGTTGTGGTTTGTGTCTCGCCAGAGACGTAGCGACGAGAAGATGGAGTCGCCGGCTTCGATCCATCCGTTGCTATTTCCGCCATTAGCGGCTTTGTCGTACTCAGCTAACGCGCGGAAGCCGTTCTTTTTTTGACCGGAAGGTGGTGTGGGTTGTGCTGTCACATCGCCGAATAATTCGGTGCCATCGTCGATGTTGCCGTTGTTGTTGCGGTCAAGCGCCAGCCAGGCGTCGTCTGAAGCAACGGTGGTCCATGCCAGTTTTTCTTCTCCACCCTGGGCATTCAGATTAAAGGCGACGCCGCTTTGGGCGTCTGTGAGATCGATGCCGTCGCCTTTGAGATCGATGATGATGGGCGTGTTGTAAGACACACAGCCGCACCATTCAAGACTCCATTGGCCGTTTTCGCAGAGTTCTGGAAAGAGGTTGCAGGAGGGCGGGGCTTCTTCCTGGCAGGAGTCGGTGAATGGGTTCCAGAACCAGCTAAACTCTGCTTCACAGGTTTGCTGGTCGGGCGTGCAGTCCATGTCGCTAAAATGGAAAGCCGCATTCCTGGCAAACCCCTGGAGGCATTGATTCTCTTCGCCAACAGTCTGCATCCATGTCAATTGCTGCCATCGAGTAACGCCGTTGGGGCGCTCTATCCATTGGGGAGCATCAAAAATCGGGAAGCACCTCACGCAGTCACTTGGTACGAGGCCAGCGGTAAAGAGACGTTTGTTCTGGCCTGAGTCTGTGATTATCAGTCTTCTAGGCTGGCCCACGGTCCAATGAATATCGGTGATGACCGTTTTGGTGGTGGTGGTTAGATTTTGATTGGACGCGGTACAACCGTCGGCGAGTGGTGGTCCAAAGGTCGGCGCTTGCGTAATCCAGGTGCTGCCACAGTGCGCGAGGATAGTGATGGCGATCGAAATCGTGATGACGGCGGCGGCCAATGCAAAGAAGAGTTTTCGTTTCATTGCGGGCCTCCGTTCCTGGCTTTTTCGGCATCGCGCCTTTTTTGCAGATCCTGCCGGGTGTGTTTGAGACCCTGCACGGAATTTTGGTCGCCTTCCTCCTTTCCGTCCGAGAAGATAGCTGAGGCGAGGAAAATCGGCGGACCTTCCATAAAGCTGCTGAGGAAAAATTCAAACGACTCGAGGCTATGAGGAGGAATAAGTGGCAACGGAGGCTCCAGTTGGGAGCCGGCCATTCCTACGCCGCCTGAATTGCCCGGTGATTTATACACGACGAAGTCCATTGCCATCAGGCCCGCGTCGCGGTGGTTGATTATGTCGATTTTGATTTTTGCCCAGGCTGTACCCTGGTCCACTATACTGACGCCCGCAATCTCCAGGCCTTCGACTTTCGACTTTACTTCAGGCGGAGTTGTTACCTCCTCTGCGTAGTAGGACGTTCGGTTAGGATCTTTTTTCTTGGGTGTCTGCCTGGATCGGCTGTAAACGCCGACGGCTACGATTGACGAGAGAATGCAGAGGGCTGCGAGGAGAAACAAACGTCTCCTGCCCGAGAGTAGTGAGATATTCATCAGCCAGTCTCCAGTAGTGAGAGGAAGTTGAGAAAACTATCCCTGGGACTTTTAGGCGGGCTGGCCTTCGCGAATCGGGAGGTTTAGCTACCAGTATCCGGTGACACCGGTAGAGTGTCGGTGAGTAACGTTGGGCACTATAAGAGCCGATTGTATGTGTGTCAATAGCATAATCTACCAACTGAGCGCAGGTGATTAGTTTGGGGCGGAGTAGCCAGCCATTTCTCCCCAGTTGCAGCAAACCACCTTTTTATCCCGGTAGCCGACGCGATCAAAGAAGCCGTTGCTTGACACCCCGGACTTCGCACGTATAATTTTCCCCGCGTCAAGGTAAGGGCCGATAGCTCAGTTGGTAGAGCAGCTGACTCTTAATCAGCGGGTCGCAGGTTCGAGCCCTGCTCGGCTCACCAGAATTAGGAATGAAGAACGGCAGGTTGCCAATGAAATATTGGTCCTGCCGTTTCTGTTGTGACAAACTTGTGACGTCGTTTTTGTCGATGCTCCGACAAGTGCGTGATCGCTCCACGC
>DATELZ010000068.1:0-115612 GCA_035276045.1 Pyrinomonadaceae bacterium | reverse complement strand
TTGACACCCGTCGGCTCCCGTGATACCTCAAACGCACTTTGGTCCGTTACTCAATCATTCTGCTCGCGCTACTAACCGCCAGCACTCTGCGTGTCGCAGACAACGTTCGCGAGGGTTTCTCACCGGCTAACACCAGCAGGCTCAAACCTCTGGAGGCCCGCCTGCTACAGACCATACGTCCCGAAAACTGCCGGAGCCAACACCGCATCTTCACCGAGCAGCCACACATGGCAGGCTCGGTGCGCAACTACGAACTCGCACTGCATGTGGCGAAGCAATGGAAAGACTATGGACTCGATGATGTGGAACTCATCGAGCACCCCGTTTACCTGCCCTGGCCCATTCGCTATGAAGCAACACTCGTGGGCTCAAACCAAAAGCTCTCTCTAAAGGAAGAGCCAATCCCCCAGGACAAGGATTCTTATAACGAAGACATCGGCATACCCTACTGTGCCTACTCCGCGGATATCGATGTGACCGCGCCGGTGGTCTATGTCAACAGCGGTAATCCTGAAGACTACGATTTGCTCGCACGGCAGGGCGTTGATGTGCGCGGCAAAATAGCCTTAGCGCGCTACTCGGTGCCTTACAGCTACCGTGGGTTTAAGGCTTTAACGGCTCAGCAACGTGGAGTGGCTGCGTTACTCCTCTATTCCGATCCGGCTGATGATGGTTACAAGAAGGGTGATGTTTATCCCTGGGGTCCGTGGGGGCCAGAGAGTCATCTGCAAAGGGGCGGGATTGTCTACGACTTCAATTTGCCCGGAGATCCACGCACGCCGGGCTGGGCTTCGGTTCCCGGAGGTCGTTTTCTCCCTGCTGAGTCGGCCGTGTCGATGCCCACCGTTGCAGCGGCGCCGATGTCGTACAAAGACGCTCGACTCATTCTGGAAAAGATGACCGGACCTGCTGTTCCGGCTGACTGGCAGGGAGGATTGCCCTTCACTTATCGACTTGGTCCAACATCAGACAAGCTTCATCTGGTCATCCAGAATGACAAGAAAGTGCGCTCAATCTGGAACGTCGTCGGCCGCTTGCGGGGCGCCGAACGACCCGATGAGTGGGTGATTCTTGGAAACCATCGCGATGCATGGGTCTTCGGAGGCGTCGATCCGAGCAGCGGCAGCGCAACTCTGATGGAAACGGCGCGGGCCTTTGGCGAACTCAAGCGAAATGGCTGGAAGCCGCGACGCACACTGATTTTTGCATCGTGGGACGCAGAAGAATTCACCCTGACCGGAAGCACTGAATGGGGTGAGTTGGAGGCCGAACGACTCCGGGCGGGAGCCCTCGCGTATCTGAATGTTGACAGTTCGGCTTCGGGAAGTTCCTTCACAGCCGCGGCAGTGCCGGCACTGGCTGACTTCCTGCGTGAGGTCGCACGAGATGTTCCGGATCCAAGTGGCGGATCTATTTACGACAAGTGGCTGCGTCAAACCAAAGAAGACAAAGATGCCAGGGATGCCAAGGATTCCAGGCAGCCTGCGGTAACAACGCGGCTAGGATCAGGTTCGGATTACACAGTCTTTCTTAACTTCCTCGGTCTGCCGGTTGCCGATCTTACATTTGATGGACCATACGGCGTCTATCACTCCATCTACGATAGCTTTACCTGGGTCGATCGGGTTGGTGATCCTGGCTACTACTATCACGCAGCCATGGGAAGATACTGGGCGGTCGCGGCGCTGCGACTCTCGGAATGCGATTACGTGCCATTGGACTACGCCGCTTATGCACAAGAGGTGCAAAGCTATCTCGACGAAACTGAACAGTTGGCACGCCGGCTAAAAGTCGATGTTGATTTCAAACAGGTTCGTGACGCGGCTAAGGTCTGGGAGAAAAACGGTCGTATGGCGCTCGAAGCTGCGCGCAAAGCTGTCGCCGCGCGCGACATGGCTCGCGTTGACCGGGTACATAAGGGATTGATGAAGGTTGAGCGTGCTCTTCTGGATCCGGAAGGGCTCGTTGGTCGGCCGTGGTTCAAGCATTTGATCTACGCTCCTCGACCTACCTATAAAGCGTTGGTCCTCCCGGCGCTCACAGAGGCGATCGAGGCCCGCGACCAGTCGCGCGTGAGATTAGAAGTTGAGCGTCTCACTCGCGCGCTCAAGCGTGCGGCGTCGGTAATCGAACCAGGTGTTTAGTTCAACTCCATTATCACCTCATAAAGAAACTGCAACGCGAAACCCAGATTTTCAACTGAGACACGTTCATCGTCGCCATGCGAGCGTTCGAGCTCTCCGTCGTCCAACTTAAAAGGCTCAAAACCGTAAGCGGTGATACCGACGCTGCGAAACTTCGCGCTGTCAGTCGAGCTTGTGAGCATCGTCGGAATCACCGGCACACCCGGATCACGACGTGCGGCAACTTTACGAATAGCCTGCATCAGCGCCGTATCGGTATTGGATCCCGTAGGCGTCGATTCTTCAAGGACCTCGATTTCCAATCCAGGATCGTCGAGCACCCGGCGCAACGTCGCGATGAAGCCCGCAGGTGTTTCGCCAGGAAGAAGGCGAGCATCAATTTGGGCCCAGGCCGCTCCGGGAATGACATTGACTTTATCGCTGCCTTGCAGGCCGGTGATCGTAAAGGTATTTCTCACCTCAGCATTGAGAGTGCTGTCAGTCAGTAATCTCTTGCGCAAGCCTGGGTTCTTAAGCGCTCTAGCCAGGTTCGCGTACGCATTTCTCAGAACGGGATCGGTTTGTTGTCGCGCTCGCATCCGGTAGCTTTCCGCGACCGCAGGAGTAACTTGAATCGGAGTTTCCCATCTTCGCAGCCGTTCGAGTGCTCCAAGCAAGCGCTCGACGGAGGAATTCGCCAACGGGATTGATCCATGCCCGGACGGTCCCTTCGCCGTGATTCGAAGCCAAAGCGCTGCTTTCTCCATCACGTCAACGCCGTATTGCTGAACCTTCCCATTCTTCACATAAATGACATCGCCTTCGTTCAGGAGAAACTCGGCGCCGCGGATCAGCTCGGGATACTTTTCTATGATCGAACTGGCGCCCGTGCCACCTGCCTCCTCGTCCGCGACAGCCAGCAGGATCAAATCGCGTTTCAGCGAAATATTGAGCCGCTTTATGAGACGCATTAGCGTCGCATGAACTGTAGCGGTGCCCTTCATGTCAATTGCGCCGCGACCGTAGATGAAGCCATCGCGCAGTTCACCACTGAAGGGCGGTATGGTCCAGCGTTGCGGTTCGGCCGTTACTACGTCAGTATGACTGAGCAGGATCAGCGGACGCCGGCTGCCATCGCCTTTGATCCGCGCGTAGAGATTTGCACGTCCCGGCGCGACGTCTAACAATCGAGTTTCGATCCCGTCCGAGTCGAGCAGCTTTTGCAGGTACAAGGCCGCAGCGCGTTCGTTACCCGGCGGGTTGGTAGTATCGATTTTGATCAGCTCCTGCAATAACTGAACTGCTTCGGCGCGGACCTTGGTCCAATCGATCTCAGCGGCGGTGCAAGTCGGCACGGCGACAAGCAGGAACACAATAAGGAATGAAAACCGAATGCGCATGGGACCTCGCGGTGTGTAAGTTTAGACTGAGGCGGCTTGTACCATATCGTCCGGCAAAGTCATAATCCGGCGTGTCAACACAAACCAAAATAATGGCGATGGATGAAGCTGTGCGCAGGTTTGTGCACGATGGCGATGTGATCGTCGTCGAGGGTTTCACACACCTGATCTGTTTCGCTGCGGCGCATGAAATTATCCGTCAACGACGACGCGATCTAACCCTTTGCCGTCTCACCCCCGATGTTATTTACGATCAATTAATCGGCGCCGGTTGCGCGCGACGACTCATCTTCAGTTGGGCGGGAAACCCGGGCGCGGGTCCGCTTTATGCTCTCCGCAGAGCTGTCGAGCAGGGCATTCCCAATTCAATCGAACTCGAAGAATACTCGCACTTTGGCATGGTCGCCCGCTTGACTGCCGGCGCGGCGAAGCTGCCGTTCTATCCGTTGCGAAACTACATGGGCAGCGATCTGCCGGGCGTCAATCCCTTGATTAAAACAATCGTTTGTCCGTTCACGGGGGAAGAGCTGGCAGCAGTGCCGGCGTTGAATCCTGACACGGCGATCATTCATGTTCAACGCGCCGACGAGAATGGCAACGCGCAAATTTGGGGACTGATCGGAGTCCAGAAGGAAGCCGCATTCGCTTCACGGAACACGATCATAGTCGCTGAAGAAATTGTTTCAGAGGATGTGATTCGCTCCGATCCGAACCGGACGTTGATTCCGGGGTTGATTGTTAGCGCAGTGGTCCATGAACCTTTTGGTTGCCACCCTTCTTACGCGCAAGGCTTTTATGATCGCGACAACGACTTTTATGTTCGATGGCGCGAGGTTTCGCAAAGTGAAGCGTTGTTTGACAGGTATCTGGAAGAATGGGTATACGGACTGCGCGATCGCAGCGAATACGTCAAACGCATGGGCGCTCAGATGGATCGCTTGAAAGCACGGCCACATTACTGCGAGCCCGTCAACTATGGCTATTGAGGAACAACATTTCAGCCTGAAGGAGTTGATGGTCTGCCAGGCAGCACGTCAGCTACAGGATGGCGAGGTAGTTTTTGTCGGGATCGGACTACCCAACCTTGCGTGTAATTTGGCTCGTCGTCTGCACGCGCCGAAACTTGTTCTCATCTACGAATCAGGCGCGGTTGGGGCCGACCCGAAACGTTTGCCAATTTCAATCGGCGACCCGTCGCTCGTCACCAATTCGCTTGGTGTCTTTTCGATGTTCGATGTGTTCAGCTTCTACCTGCAACGCGGATTGATCGACGTGGGATTTCTGCAAGGCGTTCAGATCGACCGCTTCGGTAATCTCAACACAACTGTCATCGGAGTTTATCAGCATCCGAAAGTGCGTTTGCCCGGTAGTGGTGGCGCTTGTGAGATTGCGATTCTGGCAAAGCGAGTATTCGTTATCGCGCCACAAAGCAAACGCTCTTTCCCCGAACGCGTGGACTTCGTTACGTCTCCCGGCTTTATCGACGGACCTGACGGCCGGCGCAAGCTGGGTCTGCCGGGAAATGGTCCAGCAATGGTCATTACGAATTTGGGATGCTATGGATTTTCTGACGGTGAGATGATGCTGACTTCACTGCATCCGGGATGCACCATTGAACAGGTAAGGGAGAACACCGGTTGGGACCTGCGCATTTCACCGCAACTGACAACAACTGAGGTTCCCGGCGACGAACAGTTGCGTATCATCCGCGAGGACTTAGATCCTTCGCACTTGTTTGTCTAGCTGACTACATTACTGAGATGACCCATTGAGATGACAAAAATACTTCTAATATTAATCACGTTGACATTGTTCGCAGCGCCGCGTTGGACTGTGCAGACGAGTGGGGTCAATGTGCGGTTGCGTGGTGTGAGCGCCGTGAGTGAGAACGTGGCGTGGGCCAGTGGGGCAGCGTCGACGGTGCTGCGGACGGCTGATGGCGGGACGACGTGGCAAAAGCTCACGGTGACCGGTGAGACGTTGGATTTCCGCGACGTCGATGCAGTCGACGCTCAAACAGCGTACGTCCTTTCGATCGGAAATGGTCCAGCTTCCCGGATTTACAAAACCACCGACGCCGGAAAAACCTGGACACTCCAGTTCAAGAACGAAGATCCGAAAGCGTTCCTCGACGCGATGTCGTTTTGGGACGCGGACAACGGCATCGTCTTCGGGGATTCAATTGATGGTCAACTGTACATATTGACGACTAACGATGGCGGACGTGTTTGGTCGCGAGTGGAAACCACGAACCTGCCGCCGGCACTCGAAAACGAAGGCGCGTTTGCCGCCAGCGGCACTAACATCGCCGTGTTTGGAAAATCACACGCCTGGATCGGCACCGGCGCCGCCTCCAAAGCTCGCGTGTTGCGCACCTCGGATCGTGGCCGCACCTGGCAAGTGGCTAATACACCTCTGGCCTCCGGGCCTTCTTCGGGCATCTTTTCAATCGCCTTTCGCGATGCAAAGCATGGCGTGATCGCAGGTGGTGATTATCGCAAGGAACAGGAAGCGGTCGACAATCTCGCCCTTACAAACGACGGCGGAATCACCTGGACGCTCGCAAAGGGCTTGTCGGGTTTTAGATCCGTGGTGACGTACGTTCCCAACACGAAGACCCTCGTCGCCATTGGTCCATCAGGCGGTGATTACTCGACGGACGATGGACGAACCTGGAAACCGATCGCTGGTCCAGGCTTCGACACGTTCAGCTTTGTTTCTCGTAAGTCGACGGGCTGGGGCGCCGGCGCGAATGGCGCTATTGGGCGGCTGGAGTTCGGGAATTAACGAGAACCAGCTCCGGTCGATGGTCACCTCTGCGTTCTGTGCGTATCTCTGGGATCTCTGCGTAAACTTGTCTGCCAAAATCTTTAACGCAGAGTTCACCCGAGATACGCAGAGAACGCCGAGCACATAAGGCACTCCGGCAGAAGCAAATTATTTACACTCTCACACCAATCTGCTAGTCTGTGCCTTCCGCCCCAGATAAGACCTCCTCTAATCTCCCGGCGTTGTTCACTCAGCCCGTGCAAGTCTCTCGTCGAAAGTTCACAGTTAGTAGGTAAAAAGACAAGCTAGGGCACTTCTCACCTGATCAAAGATCATGAGGTGGGGCGAAGTTTCCACCTTGTACAAGTAACGGGCGAGACCTGCCTTACCTCAACCAGCCAAAGGAGGCGCAAAATGATTCGTAAGATTTTGATCTTCACAGTTCTCGCTGTGGCCGCTGCGGCTTCCATCTCCTTGCCGTTATGGAAGTCAGACGCCGCACAACAGCGAACGTCGATAGGATCTCCAAAAGGATCTACTGGCCGCGCCCTGCCAAACTTTGACATTCGCCTGACTGATCATGGCGAGTTTATTGACCTGGACCTTAGTTCAGCTTCCGGGAAGCAAGCTGCGATGCAGAGCGCTCTCACCAGCTCTCGAGCTTCCGCAGTTGAGCAATTTCGCTCGTCGCTCACAACTAAGAACGCTGCAAATCTTCGCGCAGTAGTTAACGAAACCGGCTCAATGAAGAGCTTCTTCATCGACGGCGGCACTCTTTCAGAACCACGATCCGATACCGCCGATAACATCGCCCGCGGTTTTCTCGCGCAAAATAACTCACTCTTCGCGCTTTCCGGCGCCAATGTCGAAGAACTAAACCTGGAAAACGAAGACAACGACCGCGGAACAACTTTTCTCAACTACACGCAGACCGCCGGTGGTCTGAAAGTGTTTGAAGGACAGGTGCAAATCGTCGTCAATAAGAACGGCGAAGTGCTCAACGTCCGCGAAGGATTTCTGGTCGATGGTCCACCACTCCCGCGCAAGGGCGCGATGAGCGAAGCAAAAGCGATCGCGAAAGCGCTCGAACATGCGGGCCGAAAAGTCTTCCCGTCTTTTGTGGAAATGCAGTCTCGAGCGTCGTCGACGGAAATGTCTCGCTTCGCCAATCCGCTGGGTCCACACTTCGAGGAAATACTCTCAGAACAGAATGTGGTGAGAATTGGCGGCGAGAGTCGTTTGGCCTGGCACGTCTTTGCGGAAGTCGGTCCGGAAGAGTGGTATGAAATTCTGCTCGACGCTTACACCGGCGACCTTCTGCTTCGTCACAACCTCTACGTGCATCAAGCGCAAGGCACGGTTTACACCGAAGCGCCTGACAAAGGCGCGCGCCAGCTCGTTTCATTCATTGGCGACACCACCATCAACACGGCGGCCGGCTGGATGGGAACTTCGACCGTAACCACTGGCAACAACGTCGAGGCCTACCTTGATTCCGACGCCAACAATGCGCCAGACAATAACAATGGGACCGGGCTCTCTGTTGGGCACGCATCAGCAGCGAACCAAAATTTTACTTTTCCATTCTCCACAACAGTTGATCCAAGAACACAGCAGGCGGCTGTTGTGGCGAACCTCTTTTACTTCAACAACATCATGCACGACTTCTCGTATAACCTTGGCTTTACCGAGACGGCGCGCAACTTCCAGGTAAACAACTTCGGCCGTGGCGGGACCGGAAACGACTCCGTACGAGCGGAAGCGCAGGACGGCTCGGGAACAAACAATGCAAACTTCGCGACCCCGCCAGACGGTTCGCGTCCACGCATGCAACAGTATCTGTTCACCTCGCCCAATCCTGATCGCGATAGTTCGGTTGATGGCGACGTTGTGTTCCATGAATACGGACACGGCATCTCAAACCGGCTGATTGGCAATGGCAGCACTGCCTTGAGCGGTACACAGTCAGGCGCAATGGGTGAAGGTTGGTCTGACTACTGGGCCACCACGCTCAACAACGACGGCGCTGTCGGCGAGTACGTCACCAATAATCCGAACGGCATTCGGCGTGCTGCTTACACGGTGCCCGCCGCGACCGTGCACGATTCTTACGCGGACGTTGGGACCGGCGGCTTCCAGGTTCACCGAGACGGCGAAGTCTGGGCCGCAACTCTTTGGGATCTGCGAACACAGCTCGGCGCTGCAACCACAGACCTGCTTGTGCTCAACGGGATGAAGTTTACGCCCAGTCGCCCATCATTCCTGAACGCGCGCGACGGTATCCTTCAGGCCGATCAGAACCTGAATGCCGGCGCGAATCGCTGCGCAATCTGGACCGTGTTTGCACGTCACGGCATGGGCGTGTCGGCGGTGGGTAACGACGGCACGACTCATACGGCAGCTACCAACGTGCCGGGAGATTGCGGCGGCGCCTGCTCCTTCTCGATTAATCCAACCAGCGCGAGCTTTGCCGCGGCGGGTGGATCGGCAAGCGTGGCGGTGACTACGACAACCGGTTGCAATTGGACCGCAGTGAGCAACAACTCGTTCATCACGATCACGTCCGGCGCCAGTGGTTCTGGTAACGGCACGGTGAATTACACTGTTGCCGCTAACACCGGGACGGCTTCAAGAAGCGGTTCGATGACGATTGCGGGTTTGACGTTCAACGTAACCCAGGCCGGCACTGGAGGCGGCGGGTGCGCGAACGCGATCGTTAACCCCGGATTCGAAACCGGCACGACGCCATGGACCATCAGTAGCCAGGTAACCCGCAGCACGGGAACATTCCCGCACAGCGGAACTGCCTACATGATCCTTAACGGAGTGAATAGTTCGACTGGAACACTGTTCCAAACGGTAACTGTTCCGGCTAATGGCTGTACGAATTTGCAGTTCTGGCTGAACATTACAACGAACGAAGCGGCTGGCGCAGCAGTTTTCGATCGTCTCTTCATCGAAGTGAGAAGCACGACGGGAACATTGCTCGCAACGCTGGCGACGTTTAGTAATCAGAACAGCGGCACGGCGGGAGTGTACGTCTTGAGAGGGCCATTCAATCTCAGTTCGTTCGCCGGGCAGACAGTGCGGATTCAATTCCGTGGAACGAATGACATTACGTTGCCAACGGTATTCAGAGTTGACGACGTTTCATTGCAGTAAGGTTTGGAGTAAGCGCAATATGAAGAGGCGCGTTAACGCACGGTAAATGCGTTAACGCGCCTCAACTCTTTTCGCTAGTTCTACGGCCTGACGGCTACCAGCACGACGTTGCTTGTCTTGCCGTTGGCCGTGATCGTTAGTTGCAGATCGCCCGCCACCAGTATTCCATCAGGAAGTTTTACAACTATCTGAGTGAACTCCGGCACGCCCGGCAAGGGACCGACGAACTCGACCGTAAGATCGTGATTCGTCACCATCGATTCCACGGCACGTGCGGTGACTGATGGGTTCCCCGTCAGGTTGGTTGCGATGAGCATGATGCGTGTTCGACGATCTGCTCCAAAGTAGAAGGGATTCGTGACCGGGAATGGCTCACGCAGGAATGTAACCACGTCGAGCGCGATTGCACGTTGCGAACTCTCTTCGGTAGCAAGCGCAGGTGCGTCGTCTTCAACGATCGTCCCGACGCCCTGGTTGTCCGCAATAGTCGCGTTAGTAGCCGCCGACAGATTTACGTTGAACGTAACTGACGCTGGCTCATTCAACACATCGCCGTTGATGGTGACGTTCACCGGTTGTGAAACCTGGCCCGGCGTAAAGGTCACTGTGCCGTTGGCGCCAACATAATGCACACCCGCGGTCGCGGTGTTGTTAGCGGTTGCGAAGTTGACCGTGATCGTTTGGCTGCTCGCGTTTGACAGCGAGACGGTAAACGAAGCCGTGCTCGTAGCCGTGTTGCCTTCATTGACGGAAACGTCGTTAATCGAAATGGACGGTTGCGCGTCGTCGTTATTGATCGTGCCAACGCCCTGATTGTCGGCGATGGTTGCGTTTGCCGCGCCGGACAGGTTGACGTTGAAAGTCTCATTCGGCTCGAACATCGTATCGCCGTTAACCGTGACGTTGAGCGGTTGCGTCAACGTTCCCGGTGTGAAAGTCAGCGTGCCGGCGGCGGCGGCATAGTCACTGCCGGCGGCGGCGGAAACATCAGCAGTGCTGAAGTTCACCGTGATCGTCTGGCTGCTGGCATTAGAAAGCGTGACCGTAAATGCGGCCGAACTCGTGCCAGCGTTGCCTTCACTCAACGAGGCGTTGTTGATCGAGATCGTGGGTTGCGAATCGTCGTTGTTGATCGTGCCGACGCCTTGATTATCGGCAAACGTCGCATTCGTTGCGCTGGAGAGATTAACGTTGAAGGTTTCGTTGCCTTCAAACGTCGTGTCTCCAGACACCGTAACGCTGATCGACTTGCTCGTCTCACCAGCCGCGAATGAAAGCGAACCGGAGTTTAGAACGTAGTCGCTGCCCGCCGTAGCGGAGCCATCGGCGGTGGTGTAGTTTGCGCCGATGACTACGCTGCTCGCATTCGAAAGCGTGACCGTAAAGTTAGCGGTCGTCGTTCCCGCGTTGCCTTCGGTTACTGAAACGTTGTCGATCGAGATCGTCGGTTCAGCGTCGTCGTTATTGATCGTTCCCACGCCCTGCGTGTCCGAAATGGTCGCGTTGGCGGCGCCGGAAAGATTGACGTTGAAAATCTCGTTTTGCTCAAAGACGGTATCGCCGTTAATCGTGATATTTAACGGTCGAGTGGTCTGGCCGGGGCTGAACGTCACCGAGGCCAATGCCGCTACGAAATCACTGCCTGCTGTTGCGGTGCTGTTGCCGGTGGCGTAGTTAACCGTGATCGTCTGGCTGCTTGGATTTGATAGCGAGACGGTAAAGCCGGCGTTGACTGTACCGGCGTTACCTTCGGTTACAGACACATCGTTGATCGAGATGACCGGCGCGGGATCGTCGTTATTAATCGCGCCGATACCAAGACTGTCCGAGATGGTTGCGTTTGTCGGGTTGCTGAGATTGAAGAAGAAACTCTCGTCGCTTTCAAACGTCGTGTCACCATTGATGGTGACGGCGATGGAAGTAGATGGCGACCCGGCAGTGATAGTTGCAACTCCGGTGGTGGCTACGTAGTCGGAGCCCGCGGCGGCCGTGTCATCCGCAGTAGCAAAACTCACGGTGACGTTTTGGCTGTGCGGGTTGGAAAGCGAGATCGTAAAGACCGCGGTCTTCGTTCCAGCATTGCCTTCAAGAATTGCAACGTCGTTAACGGAAATCGTCGGCGGCGAATCGTTGTCGATAATCGTGCCGGCTCCCTGATCGTCGCCGAGCGTCGCGTTGGTCGGATTCGAAAGATTGACGTTGAAAGTTTCGGTTGACTCAAAGAGCGTGTCGCCGAGAACGAGCACGCTGACAGGTTGCGAAGTCTGACCCGGCGCAAACGTGAGCGTGCCACTCGTCGTCGAGTAATCAGATCCGGCCAATGCGGTGCCGGGCGCAGTAGCATATTGGACCGTGACTGTCTGCGAACTTGCTGGTGACAAGAACACAGTGAAGTTTGCGGTTGAGGTCCCGCTGTTGCCTTCTGTGACAGTTACATTGTCGATGGCGAGCGTAGATCCGCCAAAATACTGCACCCGAAATACTGAATTGGCGCCGCGCGCGAGGTAATACAGGCTGCCGTCGTTAGCTACCTGAATGTCGACCGGCGCATTGATGCCGGTTGCAAAGTCAGGCGTGCTTCCGTTTGCCGGTGGTGGCGCGAGTGGATCGATCGTCCTGATCCAGCCGCCGCAGAAGTCGGCAAAGAAATACTTGCTGATGTATTGAGCGGGAAATGTGGCAGTGGTCGGATTGTAAAACGCTCCGCCAGTGATCGCGCAGTTCGGCCCGGAAGCTGACGAATATGGATAGACCGGATTCGTCATTCCGGCGACTGCGCAATTGCCCTCGCACGAGGGCCAGCCGTAGTTAGCTCCCGCCGTGCCGAGGTTTATTTCTTCCCAGGAGTTTTGGCCGACGTCGTTGATGTGCATGCGGCCAGTGCCTGGCTGGAAAGTGAACGTGAATGGGTTGCGCAAACCGACAGCCCAGATCGCGCGATTGACTCCAGCCGGCGAGCCGCTGATGTTCGGGAACGCAGTCGGGTTATCGGCGGGAATGGTCCCATCGGAATTGATGCGCAGTATTTTTCCTAGACGATTTGCCAGCGATTGCGCGTTTGAAGGAACAGCATTCTCGCCGGTTGCGATATACAACTTGCCGTCTGGTCCAAAATGGATCGCGCCGCCGTTGTGATTGGTGGCGCTAAGTGTTTCCAGATCCATGAGAACAACTTCGCTTCCCGGTACGGCTATGTCCTGGTTCGCGGCATCCGCGGTAAATCGACTGATTCGATTGTGAATCGTCGGCGTTGTCGCCGTGTAGTAGACGTAAACGAATCGATTGGTCGCGTAATTCGGATCGAACGCGACGCCGAGCAGGCCACGTTCTCCGCTCGAGTTGACGGTAAGCGAAGTAAATGGAGTTGGTAACACGACGCCGTCTTTGATGACGCGCAATTGCCCGTTCTGCTGGCACACAAAAATGCGTCCATCCGGATGCAACGCCATCGCGGTCGGGTTAGATAAACCCGTGATCTGACTTTCATCAAAATTTGACAGCAACGAGGCAGCATTGTCGTCGTTGGTAATTGTCCCGACACCTTGCGCATCGCCGATCATCCCATTTGTTGGGTTAGTCAGGTTGACGAAGAACGTTTCGTTAAATTCGACGAGCGCATCACCGTTGACGGTGATCGAGACCGGTTGTGAAACCTGGCCGGCTGTGAAATTAACCGTGCCGCTGGCCGCGACGTAATCAGAACCTGCCGTGGCGAGTCCATTCGCGGTCGCGTATTGGACCGAAACCGGATCGGTGCTCGCCGGTTGGAGTGAAACAGTGAAGTTAGCGGTAACGGTGCCCGCGTTACCTTCCGTCACTGTCACGTCGTTGATGCTTATGGTTGATCCCACACTCGGACCCTGGATCGGCACTTGAATCGTCGGACCGGATTTGAAGAAGCCGATGGTGGCGTTGATCGCTTGTGGCGGCCGATCCGAATCAAAACGATAGTTGTACATCGTGCCCCAGCGAATCGCGTTTGCGTTCTGATTTTGCGCAAAGCTTTCCGTGGTCCAGGTTAGATCGTTTGCCCCGCGATTTGGCGTCCACGGAGTGCTGCTGTAGCCGGTATTTCCAACCGTTCCGTCGTTGGTCCAGCCGGGGTGTTGCGGTGGCGCGTGAAAACCGATGTTGGTCAGATTAGTGCTCGCAGTGACGGGTAAACCAAACGATTGAATGGCGCGATCCAGGTTCTGGTTATAAATCGCGTATTCATAATGCCAGACTCCGGGCGCTGTGTTCGTCACCTTATAAGCAATGAATCCGAAACCGTCTTTCCCCGGATCGGGTTCGATCTTTACGAAGGTAGCGCCGGGCCAGACTGAAATAGCCGCCTCTTCACGCACTGTTGCCCCGACCGACGTAAAGGTGAAACTCGTCGTTCCGTTAACGTTGTAACGGCGGTACGACGCGTTATTCGACATGTTGCATTCGCCGGGATGAGTCTGACACCATTGGTATTCGTGCGGAGTGACGTATTGAGCTTCGACGTAATAAGTCGCGCCCGTGTTCAAGGTCGTGTTGAGATCGTTCATCTCGACCAGTATTCGGTGCGATGTTCCGTTGTGCGAGTGACCGCCGTGCGCATTATTTGGCGTGGGGGAATCATTGCGCGGATATTCTCCGGTGAACGGATTAATCCACGCGCGCGAGCCCAGGCTATTGTTGGCGCCGCCGGAGTTCAAACTTGCTGAGTAAGGATCGGAGCATCCGGCGCCGAGAAAGTTGCTCGCAGTGGGAGAACAACCAAGGGCGCAGGTGTTTTCCTGCAAGGCCGTAAACGCATGTTTGACGTTTGATTGGCCTATCTGTTCGAACCGCTCATTGTTCGATGGGCCGCCGCTCATGCGATAAAGGTTCTGGGGAATTACCGGATGATCGTTGTTTGGGTTAGCAAACCAGTTCAGCGGCGTGTTGCCTAAATTGCAGGAGTCGGTTCCCACGGCGAGACCGACGCGGGTGCCACTGCTGCTCCCAAACTGGGCCAATCCCGAGAGTGTTCCCACAATCACGTCTGGTCCAGGCACGCGCGTGAGCCCATCCTGGCCGACTGGAGGCATCACGGATGATTGGGTTTCACCGTTGACCACCTGGCTGATCTCGATTGCTTTCATGTCTGCGGCAATCGAAAACGTGCCGACGATTGCGCCTTCATCGGCCGGCCGGCGAAGTTTTTCGGCAAACTCTTTCGCCAAAAGGAGTTTTCCGTTCCTGATGGCAAGCGAATGTTTGTCTCCTGCATAATCGAATTCCTGTGATTCGATGTTAAAAAGGAGCAGGCCTGATTGTTCGTCGCGCACCGAGAGTTCGTACGGCTGGCCCCACGGGTTACTCTCTATAGTTAGAGAGTTCTTAAGGTACGCTGGCGCCTTCGCGGAGTTTTCCTGCGGCAGGATCGTCATCGACCCGGGTTGTAGTCCGCGGAACTCATTGTTGAAGGCGATGCTCGTGAAGAGCGAATCCGGGGCCACGTTGAAACGCAGCGTCTGGATTTGTGACCTGGAGCGGATACCATTTAAGCGGTTGACATCCAGCTCCATTGACACGGTTCCGTTTGCGATTGTTAGCTTTTCCAGAGTTCCGGTTTCCAGGCCTGGCGCAGCAGGTTGTGAAACCCTAAATAAGGCGTTATCGGAACTATAACCAAGCAGAAGAACAGAGATGAGAGGGACTAGTATGTGCTTCAAGCTGACCTCGGAAGATAGATTTAGATTTGTTCTGCTAAAAGGACCAGGAAATTCCCACGAAAACCAAACGAGTTTAAACAAGAGACTTACAATAGGCAACACTCGGAACCGTGTCTCTGTGTGCGCTGCGTTCAACACGTCTAAAGTGAATGTTTACGCAGAGGCCCAAAGGAACGCAGAGAAAGCAGAGTTGAACTAAGATACCACCAATCGTTAACCAGCTTTATGCCAGCATTAATGAAAGACGGCTGCACCAAAGGAAACGTAAAAACAGGGAAGTCGATACCGCTTCCTGTGGTCAAGAGTGCCCCAATTAAGGACGTTAGCAAGTCGCGAACTGGCCGATGGCGGGCGGCGGCGCTCATCGCGCTCAACCTGCTGATGATTGCGCACATCATTCAGTGGCGCATCACGGGCAGCACGATTTCGCCTATCGAGCCTTCCGAAACGATGTACACCCTTCAACGTGGGGCCGTCAATGCCGGCGTGATTTTCTTTTCGCTGGCGATCCTGGCGACGCTGATCTTTGGCCGTTTTGTTTGTGGCTGGGGCTGTCACATTGTCGCGTTGCAGGATTTTTGTGCGTGGTTGTTGAAAAAAGTCGGACTCACTCCGAAGCCGTTTCGTTCGCGGCTCCTGGTCTATATACCGCTCGTCGCCGCGCTCTACATGTTTGTTTGGCCCACATTGTTGCGCGCGGTGACAAAGCCGGAAGAGGAACCGCTCATCCCGCCGTTTACGAATCATCTGGTCACTACCAACTTTTGGGAAACGTTTCCCACGGTCGCAGTCGCCATTCCTTTTCTTTTTGTCTGCGGTTTTTTGACTGTCTACTTTCTGGGGTCGAAAGGGTTTTGTACTTACGCCTGTCCTTATGGAGGGTTCTTCGGACTGGCCGACAAGGTGGCGCCGGGAAGAATCCGCGTAACCGATGCGTGTAATCAGTGTGGGCACTGCACTGCGACCTGCACTTCAAATGTCGTGGTCCATATGGAAGTGAAACAGTTCGGGATGGTGGTCGATCCGGGTTGTATGAAATGTATGGACTGCATCAGCGTCTGTCCGAACGATGCGTTGTACTTTGGTTTTGGCAAGCCGGCGATCGCTGTTTCCCAAGGCTCACGCAAGCAGAGCTATTCGTTGACGTGGCCGGAAGAGGTTGCGGGGGTGGCAGTGTTTTTCGCGAGTTATCTCGCGGTGTGGGAAGTCTATCAACTTGTGCCGATGTTGATGGCGCTGGGTTGTGCAATCATCACGACGTTTCTCACGCTGAAGTTGTGGCGATTACTGCGATCGAAAGAATCGACGTTCTATCGCTTTCGCTTGAGGGCGGCGGGGAAGTGGCAGACGGCGGGATTCGTGTTTGCCGGTTTTGCAGTTGTGTGGATTGGGGTGACTGCGCACAGTGGTTGGGTGCGTTATCACGAGTTCGCCGGGAGTCGGGCCTTTAGTCAATTACAGGTTGCTGATGAGCTGGCACTGGCCCAGGTCAATCCTGTTCAATGGCTTAGTCCGGCCGATCGCGAACGAGTCAGTTCCGGGCAGGCACACTTGCAGGCGGCGGCCAACATGGGGTTGTTTGTTAACAGTGTCACCCTTCCGAAACTTGCGTGGTTTGTTTACCTAACGGGCGCGACTGAGCAATCGATCGGTATGTTGGCCCAGGTTGCGCCTTATCAACACGGGCAGGCGCGAGCGTTGAGTCTTTATTATCGTGGCGCAATGCTGAGCCGTTTGGGTCGTCATCAGGAAGCATTGCAATCGCTCGACGATGCGCTTGCGGAGCGGCCGGATCTGGTTCTCGCGCGTGAAGAAAAAGGGGAATCACTCTGGCAGTTGGGACGTAAAGAAGAAGCGATCTCGGTCTGGCGGGATGCGCTGCGGCAAAGTCCAAACCTGATTCTCGCGAGGTATCAACTAGCCGGCGCCCTGGCGGGATCGGCAAACCCCGACGAAGCCCTCGCTCTTGAAAAACAGGCCGGCCTATTAGTTCCCAAGAACCCCCACTACCACTGGATGCTCGCCCTGCGTCTCCAAAACCTCGGCATGAACGAACTCGCCGAGAAGCATTTTCAAGCGGCGATCAAACTCGATCCGGCGTTTCAATTGCGACGCAGTTGGCGAGATCGATAGTTCTCTGGGCAGTTCTGAGATCTCTGCGTAAGCACTGACTCCAAATATTTAACGCAGAGTTCGCCGAGGAACGCAGAGCCAAAATAAGACACTGCTAAACTCCGATAATTCTTGACAAAGAAACTATGGTGAACTAGGTTTGCAACGATTATCCTGTAGCGCGTCAGCAGTTGTGTCAGCCGCCCGTTCCAGCACAAACCCGCGGGGGTAGTTGACCTACTCGTCAATTAAGGCCTTACCGTGCTGCATTCACTCAGATCAACGATTAAGTTCAGACGGTTCCCTGCTCATGAGCGAGAAAGATGAAATCGACCTCACCGATAAAGACTTTGGCGCTACCACGCCAAATATTCGCGCGCCCATTCCTGCGCGACCTGTGGATCGTGGGTCTCGTCAGAGTGCGAGGCCGCCGGCGCCGCCCCCTGTAGTAAAAAACAACTCCAAACGCGGCGTACCCCTCTGGATCTGGTTAACCGGGATCAGCGTTCTGTTTATCCTGGGGCTGGTGGCCGTTGCGATCGTGTATCTCGTCTGGTCGCGCGACTCCAGCTTTACAATCGTCGTCCTCGATGCCCAACCCGGGAGTGCAGTGCATGTTGACGACGTTCGTTATGGAGTTACCGCGGCAGATGGAACAATTATCGTTCGTAACTTAAAAGCAGGATCCCGCAGAGTCCGTGTTTCGCACGAAGGATTCAAGGATTTTGACACCGTGGTCACCGGCAGGAATGGTGAGAGGCTGTCGGTTCGGGTTTCACTCATTCCACCAACAACTCCTCCAGCAACACTTTCGACTGAGATCGAATACGTGGGATCGATGATCTTGATTCAGGCAGGCGAGTTCATCATGGGAGACGACAACCATAAAGCCGAAGAGAAGCCGGCCCATAAGGTCACCCTGCCAGATTTCTACATCGATAAGTTTGAAGTCACGAATGAGCAGTACCAGAAGTTCTGCAAAGCGACTAACCGGCAACTTCCGCAGGAGCCCTGGTGGGATCCAAATTACTTAGACAAACCGAGCATGCCAGTCCTGGGTGTGAGCTTCGCCGATGCTACCGCCTATGCAGAATGGGCTGGGAAACGCCTGCCGACTGAAGAGGAATGGGAGAAGGCCGCCTCATGGGGGCCAGCCGGGACCCAGAAGCGGACATGGCCATGGGGCAATACAGTAGAGCCCGGGCGAACCACGCTGAAGGCTCAGTCGCCGTCTGTAGTGGGCTCGCACCCCGCAGGCGCGAGCGCATATGGCGTGCACGATATGGCAGGCAATGTTTTGGAATGGGTCAATGCTCACTATCAACCGTATCCCAACAACTCCGCACCTGATCCGAACTTTGGCACGCAGAACCGCGTAGTGCGCGGCGGCAGTTTTTACTCAGGAGATGAGGACGCACGCACAACCCGCAGAATTTATGCTCCGTCACAGCTCACCGGGCGGGAAAAAAAGGATGACAGTGTGCTCGTAGGTTTCCGGTGTGCGGTTTCTGCTGATGATCCCAAACTTCGAGAGCGCCTCCGCTCACAAAAATAAGGTTCGGGGCCCAACACGTTTTGCGTTACTCACTACATGGATTTTGGAGGTATGAAGTATGAAATTCAAAATCTCTGCTCTTTTCGCGTGCAGTCTGTTTCTGCTCGCATCCAACTTCAATTTAACAGCCGGTCAGGAATCCGCGACCACCTGGAGCAGGCCGCAGCAGGTGCAGCGCCAGGTCAAACCGAAGCGGGTTTTTCGCAGTAAGAGATATCGCACACGGCCCAAAGTCCAGACTGCCCCTCTATTGACTGTCCAGTACCGCGTCATGATCAAAAGGCCGGATGGCTCGCAAGGTGAATCCAGTCTCGCCTCGGTATTTCATGAAAACGACCTGCTTCGACTTGGGGTGACAGCCAACCAGGACGGTTTTCTATATGTTGTCTATCAAAAGGAAGGCCATGATGGTCAGGTAATGTTCCCGGATTCCCGCGTGAATCATGGCGAAAACTTTGTGACCAATAATCAGGAATTTATCCTGCCACCAATTGAGTGCCCCCTGCCGAATCCAGATCAGTGCTGGTACAAGGTGACTGACGATCCAGCACAGGAATTCTTCATTATCGTTTTTAGTCGCGACCAGATTACAGACTTGCCGAATACTGCCGGCCGGCCAAACAGCGCTGTCAAACAAACGCTGAGCAGCGGAGTCGTCAAGAAAGAAATCATTGACGACTACATCCGGAACGCGCGTATACAGGACTACAAAATCTATGGTCGTCCTTCGGGTTCCACAACGTCCTCCAGTCGCTATGCGGTTTGGATTACGAACACTAACCGCCGGGACAACGAAGAGATTGTTCTGCGCGTCCCGCTTAACAAAGGATCATGAGTCACCAGCCCGATCAACTGCGACGTATCAAAGAGGTCGTGTAGGGACGTTGCTGTCACGGTAGCTATTGAGCCACAGGTTAACACGGATAACACGGATCAATTTCAGTCCGTGTTATCCGTGTAGTCTGTGGCTTAAACTCAATTGAGAGATGAGTTTCGTCAAGCTAATCATCCTGCAGCCGGGCCGCTCAGTGCAGGATTTTGAAGTCCTCTCCGATCTCACATCAATCGGACGGGCGCTCGATAACACGATTGCGCTCGAGGAGGATACAAACGTCTCTCGGTATCATGCTGAGATTGAAAAACGTGGCGCCGGCTTCTACCTGATTGACTTATCCAGCAGCAACGGAACTACCCTGAACGATGAGCCGATCGAGGAGGCGCTGCTTCGAGATAATGATGTAATTTGCCTCGGTGGCTCGACACTCATCGAGTTTTACGAAAGCGACTCTCCGTGGCGTTCGCCGGCGCCGGTCCAAAGTGCTGCCAACTCTATCAGCCCTCCCGCTGCTGACTTATCCCACGTCGCGGTTCCATTGCCTGAAAGCACGCCGGCAATAGAAAAACCTGCCAGTGCCAGCAAACCCGGCGAGGGAATGCCACTGCTGTTTATTGCTTTAGGCGTTGGTGGCGGGCTCTTGCTGGTCGGCCTCGTAGCCGTTTTGATCCACAGCCTGACAACACCCAGGTGCAATCCAACAGTTCGGATTGTTAATCCTCGCTCCGGCACAACGATTCGAGAACTGACTACGATTCGGGTTGAAGTTGAAGATCACCAATGTATTGGCCGGTTGATCTACCAAATCGATGGACGAAATCTCGTCAGCAGTGTCAATCCTCCTTATGAAGCAGCGCTTGATCCCTCGCGGTTACAGGATATCGAGCCGGGCACTCATAATCTCTCGGTGACAGTTGAAGACAAGGGCGGGAAGAGAATGCTGCAAGATAGTTCAGTCCATATTGCTTTCGAGCAATCTGCGGCGCCGGTAGCCGAAACGCCATCTTCAAGTTCTACTGCCGAACAAGCGCCCGGAACTTCCGCGAACACGACGGATGTTGGCGCTGTTCCCATAACCGAGGTGCGGGACCTCTGTATTAAGCTGGCGAAAGAGTTTCCTTCGAGCAAGACCAACTACAAATATGACATGGAATTTCTTAGTCAGGTCCAATCCCGCGCGAGTGAGTTTGCGCGTCAAGGTTTTTTTGATCGAGCGCGTGCTTTCCGCGACGTCATCAATACCAATTTCATCGATCAAAAGAACCTGGATGAACCCCTTGGTTATGTACTGGCAATGAGCCGCAGCAATTTTGTTCTGCTGCCCGGGCAACAGCGGGCAGGAGACAGCGGTGAAGGCTTATGGCAGATGAGCCAGTCGTTCGCGCAACGCATCGGGTATAGCGGGCTCTGCGGGACAGAGACAATTTCCGACCCAAACCAGGAATGTGCGGCGATGGTGGCGGCAACTTATGCAAAGGCCCTAATCACTGTAGCTTTCGAAGGAGACTTTGTTTACGGCGTGGCGTGTTTCTCAATGAACCCGAAAGAAGCAGAGGAATGGGCCTCGCAGTTACCGCAAGATCGCAGCGATTTTTGGAAGATAATTCGCAGACCTGAGCAGCGTGAGCGGATCGTCAGATTTTTTGCAGCCGGCATTGTTGGTGAAAATCCGGAGAGATTCAACCTGCCTCGAGACGGCAAGCTCTCCAGCCTTTATCCCAAAAGATAGCCATGGTCGAAGTCAAACTGACAATTTACTCCGGCGCGGAGTCGCGCGAGTTTCAGATGACCGGAGATCAAGTTTCGTTGGGACGGGGCGAAGTTACCTTGAAACTTAGCGACGCAGGACTCTCGCGTCTTCATGCCACGATCTATCGGGATGGAGATCGAGTCTGGATTCTCGACGAGGGTTCCACGAACGGCACGTCGGTCAATGGCGCGCCCGTTCCGGCAGCAGGCTTACCGTTGAAAGATGGAGACGAGATTGCCATGGGTGATGATACTGCTATTGCGATCAGGATTTTCAAACTACGCAGCGAACAACCTGCCACTAGGGCGGACTCATGGTGGGCCACGAATCATGCTTTGACAAAATTCTGGCCAGTCGTCACCGGAGTGGCAGCCGTGTTAGTTGTCGTCATCGCTATCGTTGCCCTGAGCAATGCCGGAGGCGCGAGCGACGAGGAAACCAATCTGCCGCCGATTATTCAACGTCCGACTGCGTCCGCCACGATTCCCTCGAATGCAACAGTCTCATCGGATGCTAACCGGCGGCCGTCAAATTCTTTGTCCTCTCCTGGTATTTCGCCGGAACCGAACGTTGAGACAATTCCCCCGGAGGCGGTCAAGACTTATTTGCAGATGAGTGAGCCGGAACGGAGAAGTTTCATACAGCGCGAGGCCGAACAAGTAGCGCGGGTGATCGGCAACCGCAGTGGGGAGGCCGTCACTCCGGACGCTATTGACACTATCAAGAGTTTTGTCGATGCGTATGCCTCTCGCGTTCGGCGGCCCAAGTTAAACGCCGAGTGCTACGCAGGAAACTGGCTTAAGTTTGATTTGACCTCAATACTGGAACGCGGTCAAAAGAACGCGCCTTTTATCATTCGAGCGTTCAATGAGAAGGGACTCGACCCGCAACTGGGCCTGTATCTCGCGATGATCGAGTCAGAATATTGTGATTGTTTGCAGAGCCCCACGGGTCCACTCGGAATGTTTCAATTCGCCGCCAGGACGGCACAAAACTTTGGCGTAAAAGCAGTGCGCGGATCGACGCCCAGCAATCCTGACGAGCGCTGCGAACCGGAACCGGCAGCTCGAGGCGCGGCCGCTTTCATGAAGTTTCTCATTGGCCGCTACGGCACAGGCCCATTGAGCGTTCCGCTGGCAATTGCGAGTTACAACAGCGGCGAGGGAGCGCTGAGCAGTAATCTTTCTGCCGCCATGACCAATGCGATGCAGGAAGAGCGCAGCTTTTGGACTTTGGTGGCCAATAAAGGAAGGCTTTCAGATCAATTCCAAAGAGAGAACATCAAGTATGTCCCGAAGTTTTTCGGCGCCGCTATCGTTGGTGAAAATCCGCAAGTGTTTGGTGTGCCGCTGCAACGTCTCTCAAGTTATGATCATTAAGCAAAACATTCCTTTGCCAATCTGAGCTGCTTGGCTCTTTGCTCTTGTGATGCAACCGCGACTCACATTGACGTATTACGACGATGCCGGACGCCGCACGCGTGTGGACGTGACCTCGAGACGCTTCACGATTGGTCGCGATCTTTCGAACGATTTAATGATCGAGCATTCAAGTCTCTCGCGCCGCCATGCGCTCATCGAAGGTTTCGATAACGTTCTTCGAATCTCTGACTGCGGGTCGATAAACGGAACCTTTGTAAACGGAAACCGCCTCCAGTTTCCGGTCGAGCTTTGCGATGGAGACGTGATCAACCTGGCAGAGGCCTGTGAAATCGAGGTTGAACTGAACAAGGAAGAGACGAACCCATTAGTTGACGCCGGCCGTTCTAACGAAATTCAGCCACTCAGTCATGAAGCAATGAAGGCACTTGATCGGAGTATGGCGGCGCGGAGTGCTCCCCGAGTGAAAGGCGCAGCAGCAACCAATTATTCGACGAACGGCAGTCGCCGCGGCGCAGGGCTTCTGGACCGATTAGATCTGCGCATTATTTTGCCTGGCATCACGTTGATGATCCTGGTGCTGGTTGGATTAGTGATCGCGTTGAAGAGATCTGGCGTCAACCCAAAACCGCTGCCGGATCGACCGATAATGGTCAATCGCGAAACACCCGTCCCTGCGGGAACGCTGGATAATCCTTCGGAGAAGCCCCCCACGCCGGCAGAGAGTTCTGGTTCCGCGCAACCCAGGACTGAAATTGACGATGAGCTGGATGAAGTCGAAAAAAATACGCTGACAGTTATGCGCGACATCAGCCTGCGTGATTCAAATCCAGTACTCACGCAGTCGAACGACCAGGAGATCTATAAAAAAATCCAGTCGTATAGAGGTTCGGCAAGACTAAGAGATAATTTTCGGTTGATGAAGAGTCGTGGCATTCCGCAACTTGCCGCGGCTGCCAAAGCCAGAGGCATCAAAATGCCGCTCCTGGTTTTTGCCGCGCTGGCCCGGGTCGACAAAGAAGGGCAGGGCGATCCTGTGGCGGCGGCTATGGATTTGATTCCTGATTTAGCGAAGAATCAGATTTACCTGGCTAAGGATATGGCGCATGACAATCTGTTGGCACTTGCTGCCACGGATCCCTCTTCGGGTGGCGCGATGGCCCTGCGGGACACAATAGCCGCATTGTCAAATAAGAGCAGCGACAAAGGCGTGCAGGCAATTCGTAACGTTTGGTATCTACGTGATGTTGGGGTTCTTAAACCCTCAGCCTTCGACTTAGTGATGCGCTTTTTAGCAATCGGGGCAATTGCGCAGAACCCACAGCACTACGGAATCGACGCCGAACGGTTGACGTTTGACCATTAAATCTCGGTGGTGTCTTAGTTCACCTCTGCGTTCTCTGCGGTCCTTTAGTCCCTCTGCGTAAACTTCACTTTAGGCGTGCTTAAACGCAAAGCACACAGAGACACGCGGAGAACGCAGAGCAAAATAAGACACTGCTTAAATCTATTGTGCGTTGACAAATCCGGAATCAAAGAACAAAATCCGTGGTGCTTACAGTACTCAATTACCGAGCGTTCGGTGTGTTTCGCCTCTAACACAGAGACACCCACGAGCCAGGCACCCTTCTTAAGACTGGCCCTTACAGGGAAGAGAAACGCGAGCTTATGAGCCGATACCGCAAACTTGTGTGGAACGAGGGAATGCTGCTCAGCCCTCACCACTTTCAGCAGTGGGACAATTATTACGAAGAACTGCTGATCTCAAGGTTTGCCTCCATCATGCCTTATGAATGGGGCATACTGGATATTCAGGCGAATAATGAAGCAATCGCGAATGGCAGTTTCGATTTGATCCGTTGTCGCGCGATCATGCCTGATGGGTTGGTGATCAATATACCGGAAACAGATCCTGCGCCGGCCGCCCGCGCGGTCCAGGAACATTTCGATCCCGGCCTGGATCGCTTGCCCGTGCATCTTGCCGTCCCCGCAAAACGGGCCGGCGCCGCAAACTTTCAGCGGAACGGCGGGTCGCCGGATCAAACGGTGCGATATTCACAGATGTCGGCAACTCTATCCGATGAAACCACTGGAGAAAATAATCAGCAACTGGCTTTCGCGCTCAACAATCTGTGTCTGTTGTTCGGCGACGAATTAAAGAGTGGGTACACGTCCATCAAAATCGCCGAGTTAGAGCGCACACCCACCGGTCGCTTAAAGATCGCCGAAACCTACATTCCGCCCGCACTAAATGTAAGGTCGTCCCCGTGGCTGGAGAATTTGTTACGGCAACTGGTCGAGATTCTCGTCGCCAAGAGCAGTTCGCTCGGTGAGCAACGGCGGCAACGAACGACTTCACTCGCCGACTTCACCACTTCCGAAGTAGCAGTATTCTGGCTGCTGCACACCGTCAATTCGGCGGTGCCGGCTTTTGCGCATCTCTTTCATACCGGCGTGGTCCACCCTGAGCGTTTGTACGTCGCGATGGCGGAACTGGCCGGCAAGTTAATGACCTTTACACCCGATCGTCATCCCAAAGACATAGTGCGTTACGAGCACCTGGACCTCTATGGAACGTTCAGCCGTTTGGGTCTCGAAATCCGCGAACTGTTGGAAACGGTGATTCCGACGCGTTGCGTCCCCATTCCGCTCGAGAGAGTTAGAGAGTCGCTTTATGCAGGACGGGTGATTGACGATCGTCTATTGAAGGAAGCCGGGTTCTTCCTGGGCTTACGCGCGGATATGCCTGAAGGCAAATTGATCGAGCGGGTGCCGCGCGTCATCAAGATCGCTTCACGAGACACCATCGACGTTGTAATTCAATCGGCTTTGCCCGGGGTAACGCTAACTCATGCCTCGCCCCCGCCCGCACCAATTCCCACACGCCCCAAATTCCACTATTTCGCCTTGGACACCAACGGGATGTTTTGGGAAAGAATAGCGAGCTCCAAAGCGCTCGCCGTTTGGGTGCCCGAAGAATTCAAAGACGAAACGGTGGAAATGTACGCAGTCAAACCCTGAAGCAGGGGCTTATGCGGGAACTCGAACAGGAAAATGTTTTAGTTGCCAGATCGCGCCGCTCGCGATCACGCAGTGATCTGATCAGCCTCGCGGCCCCGGCGTTTGAATTAGTGCTGAAGTTGCAGGCGGGCATTATCAAACCATCAAACGATATCCGGCAACTGGTCCATCGCCTCCTCGAAGAGATGGAGCAGCGCGGAATTACGCTGCGATACAGCGAGCGTCAGGTTAAAGCGGTCAAGTTTGCCCTGGCCGCCTTCGTAGACGAGACGCTGCTGTCCAACGAGTTTCCGTTGCGCGAAGAATGGGAAAAGTTTCCGCTCCAATTACAGTATTTCGACGAGCATCTCGCCGGTCACACTTTCTTCACCAGGCTTGAAGCGCTGCTGAAACATATCGAGGTCGAAGCTGATGTCGTAGAGGTTTACTATCTTTGTTTGCTGCTGGGCTTCAACGGCAGATACAAGATGGGCGAAGAAGCCCAGTTGGGGCAGATAATTCGTAACACGGCTAACCACCTGCGCAAGGTTGGCCGCTTGAGTGACAATGAACTTTCTATTCATTGGTTAGCAACTGACCAACCCGAGCCCCGGCGCGACCCTGGCCTGCCACTTTGGTCCAAGATTGCCGCTGCGGCTTGCCTCGCGTTGGTGTTGTTCTTCTATCTGGTGCTGCAACTGCTGCTCACTAACAGTCTCAAAGCAGCGACAGACCAACTTCAGCGCTGATTGTTTAAATGAATACGCAGCAGGTTCTTTACTGACAGCTCTCTCTCTAAGTCGCAGGGTACTTAAGTGTCAGTCCAGGGTGATCAAATCAAATCGGCATTGGGCATCTCGGCACTGGTGTCCTTTTATGGGATTGCCAGTTTGGCAGTCATTTTTCTGGGACCGTCGCTGGGAATGGGGTTGGCGTGGCAAGTCGCGATTATCGGCTTGATCCTCTTGACGTGGCCGTTTGCGATTGTCATAGGCCGCATACGCGCGCGCCGGGCTAAGAAGCGCGAGGAGAACTCGGCTGAGGGCGCCCCGGCAAGTGATGGTCAGGCTGCCGTCCCGCCGAAAAGAGTGTACGACGAACTCTCCCGAGTCGCGGAGGAGGCGGTCCAGTGGCTGCGCAGCTCTCTTCTCGGCGGCACAAATTCTAAAAACGCGGTCTATGCTTTACCGTGGTTTGTAGTGGCTGGTCCATCAGCCGGCGGCAAAACAACGCTGCTCCTGGCTTCAGGCCTGGACTTTCACGCCCTTCCGAGTCAACGCGCCTCCGATTACAAGATCGTGCGAACTACTCGACACTGTGAATGGCGAGTAAGTGACCATGGTGTCTTCATAGACACTGCCGGGCGTTATCAAAGCGACAGTCCTGCGCGTGACGAGTGGCTGGCGTTGCTCCAGACGATCAAGAAGTACCGTGCCGATCGTCCGCTCGACGCCTTTCTGATCATCATTGACACCAAGAACCTATTGACATCGAACGAAGCGGACATTGAGCAGTTAGCCAAAACACTCCGCGCTCGTCTCGACGAAACGATCAATCTGGCGCGAACACGTTTTCCGGTCTACGTTCTCTTCACTCATCTTGACGCCATTAGCGGCTTCCGGGATTTTTTTGGCGGCGCCGGCGCGAAGTTATCCTCCGAAGTATTTGGCGCCACGATACCGCTCGAAAAGTCGCCGGGCGCGCACGCCTTGTTTGATGCAGAGTTTGATCACCTCTATCAATCCTTATCGCAGAGACGGCTGTTGTTGTTGCAGGAACCGGCATCGGCGAAGGCGCGACTCAATATTTTCGATTTCCCCTGGAGATTCCGTGACGCGCAGTCAAAGCTGGGCCTTTTCATGTCGATGATGTTTCGGCCCAATCCTTTTAGCGAGAGTCCCTTGTTACGTGGCTTTTACTTCACGGCCAACGTAACCAACGGCGATCGTGCCCGCTTGCGAGGCGAGGCCGAGGCTGACGCCGAAAGGTCCGTGAATGTAGTTGGAAAGGGTTATTTTCTCGACCGATTCTTTCGGGAAGTGTTGTTGCGTGACAAGGATCTTGCAGCCGCGTTTCAGGCCTTACGCAAGCGTCGTTCATATCTTAAGTTTTACTTACTCGGCGCTGGTGTGCTGGCGCTGGTTGTTCTTGCTGCATGGGCCGTGATTTCGTTCGTTGGCAATGCTCAACTGGTGGACCAGGCGACTCAGCGTGGAGTGCGAGTCGAGGCAATCAGACGCGAGGACCTGGGGAAGGATGTGACGAAGAAAGAACCCGTGGCCGCTCGGGATGAAATCGAAGCCGTCGAAGCTCTCCGTGAAACTCTCGCGGAACTTGATGACTACTCCCGCAACTCGCCGCCATTGAGGTTGCGCTTTGGTCTCTATTCGGGTAACGCGATTCAATCGTCGTTGCGGGCAATTTATTTTGATTCGATCACTCAACGCTACGTGAAACCCGCCGGGGCGGCACTCGAACAGGATCTAAGAAATTTCGCTGCCGGAGCTAATGCCGGTTTCACAGCCACGAGCACAACTGCCGCAACTTCTTCTTCGGACCAGGAAGAGGAAGTGTTAGGACGCAACTATGATCTGCTCAAGGCTTACAGAATGCTTTCGGACCATTCCAGGGTCGAGTCCACCTTTCTGGCCGACCAATTGGAAGACTACTGGAAGAAAACTTCTCCGGCCGATATGGAATCGCAATCTCTGCAACAACTTTCATTTTTCGCGTCGCAAGCGGGCAGCGAAGACGCTCCTCAATATCCTATTGATAACAAGCTGATACAGGAAGTACAGCGTAAGCTGGCAGCCTATCCAGCGTACAAGCGCTATTACAAACAGTTGATCAGTGAAGTAAATGCCAAGACGGAATCAGTAACGGTCGAAACAGGAGGTGAGATCGTTGTCACCTATACCGTGCCTGGAAGCTTTACCGTTGATGGCTACCGCAATTACATGAAGGCGGTGTTTGAGTCGAATTCGGGAGAGATCAGTAAAGACGACTGGGTAGTGGGCTCGGTCGCTAAACGCGTTGACAACCAGGGGGACATGGAAGAGCTCAAGCGCCTTTACTGGAACCAGTATTCGGACCATTGGCGCAAGTTTTTGAAAGGCGCCAGGGTGCGCCAATTCGACAGTGCGCCTATGGCTGCCGCCAGTTTAAGAGAGCTTTCCGCGAATAGCTCGCCACTCACGGAAATTCTTGCCACGGTTGCTCGCAACACTCAACTTTCGGTCGATCCGGAAGGGGCCGGTTGGTGGGAGTGGATTAAGAGTTTCTTTAAATCGCCGGCTGCTCAAGACACAAAGAACAAGACGCCGGTAGAAATAGAGTTTCAGCCCGTCATCGAATTTATCGGCAGCGGCGAAGGTAATAAAGGCACTGGCGCCAGCACCGAATATCGTGACGATCTACTCCAGATTTGTAATCGTTTGGAAAATCAGTCTTCGGAGAAGCTGGCTGAGACTGCGAAAACACTATTAGCAGGGAAGGACGAGCTGGGACTGCAAAAAGCTGAACGGACCGCCGAACGATTATCAAAGACTACGGCTGCGACTGAGGCGGCGGCTCTGCTTAAGCAACCCATCGAGAATGTCCGCGCCTTACTCTACCAAAATGTCAGTGCAGAGATTGAACAGGAATGGTCCACACAACTCTTTCCGAAGGCGCGACAGCTTGAAGGAGGTTATCCCTTCACCGATGGCGCCACTGACACTTTCGTCACCGACCTGGCGCAATTCCTGAATCCCGTGAATGGAAAGTTTAGTCTGTTCATAAACAAGCTTCTGGTCACGTCCATCGAAGGCACACCCGGCCAGTGGCGACGCAAGCCGGCTTCTTCGATTCAGATCTCCGACGGGTTCTTGAAGTATCTAAACGACACCGCGCTGTTACGCGAAGCGCTCTTCCAGAATAGTGGCAGCCCACAGCCGGAAGTTAGCTATCAGGTGACGCTTGAACCGGCGAAAGATGTTGACGTGATGATCGATCTCTTCGGTGCATCCCTGCGTGCCCAGGAGAACCCCGAACAGTCGCCCAAATTGGTTTGGCCCGCCACGGGAGGTTCGCTGGCGGCGAAAATCACGGTTACTCCACGAGCCACTTTACAACCCGGACAACCAATGGCCTGGTCGGGAGAATGGGCTTTGTTCCGGTGGTTTGACGCCGGCAATAGAGGGCAATCAAAACCGGGCGTATACAGGTTGAGTTGGGTAGTTGATTCCATTCCGGTGCAGGCGACGCTGAGTCCGACGAGCGCCAAGCACCCGTTTGATAAGAGTGTTTTCAAGAATTGGCGCGCTCCAAAAGAAATTCGATAGTGTGGCAGGCGCCACGGTTCGCATCGTCAGGAGTAGCATTGCCTCAGAGTCCTCTCATTCTCACCTGGCTTCAGCCAGGTGTAAGGGCGCGCCAAGATCGAGAAACCGTTTCAACGGTTTTCTCGTGATTTCGTTAGGGAAACCGTTAAAACGGTTCTCATTTGAGGCAAAGCCGTCAGGGAGTGAATCAGTCATGACAAATGCCAGAGATTTGTTAGCCGCCGGCAAACTTCGAGAGGCGACTGAAATGCTGATTGCCGAGGTCAAGGCGAATCCTGTCGACACGAGTAAACGCACGTTTCTGTTTGAGCTGAGTTGCTTTGCCGGTGATTGGGATCGAGCGGAACGACAGTTGGATGTGATTGGCCTTCAGGATGTGCAAGCTGCTTTAGGCGTCACCGTCTACAGGGCTAATGTGAAAGCGGAACGAGAACGCGCCCGGGTCTTTTCAGAGGGGATCGAGCCGCACTTTCTGAGCGCGCCGCCGCCATATGTCGATCTATACATCGCGGCCATAAGACATCTGCACAAAGGCGAACTGACTGAAGCCCGCGGCGCGCTGGCGCAAGCGGAAGAGGAGCGCACAGCGGTAGCGGGAAAACTGGGCCATAAGAGTTTTGAAGATTTTCGCGACTGTGACGACTTTGTCGGAGGCGTGCTTGAAGTGATCGTGAAGGATCGATATGTGTGGCTGCCCTTCGAGCAGATCAAACGACTGGAAATCATGCCGCCCACCCAACTGCGTGACTTTCTTTGGGCTCGCGTTCAGCTCGAAGCCTGGGATGGAACCGTCGGCGAGCTTTATCTGCCGTCGCTATACGCCGGTACGAATCAACACGACGACGACAATGTGAAACTCGGACGAGTGACGGATTGGAAGCAGATTGGCGATGATCTCTTCCGTAGTTTTGGCTTGCGCTTATTCGCCATCGATCAAGCGGAGGAATCGCTCTTCGAAACAGGAGTGCTCGAGTTTAATAAGGGCGCTTAGCTGCGTAAATTGAAAGGGGAAGTCCAGAATGTCAGCCGTTGCAACCGGAGTAACTGCGCCGTCGCCGTCGGGTCCGGCTTTGCCGCCGGCGATCATCGACACGGAGGCTTTGCTGAAGCCCATATCCAGTGAAAAGCCCTCCGGCGAGAACCTTCGCTACAGCCCGCTATTTGACGACATCCGCGAGGCTCGTCGAGCCGACGACACTTTAGCGCAGGGTGATTGGCGGCATGATCCGAAGGTCGCGCAATGGTCAAAAGTGGTTGAGCTTACTACCTCGGCGTTGGCGAATCAGAGCAAAGACCTGCAAATTTGCGCGTACATGGCTGAAGCCCTGGTCCATCTTTACGGTTTTGTCGGTTTACGTGATGGACTAAAGGTCATGCGCGGGCTGCATGAAAATTTCTGGGACACAGTCTATCCGCAACTGGATGGACAAAATATGACCGCCAGGGGGAATGCACTGTCCCTGCTCGACAAGTCGCTCGAGATTCCGTTGAAGAGTTTGCGTTTAACGAAAAGTGGCGCCGGCGACATTGATTATAGTTATCTGGAGTGGATGGATTCGGTCAGGTTCGATTTTCCTGACGATATGGATAGTCTGGCGCCGGATGCTTATGAACGTTTGTCGCTATTAAAAGCCCAGGCCGAAGCAGACAAGAAGACTACCGGAGTCCATTGGCGCAAGGCGAAGGGCCAAACCCCGCGAGTTTTCTACGAAGAGACCTATGCGCTTCTCAACCAATGCTGGGAAGAGTATGAAAAACTTGACCAGGTCATGGACGACAAATTCGACCGCCAGACTCCTGGTCTCGGAGCGTTGAAGCGATCGCTTGATGAAGTTCGCACTCTGGTCGAAAAGATAGTGAAAGAAAAACGGGTGTTGGAGCCTGATCCGGTTCAGGATGCCCAACCTGAAGAAACACCTGGGCCAGAGGGGCAGGCAGGGCTCGGCATATCAGTTGGACCAGTGCATTCACGACAGGAGGCTTTGCAGCGTCTGGCGGAGGTAGCCCGCTATTTTGAGGTCACGGAACCACACAGTCCCGTGGCTTACCTGGTACAACGAGCCATCAAATGGGGGCAGATGCCCCTTGAGGTTTGGCTCGAAGATGTGATAAAGGACGGTGCTGTATTAGGTCATCTAAGGGAAACCCTCGGTATCAAGCTCGACAGTGGGGGGTAGCATATCTCCTTAGTCCGGTTGATACGGTCCGGCCCTGATGGCGCGCCGAATTTGCTTCTGTGGTGAGCTTTTCCTCTAAAAACGGCTGCTACAGAGAGAACAAAGAGGCTTCACAGAGACATCCATAATTCGGCGCTACCTCGGTATAGAAATTCTTTGGCTACTTAACTCATCTAGAGTAGAATGACTGACCACATTAACTCTCAGGTAATCAACTGACCGAACGCACGGCGCTTTCCACGTGCCCACTCGTCCTCAGAACCCATTGAAAGGAGTAGGTCAATTGCCCAAGAAAGAAAGTACCCAACATAAACTCGACCGTGTTCGAGCCCCACGGGTGCACATTACCTATGACGTTGAAGTCGGAGGCGCAATCGAACAAAAGGAATTGCCGTTCGTGCTGGGTGTCCTGGGTGACTACTCCGGGATGCCGGACGAAGATCTCGGCCTTATCAAAGACCGCAAGTTTGTCGAAATCGATCGCGATACCTTTGACAAGGTGCTCAGCGCCATGAAGCCTCGCCTGGCCTATCGCGTTGACAACAAACTCACTGATGAAGACACGAAGATCGGAGTTGAGTTGCGTTTTAACTCGATGGAGGATTTTCATCCCGATCAGATCGTCAAGCAGGTCGAGCCACTGCGCAAGCTGGTCGAAGCGCGGCAAAAGCTCTCAGACCTGCGGTCCAAAATGGATGGAAACACTAAGCTTGAAAAGCTTCTCAACGACATCGTGGCGGACACGGGAGCACAGCAACAATTGAGTACGGCTTTGGGACTCGATACGGCAGATCAGGCAGCCCCTTCCAAGGAGGAACCAAATGAGTAGCGAGCGGAGTGCAGACAAGTCGGTGGTTACTGTCGAGAAGCAGGGCGAAAGCGATCTACTCACTCGCATCCTCGAACAAGGGCGCCTGGCGCGTAACGAATCACAGGTGCAGGCTGCCAAGGACATGGTCGCCGAATTCGTTCAGGAGGTCATGAAGGGCGAACTGGTTGTCACCAAGAACATGGAGACAGCGATTAATGCCCGGATCGCCGAGATCGATCGACTGGTGTCGGCCCAGCTCAACGAAATCATGCACAATCCCGAATTTCAAAAGTTGGAAGGCTCATGGCGCGGCCTGCATCATCTCGTCTTTCACAGCGAGACCGGGACGATGCTCAAGATCAGGGTCTTTAATGTTTCCAAGAAAGATTTGGGAAGAGATCTGGAGTCGGCTGCCGAGTTCGACCAGTCAGCTCTATTCAAGAAGGTTTATGAAGAGGAGTTCGGCACCTTTGGTGGTCAGCCCTACGGGGCGATGATTGGTGATTATGAATTCAGTAATCATCCGGAAGATCTGGCTTTGTTGGAGAAGATCTCCGAAGTGGCTGCGGCCGCCAATGCTCCTTTCATCGCCGCTGCCAGCCCCCAGCTCTTTGGCTGGGACAACTACCAGGATCTTACGGAGGTTCGCGATCTGGCGAAGATCTTCGATCGCGCTGAATATGCGAAGTGGCGGGCTTTCCGCAACTCGGAAGATTCCCGTTATGTTGGCCTGACTTTGCCTCGCACACTGTCGCGGTTGCCCTACGGAAAGGAGACCGATCCGACCGAGAGCTTCAACTTCGAAGAAGATGTCAGCGGCAAGGAACATAATAAGTATCTGTGGAGCAATGCGGCTTATTCGTTTGGCACACGACTGACGGAGTCCTTTTCGAATTTTCAGTGGTGCGCCAGCATCCGTGGCGTGGAAGGCGGAGGACTCGTGCAGGACCTGCCAACACACAATTTTATGACCGACGAAGGCGATATCGCGCTCAAGTGCCCCACCGAGATCGCGATTACCGACCGTCGCGAGAAAGAGTTTTCGGATTTAGGGTTTATCCCCCTGGTCCATTGCAAGAACGAAGCCTATGCCGCATTTTTCAGCGCCCAGTCTGCTCAGAAAGCAAAGAAGTACGATCTGGACGCCGCCAATGCCAACGCGCGACTCTCTACCCAGTTGCAGTACATTCTTGCCGTTTCCCGTTTCGCTCATTATCTGAAAGCCATGATGCGCGATAAGATCGGCAGCTTCATGTCCCGCACTGAATGCGAGCAGTTCTTAACCCAATGGCTCAATCAGTACGTATTAGGAGGTGACCTGGGAGGCCCGGAACTCAAAGCGAGAAAGCCGTTGAGCGAGGCTCGCATAGAGGTTTCGGAGGTTCCCGGAAAACCTGGCGCTTACCGGGCCGTAGCATTCCTCAAACCGCATTATCAACTGGATGAATTAACCGTCTCTCTCAGGCTTGTGGCGGAGTTGCCGCAAGCGACGAGGTGAAGCTGGTATCACGCAACTTTTACACTCAAGCAACGTGGTCAAACAGCTCCTCTAACCCTCAAGACTTTTCGCAGCGCTGCTGCTTGATAAGTCCTTACACCCAATCCCAAAGGAGGATTTTCTCATGGCTGTCGACATGTTTTTAAAACTTACCGGCATTAAAGGTGAAACCCAGGACGCCAAACATAAAGACGAGATACACCTGGAGAGTTTTACCTGGGGAATGAACCAAACAGGCAGCTCCCATCTCGGCGGCGGCGCCGGTACAGGAAAGGTTTCCGTACACGACGTGACTATCACCAAGTTTGTTGATAAGTCCTCTGCTCCTCTCATGCTTTATTGTGCGAGTGGTAAACACATTCCCGAAGGTTTGATCACCGTGCGTAAGGCCGGCGACAAGCCACTCGAATACCTGAAAGTAAAACTCACAGACATTCTCGTCAGCAGTATTCAGCAATCCGGACACGGCGCAGAGCTCATCAGCGAAAACGTCACTCTAAACTTCGCAAAATTCAACGTTGAGTATCAGCAACAGTCTCCTGATGGCTCGGGTCAGCCGGCCGGCGAGATGGGCTGGGACATCAAAGCAAATCAAAAGATCTAACCGGCACGACAATTCGGCTCCCTGGGTGGTTTGATGAGGCGTAACAGGCTCTGCGGGTCGATGGTTCGGTCCGGAGACATTCCTCGCCCAGCGCGCGGTATCGTTTCTAATGGTAAAAGCTGCCGACGACTTTGGAGTTACGGTCTCGGTGCTCGACCGGCTTATCGACCACGAGCCCGGCGCCTCGCGCGAGGCAGTATCCTCGCGATCAAAAAACCTTAACCGGTTGAAGGAAGCGGTCAGACGCGATCTTGAGTGGCTCCTCAATACGCGTAAGAGTGTTACCCGGCAAATGACCGACTCCCCGGAGCTGAATCGATCCCTGGACACTTATGGTCTGCCCGACTTTACCAACTACGGGACCGACGACGTCGATGACCAAAGGAAGATGCGATCGGCGATCCAGGAAGCCATCAGAATCTTCGAGCCGCGGCTTCAGGATGTTCTGGTCACGCTACAACCGTCGCAATCGAGCGATCGCTTGCTGCATTTCAGGATTGATGCTCGTCTCAAGGTCGAGCCTGACCCGGAGCCGATCTGTTTCGACACCACACTGCAACTCGTAAGTGGAGAATACGAAGTGAAGGAGGAATGAGGTCAGAATAGAAATATGCGAGACGACTTACGCGGCTATTACGAGCGAGAGCTGATTTTCCTGCGCCAGATGGGCGCGGAATTTGCCGAGAAGTATCCGAAAATCGCCTCACGGTTACAACTGGAAGCTGAGCGATGCGAAGATCCTCACGTCGAACGGCTTATCGAAGCCTTTGCCTTTCTGGCTGGTCGCGTTCGTCTGAAGGCTGATGATGAGTTCCCTGAGATTACTGAGTCGTTTCTCAATGTTCTCTATCCTCACTACCTGGCGCCTATTCCTTCAATGGCCATCGTGCAATTCGGGGCGAGGGCCGGCACCCTGACTACCGGTTATACCATCCCTCGCGACACCGGACTTTATTCGCAGCCGATCAAGGAAACCCCGGTGCGTTTTCGCACCGGTTATCCCACTACGCTTTGGCCCATCGAGGTAAAGTCAGCCACGCTCCAATCGATGGATCCGGTAGATACGCGTGGCAAATGGCGCGAAGCGGTGCTCAAACTGAAATTATCCTGTCTTAATGATACTGCCCTGTCTACGCTTCATGTGGGTGATACACAACGGCCAATCGAGAGCCTGCGTTTTTACCTGAACGGAGATCCGCAACTCGTATATCCGCTTTACGAGATGCTCTTCAATCATACGACGCGGGTCGAGTTGCGGCCGGGCGTCCCCGGCCCAAGCAAACGGACACAGGATCTGAGAGGATTAAAGGCTTCACCCGTCATTATGCCGCCCTCGGCTTTGGCCCAGGCCGGCTTCGAGGCTGACGAGTTGATGCTCGATTATCCCGCGCGCTCCTTCTGGGGCTATGGATTGTTGTCGGAGTATTTTGCTTTTCCCGAAAAGTTTTTGTTCTTCGACGTCAAGGGACTTGATTTGGCGGCACAGGCCGGGTTTGGTCCTCGCTTTGAGATCCATATTCATCTGCGCGATGTGACCCCGCCGCCGGGCGCGCCCAACGCAGAGACATTTCAACTCGGGTGCGCTCCCGTCATCAATCTTTTCAAAACGACTGCCGAGCCGATTCGCTTGACCGGATTGCAACACGAGTATCACTTGATTCCCGATGTGCGCCGGCAGTTGGCGCTGGAAGTCTACTCCGTCGATTCAGTCGTGGCCGACGATCCGCAACTGGGACGCTCGCGCGAGTTCCAACCGTTTTACTCATTTCGACACGCATACGAGCAGGAAACGGATCGAACTTTCTGGTATGCCTCGCGGCGGCCGTCGCCTCGGCCGGACGATTCAGGCACCGAGCTCTATCTCTCATTGGTAGACCTGGGGTTCAATCCCCACGTGCCGGCGACGAGTATCCTGACGGTCCATACAACATGTACCAATCGCGATCTTCCGGAACGGTTGCCCTTTGGGGGCAAAGGGGGGACTTTGGAAGTAGAGGGCGCCGCGCCTGTCTCAGGTGTAAGGCTTCTGACCAAACCAACTCCAACGCTGCGTCCGCCACCGCGACGTGGCACTCAATGGCGGTTGATCTCTCATCTCACTCTCAATCATTTATCTCTGGTAAACAGCGGTCGCGGCGGCACCCCTGATGCACTGCAGGAGATCCTGTTTCTTTATGATTTGACAGGTTCGCCTGTGGCCCGAAAACAAGTGCTCGGCATCAGTAGTGTTACCAGTCGTCCCGCCGTCCGCCAGACAGGTTCGCGCATCGGCTCAGGCTTCGTCCGTGGATTGGAAACCACCATCGAGTTTGACGAAGAGCAGTACGTGGGAAGCGGCCTCTTTCTCTTCGCCACGATCCTGGAACGCTTCCTTGGCCTTTACGCGTCGATCAATTCCTTCAATCAACTGGTTGTCAAAACCAGGCAAACCGAGGGCGTACTAAAACAATGGCCGCCGAGAGCAGGACAACAGATCGTTCTCTAGCACGCGAACTGCTCGATGAACCATATCGCTTCGGCTTCTTCCAGGCGGTGCGTTTGCTGGAGCGTATCGACCCTGAGCGCCACGCGGTAGGGCACGACGCTGCTGCTGAGCGCGAGGCCGTCCGTTTTCGGACTCGGCAGACGCTCAGTTTTCCGGCCAGCGAGATTTATGAGATTGCCACTGATGGTGAAGATGGCAGCATTCCGCCTGAGATGTTTGTTGCTTTCATGGGCCTGACCGGCCCGCTCGGTGTCTTGCCTCATAACTATTCGGAGTTGGTGATCGATCGGATTCGCCACAACGACACTACGCTGTGGAATTTTTTCGACATCTTCAACCACCGGATGCTTTCGCTCTTCTATCGAGTTTGGGAAAAGTATCGGTTTCCAATTGCCTACGAACGGGGCAAGCTCGACGACTTTACCCAATCGCTGTTTAGCCTCGTCGGAATCGGGACGGAGAAGTTACGTAACCGCCTTTCGCTGAACGATCAGATTTTGATCTTTTACGGTGGTTTGGTTGCGCAGCGTCCTCACTCGGCCAGTGCCATTACGGCCATCCTGGGAGACTATTTTCGAGTGCCTGTCGAGGCGCAACAGTACTCGGGCCAATGGTTGAAACTGGGTGACGACGTCACGCGTCTCGGTGAAAGTAATAGCTTCCTCGGCATATCCACGATTGCAGGCGCGCGCGTTTGGGATGCGCAATCGATGTTTCGCCTTCGCTTTGGCCCGCTCAGTCTGGACGAGTTTCGCGCGTTTTTGCCAAATGGCTCAGCCTTTCAGAGTGCCACGGAACTCACGCGTTTACTGGTTGGTCTGGAACTGGATTTCGATATGCAATTAGTTCTCGATGCCGGGATGGTGCCGTTCTGTGTGCTGGAAACCGGATCAGATGCTCAGCCCCGGCTGGGTTGGACAAGTTGGCTGAAGTCCCGTCCCGTCACCAGGGATGACGATCAAGTGGTTCTTCCAGTGAAGGCAGATGGTCTGGATCTCCATTAAGTCTGAAAGGCGAAATGACTACAGATGATGACGGTAAATCTCAAGTCGCTGATTGGAAGGCTTAACAACACTTGTCGCGGAGCTCTCGAAGGCTCTGCGGGACTTTGCCTGGCGCGGACAAATTACGACGTCGAGCCGGAGCATTTTCTGTTGAAGCTCGTAGAGCTGCCGGAAAGCGATTTTGTTCGCATCCTGCGGCACTACGAAGTGGACCTGTCACGACTCGCAAGGGACATCACGCACGCACTCGATCGATTGAAAACAGGAAACTCGCGCACTCCTTCAATGTCCCCGCGCTTGCCGCTTTGGGTGCAGGATGCCTGGCTTGCCGGCTCGGTTGACTTCGGGGCCACGCAGGTTCGCTCCGGACATCTCATGATTGCACTCTTGAGCAGCGACGATCTCGGACGTTTGGCGCGTGAGATTTCCGGCGAGTTTCGACATGTATCACTGGAATCGCTCAGGGAGAATTTTTCAGATCTAACGCACGGCTCTATCGAGGATAGAGAAGCTTTGGGCCCGGGAGTGCAATCAGCCTCGGCAGACGCCGGCGACGGTTCGGCGCTCGCGGGAAAATTCAAGGCGCTGGACCAGTTCACCATCGATCTCACCGCCAAAGCGCGGGCCGGTGAAATCGATCCGGTGCTTGGGAGAGACTTTGAGATCCGCCAGGTCGTCGACATCCTCACGCGCCGGCGTCAGAACAATCCAATCCTTACCGGCGAAGCTGGGGTAGGAAAAACCGCTGTGGTGGAAGGCTTTGCGTTGCGCATTGCGGCGGGCGACGTGCCGGAGCCGCTCAGGAATGTTTCGCTTCGTTCCCTCGATCTGGGACTGTTACAGGCAGGCGCCGGAATAAAAGGAGAATTCGAAAACCGTTTGAAGTCGGTAATCGACGACGTGAAATCGTCACCTCAGCCCGTCATTCTTTTTATCGACGAGGCCCATACGATGATCGGCGCCGGCGGACAAGCAGGACAAAACGATGCCGCAAATCTGCTGAAGCCGGCGCTTGCTCGAGGTGAATTGCGCACGATTGCGGCCACGACGTGGGCCGAGTACAAGAAGTATTTTGAGAAGGATGCCGCACTCGCTCGACGATTCCAGGTCGTCAAGGTTGAGGAACCCGACGAAGAGAAGGCGATCGCCATGATGCGCGGTCTAAGTGCGATGCTGGAGAGCCATCATCAGGTAAGAATTCTCGACGAAGCCATCGCTGACGCAGTTAAGTTTTCTCATCGTTACCTCACCGGCCGGCAACTTCCTGATAAATCAGTCAGCGTTCTCGACACAGCCTGCGCGCGCGTTGCCATTGGACAAGGAGCGACACCTGCCGCGATCGAGGATTCACAACGCCGTATCGAGCAACTCCGAGTTGAAATCGTTGGACTCGAACGTGAAGCCGTCACCGGCGCCAATCACTCTGATCGCATAGGCGGCCTGCGATCTGCAAAGATGGCCGCAGAGGAACGATTGGAAGAGCTAAAGGTCCAGTGGGATCGCGAGAAGGAAATTATCGAGGGTATTCGTGATCTCCGAAACCGGCTTGAACAAGTGGCTTTGGAAAGAGCGGGGGAAACTGTTGCCGCAACTTCTGATACTGGATCGCAGCCGGAACCGCTCGATACAGCCGCCGCCCAGGTAGAGTTAAGCAGGCTCAACGAAGAATTGAGAAGAATTCAAGGTGAAAACCCGTTGATGCAGGCGTGTGTTAATTCGCAAACCATCGCCGATGTGATTTCCGGATGGACCGGAATTCCCGTGGGAAAGATGCTGACCAACGAAATTCAAACTGTGTTGGCATTGAAAGACCGGCTTGAGAAAAGAGTGATCGGCCAGGGGCATGCTCTCGAAGCAATCGCCCAACGTATTCGCACCGCTCGTGCCGGGCTGACCGACCCGCGACGTCCGGTCGGCGTTTTCTTACTGGTTGGACCAAGCGGTGTTGGTAAAACCGAAACTGCTTTAAGTTTGGCCGACACGCTCTATGGCGGTGAAAGAAACCTGGTGACCATCAATATGAGCGAGTATCAGGAGGCCCACACTGTTTCCTCGTTGAAAGGGTCACCGCCGGGATACGTAGGTTATGGCGAAGGCGGGGTGTTGACTGAAGCCGTGCGGCGTAAACCCTACTCCGTCGTTCTGCTTGACGAAGTTGAAAAGGCCCATCCTGATGTGATGGAGCTCTTCTACCAGGTGTTCGACAAAGGCATGCTCGAAGACGGAGAAGGCCGCGAAATAGACTTCAAGAACACCGTGATCTTATTGACGTCCAATGCGGGCTCTGAAACGGCCATGAAGCTCTGCGCAGATCCCGATACAAAACCTGAGCCCGCCGGATTAACCGAAGCGTTGCGCCCGGAGTTGCTCAAGGTATTTAAGCCCGCACTGCTCGGGCGAATGGTCGTTGTTCCGTATTACCCAATCAGCGACGACGTCATGGGCGGGATCATCAGGTTGCAGTTGGGTCGTATTGCAACCCGGTTGGAAGAAAATCATGGCGCGGAGTTTCTCTATGATGACGGAGTGATCACGGAAATTCTGAGTCGCTGTAAAGAGGTTGAGAGTGGCGCTCGGAACGTCGATCACATCCTGACTCGCTCTGTGCTCCCGGAGATGTCGGGCGAGTTTCTCTCGCGGATGTCGAGCGGCGAGTCGATCTCAAAGGTCCAGGTCGCCGTTGGCGATGGGGGACAGTTCCTCTATACGTTTTCGTGATTGATCTATAAAAATGCCGACCTACACACAAGCTAATCGACCCCTGGCGGTGACCACGCCCTTGGGTGACGACGCCTTGTTGCTGGTGGGTATCTCCGGCCATGAAGCGATTTCGCAGCTATTCAACTTTCACCTGGAATTACTTGCCGAAAACGAAACGGATATAGCTTTTGACAAGCTGCTGGGCCAGGGCATCGGTGTCCGGCTGACGTCAAGCGACGGCAAGACCCGCTTTTTCAACGGCATCTGTAATCGCTTCAGCCAGGGCCATCGCGATCACGATTTTACTTACTATCGCATGGAGATAGTGCCGGCCTTTTGGCTGCTTACCAGAAGAGCGCAGAGTCGAATCTTTCAGCATCTGACAGTGCCCGATATTCTCAAGAAGGTGTTGACCGGACTGGAAGTTACCTACGAACTGCATGGGAATTTTCAACCGCGCGATTTTTGCGTGCAATACCGTGAAACTGATTTCAATTTCGCCAGCCGCCTGATGGAAGAGGAAGGCATCTTTTACTTTTTCAAGCACACCACTGAAGGTCACAAGTTAATCCTGGCAAATACACCGGAAAGCCATCCGGACATGCCCGACACGAGCGCGTTGATCTACGAGGAGGTTTCAGGAGGCGTGCGTGACGAGATGCGGATCCACAGGTGGGAAAAAGTGCAGGAATTACGCTCCGGCAAATATACATTGTGGGACCATACGTTCGAGTTGCCTCATAAGCACCTGGAAGCTGAAGAGCCCATCCTGCCCAATGTTCAGGTTGGACAAGTGCAACACAAATTGCAGGTTGGCAACAACGACAAGCTCGAAATCTATGATTACCCGGGTGCTTATGCACAGCGCTTTGACGGCATTGATAAAGGCGGTGGCGAGCAATCCGGAGAGTTGCAGAAAATCTTTGACGACAACAAGCGCACCGTGAAGATCCGAATGCAGCAGGAAGCCTTGTCAAGTGTGGTGATTCAAGCGGCAGGCAATTGCCGCAATCTCGTATCCGGCCACAAATTTACCTTGACCAACCACTTCGCCGCTAATGGTCCATATGCCGTCGTCAGCGCCGCCCATTCCGCTCGGCTCACCGGAGACTATCGCAGCGGCGAAACTCACTTTGACTACGAGAACACCTTTACCTGCATACCCTTTGCAATTCCGTTCCGTCCTTTAACGACCACTCCCAAGCCGGTGGTCCAGGGGACACAAACAGCCGTCGTGGTGGGACCTTCGGGGGAAGAGATCTTTGTCGACAAATATGGCCGAGTGAAGGTGCAGTTTCACTGGGATCGCGAGAGCAAGGCCAATGCCGACAGCTCATGCTGGATACGCGTCGCTCAAAGCAGTTCCGGCATTCGCTGGGGCTCTGCCTTTTGGCCCCGTATCGGTCATGAAGTAGTGGTTGATTTTCTCGAAGGCGATCCGGACCAGCCGATTATCGTCGGGTCTGTCTACAACGCCTCCGAGATGCCTCCTTACAAGCTCCCTGACGAGAAGACGAAGACGGTTATCTTCAAATCGAACAGCTCGAAGGGAGGCGGTGGCTTCAACGAGTTTCGAGTTGAAGACAAGAAAGGCAAGGAGCAGATTTTTATTCACGCGGAACGCAACAAGGACATTCGCATCCGCAACGATCGCTTTGAAACTGTAGGCAACGAAAGCCACCTGATCGTTAAGAAAGACCAATTTGAACAAGTGGGTGGCGATAAGCATTTACAGGTCAAAGGCGATCAAAACGAAAAGATCGACGGCACGATCTCCATTACCGCAGGCCAGGACGTGCAGGAGAAGGTCGGCCAGAAGTATGCCCTGGATTCGGGCATGGAGATTCATCTCAAGGCCGGGATGACCGTGGTTGTGGAAGCAGGCGCCTCTTTGACGCTCAAGGTAGGCGGCAACTTCATCAACCTTAATCCGGGAGGCATTTTCATCTCCGGCACTATGGTAATGGTCAATAGCGGGGGCGCCGCCGGGACAGGCTCAGGCTCATCGCCTGACACGCCGAAAGATCCAAAGGAAGCAGACAAGGCGGAAACTGGCGAGAAATCAAAGCCGCCTCCCGCAACCACCTTCAGCCCGGCCGCGCTGGCGTTGAAACAGGCCGCATTAACAGGCGCTCCGTTTTGCGAAATATGCTCGAGAGGTTAATTAGCCTGTGAGGCTAAATGATGATCAAAGAAGAACTCGCAAAATCTATAACGAACACACTCTTCTCGCATGAAGGAATGAATGTGTTCGCGGTTTTGGATGGTGCTTCTGTTCCCGATCTGCCGCAGGTGCTTTATCAACACCAGCCGGAGCATGTCTGTCTGTATCGCGGTAACCTCGAACCTGATTTGGCAAGTGTCGCGCCCTACCTGGTCCACGTTCACTCCGATACGCCGCTGGCAGCCTGGCTGATTCGGAATGGCTGGGGAGAGCATTGGGGCATTTTCGCTCTCACCAATTCAGACCTGGTAACCATGCGCAAACACTTCAGAAAGTTCCTGACAGTTCATGATAGCAATGGCAAGCCGCTGCTTTTTAGATACTACGACCCGCGAGTGCTGCGGTTATACCTGCCGACATGTAACGCCGAAGAACTGCGAACTATTTTCGGCTCTGTTTCAAGTTACTTGCTCGAGGGGGAAGACCCAAACACTTTGCTGAGTTTTCAATTTGAGAAGAACGAGCTGCAACAGCAGCAAAAGTCGCTTGCCGCGGCGAGTGCTTAACGGCAGTTTCAAGAAGGAGAGACAACTCGTGCCACCAGCAGCCAGACTCACCGATATGCATACCTGTCCAATGGTCACGGGAACCGTTCCACATGTTGGCGGTCCCATTGTCTCACCCGGCTGTCCCACCGTGCTCATCGGTTTTCTTCCCGCGGCGCGTGTCACCGATCAATGTGTCTGTGTCGGCCCACCGGACGTGATCGCAAAGGGCTCTGCCACAGTGGTCATCGGCGGCCTGCCCGCCGCCCGGCTGGGAGATATGACGGCACATGGCGGCGTGATCGTCGCGCCGTGTTGCCCGACGGTAATTATTGGCGGTTAGGTTCGATACGACAGAACACAGGTTTTGCTTATTTATGTTAATTCGTCCGCAACAATTTGAAGTGTTCGACTCTCTTGCAGAAACCGCGTTTGAGACAAGAATCATGGAGTATTTGCGAGCGGAGCAAAGAGAGCTTCAAGTCCATCTTCCCGGTGAAACGCTGATGCTCGGCCAAATTGACGATCGGACATTGCGTGAGATGGTGCGTCACGGAATTGAGCGTGCGCGTTCATATGGCATTACCTGGGAGTCAACTTTGACGAGCTTCGTCGCGATCATGTTCCTGGTGGCCCCAGGTTTTGACGAGAATTCCCATGTCAAACAAGTGCTCGGCAATCAGGAGATGGCGGCGGATCTTCGCGTTGACGAACTGTTGAGCGTAATAAGTGAAGATACCTGGGCGGAAGTTAAAAGAGGCTACGACGTGAATGCCTGGTCTTGGAGGACGGTGTGATGGTGCCTTTTGGGCCTATCATTATCTCCATTATCAAAGCAGTAAACGCCATTCGGAAACTGTTTTCAAACAACCCTCCTGGTCCGGTGACGCAGTGTCCCCTGGGCGCTCTTTCAAAAGCTAAAGCCGACGAGATGTTCAAAACGCTTGCGTCGCAAAACCACATTCCTTTTGATTATCCTGATGATTGCTGTTATTCGCGCGCGCACGAAATGTGTCGCATCATGAAAGCAGAAGGGGTCGATTGCCGAAAGGTTTGGAATTACGGCCAGGGCTTTCCAGATAATTCAACTCTCCAGGCTAGTACACCCAATCATCCAAACGGTAAAGTGTCCTGGCGATACCATGTCGCCCCGGTAGTGTCGGTCAATGAAAACGGAACCTGCACGGATATGGTCATGGACCCCTCGCTTTTTGATAGGCCGGTTACTGTAGCTGAGTGGAAGCAAAAGCAACAGGATCAGAATTCGACGATCGAGATAACGTCGGCGACACCCTACTTCCGCACGCCAAAGGATGCGTACATGGAAGATGATCCTACTTACGCGAAAACGAGTGCGACACTCAAACAACATGGCTATGACAGGGATCTACGCAATAAAAAAGCTGGTAAATAAGTGGCGCCTCCGAAGCAAGCGTCACGATATTAAAACGAGCGGTTTCCAGGTGTTGACGCTTATCTTGATCGTGGTGGTAAGCATGGCTTTTCAAGGAAAGCGTCATGGTCGGGAGCGAGTCATGGACAAGAACAATTATATTGTCGACAAGATAGACAGCTTTCAAACTTCAGCGCCGGCTGCAACCGCAGTTTTGCGAACCGATAGCAATGGCGACTATCAAATCGCCAAAAACAATATTCTCTTCGACGTATGGTCCAACATGATCAATGATTACAAAACCGAAGGGAAACCGCTTTACATTGAATTTGATCCAGCTACCAAAATGGTTAAGGAGATTTTTCAACCCGTGATGCGCCGCATCGAACACGTCGCGCAGGATGTAAAAGACGATCGTCTAAAGGTCATATTGTTTATGGCGCCTTCCACCTATCATCTCAAAGTGTCTCGCGCAAACTACGACGAAATGAAACAGCGATTGGAAGAGAGCATTAAAAAGGCCACGCCGATTCTGGTTACCGCCCATCCCGACACTCAGGAAATTCTCGACGTCAGGAGTGACAACATTTCAGGTCGCAATTGATCTTGTGGGGAAGCGATGGCTGATGGAAAAACACCGGGACCGCTCTGTCGCACGCGCAAGCCGCTAAAGATCCACGATGGAACGCTGTGTCTTCAGGTTTCGCCCATCCCTGTCGCCGTAGGACTGAATAGCGACACTTCCTTAACGGCGATTTCCCGGATGAGTTCGGGTGAAAAATTGGGCGCTGCTATTTTGCGAGCCCGCCACTACGTAGGTCCCGAGATCGGCGACAAATTGCTGGCGCTCGTAACTCCCGAATCGCTTGCGATCATTGGATCCGCTGCGGTGTTGTGGGCGGGCGGCCATTTTATCGGCGCTAGTTGGCTCGTCGATGGTGTTTTGATCGGGCTTGGAGTGTATGCGCTTGGCCACGAAGCGTTCGTAGCCGGCCGGGAGTTGATGAGTTTTGTGCAATTGGGTTTGGCCGCGCAGACCCCGGAAGATCTGGACAAAGCCGGCCAGCACTTCGCGCGTTTTGTAGTTATCGTGGGCGTTGATACTGCGATTGCGCTGCTCCTGCGTAAAACTGCCGGTGCGAAAGGAAATGCGTCGACTGGAAAACCGCAAATCAACCATGATTTCGTTATGCCAAGCGCGGGCAGAAGCGGCTCGAATCTCAAGAACCTTATTGGACCGCCTAACAGCGTGGTGAAGAGTGTCGGACCAGGCAGAATATTTATTACAAACGAAAAGGGGCAGGTGATTTTTGACATCACTGCCGAACGAGTAAAGCCAGTGATACCGGGGGTTGGAGAAGGAGAAAAAAGACTCACTCTAACACCTGAGGAATTGGAGTTGTTAAGACAGCTTTGGGGCCGCTGATGAGAGCGCCATCCCTGGCGCGAGACACAAGCTTACCTATCCCGCTCTGAGGAAGAACCCACCTGCATTTTTTTCATTTTCCACGCGCGGACTTTACACCAGTGAGGATTCACGTTACTAGTAGTTGACGAGTCAGTGCGGCAAGTTGTATTCGATGGTTGTACGTCGAGTTGCGATCATCATGCGATTAATCTTAGAGGTCATTTCAGGGCCCCACAAGGGGCAGAAAATTATCGCGCAAGCGGGCCAGGTGGTCGGCATAGGGCGTACTTCCAAAGCCGCAGTGGCAATGGAAGATACTTTTATGTCCGGCCAACATTTTGCAATTGAATGCGTCGGCGGAGCTTGCGGAGTGCGCGACCTTGACAGCCGCAACGGCACCAAGCTCAACGACGAAAGAATTACGCGCGCAGTGGTCCGCGATGGCGACCGTATTCACGCGGGACAAACGGACTTTCTGGTCCATATCGAACTCGACGATATGGAATTTGATTTTTCGCAATTCAACAAGCTCCAACCGACAATTCCCCCCGACCAGTCAAAAGAACATTTCGGCATAAATAAGCCGGATGATCCTGCGAAACAAAAATCGGACCGTCCGGTAGTTAACTCTAATAACGAACCTGCTCGGCGCGATGGAAAACCTGCGAGCCGGGGAAAGCCGATGGAACCTACGACCCATCCCTTCCCCGAGGAACCGGGCGTCGCTGCCTATCACGCGGCCACTCCCCAGGGATCGTTGCTGCGCATCTTACAGAATCAACCGGAACGTTTACTGGCTCTGGTCGACGGCATGCGAGAAAAACGTGTGCTCGATCTGGTGCATAGATCAGGTGAGGAATATCGCTCACTGTATCGCGACGAACAGAATAAAGCACTCGCGCCGCATTTGGTCCGATTGCCACCTCAATCAGCCCTGCTAAAGCAAATGATCGATGAAGGTTGGGGACGAGGTTGGGGCGTTTATCTTACCAGCAATGCAAGTCTGGTGGAGGTGCGTGAATACTTTCGCTCGGCATTGATGGTGAAGATGCCCGATGGCATAGAGATGTTCTCGCGGTTTTATGAGCCACGTTTCTTCCGGGGCTTCCTGGAGAATTGCACGGCTGATGAAGCGCAACGATACTTTGGGCCAATTCGTGCTTACTTGATGGAAGCGGAAAGACCTGAAATTCTGCTTGAGTTTACCCGTAACAACCGGGGCGTCGATAAGAAAGGCCATCTCTTGTCGGTGCTGGACTCGTAGGAAAACTCAAACGTAATTGCTGATTAAACTCGTAAGGCGCTCTTTAAGAGGATCGCGTAAGCGACCTACATCCTCGACATTCACCAACTCTTCGAATGCGTCCGTCCCGGAGATTTCAGTGCTTTCAATAATCACTTCGTCGGGAACTCTGGTAGTTGAAATCGAGGATGATATATAGCAAACGGGCAGGTTGCCGAACTCCGCCGAGGCTTCGACGCTGAGAGGAAAATGAAGAGCTTCGAGGATTTGAGCTAATCCGTTTTGCCGGGCGACCACCGCGTGCATCATGAGTGTGTGCAAGACAAATTGTTGGACACTGTCGTTTACACCAAGCTTCTCCCGCAGCAGCAAACGTCCTTTAGCTGGTGAGAAACCGGCGAAAGAAAGCGCCCATTTCAAGGGAGAAGTGATAGTCACCGTCTTACTCTCCACGCCATTGGTGACTACATGCTGGTAGTCCACCGGGGTCATTTCCAATTGCGAATTGATTAATTCAAGCGGTGTGCTAAACTCCGCGGGTAAGTTAAATACTCTTGATTTCACCAGCGCCTGGTAATGCTCACGTAATTCGTTGAATGCCTTTTCGCCCGTTCGCGAAACCTCGTAGGCAGAGCTGCCAACATAATTACCCAATACCGTCTTGGGATGCATCAGGGGAGCAAGCGTCGATAGGTACTCTTTCATTTGACCACGCAGCAATTCGGCCATTGCTCGCGTCAGTCGGCGCAACATCAACAACCTGTCAGTTGTGTAATCTTCTTTCATGGGGTAAGGCTCCTTGAGGATATGAATGGAGAAGCGAAGACGTTCGCTTAGCAGCCTACTAGGCTGGCTAAGTCCTTGTCAACGGTTGGGATTGATGTCGTGGAACAGCTCTGCGCCACCGCTGCGGTCATAAGGATCTCAAGCTAAATTTAACCGCAGAGGGCGCAGAGGAAACCTAAAGATGGTTCACTCCTTTATAACTGAAGTCCCGATTCGTGCAGGAACTGAAGCGGAGTTTGCGCGTGTGGCTTTGTCGTTGAAGGAGGCAAACTTTGATGAGGAGACCATCCTGCGAACGTTGAACATCAAGTCGTTATCCAACATCGGTTCGGTCGAAGATGCGGACCTCGACTTTGAGAATACCTCAGCTAAGCTGAGATCTTTCGTCGAGCTTTTTCTTTTGCAGAGATTAGTTTCGCGGGGGAAAGCAGAAAGCTCGATTGGGGTTGACGAGCTCCAAACATTTTTTTCACTCGGCTTACTTGGCAGCGGTGAATTTGGAACGGACCAGGTGTATTCAAGAGTGCTCCTTTATCCGTTGGCCGGTTTTCTGGTGGTATCGGATCGTCATAGTAATCCTGATGGATCGTCCTTTAATCCACCACCTGACATTGTCTTTCCGGCAATCTATGGCGGTACTCTTCGTTTTCTTAATCTCGTGCCACGCCGTCCGTTTGAATGCGCGCTGGACGTTTGCGCGGGGTCGGGCATCGGGGCATTTGTGTTGAGCCGTCACAGCAAACAGGCAGTGTGCACGGACATCACGAAACGGGCAACGATGTTTGCTCAGTTCAATGCAAGACTTAACGGTCTTCATAATGTCGAGCCAGTCAGCGGCGACTGTTACGAGGGCGTTAAGGGACGCACTTTCGATTGCATCATTGCGCATCCTCCCTATGTGCCGTCGCTTGGCATTGAAACCATCTGGCGAGACGGTGGACTAACAGGCGAGTTACTGGTTAGACGATTGATTGAGGGCTTGCCTGAACACTTACGGCCAGGTGGCACATTCTGCCTGGTAACGTTGGCCCTCGACACCAAGGAAGGCAGTTTCGAAGAACGAGCGCGACGCTGGCTCAACGATAGCGCCGCCGAGTTTGATATTATTTTTGCGACCTCAAACGAACGCAGTCCGGAAACAATCCTGAAAGAGCTTAGCGAAAAAGATGACAACCTCGGATCCGAAGGTGTCAAAAGAATCGGCAATGCTTTTGCTGAAGCCGGCGTGACAAAAATCCCATATGGCGCGCTGGTAATGCAGCGTTATGACCGCCCACGTGAGCGCCAGCCATGGACGTTGCGGACTACACTCAGCGAGGTAACCGATAGCTCGGATTTCGATGCGGCTTTTGCCCTGCATCGACACCTCGCTCGTCCTGGTTCTTTGCCCGGACTCAGCGAGACGCCGGTGCGTCTTGCGCCACGCTTGCAGGTAATCATCACTCACGTCGTATATGAAGGCGCGCTGACTTCCGCCGAACATATCTTTGAAACTGATAAACCCTTTGCCGTTCGTGGCGCAGTTGATAGATGGATGGTCCCGCTGTTGGCGCGGTGTGACGGCGAGCTTTCATGCCGTGAGATTTACGAGCAGTCCAAACTAAATGGAGAATTGCCAGACGGATTCGAGCTTACCGATTTCATGAGTCTGGTAGCGCGCATGCTCGAGCGCGGCTTTCTGTTGCTTCCAGAGCAACTCACGAGTTAAAGAGGCAAACAGCTTTGCCTCAAGAGTCCTTTCATTCTCACCTGGCTTCAGCCAGGTGTAAGGCTCGCCAGGATCGAGAAACCGTAACGCGGCAGCGCTTTGCGCTTTTGCGGATAGCGATTAAAGCAGCAAACCCAGTTTTGCGAGCAGGCAAAGTTTCTCTTCAAGCTCCGCCGGCATGTTGATCTTTAAGTCGTGTAAGAGTTCGGTTCGATTTCGCTTACCGTCAAGTAGCAATAAAAGTTGACGGCCGAGATCGTCCTCCAGCCTGACATTGTTATGCAGCAGCGTCGTAATAATGGGACCTTCGCCAGCCTGTAATCGCGCGAGCGGATAAGCAAGCGGACGATCGCCCGGAGTCGACGCGAATTTTGGCTCGAACAAGTGCATTTCCAGCACGCCGGCGCCATGTGCCTTCAGCAACAAAGAGACAAGCGCTTTCGTGCTCTCTTCATCGAGAGCCGCTTCATGACCGCTTGCTGCCAGCATGCCTGCGACCTCGACGAGTAGTTCGTTAAAGCGGACAGAGCGGGGATAAATTTTTCCCAGGTGTAGCAAAGTCGCTTTTCCCAAAGGAAGATCTGTAGCGATACTGCTCTCCTTCTTACCTTGAAACTCTTCAACAGCCCCGGGCGAAAGATCGGGAAGCGCAGAAAGTGCCCGCACTTCAGCTTTGAAGTAAAACTTATCGATTCGGGCCGGCGGTATGCTGCGTTCGAGTTTTATTTCGTAATGACACAGCAGGCTTTGTCGAAAACTTCGGCCTTCGAGAAAGTCCATGTATTGTTCTTTGGCCAGGATGTCAGTCTCGGCTAAAGCCTTCATCTGTTCTCCGATTGTGGCGGGAAGCTGCGAGTATTGAACGTCAAGAAATTCAGCTTCGCATAGAAACTGCAAGCCATGCCGGGCAGCGTGCTCGACGAATTGATAAAAATATACAGGCGTGTTGATAGTGGCTAGATCGTCGTGATAGATCGCGGCTTCGTGTTTATTGTTGAGATGTTGACTCAGGTCGGCGAGCAGTGCCTGGTACGCATTAGTGATCGGACGTGAATCGGCAAGCCAGTTCATGAGCGCGCGTGCCTGGGAGATGCGGTCGCCGATCTCAGGCACGTTCCTCGTGTGAAAGAGCATTAGCTCACGTGCAACATTGCGTAGATGACATCCCGGATAAGTATTGTATGAGAGGTATGCGACTCCTTGAGCGGCAAGCATAGACCGGCAGATCTTTAGAATTCGATCTCTTATCTCGGACGGAACCCACGAATACAAGCCGTGAGCAATGATGTAATCAAAGCGACCTGATTGCGCGGAGAGATCGTTGATGTCGACACTCATCAACTCGATGTTCTGTAACCCGAGCGCTCCAATGGTGGCGTTTCCTTTTTCAACAGGTTTCTCTGCGCGATCGATGCCGACGAATTGACTGCCGGGCAAAGAGAAAGCCATCGGGATCAGGTTGCCGCCATCCCCACAACCCAGTTCCAGCACCCGGCAGCCTTCCACAGCAGCGGGCGTCATGCCGAAGAGAGTCGCGAGGCTTGCGAGACGATCGGGGTGAGTTTGCGGAAACGCAAAATTGGGATAGGTAACCTGATTGTAGGCGTCAGTCGGGCACATGGCCGGTACGGATTAGGATTGAATCACCGAGTTTTGTGTGCTCTCGGATCCTGGACGCGCAGGACGACCAGGGTTGCAGCCACCAGCGCGAAGAACATCACGAGCAGCAGCAACGGATTCAGCACTACACCTCCCCATGCATGCTTGAAAGTTACAAAGTCGCTCAGGTCATCTTTCATTTTTTCTGGTTCGGGGATTAGGGGCGGCGACCCGATAGCAGGTGGGCCTTCTCCAGAGAGAATTGGCCTGGAATCACCCCGCGCGACTGATGACTTCATGCGCAGATCATATTGGGCAAGACTTTCATTTGCTCGCCGGGAGTATTCCTCGAGGTCGGTGCGGGCCTTCCGGACCGACTTGAGGTTTGTGTCCTCGAGGTGCTTGTAAAAGCCGGCTCCTTTGTTAGGTCCGTTGGAATCTGATCCTTCAGCACGCAACGTATCAAGCTTTGATAGTCTCTTCATCTCATCGAAGGACCAGGTCGCCGGCATGACTGCGCTTACATAGCGCGTTACGCCGGTCGGCGCACCGACTAATCCACAAAAGAGAATCTGCGGGATGAGCAGCAGCGGGACGATGCTGGTCGCCATTTCTGAGGTTCTTACCAATGCTGAGATGAACAGTCCCAGGGCGATCCCCACAGCGCCAGTGAGAACCATCGCCAACCATTGTCCCAGGCCGCCGAACACGCCGGGCAGGTAGAGCAGGTTAGCGAGATGAAAGACTTTTAAGGTTCCAAAGAGCAGGATGCACTGCGAGCCCACAATACATAACAAAAGAAAGATCTTTGAAGCGACATATGGCATTAACCCAAGGTTGACCATCCGTTCACGCTTGTAGATGGATCTTTCTTTTACGATCTCACGTGCGGCCACCGACGTGCCGAACCACAAGGGAATCAGCGCCAGCACGAAATAAACAAAATCGCGCGAGTCGTGCTTGCCCACAGCCAGGCAGGTCAGGACGGCAATGATCGGGGCCTGGGCCAGCAAAATAAGTAAATTCAGTTTGTCGCTCGCAAGTATGCGTGCATAACGGGCGACGAGTGTAAACCACTGGCGCAGAGAATCGACGGTGCCCTGGGCCAGGTGAACAGCAGGACTGATTTTACTTTCCTGCTGCACAAGGCTTAGCGGCGCCGCGATGTTGCGTTGGTATATTTCCGTTGCGGCAAAGCGCTGGCGCCATTGTTCGGCGGCTGCTTCGCCGTCTCCACTGCGCACTTCCTTCTGGTTATGTGAAGCTCCATCAGGGTCCAACGGAATTGTAAATGCGTTAGGTTCACCCGGCACTGATTCTTCGAGCTTGTTGTATAACTCAATGAAATTGCGTGCTCCGACAAACGCCAACGCTTCATTCGGAGTGCCATAAAAGATCAGCCGGCCGCGCATTAGCAAAACAATCTTGTCGAACAGATGCACGTTCTCCATCGCATGAGTGGTGAGGATCACTGTGCGCCCTGACTCGGCGATTTGCCGAAAGAGTTTCATGATCCGTTCTTCAGTGGCCGGATCGAGACCCGACGTCGGCTCGTCCAGAAAGATGACGGAGGGCTTGGTAATTAACTCGACTGCGATTGAGACACGCTTTCGTTGACCACCGGAGAGTTGAGAGATCCTGACATCTCGTCTTTCCGTGAGTCCGGTCAGTTCGAGTATTTCAGTGATGATCTTATGCAGGTCCTCCGCCGGCACATCGCGCGACAAGCGCAGGCGTGCGACGTAGTAAAGCGTGGTGTAGCAGGTCAATTCGCGATGGATGATGTCGTCCTGCGGAACATAGCCGATTGATTGCTTTAGAGAATGGAGGTGTTGATAAAGGTCCAGTGAGTTCATCAAAACAACGCCGCCGCTGGCGGGGCGCATGCCGTTGAGGACACTCATGAACACCGACTTGCCGGCGCCTGACGGACCAAGCAAACCAACGAACTCATTAGGTTGTATCGTCAGGCTGATTCCGTTTAGAAGTTTTCTGGGGGCGTTATGAGAATCTGTCACTACGTCCGTAATATCGATCGCGTCGATTCGCGTTTCGGAGCGCGTGTCGAAAATGGAGACGCCGATAATTGGATCGGCTTTCAATACAAACGGACCGATTTGTATGATGTCTTCGCTGACTACCGGCCGTCTGCCTGTAACACGCGCGCCGTTGACAAATACTCCATTGGTCGAACCTGCATCTTCAAGCAATAACGCCCGGGCTGTTCGGATAAACCGCGCGTGATACTTTGAGATCAACAGACCGTCAAGTTGAATGTCGTTGTCACCCGCGCGCCCGACGCTCAGCTTTTCTTTGCCGTCGAAGGTGTATTGAACAAGAGGTTTCTCTTTTGCTTTCACAACCGGAGGAACCGGCGGCGTAAGAGCAATCCCTTTGCGATACACCAACGTATCCAGTCCTCCTGTCGGGCCGAGCTCATCCCCGGGAGTTGCTGAATTGGAAGTCGACTTCCTGGCCGCGTTTTCGGCTAAGACCGGTGATCTGGATTCTTTCTGTTGAGATAAAGCGGCAGCCGGATCTATGAACCGCAGGACAGGTCCGGCAATGCTTAGCTGAATACGATCACCGTCGTTGAGAATGGTCGGTTGCGCGATTACTTGACCATTGACGAGCGTGCCATTAACAGTATTCAGATCTGAGATCTGAAATCGGCCCTGGGCATTCAGGCGTATCTCTGCATGTCTGCGCGAGACTCCCATCGTCCCTGCATCCAAAACCAGGTCGGCAGCAGGATCGCGCCCGATAACTGTGCGTTCCGGTCTGAGCACAAAGTGTGAGCCACGTTCGGTGGGAATGCCTTTCTCGAAGATGAGGGTTGGGAGTTTGTGCGTCTCCGTGAGCGATTGGTCGTGAATGATCTCTTTCATTCCCACGGGCGTGTCATGTAAACGCATGGGCTCGGTGCTGGTAACTTCCACCGCCAGTTTCGGTCCGCCCTGTCCAAGCTGAATGTGATCTCCTGTTTTTATGGCTATGGGCGCGCTCACGGGATTTTGGTTGAGAAAAGTTCCCTGAGTTGAATTCTTATCCCGCAGTAAACATTGATCTCCTTCGGTTCTGATTTCAGCATGCAGCCGCGAAACCATAGGCCAGCGAACCGAATCAAAAACGACATTACATTGCTGTACGTCTCGCCCGATCTGAATGATAGCCCGGTGATCGAATTCGTAACTGCCCTGTTCCTGTTCGGCGACGATCTCTCTTAAAACTATTTTCATGATTCCATGGAGAATGTCTTTCTTCGGTGAAACATGTCGGAGAGGCGACGAAGAATCTTTGCTTTACCCTTACTGCTCATCGCTTACCAATCGAAAGCCAATGGCTTCATTCTTCTGTGTCGGCTCGTAAAAAAAACGATGAGTCGCGGTTATGGCCTTGGGACCAGTCGAGGCATCCTGAAAGCTGCCACCTCGTATTACGAACCTCCCTGGGGATGGCGCGTATAGTCTTTCGTTATTCGCGTAAAGCGCTGCTTTGCTGGAGGTCCACTCCCACACATTGCCAATCAGGTCGAGGACTCCCAAACTGGAAGCACCCAGCGGATATGAGCCCACCGGCGCCGGTGATTTGCCACGCAGATTCGCGCGGTCGGCGACCCAGTTGTTGCCCCAGGGATAAAGTGTTGCCTGCGCGCCGTTTCTCGCTGCGTATTCCCACTCAACTTCCGTAGGCAAGCGATATTTTCGTTGCTCCCGTTTTGAACGCCATTCAGCAAACCTCGTTGCATCGATCATGCTCACTTCAGTTACAGGCCAGTTAAGACGTTCCGTCGCGGGCGCGCCATTTCTCCAGGACGGTGGCGCCGGGTATTTTGTTTCGCGCACAAAGTCAGCATACTCAGCATTAGTGACTTCTGTTCTGTCCATCAAAACAGCTCCGACAGACTGGTAGTGGACAGGGAACTGCAATTGGGTGTTTCCGTCTGCTTCTCGCGGCACATCGCGACCCATTAAGAAAGATCCGGCATCTATTTTTACTCTGTTACCAACCTGGGCGCCTCCCGGTTTCGGTGATGGCGAAGCAGAAGCTGAGGGTGTTGCCTGTGGAGGTGGTGAAACCAGATTTGTGGCAACCTGCTGGTAGATTACAAAGCCCAGCAGAACCACGGCCACGAGAGAGACGCCTCCCGCTCCAGCGATAATCAGTAATCTGGAACGCAACGCCTGTTTGTTATTGGAGGCCGGAACAGGAGCGGGTTGATATGGCGCAGCTTGTGGCGGCAGGGTCTCCCGGATCTTGTGTTCCAGCGTCTTGTGCCCGAGATCGGCAGTCTTGCCGTCGTTACGACTCGGCGCGATCGGTTGCGGTATCAACTCGGCCTCGGCGGGCAGAGCCATTGTTTCTCTTAGCGACACGGTGGAAGCAGGTGATTGGAAACGCTCTCGTTTATCGTGCTCGATCCGATCACGTTCAATTGCGGCAGCGTATTCGGCTTCCTGTTGCTCGCGTATAGCTCGAGCGCGGGCCTGTTGGTCTTTTTCCTTCTGCTTTGCGGCAGCCTCGTCGACAAGACGTTTCTTTTCGGCTTCGTCTGCTGCACGCTGTCGAGTAGCTTGCGCGGCTAACCGCTCCTGCTCCTGTTTGAGCGCCGACTCTTCGCGTGCTCTTCGTTCGGCAATTTCGTTGACGCGCCGTTCGGCATCTGCCACCTGCTGGGCGAGCCGCCTGGCTTCTTCCTCCGCGCGTTTGCGTGCTTCTTCCTCTTTGATTCGTTTGCGAGCTTCTTCTTCCGCTCGCAGTCGTGCTTCTTCCGCTCGTTGTCTCGCCTCGGCAACTTCCACCGCGAGCCGGTCTGCTTCATCAGCCGCGCGCTTTCGCTTTGCTTCTTCTTCGGCGTGAATCTTCGCTGCCGCTTCTTCTCGTTCGCGCGCTAAGGCTGCTTCAACCTGTTTGCGTGCCTGTTCTTCTTCGGCATGTTGGCGAGCCTCTTCTTCAGCGCGTTCTCGCGCTTCCGAGGCACGGCGCCGCACCTCTTCTACTTCGGCAGCTAATAGTCTGGCTTGCTCCTCAGCCCGCAGTCGGGCGGCTGCTTCCTCAGTGCGTCGCCGCGCCTCTTCTTCCGCAAGCTTGCGAGCTTCCTCAGCACGGAGTTGCGCTTCGGCCATTTCACGAGCAAGCCGAAGAGCTTCTTCGGCGGCGAGTTTACGGGTCGCTTCTTCTTCGGCGCGTTTGCGAGCTTCCTCCTCCGCGAGTCTGCGAATAGCTTCCTCTTCTGCCAGTTTGCGCGCGGCTTCTTCCTCTGCTTGCCGGCGCGCTGCTTCGGCCGCACGTTTGCGCGCGGCTTCTTCCTCTGCCAGTTTGCGCGCGGCTTCCTGTTCTGCTTGCCGGCGCGCCGCTTCTTCTTCGGTGCGACGTTTTGCAGCCTCTTCCGCTCGTTGTCGGGCTTCGTCTGCGCGCCGCTGAGCTTCTTCAAACTCGTACCGGAGCCGATCCGCCTCATGTTCGATGCGTTGCTTTGAATCCGGCAACGTCATGTCTTCGATAGAGGGTTGCCGGGGATCGAGCGTCATACTTTGGTCAATCTCACCCGATTCGCTTTCGGGGAGAAACATTGTGACCTGCTCAGCTTTTGGCAAGATTTGTGTCGGCAGTTGAACGAAGCCTGCATGTGCTGAGAGGACGGCCTGGCGCAACTCGTTAATCAGATCTTCAACCGTAGCCAATCGGTCGTCGGGTTTTTTGGCTAGCGCGTGCAGCAGCACGTCGTCGATAGCCGGCGGTGCGTTGATTCCCCTGGAGGCCAACTTCGGCGGCGGCTGTGACAAGTGCTTGTTCATGATGACGGGAATAGTTGAGCCTTTGAAGGGAAGATCGTCAGTAAGAATCTGGAAAAGAATTACTCCCAAACTGTAGACGTCTGCTCGCCTATCCGGTTCTTCTTCAGACCAGAGCTCAGGCGCCATGTAAAACGGCGATCCCATTAGTCCGGTTGTTTGTGCTGCTACGAAGGAACCAAGGAACTCCCCCGATTTGATCTTTGCCAGGCCAAAGTCCAAAACCTTCACGCCTTCACTAAAAGGCACGTCGTCCTGAAGCATGATGTTCAGCGGCTTCAAGTCTCGATGAACAATCCCTTGTTCATGAGCGGCCCCGACTCCGGCGCAGATCGCCGCCATAATTTCTAGCGCGCGCTCGGGTGAAAGACGGCCCTGCTCAGTTAGCAGGTCTTGCAATGACTTTCCCTTGATAAACTCCATTACCAGGTAAGGCATGCCGCCGGCAGCTACACCAAAGTCCGTTACGTTTATGATGTTGCGATGGCTGATGCGCGCGGCGACCATTGCTTCCTGGCGAAAGCGGGTAACCAGCATCGGATCGTTTCCCACAAAATCAGGCAGGATGACTTTGATCGCGTAAGGAGTTTTCAGAAAGACATGCTGGGCCTTGAAGACGATGCCCATTCCACCCTGACCGAGTCGCAGGTTGAGTTGATAACGTCGATCAAGGACCGTATCACCAGCGATGGTGCGATTGAGTTCATCACCGTCCCTGGGACAGTTGTTGAACTGATCAGGAAAGCAATGTCTGCAGGACGGACACTCTTTCATTTAGGTTTGATCCAAAATGGAGTTCATCGTGCTTGGCGCTGATGGCGCAGGACAAAGGCAAGCAAGGTAGCCTTCGACGGACTCAAGCTTTGCGCCAGAAAGTGTGCGGATGGTTCAGCGCGTATTCAATTGAAGCGCTATCCCTCTAAGGAAGCTTGGCACCCGAGGTTAAGGTTAATTTAACGGGCAGAGTATAACGGCTTGATGGCACTCAAGCAACGAATACTTACGTGGCTCCGGGCATTTGCAGGGATGTGTTCGTCGCGTGTTTCATCCCCGTTTTTTGTGAACTCAGGCAAGCAGTGAGACACGACACTCGAACGTGGTCCAAAGCCTGAAATGTTTTGCCAAGTATTCCCATATTAAGCGTGGCGGTTGGCGGGCAAAACGTGTTGACAACCACCGCGATCGATACTACATTCGGGAGCGTTATCCTTCGAACCGGGGCCCTCGCTGCCTCTCAAAGATGTCAGCTCACAACCCCATCGAGGTCAGTATTTGTTGACGGGCATTACGGCTTTGTGAATTAGCGCTCAACTAGTTCTATCCACCCCTGCTAGACAGCCAGCAGACTCAGATCATCGCTACCTGCTGACGTTTAGCTTATCCGCTCGGAGGCGAATAAATGCGACAACATCCTCAACCCCTGCATTGGTCTATTCTCATGCTGTTAGTGGCGGTCATTTGCCTGGCGCCTACCAGGGAGGCGTGTGCCCAGGACTTTGTGACCGGAGCATTTCTCGGACAGATCGTCGATAGCAATGGAAATCCAATACCTGGCGTGACCGTACGAGTCGTCAATAATGAAACCGGCATACCCGCTGCCAGGCAAACAGGTCCCGACGGCAAGTACCGTTTGAGCCAGTTACAACCAGCGGACTACACAATCACGATTTCGAAAGATGGATTTACTACTCAGAGATTGCAGCGGACACTGCACACCTTGAAGACGACGGATGTGATTCCACCAATAACACTGGTTGCGGAATCTGTAGCAGCGGCTGCCGCTCCCGCTCCCGCCGAGAGTCCCGCACCAGCCCCCGCGAATACGCAACAGTCAAAACCTTCTGAGAAGGTTGTCGGCGGACCAGTCTCGAGCGGCAACATTGCTTCCGAGATGAGTGTTACCGATGCTCGACGAGACGGAACGTACACCGAAAAAGAAGTATCAACTCTGCCACTCGGCAGCACCACTCTGACGCGTACTTTCGATGAGCTGGGTTTACTGCTGCCGGGTGTTGCCTTGCCGCCGCAGACACAGGGAAGCGTTGCTGGTCCAGGCGTCGGCGCCGGGGTTGGTTCGGCCGGCCAGTTTGCCGTGAACGGTTTGCGCTCGCGCGCGAACAACTTCACCGTCGATGGTTCGGACAATAACGATGAGGACATCGGCGTGCGCCGGCAGGGATTCTTCGCCCTGGTTCCGCAACCGATTGAGTCGATCAGAGAATTTCAGATGATCAACCTGCTGGCGCCGGCTCAATATGGCCGCAACATGGCCGCGCAGGTGAACGCTGTTTCGCGGTCCGGCGGTAATGACTATCACGGAGCAGTCTACGGTTTCTTTAATGCAAGCCAGTTGAATGCTCCCGGCGCGTTCGACACCACGAGCGGAAATACGACGCTTGCGCTCCAGGGCACTCGATTTGGCATTGTAAAAAACGTGCTTATTGATAACCGCCAGGCATTTGTCACGAACGACGCCGGAACAGAGAATTCTTCCACCCTGGTCCAGGGCGGTTTAGTGCTTGGTGGTCCACTCGTTCCCGGCGATCCGGCACGGCCTTATCGCAGTCTGTATTTCTTCCTGGCGGCAGAAGGACAATGGCAGCATGCAACGGAAGAAGCCAGTTTTGCCGTGCCAACGGTCAGTCAGCGAGGCATCTTTGAAACAGGGATCTCAGGTTTGACGACCGCGGATGGATTGGTATTTCCGACTCGAGTAATGGGCGATGCAGTCTTTAGTCTTTTCCCGTTTCCGAATAACCCGTCGGGTGTTTACGGCACGAACACCTATACCCAGGCCCTTCCCAACAACGCCGAGGGCAGGGTGTTTTCCGGTAAGGTCAACGGAAACTTTAAAGCGTTCGGTCGCGGACACGAACTGGTCGCCCGCTACAATTTCACCGACGATTGGCGAGACGTTCCGGTTACCGGAGGCGGCATCTTTTCCAGCTTGAGGCCGCGCGTTCGGACGCAAAACTTTTCGACGTTTTTGAATACGGAATTGGGTAACTCCGCTGCCAATCAATTGCGCCTCTCCTATGGACGCACCCGACTCAATTTTCAAGAAAGACGAGATCCGTCACTTCTTGCCAGTCAACAATCGCCAAACACACCATTTCTTCTCAATCGACCGCTGCTTGCAAACGAAACGCTGCCCGGAGCTGCAAGCGTGCGCTATACCACCCTGGGCACGACCGAGCGCGGCGACGATCCAATAGATCCGTTCTTTGTCGGAACCGGTCCTTTGGGCCAGGTGGTAATTTCCGGATTCAGCCCTGTCGGCGTGGACGTCTTCAATTTTCCGCAGCGTCGAGTCAACAATACCTATCAGTTGGCCGATACAGTCAGTCTCCAACGTGGCAGACATACTCTTATCCTTGGCGCAGATACTCGTCGAACTGAACTCAACAGCGAACTTCCGAGGAATGCCCGGCCCGTGGCTGTGTTCGGAGGCGCGCCGGATTTACCGGAAGCGGTTTTTCCATTGAGCCCGACCGATCTCGCTGCCGCCGGTTCGCCGACGGGCTTTTTTTCCACTCTCGCAACGGATGATTCGACGATTCATCTTCGTTACTATCAGCTCAACTTCTTTGGCCAGGATGAATGGCGAATCAGTCCTAACTTAACCTTGTCCTTCGGCGTGCGTTACGAATACAACACGGTCCCTCACGAGCAGGACAACCGGATCGAACGCACCTTCAATGCTCCGGAATTGAGCCTGCTGCCCGACCTGCAAACGTTCATCGACGGCCGGACGCAGATTTATGATCCTGACCGTAACAATATTGGACCACGCGTCGGACTTGCTTACTCAAAAGATTTCTTTGCCGGCAAACAAACTGTCATCCGAGCAGGATATGGACTCTACTACGATCAGATTTTAGGGTCCGTCATAAGCCAGTCACGCAACGTCTATCCGACTTTTCTGACGTTGAATACCGCTGGTGGAGCAACCAGTCTGCCTAGTCCGATTCGGGACTTCCTGCTGTTTAATCCAAACTACAGCTTTACGAATGTCTTTGGGACAAGCTGCGCTCAATTGGATTTTACCTGCTACGTCGTCCCGAACTCCCTCAACACTCGGAACCATTCGCTCGAAGACATTGTGACTTTCAATCGCGATGCTCGTGTAGGTGGCTTTGGACTTACGCTTCCCGAAAGAGATCTCGAGACTCCGATGGCGCACCAATACAGCGCCAGCTTTGAACAGCAGTTGTCGAATGGCCTGGTAGTTTCAGCCGCGTACGTCGGGACGTTAGGACGGAAACTATTGCGTCCGACCACGCCCAACCTGGGGCCCAATGTGATTCTGATCCCTCAGTTAGTGGTAGCGGATGGTGATCAGCCTGCCGTTTTCGGCGTTGTTCGCGCTCCAGGCAATCAACCCCGACGCCCATTCCCTACTGCCGGATCGGTCAACATTTTCACCGACGACGCGCGCTCACGTTACGATTCACTCCAGGTCCAATTGCGTGGGCGCTTCGTGCGCAGATTACAATTCCAGGCCAACTACACTTTCTCGAACGCCCAGGATGATGCCTCAGACGTCTTCGATCTGGCGGGCAGTTTTGCTCTTCCGCAGAACAGCCTGACTCCTTCAGGCGAGTATGCTGATTCGAGTTTCGATGCCCGGCATCGCATCGCGTACAACTTCATCTTTGAATTGCCGAGGTTCCAAAACAACGCGGCCCAGGCCATCTTTGGCAACCTTCAGATCGCCGGAACGGGCCAGTTTCAGACCGGTCAACCTTTTACCGTCAACTCGATCTTCGATCGTAATCTTGACGGTAACCTGACGGATCGATTGAATACGACGGACGGTCTGATCTTCACCGACGATCGCCGTAATCCGCTGCAACGGCCGACTGACAATCCGGAGGTATTAGCCGGCTTGTTTCTCGCTCCGTTGGGCCAGGACGGGCAGGTTCCGCGCAATTCATTCCGCGCGAGCAACTACTTCGTGAACAACGCCGCGGTCATCAAAACGTTTCCTGTTTCGGAATCCACCAGAATCGTTTTTCGCGCCGAGGTCTTCAATATTTTCAATCGCGCCAACTATGGTATCCCGGTGCGATTCCTCGAGGCGCCCGGGTTTGGCAGGTCGACCGAGACGATCACTCCGGGACGCCGGATTCAGTTTGCTTTGAAGGTATTGTTTTAGGAACCTGGGGTAGTAAATTTGAACGCGAGGTATGATATTCTCAGGCTCGCCTGAGCTGCCTCGCGTTCTTTTCTTTGTAGAATCTGCAACCGTTCACGGGTTGTCGATCATGAGAATTACTCACATCACTTTCGTCGTCGCACTGCTGCTGATCTGCGGCGGCTGGTCCATCGCTAATGGTCAGCCGACTGGGGCTGAGGGCGGAAAGGTCAGGCAACCTGAACAAAAGGGACAGGGAAGAGTAAGACCTGCGGTCAAGACCGAGATTCGTTTTGTTACGCCAACAACCGGTTCACTGGCTGTTTATGCCAAGTCCGGCGCTAATCTTTTAGTGGAACCTCTCAAGCTGGCGAAACCGACGCGAGGGAGACCTGAAGCGCTGACAATCATAGTTCCAGGCGACAAGAACGTAGTTATCTTCAACGACCTCAAACCGGGCCTGTACCGCGTGGCCGGCACGCTTGATAAGCATCATGGTAAAGAGACGACGATAATCATCACGGCCAATGATTATTTCGCTGCGTCGCTCGACTTCTCACCCATACTTTACTCCGTAACTATCCAGTCGAATGTGGCCACGGGAGATGTCCGATACGGTCCCGAGGGCGAACAGCTCAACCTGGTTGCGCCATTGGTAAACGGCAAAGCTCAAATAAACGTGCCCGAGGGAAAGTACACGTTTGCAGTCTCCACGACCGAATTCGGATATGAAGGAAAACGCCAGACGTTTGTCGTTGACAAGAACCAGTTATTCCCGATTGACCTCAACCGAATCGTCCTGAGCACTTTGACCCTTTCGCCAAGTTGGACCAGGGCCGATCTCGAGGAGTGGGAACTCCCCGTGGGATGGCAGGATGTGAATAAGACCCTGGTTGTAAAAGGACCGGGCGTTGCCCTGCCGCGTCAGCGCGGTTTTCGTTTTTATAAGGACTTCAAACTCACGACCACCGTTAAGATGAGCAACGGCGTCGCCGTGTCTTTCGCGCTGCGGGCACAGGATGCGCGAACGTACTACCTGGTGCAGATTACGGGCGCAAGATCCGACGATCCTCACATGCTGCGTTTGTTTTTAATCAATGACGGCGTCGCGCGGCGCATCATGGGAATTCAGGTTCCCAGGTCTGCGGCGGCGCCAATGGATGCCGGACAGTTTTTTACGATCTCGATCAAGATGATGGATTACAACATGACCGTAGAGATCATCGATGCCGAGACGGGAGCTACTTATCCGTTGGGAGTGCTAACTGATCCGGAGCATAAACTGCCTGTCGGGGCCGTGGGGATCGCCGTTCGCGGTAATGAGGAAAATGTTATCGGTCCGTTTGTTGTCTGTACTGGTGAGAAGTGTTTTGTTGAATAGTGAAGGTTTAATGAGCCAGCGCGTTTTTCGTTCTCTGTATTTCCGAAAGCAGGTCGGAAGCATAGGACGCGTTGAGTGAACGCAGTTTGGTGTAGGTCTGCTCCGCTTCGTCCATTCTGTTTTTGTCCAGGTAAAGAAAGCCGAGTTCAATCAAAGCATCGACATTGCCGGACCAGGCTTTAAAAGCCTCTTTGTAGGCGGCCTCGGCGGCTTTAAATTTTTTCTGTTCGCGAAAACGATCACCCAGCTCGAGGAAATTAGTAGATTCTGCTGAGGCAGGAGTTCTCGAAACCACAATCGTTGTTTGACGTTTTTTACGACGCTCGGTGCGAACAGTTGAGGCCGGTTTGTTTTCGGGTTCTCGGCCGGTCGCTTTGGGCAGTCGTTGTGAAAAAGCGTCGGGTGTCCCTGCCAGCCCGCAAACGAAAAACACTGCAACCATGAGCAGTAGCCGTATACATCGGAGATTAAACCGTAGAGTCATCGCGGCACGCAGAATAAACCAATCAGGGACGTCAAAACAAGATCTACAGGCCGCTAGTAGTGTCTTATTTTGGCTCTGCGCTCTCTGCGTTCCCCGGTGAACTCTGCGTCAAATATTTGGAAGTCAGTGTTTACGCAGAGATCTCAGAGCTACGCAGAGAACGCCGAGTTGAAATTAAGATACTACCCGGCCGCTTTGCGAGCGGGATGCATGGCGCTCTAAATTCGGGCCAAATCAGGGTGTGTTTCAGCATTGCCCGCAGGTATCAAAATTGTTAGAATTCCGACCATCTGATCAATAGGCTTGCTAGGCTCGTCACACTCGAAGGCAAACGCACCATTGCCGCATTCCAGACGAGCAAAGCAATTTTCCCTAGGAAATTTAGTTCGACACACGGCTTACCCGACCATGAGAGAATGCCCCACCTGTTTTAGCTGTTATGACGACTCAGTTGCCCAATGTCCCACTGACGGGCGTTCGACGTTCCATTCGTTGCCCGGCGGCGTTGTGCTAGAGGGGAAGTATGTTCTTGAAAGCCGGCTCGGCGAAGGTGGAATGGGTATCGTCTATAAAGCCCACCACAAGTTCCTGAAGACAACTCGCGCCATCAAGATAATAAAACTCGATCTCATAGGTAACGATGCGTCGTTCGCGAAGCGGTTTCATCAGGAAGCGATGGCCGCAGCCACAATTGGCCACCCCAACATTATCTCGGTCCCGGACTTCGGGCTCCTCGACGACAAAATTCCTTACATCGTAATGGAATATGTTGAGGGCGTGTCGCTCCAGACGTTCATGACTGACAAGGGACGATTTACACCGGAGGAAGCACTTGAATATATGCAAGTGATAGCTTCGGCCGTGGGCGCCGCACACAAAATTGGCATCGTCCATCGGGATCTGAAACCACTGAACATAATGATTGAACCCCGGGGGCGGGTGCGCGATCAGGTTCGCATCCTCGATTTTGGTCTCGCCAAGATCAAGTCTGCTGACCTGTTTGGTTCGTTCGTCGGCGCCCAAACAACCGGAATCATTGGTTCACCTTACTACATGGCGCCAGAGCAATGGTCCGAGGAAGACACGGACAAGCGATGTGACGTCTACAGCCTGGGCATAATTCTTTATCAGATGTTGACGGGAGAAGTGCCTTTCAAAGGTTCCTCCATTCCCGTCATCATGAAGAAACATCTGATGAGTCCGCCTCCGTCTCTTGCAGTTCCTGGGTCAGGTATATCGCCGAAACTCGAGAAGGTGATCCATCATGCGCTGGAGAAGGAACCGAAGATGCGCATGGCGTCTGTGGAGGACTTTATCGAGGAGCTCGAACAGGCAGTTCTCCACCCGGTTGAACCTCATGAAATAAACGGAGCAGCATTCGCTAAGCCAGATTCGCTGGCCGCTCACCTAACGATCAGGGATGACCCTGCCGATCAAGGCATTACTCAGGTCCTGAGCTCGATGGTTTCACCGTTTACGCAGGTTCAAATCGAGAACAACCCGACTCCGGTCCCGATAGATCGAACTTTGAATCTGCCATTGGCGAATCAGTCGGATTTGCCGCGCAAACCAAGTGAAGAAGTGACCCCCACGGCAGAAACGCCCGCGCCTCCGGCAGATAACAAAAGAGGTTATGCGCAAGATCTTACTAGCAGACCGCCTCTTCGTTCGGAAATTTCTAACCTATCACCCGGTAATGTAGTGATCGGCCAACACAGTACTGTTGGCGTCCTCTTAAAAAAGCGATTTGTTATACCGACAGCCGCCGGAGTTGTGTTTCTCAGCTTGATGGTTCTGGTCACGTTTATTTATACCCAGAAGGGTCCTGATTCGGCCGTTCAGGAATTGCAAGCTCCGATGGTCGCTAACAACCCGGTCGCAGCTAACAAGACGCGCGAGATGGTTTTTATCGAAGGCGGAACTTTCACAATGGGATCGAATAACGCCGGGCAGGAACAAGATGGTGAGCACCAGGTCTCGGTATCATCCTATTATTTAGATAAGTATGAAGTGACTAATGCGGAATATGCCGAGTTCATTAAGGATACTAACAGGCGGGCGCCGACAATCGATTCGACGCTGACGGGGACTTACTGGGAGCCGTGGAACGGCAACAGTCCGCCGGCAGGTCGGGAGCGTTGGCCCGTGACCAACGTTTCAGTCAAAGATGCGGAAGACTTTGCCGCGTGGCTTTCGAAGCGTGATGGAGTCACCTACCGATTGCCTAAAGAAGACGAATGGGAGTTTGCCGCACGTAACGGGACCATGAATTCGCTGTTCCCGTGGGGAAACTCGTGGGAAGAGGGACGCGCAAACATCAACGAAAAACAGAGTCCGGCAAACGTAGGTTCTTTCCCGCAAGGCGCCACTCAGAGCGGAGTACAGGACCTGATTGGAAACGTGTGGGAATGGACGTCCTCGAAAGCCCGGTTTTATGACAACTCACGCGTTAAGTCCTCAGCCGTAAATGCCCGTGTGCAAAGAGGCGGTTCGTTCTTCGAAAGGATTCCTACAGACTTTCACAACGCGACTGATCGCTCCTGGTTGGATAACGAATATTCCAAATTCCCAACGATCGGTTTCCGGCTTGCTCGTGATCGCAAGTAGCTCCAAGGCTGTCAACTCATTGCATGCGCCAGGCAAAGCGAATGCTCACCCGCACAATTATTAAGTCTTGCTGGATAGCTCTTGTCCTGCCGCCACTGCTCGGCCTATCGTTTGCCCAAATCAGCAACCACGCTGAAGAAACCGTTATAGTTGTTACCGACTGGCATCCTACCGCAGCTCATCCGATTTATCTGATTGCCGCGCCGCCCCAGGAAAAGATGGCGCCGAGACCTTTAAACGTTCCGATTGTGTCGCCGCGGCAAACACCTGCGAAGAACGACAGCCAAAATGATCTTCGTTTGCCGTTTCCAATGTCCGCCGCCCAGGCTGTGCGGATCGGTAATGGACTGATTGAAGACTCAGATGCTCATGCGGCCCTGATGTATTTGGAAGAAGCCAGGAAACTGGAACCGAACTCAGTCGACGTGTTGACTGGACTGGCGCGCTGCTACTACGAGTTCAAGCGTGACGACGAGGCTCTCGCACTCTACAAGGAGGCAATCGCGCAAAATGCTGCCGTTTGGGACGCCCAATATTATCTGGGTCGAATTCATCTCGAAAACGGAAGGTATCCCCAGGCCGTAGAAGCCCTTGAGAGCGCCCTCAAGTTGAAGCCTGAAGACACGGATACGATCAGCGCCTTAGGCGTGGCCTTGAGCAAATCGGGCAGAAGTGCAGATGCCATACCTTATCTAATTCGCATGACAGCTTTGAAGCGCTACATCAAGGAGGATTTTTACTATCTTGGCGAAGCCTACGCTAACGACCAGCAATGGTCGAAAGCTGCTCAAGCGTTTAAGGAGGGAGCCGATCTCAGGGGGAACGATCCTAACGGATATTTCTATTGGGCCACCATGCTGTTCAACGACAACAAGTTGGATGAAGCGCTTGATGGCTACGGGAAAGTCAGAAGCGTCGACCTTGCGATAAGCCAGGCGGGGACGTTCCGGTATCTGGCAGAGATTTACAGGATTCGGGGAATGTCCGACAAGGCACTGGCTAACTACCAATCGCTTTTGCAGCGGGAGCCCAATGATGTTGAAGCGCTATTTCAAGCGGGTTACATGAGTTTCAAGCTGAAGCAATTGGACCTGGCGAAAGGCTATTTCAAAAAACTGATGGAAGTCGACCCAAAACATGCGGGCGGTGCTGCTAATTTTGCTGCTTTGGAAGCTCGATATAACGAAATCCGCGTGACCAGAAAGGAAAAAACACCGGGAGTCCTACTTCGCGAAGCCGTCCAGGCTAACCCCAATAGTGTTGAAGCGCACGTTAACCTGGGCGCCCAATTGATTACTGAGGGGGCTTATCCTGACGCTGTGGCCATACTCGAGCAAGCCGTTAGTCTGCGACCCAACTCAGCCGCGGCTCAATATAACCTTGGATTGGCCCAGGTTAAGGCGGGGAAGTACGAGGGAGGAGTCGAATCGAATAAAAAGGCGCTTGAGCTCAAGCCCAACTGGCCGGATGCTTACAACAATCTGGGACTTGCTTATGCGGGTCTCAGCCGGTGGGAGGAAGCAGCCAGTGCTTATCGCGAAGCAGTGCGCCTTGTCCCTGACTATCAAGGAGCTTTATACAATCTTGGAATTGCCTATCTCAGGCTGGGACAAAAACCTGCCACACTCCAGATCGCTGAAAAATTGCGACAGATAAACTGGAATTTGCAGGCTCACTTGTGGCAGGAGATTCTTGCGACCGAACGTACAGCAAATGCGGTGGCTGCTGCACCGGTGTCAAGTCCCACAGTGCCGTCTCCAACGCCAACACCGTCGCCGGAAACGTCTCCGCCAGTTGCCGACAACAGGGTTGAAAACAAGACCAGTTCAACTAAAGCCGATTCTGCCGACGAAGAATGTCCCAGCCCAATTTACAGGCGCTCTGACGTTACGCAGATGGCGTCCATGACGGAGCAGGTTCGAGTGTCGTATAACGCTGAAGCAGTGCGAAACAAAGTGGAGGGACGAATTGTTTTGCAACTGGTCATCTGCAGCAACGGTCGTGTTTCGGATATTTCGATCGAAGAGTTTTTACCCTTTGGGTTAACTGAACAAACAATCGAAGCAATCAAAAGAGTGCCTTTCCAGCCGGCATTACTCGGCTCGCAGCCGGTATCGGTCATGATGAAACAGGCGTTCACCTGTGCCCAGCAGGAGTGCAGAACGGTTTCACCTTGAGGCTTTGCACAAAAACCACTCACGTTAGTGAGTGGTTATTACGTTCAACCTACCTCTCATGGACAAACCCTATGAATCCCACCAACCCACGGTTGGTGGATCGTTCATTTAAGTTTTAAACGGTTTCCCTAACGAAATCCCAAGAAAACCGTTGAAACGGTTTCTCGATCTTGGCGAGCCTTACACCTGGCTGAAGCCAGGTGAGAATGAGAGGACTTTTGAGGCAAAGCTCGGTGGATGGGATTTCGGACTTCTTGTGCAAAGCGTCACCTTGATGTTCTGCTTACGCAATCGTTAGCCAGCTCAACACTTACATTTGAAAAAACTCAAAACCTGATCAGCTCATCCAGCCGGAAGCGCACCAGGTACGAGTCTTCGCCCATTGGTGCGACGGCGGGAGAGAGGACCTCGAAGGGGACGCCCAAACGTTGGAGCTCGCGCCGGAGACGGGCGATGACGAAGCCGTAGAAGTGGGTCTTTCCTTGCTGCGCGCAGTGTTTGCACGCTGCTTTGATCAACTCCGACAGGACGCGCTTGCCGTTGTGTGAAGGCTTCGAGATTGCCAGGCGTCCAAACTCCACACCGTTTGCTTTGTCGTACGTGAAGTCAAAGTACTCGTCGATGGTCCATTTGTCGCCCTCGATGATTCTCACCACGCCGATGATCTTTCCTTCGTCGCCGTACATCACGACGTGCGTTGCGCTGCGATCGAAGTCGTCGCCGCTCCAGGCATTCAAATGGTCGGGTTCTCTCCCGCTGTTCGAGTAAGTCTCGCGCCGGAAATTGACAATGTCGTCGATCAACTGCGGATCGTATTCAGATATTCGAATCATGGCTCGCTCTCTTTCACGTGGCCCATCCGCACGAGTATGCGTCTATTAGTATCGGTAAACCCTGTCCTGCCATGCATATAGCTGGAGTTGTCGAAAATGAGGATCTGATTTTCTTCCCAGTAAACTTTGTTCGTTCGCTGCGCCGCGTAGCCGGATATTTCCTCCAACACCTCACTGGGAAACGGCGACCCATCACCGAGACTCGGGACGTATTGGCTCTTCGGATAAAACGGCGTCGCCTCGCGATAATGGTAGATGAGCAATGAGTTGCAAAACGATCGCTTGCCGCCCCACTTCGTCGGGATCACACACAGGGTCTGAAACACGCCTTCGAGTGTGTCGCCGTTAAAGGTCGCTTCGAGTTTTTCGTACGGCGCCAGCCGGTGATTAAGTTTTTGGAGCACGGCTGTCGCTTGTTCCTTCGTGCTTACGCCGAGAGAAGCCTGCCAGCGTTCCGGTCCTGCGCTCCACTTCCACTTCAGGATCGAGTTTTCGACGAATTCTCGTGTGCGAGCCGGCAGTTCCGGGAGGAGTCCTACGCCGTCGCAAAGCGTAGTCTCGCCACCTTCGTCAGACGGCCGCACGCAGTAGAGCATCAACAAGTCGGGACAACCCGGCGCGTAAGAACCTTCGCGATGCAAAGGAATGTAATCCATCCCCTTGTTGACGGTTGACGTCGTTCTCGCCGCGTTGACAACGTCTCTTTCGACGCTGGTGCTCGTACTGTGATGGACCATCGGAGTGATCAACTGATCGCTCAGTTGTTCGAACTCTTCGAGTGTCGTCCCGGCGCGCACCAGCAGCGCTCCGTGTTGCTTCAACGTCTCTCTGACGAGATCGGCATTGCACTCATTCAGGATCGGAACGGGCGCCGAAGAGTCCTGTTTGATAGCAGACGATGTTTGCATGGTATGCCTACTTTGTATCGGGTAATTGATCACGATCGCCCAAGCCGCCGGCTTAGCGATCCACAAAAACTCAAGCCAAGGTGAGAGCATGCTCTGAGCCTGGCAGTAGGGAGTGGCGGACACCATACTCCTGTGACTCTAAACTTTCAACGAAATTTTTTTAACAGTAGTGTCTGCGTTCTCTGCGTTTCTCGGCGAACTCTGCGTTAAATATTTGGAAGCCAGTGTTTACGCAGAGATCTCAGAGCTACCCAGAGAACGCCGAGTTTTTAACAAGAGTCTTGTGCGTTCGTTCGAGATGTGCATAATGAGCGCTCCATTTCACGTTTGCGACGAGGCGCGTTCATTTCATGTCCTCAGAATCTGCAAGTTCAAATGTTCTCACCGAACAAACTTCAATCGAAGTTCCATCGCTGATTGACTCGGTAACGATCCGTCGTGATGAGCGAGGCATTCCGTATATCGTAGCTGCGAACGAAGAAGACCTTTTCTTTGCGCAGGGATACGCGACGGCGAGCGATCGGCTTTGGCAGATGGATTTTCTGCGACGCACCGCACGCGGTGAACTCGCGGAAATTCTTGGGCCCGCGGCACTTGAGCTAGACAAGCTGCATCGGATTTACGGATTTAGAAACGTCGCCGAAAAACTACTCGAACGTGCGTCAGCCGAAACGCGGACGGTGCTTGAAGCTTACGCGCGTGGCGTCAACTTCTTCATCAGCCAGTGTGACTCACTGCCGCCGGAATTCAACGTCCTGCGCTATCGTCCGCGTGAATGGACCACCATCGACTCGCTTGCACTCGGCAAGCTTTTCGCAAAAGAACTATCGTTTTCGGCGGACGTCGATCTGCTCCGTGTGTTGCTGAGTGATTTGCCACGCGAGACATTCGACGCCCTGTTTCTCGTCAGCTCACCGCTGGACGTCATACCGGATGGCCAGGCACAACTCAGTCCGACACCTGCGCGAACCGACGCACGGCCGCAGAGTCCCGGCCCGGCAACGAAAATCCTCGGTGAATTGCTCAAAACGATGCGTCGCGGACGCGCTTCAAGTGGCACAGACAAAGAAGTTGGGAGCAATAGCTGGGTAATAAGCGGCGCGCTCAGCGCCTCGGGCAAGCCGATGTTGGCGAGCGATCCGCACCTGAGTCCATCATCCCCATCGATCTGGCACATCACGCATTTGAGTACGAAGGAGTTCCGCGTTTGTGGCGTCGCCGCGCCCGGTATACCCGGCATCGCGATTGGTCACAACGAACACATCGCGTGGGGCATGACCAACCTGGCCCCTGACGTTCTGGATCTTTACATCGAACAGTTCGATGCAAGCGATCCGGGCGCTTATCGAACGCCGGAAGGACTGCGCAAAGCAGAGGTCCGCACTGAAGAAATCGTGGTCCGCAATCCGTCTGCAACGTCCGGAACTGAAAGTGTTTACCTCGACGTGAAATCCACGCGTCATGGTCCAATCATCTTTGAAAACGGCGCGCTGGCGCTCGCACTGCGCTGGACTGCACTCGACGACGATCTCGTCGATCTCGATACTTTTCTGGGCCTCAACAGGGCCCAAAACTGGAATGACTTCGTGGCCGCGTTGCGCCGCTACGGTGGTCCACCGCAAAACTTTACTTACGCAGATACCGCAGGGCACATCGGTTTCTACAGCGCCGGACGAATACCCGTAAGACAAACTGGCGACGGCAGTTTCCCCTACGATGGAACAACAGACGATGGCGAATGGATTGGATACGTTCCGTTTGAAGAACTGCCGCACACATTCGATCCGCCGAGCGGGTTTATCGTCATGGCTAATCAACGACTTGCGCCTGACAACTATCCGCATCACCTGACGCACAACTGGCGCGTTCCGTATCGCGCTCAGCGCATCAAGACGCTGATCGAAGAGCAACTCAAAGCAAAACAAAAACTTTCGCTCGACGACTTTCTATCAATTCAGGGAGACACTTACTCGTATCCCGACGTGCTCTTCGCCTCGCAGATCGTCGAACTCGCCAAACCTCTCAGCGCAGTTTCCGAAGACTGGCGGCAACTTACCGAGATATTCAATGAATGGGATGGTTATTCGAATTCTCAGTCGACCGTAATGCCGCTCGTCACCGAAATGCGCAAAGCCTTTCGGCGTCACATTCTCGCGAATGTGTTAGGCGCCGAGCGCGCGTCTCTTTACGAATGGAGAAACGAGTCGACGTTCATCGACCGGTTGATCACCGAACGCCCGCTTGATTGGCTTCCGGAAAGCTTCGAATCGTACGAATCGCTGATCCTGGCTTGTTATCGCGAGGCTGTGAGCACTCTCGAAAATCTGTTGGGTTCCGACGTAAAACAGTGGCACTGGGGACGGCTCGGAGAAGTTCGTTTTCCTCATCCACTCGAGAAACTTGGACCATCGCTGGCGATCCCCGCAATTGCTCAAAACACTGGCGGTTCGATGCCGACGGTCAATGCCGGATCGAGAGTGTCAATGCGCTTCGTCGTGGATCTCGGCGACTGGGATGCAACTCGTCTTTGCCTGCCACTTGGTCAATCAGGTGATCCGTCGAGTCCGCATCGTAAAGACCAGTTTGCTGAGTGGTCCAACGTCTCTCCGCGAATTTTATCGTTCAGTGAAGCTGCCATTGATGCGAATGCAGCATCAGAATCAATTCGCATGAAAAAAGTTTCGCAGAAGTTTTGAAAAGGGATTGACAGCCAAACATCACCGTGCAATACTCCCGCCCCCATAAAGTGAGAGTATTGAAATTCCAAAGGCCATGATGAGTTCAGACTTCATGGTCCAACAAAATCAGTCGTTGCTCACGACCGATTGTAAGAACAAAGTACTTCCTTTTTGAAGGCGCAAAACTAACGGCCTTATGGGCGGTAGCCCGCGCACTTACAACAAACTCACCACAAAAAACTCACCGATAGATAAAAACACTTTGCGTTGATAACGCAGAGTTCGGTCGGCCAGGTGGTTTCTCGGCGTACGACAGATTTCAGCACTCGAAATCGAGCGTCGCCAAAATCTCTACAACTTCTGAACACGAATTCACTCAAGGTTTAACAGCCTTGGGATGAAGTTCTATACCCCGAAGTTCCAAAACCTCACGATGAAAGTCGGATTGATCGCCGAAAGTTTCGGAATGGAGAGCCTCAAGCACGTGTTTCAAGGGCTCGAACAATCACTTTCACAACATCACGAGGTTGTGTACTGTCCGCTCGAGTACTACTACACCTCACCGCGCCGGCAATCAGATTTGCGTGAAGAATTCCTGAACAACTGCGACGTCGTAGTGGGCAGAATCGACGAAGAAATACTCAAGTCGAGAGAACACCTGGGCGGACGTCCGCCGCTGGTAGGTTTCCTGATGGGCACGATGTCGCGCGGCGCCGCGGAACTCGCAACGTTGAAAAGTCACTTGAGAACAACTGACGTGTTGGTGGGAAACTGCACGAGCGATCTCGAGATAACGCGAAAGTTTTTCGCTAACGCGCAAACACGAAAATTGCCGTTCGCGGTTGATGGATCTGTTTTCTATCCCGCTGACGATGTGCAACGGCAGAAGATCAAAACCGACCTGGGTTTTCATGCGGCCGACAGAATCCTGCTGTATGCCGGACGCGTCACCGTCGAGAAAAACCTGCACACACTGCTCAGGATTTACAGCATTCTCCAGGATCTCGTTCCCAACCTTCATCTCGTCATTGCCGGTGAAATCGACAATGTCCCGTTCGGAGCAATGGGAGTGTATTCGATCAGCATGACGACGACGTTGATGAGACTCATCAAAGAGCTCGACCTCAACGCCGCATCAATTCACTTCGTCGGGCGCAAAAGCCAGGCGCAACTGCGCGACATCTACGCCGCTTCCGACGTGCTCGTGAACATGACTCTGCATCACGACGAGAACTTTGGTTACTCGCAAGTGGAAGCGATGGCGAGTGGAACACCCGTGGTCGGAACCAGTTGGGGCGGCTTGAAAGACACGATCCTGCACGGCGAAACCGGTTATCACGTGAGCACCGTGGTGACTGGCGCCGGGGTCAAGGTCAACTGGTGGGAAGGCGTAAACCGGCTTGTTTCGTTGCTTGAAGACGACGACACGCTCAGACGTTTTCGCGAACGCAGCAGAATTCACGCCGTCGACAGTTTTTCGCACGAACGATACTCAGAAATTCTCGAAACAATTCTCAACGACTGCACAAAAAATAGTTGTGACAAGAGTGAACCGCTCATCACCACCGATTTTGCCGAGCAGTTCTGGCTCCAGTGCATGCCTCGTTCAACCGCTCCACCTTCTTTTCAACGAGGCGCAGAATCGTTCGAGTTGTACAAGGAATTGATCCAGCCTTTCACAGGCGTCACCGAAGCGACAGTGCCGTTCGATGCAACTCTCAGCGCCGAACAACTGTTAGCCATTGCCGTGCCGGTTCGCGTCCACGGATTGAAAGTAAAACCTGACGATCCGATCTTTCCGGTCGAGATCGCGATCCCCGAAGACATGCGCAGGACTTGCGAAGCGATACTTGAAGTCATGCAAAAAGAACCGGTGATCGCATTCGAGCGGCTCGAGAAACAGATCCCGGAACCAGCGCGACACTGTTTACAGACAACGTTGCGGTGGATGTTTGACCAGGGACTCGTACTCAGGACCAATCCGATCGACGGATCGATCGATCCCGAGAACGCCGGCGAGCAAATGAGTAAACCACTGTTTTCGATCAAGAGCGTCGACTTCAGCAGCACCGACGTCATCGTGATCAAGTAAATCATGAAGCGAATCGAACAACTGATTTTTGCGCAGGCGGAACGGTATCCGGACCGCATTGCCGTAGAGTGCAACGGCGAGCGCTTGACCTACGAACAGCTAAGGAACAACGCGCTTCTGATTAGCCGCGGTTTACAAAACCTCGGTCTGCAGCGCGGCGGCGCAGTCGTGATCTTCCAGGATCGCTCGCTTGAAACACTGCCGCTCGTGCTCGGTATCTGGAACGCGGGCGGAGTGGTTGTGCCGATCAATCCGAATACCCCCGTTAAGCTGCTCGAATGGATGATTCAAAGTTCGTCTCCGAGCATTATCGTCACCGAGGGCGCGCTGAAAGATCGTACGGTCAGCGCTGTTGATACCATCAGCTCGAAACCCGTCATCCTGGAAGCCGCCGCTTCAACCAACGGAACATTCTCGACCGTGAATGGGTCGCATGAAGCCGCGGCGTTGGACCACGAGCAGAACGATGATGACGATGCCTGCTACATCATTTTCACTTCGGGTTCCGAAGGCCGGCCCAAAGGCGTGTGTGGCAGTCACAGGAGCTTGCTGCATTATTTGCAATGGCAGGCGAAGGAGTTTTCGGTAACGGAAACCGACAGGTTCAGCCAGATCGCGCCGCTCTCGTTCGATTTCTCGCTCAAAGAATTTCTCGTTCCATTCATCTCCGGCGCTTCCGTGTGCATTGCCGACACAAACACCGTGATGAACCCGAGAAAGTTTGTCGAATGGGCCGCGGAAGCGCGACTGACCGTGATGTGCTGTGTGCCCACGCTGCTGCGGTCAATCCTCGAATTGGCCGACGACGATTTGACCCGGCGCGCGTTTCAGCACGTGCGATCCGTTTTGATCTCAGGCGAGATGTTGCGTTGGGAGGACGTAAACACCTGGCGCAAGCGTTTCGGCTCGTCGATATCGCTGTTTAACTTGTATGGACCAACCGAGTCGACGGTGATCAAGTTGTGTTATCCGATTCCGGAGACGCGTAGCCCCGGCTCAGTTAACGTTCCGGTCGGCAGGCCGATCGACGGCACGCAGGTGCTGGTGCTTGAAGCGGGCGATCGACATTGCGAAACGGGAGAGATCGGCGAAGTCGTGATCGTGTCTGACAACCTTGCGCGAGGGTATGTCAATTCCGGTGTGGCTAGTAATTCCTTCTGCCGGATTGACGTGAACGGCGATCGCAAGCGCGCGTACCGGACGGGCGATCTCGGCCGGTGGTTGCCGAGCGGTGATCTCGAATTGATGGGGCGCAAGGATCGGCAGGTAAAGATCCGGGGTTATCGCGTCGAACTCGATGAGTTGGAGAGTGTAATTTCAGAGCATCCATCGTTGCACGACGTCGCGGTTGTGGCATGCACGTCGGCGAACGCTGACGACGATGGCCGGGCGTTGATCGGCTGTTACTTCTCGTGCAACGGATCGGAAGTCACTGAAAAAGAGATCAGAGAATTTGCGCGAGATCGGATGCTGCCGCAGGTTTTATCGCTGACTCAATTTTCGCGTTTGGAGAAACTGCCGCTGACCGCAAATGGCAAAGTGAACCGGCGCGAACTCGAAGCGTTGTTCGAGGCTGGTGAAACGCGCGTGGCCGAACCGGCTCAACCTGTCGAGACGCCTGATGTTCACCAGCAGATCCTTGCGATGTGGCTCGACTTGTTGACGATCGAGAGCGTCGACCCCGAGGCGAATTTCTTCGAGTTGGGCGGCGATTCGATGCTGGCGATTCGGTTGTTGAGAAGATTGCGCGAGGAGCTGCACCCGCAGATCAACCTTGGCGACGTTTACGAGTTTCCCACCGTGTCGCAGCTTTCAGCGCGCGTGTCGCAACTTAGTGCTTAAGGTGTTGTCTCGGCGGGGTGCGGTTAACGCGGAGAGAAATAGAGACGCAGAGATCGCGGAGCTGAGGCAAAGACAACGAAGGAGATTTTATGAGTGAAATGGATTTGATCGAGGCCGTTAAATCAGGCAACAGTGATTCCGTTCGCGAACTAGTCGAAGCAGGAGCGGAAGTGAATCAGCAGGACAAACAGGGATGGACGCCTTTGAGTTGGGCCGCCGGTAAGGGCGAGTTGGAGATCGTCGAGAGTTTGCTTCAACACGGCGCCGATCCATTTCTCGTCGGGCGAGATCTGCGCACACCGCAAATGATCGCGGTAGCTGCGGGACGTGCCGAAGTTGTGAAAGCTTTGCGGCGTGCGGAGGCTGAGCGCCAGGACGGTGATGCCAAGCAGTCCGAGCGCAAGTTCTGTTCGGCGTTCTACGTGAAAGAACTGCGCGGTTATTCAGCGTGGACCGAGAATGAAATCAAAGCCGCTGACGCGAATGCTCCGCATCAACTAAGCGGCGACGACGTTGTGTTCCTGCACGGAGATTATTCAGTCACCAGATCGATCTGGGCCAACGAAGATGTAGTGTTCGACAAAGTTACCGACCAGTGGAAAGATTTTTGTAAGAGCGAACTGCAATTTACAATCCCTGATGACCTCGACCTCATCGGGCAGCCTGTCTCGACGTCGTAAAATCGGCGTAGATCCCTTCAAGACTTCTTAGTCGCACGACAAGTACGGCAATGGACGCGACAATTTTAGTGACTGGCCATTCGGCTCGCCCACGTTTGGAATGGCAGAGCCTCGTGGAACTTCTGCGCTCGCGCGCTGAAACGGAAGGTCCGCGAAGGCTCTACACGTTCCTTTCCGAAGGGACGACGCCGGAGCAAAGCCTTTCGTACGCGGAGTTGGACCGGCGTGCGCGGGCCATCGGCGCTTGCTTGCAAGACGCAAACGCGCAAGGCCAGAGAGTGTTGCTGCTATTTCCGCCGGGACTCGATTACATTGCCGCGTTTTTTGGCTGTCTCTACGCAAACGCCGTCGCCGTGCCGGCTTATCCGCCGCGTCAAAACCGTAATCTCGATCGCTTGCGAGCAGTTGTTCATGATGCGCGTCCGGCAATCGCGCTCACGACGCAACACGTGATCGCGGAACTCGAATCAGGCCTGGATCACTATGCGGATCTCAAAGCTCTGCGCTGGATTGCTGCCGATCGCGTCGAGCCTGGTTTGGGGGCCGAGTGGCGCGATCTCAATGCGGATGCAAACACGCTCGCGTTTCTACAGTACACGTCGGGTTCAACTGCCAACCCGAAAGGCGTGATGGTGACGCACGGAAATCTGCTGCACAACGAAGAGTTGATTCAACGCGCCTTTGGTCAATCATCAGCCTCGATCATCGTCGGCTGGCTGCCGCTGTTTCACGACATGGGCTTGATTGGCAACGTGATTCAACCACTCTACGCCGGCGCTGAGTGTGTGTTGTTCTCGCCGATGGGGTTCCTGCAAAAGCCCTTCCGGTGGTTGGAAGCGATCTCGCGATACCGGGCGACGACGAGCGGTGGTCCAAATTTCGCCTACGACTTATGCGTTCGCAAGATCAGTCCCGCAGATCGCGAGACGCTGGATCTCAGTAGTTGGACCGTTGCGTTCAACGGCGCGGAGCCGGTGCGCAAAGAGACGATCGATCGTTTTTGCGCTGCGTTCGAGCCTTGCGGGTTCAGGCGAGAGGCGTTCTTCCCTTGCTACGGATTGGCTGAGGCGACGTTGTTTGTTGCTGGTGGTCCAGGAAACCGCAAGCCTGTGATTCAGGATTTTCAACGTGCTGCTTTGGATCAGAATCGCGTTGTCGCCGCTGGAACTGACGACGTCCGGAGCCTGGTGAGTTGCGGTCACGCGCCGGAACACCAGGTGATGATTGTAGATCCTGAATCCAACGCTCGCTGCCTGGGTGGTCATGTGGGCGAGATCTGGGTCAACAGTGAAAGCGTGGCGCAGGGTTACTGGAACCAACCGGAAGAATCGAACCGGATATTCAAAGCACATCTCGACACAGGTGAGGGTCCATACCTACGCACCGGCGATCTCGGTTTCGTCGACGATGGACAGCTATACATAACCGGGCGTCTGAAAGACCTGATCATCATTCGCGGGCGCAACTGTTATCCCGAAGATATCGAACACACGATCGGACAATGTGCCCGTGCGTTGCGGCCGGGTGAAGGAGTGGTGTTCTCGGCGGACATCGCCGGTGATGAGCGTCTCGTCGTGGTCCATGAAATCGCCAGAGATTATCGCGGCGACAACTTGCCCGAAGTCGTCGATAACATTCGTCGCAGTGTAGCCGAAGAGCACGACCTGCAACTCTTCCACGTCGCCTTGATCACGCCTGGTTCATTGCTGAGAACGTCGAGCGGAAAGATCCGGCGTCAGGCGATGAAGAAAGTGTTTCTCGAAGGGAAACTGCGGGTGCTGTTCCAGTGGCAGTATGCGCAGGAGCAGGCGATCGAGACGGCGGAAACAGCGCCTGCCGATTTCGAAGCAGTTAGGGAGTGGATCGTGTCGAGAGTTGCCGCAGTGGTTGGCATGACTCGCGGTGAGATCGACCACGGCGAACCGATTGTGCGTTACGGAATGGATTCGCTGGCGTGCATGGAGTTGGCCCACGCGATCGAAGAGCATCTCGGTGCGTCAGTTCCGGTAACGGCACTGCTTAGCGATCTGAGCGTTTCAGAAATCGCGCAACGCGTCGTCGATCAACTCAGCCGGGTTGATGGCCGGCCTGGCGATCGACAGATCGTTCAGCCCGCGATCGTCACGCCGCAAACGTCGTTTCCGCTGGCTGATGGACAGGCTGCGCTCTGGTTTTTGCATCGGGTAGCGCCACAGAGTGCGGCGTACAACGTGATGGGCGCGGCGCGGCTCCGCGGCGTGGTTGACGCAGCAAACTTGCGAAGCGCTTTTCAGACGCTGCTCGATCGCCATCCACTGCTGCGCGCCAGGTTTGAAACGCGCGAAGGCAAACCGGCGCAGGTAATTCAGGAAAGTGTCGAACTGGCGTTTCACGAGGAGAATGTTTCTGCAACCGATCTTCGCGGGCGGGTGAGGGAAGAAGCGCACCGGCCATTCGATCTCGAGAATGGACCAGTGATCCGGCTCGCGTTGTTTACCGAGCCCGGTGGCGAGCGACTGTTGATGCTCGTCGCGCACCATATCGTGATCGATATGTGGTCGGTAGCCGTTCTCGTCAAAGAGTTGAAACTGATCTGCGAAGCCGGCGATGTTGCGACGCTGTCGCCGCACGAATTCAGTTACCACGATTTTGTCGCGTGGCAGCAGCACGAGCTTTCGGGCGCGCGGGGACAAGAGCTTCAGCAATACTGGCTGCGAGAACTGTCGGGTGAGTTGCCGGTCTTGAACCTCAACACCGACCACCCGCGACCTTACCTGCAAACTTTCGCCGGCGCTTCCGCATCGATTCGACTCCGCAACAACACCGTGGATCGATTGCATGAACTGTCGCGTGACAGTCTGTTGTCAATTCACTCCGTGCTGCTGGCTGCTTACGCCGCGCTTCTTTACCGGCACACGAACCAGGAAGAAGTGATCGTCGGTTGTCCGGCCAGCGGCAGAACCGATCGGCGATTTCAGTCGCTCGTGGGGTACTTCGTGAATCCGGTGCCGGTTCGCATACGGCTCAACGGCGCGATGACATTTCGGCAACTGCTCGCCGAAGTTCGTGAAACAGTGCAGCGCGCCTTTGCACATCAGGACTATCCGTTCGCGCGAATCGTCGAAGACGTTTGTTCGGATCGCGATACGAGCCGATCGCCGGTGTTTCAAACGAGCTTCGTTTTCGAACAACCGCCGGCATTCATCGACCGGTCGCTGTCGGCGTTTGTGCTCGGCGAAGAAGGCGCTCAATTAACGTTGGGTTCGTTGACGCTGGAGTCAGTAAAGATCGATCAGGCAATCTCGCAGTTTGATTTGTCGCTGGTGGTTGCGCTGTTCCAGGAAGAGCTTTTGGTCGCGTTGCAATACAACACGGGCCTGTTCGAGGCAGCGACGATCGAAAGGATGCTCGGCCATTTCAGCGCGCTTGTCGAGGAAGTAACGCAGCATCCCGATCAGAAAATTTCGGCGGCGCCGATTCTTACGACACGCGAGCGAGAGCAGCTTTTTGTCGAGTTCAACGATACCCGGTCGGATTACGCGCGTCATGATTGCATGCATCGTTTGTTCGAAGCGCAGGTTGAAAAAACGCCGCATGCGATCGGCCTGGTTTACGAAGGCGGGACGCTCAGCTACGCCGAGTTGAATGCGAAAGCCAATCGTCTCGCGCGCCACCTGCAAGCTTCGGGTGTTGGACCAGACGCGCGTGTTGCCATACTGCTGCAGCGTTCGCCTGAAATGATCGTTGCGATGCTGGCGGTGCTCAAAGCGGGTGGCGCTTATGTGCCACTTGATCCGGCTTATCCGGCCGATCGTTTGGCGTTCATGCTCGACGATAGCGAAGCGTCGGCGCTCATTTGCCAGGAGACGCTGGCCAACCACCTGACACGGCATCAAGCCAGGGTGATCAACCTCGATCGTGACGATGTGCTGATAGCTCAACACGACGATGGCAATCCCCACTCGCCGGTGAAGCCGGAAAATCTATCGCACGTTATCTACACATCTGGTTCCACCGGACGGCCCAAAGGCGTCGCTATCGAGCACGGAGACGTCATCCACTTCCTGCATTGGGCGTACCAGAGTTTCTCTGCTGAAGAACTATCAGGCGTGTTCGCTTCGACTTCGATTTGTTTCGATCTCTCGGTTTTCGAGATCTTCGGCCCGCTCACTTGCGGCGGCGCGATCATTCTCGCCAACGACGCGTTGCATCTCGGAACCCACAGTGCCGCCAAATCAGTTACGCTAATCAACACAGTTCCTTCAGCAATGACCGAACTGCTTCGGCTCGGTGCAGTCGGCCCGAATGTTCTGACTATCAATCTCGCCGGCGAAGCTCTTAAGAACAGCCTGGTCCAGCAGATCTACGCGGAAACGAAGGTGCGTCGCGTATTCAATCTCTATGGACCAACCGAGTACACGACCTACACGACCGGCGTTGAAGTTCAGCGCGGCAGTTTGAGAGAACCGACAATCGGAAGGCCGATTGCGAACACACGAGTTTACATAGTTAACGACGATGCTGAGCCTGTGCCGCTTGGAGTTCCGGGAGAGATTTGTGTTGGCGGAGACGGGTTGGCGCGTTGCTATCTGAACCGGCCCGAGATGACCGCCGAGCGGTTTATTCCTGACAACCTGAGTTCGATTCCCGGCTCGCGTTTATATCGCACCGGCGACGTCGGACGTTATCTCGATAACGGCGAGATCGAATATCTCGGTCGAAAAGATCACCAGATAAAACTTCGCGGTTACCGGATCGAACTGGGCGAGATCGAGCTGGCGCTGTTGCGTTACCCCGGGATCAAAGAAGCTGTTGCCGTCGCACGAGAGGATCATCTCGGTGAAAAGCAGTTGGTCGCGTATCTCGTGACCGAAGTAAACCAACAGGTGAGCGACGACGATCTGCGTTACTACCTGCGCAAGAGTTTGCCGGGCTTCATGGTGCCGCAGTTCTTCGTAACCCTCGCGGCGATGCCGTTGACGAGCAATGGCAAGGTCGATCGGTTGTCATTGCCGGCGCCGGCTGAGAGACGGGGAGACACGGGGACGGGGAGACGCGGGGACGGGGTGACGAGTTCGTTCCGCGAGCGCGGTCCGATCGAGGAGGTGGTTGCGAATACGTGGGGTGAAGTCCTGGGTGTGCAGCAAATCGGATCGACTGACAACTTCTTTGATATCGGCGGCCAGTCGTTGAAGGCTGTGCAGGTAGTCGCGCGGTTGTCGAATCTGTTTCGCATCGAACTGCCCGTTACGAGTCTCTTCGAAGCACCCACGGTGCAGGCGTTGGCGCGCGTTGTCGAACGTTCGCTGACTTGTTCCGAGATCTCGCGGATCGAACGAGTTTCGCGTGACCGCGCATTGCCGCTTTCGTTTGCGCAGCAGCGGCTCTGGTTCCTGCAACGCCTCGAACCGTCGAGCACGAGTTACAACATTTCATTCAGCGCTCGTTTTGTTGGTCCACTCAATCTGAGGGTGATTGAGGAGAGCATCAACGAGATCGTCCGCCGGCACGAAGCGCTGCGAACGACGTTTACGGAAATCGACAGCGAGCCCGTGCAGATCATTGCCCCGTCGTTAGTGATAGCGCCGTCAATCGTCGAGTTGGATCAAGTCGACGAAGCTGAAATAGAAAGACTGTTACGCGAGGAAGCGTGCCGTCCATTCGATCTCGAACGTGGACCACTCGTGCGAACGACGATCCTCCGGTTGAGTGGAAACGAATGCGTGGTGAGTCTCAGCATGCATCACGCGATCTCGGATGGTTGGTCGGGCGGCGTTTTCATTCGTGAATTGATCGCCATTTACGATGCCGTTTTAGCAGACCGCCAGTCGCCGTTACCGGAATTGGAGATTCAGTACGCAGATTTCGCGCACTGGCAACGTCAGCGATTACAACAAGACGACTTCCAATCGCAACTCTCCTACTGGCGCGAGCAGTTGACTGATGTTCCTCAGCTTGATTTGCCGGTGAGTCGCACGCGTCCGCCGGTGCGCAGCGAACAAGGCGCGGCACTGCGATTTAACCTTCCTAAAGAGCTGGCGCAGAAGTTACGAGCTGTGAGTGGGCGTAATGGCGCGACCCTCTTCATGACGCTGCTGGCAGCTCTTCAGGTTTTGCTCTCGCGATACAGCAGCCAAACGGATGTGGCAGTGGGAACCCCGGTCGCTAATCGCAACAGCGCAGAGATCGAGCCGCTCATCGGCTGCTTCGTCAACACACTCGTGATGCGGACGGATCTTTCGGGAAACCCGACGTTCAGGGAATTGCTGGAGCGTGTTCGCAATGTCGCGCTTGGCGCTTACACACATTCCGAAGTGCCTTTTGAACGGCTGGTGTCCGAACTGCAACCCGATCGCGATCTGAGCCGCACGCCGCTGTTTCAGGTGATGATGGTGTTGCAGAACACGCCGCAACAGTCGCTGGTGCTGGGTGGGCTCAATTGTCAGCTCGCGGAGATTGACAACGGAACGGCGAAGTTCGACCTGACTGTGCAGTTGACCGAGAGTGAAGACGGCCTCGATGGCAAGTGGGAATACAGCACAGACCTCTTCGACGAAGCTGCAGTCGAGCGCATGGTGGACCACTTCCGCGTGTTGCTGGAAGGCGTTGTCGAGAATGAGCAGCGTCGCATTTCTGAACTGCCGATCCTGACGAATGCGGAACAGTCGCAGCTTCACGGTTTCAACCGTACACAGCTAACAATCGCGCCGAGCAATTATTTACATCACGCGTTCGAGACGCAGGTTGAGAAGACTCCCAACGCGGTGGCGCTCGTTTCGGGGCCACATGATTTCAGCTACCAGGAACTAAATCGCCGCGCCAATCGTCTCGCTCGATACTTGCAGACACTATCGGTCGGTCCTGAAACGCGTGTTGGCTTACTGCTCGATCGTTCACCGGAAATGATCGTCAGCCTGCTCGCGGTGCTCAAAGCCGGCGGCGCCTACGTGCCGTTGGACCTGAACTATCCGGCTGAGCGGCTGTCGTTCATGATCGAGGACACACGCGCCGCGGTGATGATCTGCAACGACGAATCGGTTTCAAAGTTTTCGAATCACTCGACGCGTGTGGTCAATCTCGATCGAGAGTCGCACCTCATCGCCGAACAGAGTGACGAGAATCCGATCAGTGGCGTAGGACCCGAGAACCTGTCGCATGTGATCTACACCTCCGGTTCGACCGGCCGGCCGAAGGGCGTTGCGATCGAACATCGTTCGGTAATCAGTTTTCTCCAGTGGGCGCAGAGCACGTTTTCGAAAGAAGAACTGGCCGGAGTGTTGGCGTCTACGTCGATCTGTTTCGATCTCTCGGTGTTTGAGATCTTTGCGCCGCTGTCAGTCGGTGGCGCAGTCGTTCTCGCAGGCGACGCTCTTCAACTCGCGAATCATGCGGCGGCTGAGCGGGTCACGTTGATCAACACGGTGCCGTCGGCCATGACGGAATTGCTGCGATTGCAAGCGGTTCCGCAGGGCGTGCTGAGTGTCAACCTGGCGGGCGAGGCACTCAAGGGCAGCCTGGTCCGTGACATCTATTCGCAGACGAATGTCAGGTCGGTGCGCAATCTCTATGGACCGACTGAATACACGACCTACTCAACCGGCGAAGACGTGGAGCGCGGCTTCGCAGGCGAACCGACGATCGGGCAACCGATCGCGAACACCCACACGTACATCCTGGACCAACAGATGTCGTTGTTGCCGATCGGCGTCACGGGTGAGATCTGGATCGGAGGTCATGGACTTGCACGTGGTTATCTCAACCGTCCGGAACTCACCGCGGATCGATTCCTGCCCGACAGCCTGAGCGGCAACGCTGGAGCGCGGCTCTACCGGACCGGAGATCTCGGAAAGTATCTCGACAACGGAAAGATTGAGTACCTCGGGCGAAAGGACCACCAGGTCAAGCTGCGCGGCTATCGCATCGAACTGGGTGAGATCGAGATCGCGCTCGAACAACTCGACAGTGTGAATCAGGCCGTGGTGGTTGTCGCCGGCGATCAGCGCTTGGTTGCGTACCTCGTGAGTGCATCGGGAAGCAACGAAGCCGAGTTGCGTCGCAGCCTGGAAGAACGTCTTCCCTCTTACATGGTGCCGTCGATATTTGTTTTCCTCGATCACCTGCCACTGACGGCGAATGGAAAAGTCGATCGACGCGCCCTCCCGGCGCCGGAGCGTCTCAGGCCGGATCTGAAACCGGGCTTTGTCGAAGGCCGAAGTGTGACCGAGCAGTTGTTGGTCCAGATCTGGTCGGAAGTGTTGAAAGTGGAAGCCGTTGGAATCAACGACAACTTCTTCGATCTCGGCGGGCATTCACTGCTCGCGGCGCAAGTTGTGTCGCGCATCCGCGCAGCGTTTCAAGTAGAACTGCCGCTGCGTCGATTGTTTGAAGCGCCGACTGTCAGGACGTTGGCAGAGGCGATCGAATCTCAGGTTGACGGCCGCGCAATCTCGATGCCGATCGATCGCGTGTCGCGAGACGCAGCACTGCCGCTTTCGTTCGCGCAACAGCGTCTCTGGTTTTTGGATCAGCTTGAGCCAAACAACTCGGCTTACAACCTTTCGCTGGCCTTGCGAATGGAAGGGCCGCTCAATATCCCGGCTTTACAAGAGAGTCTCACGGCAATCGTGCGGCGGCATGAAGTGTTGCGCACCAGCTTTGTCGCTGAGGATGGACCACCGCAGCAGGTGATAGCGCCGGACGCGGCCGTGAACCTGCAAATGCTTGATCTTCGCGAATCGCCAGCCAGCGCCCGCGAAGATCAAGCACGGCATTTACTCGCGGAAGACGCACAGCGTCCTTTCAATCTGACAGAATCAAGTCTGTTGCGGTTGACGTTGTTGCAGCTCGAAGACGACGTTCATTGGTTGTCGTTGGTAGCGCATCACATCATCGCCGATGGTTGGTCTGTCGGCATCTTCGCTCGCGAACTCACGCAACTTTACCGCGCTTTCAGTCAGGACCAGGATTCACCGCTGAGCGCGTGCGCGATTCAATATGCTGACTTCGCCGCATGGCAGCGAAACTGGCTCACCGGACAACGTCTCGCCGACGAACTGGGCTACTGGAAAGAGCAACTTTCAGGCGCTCCTGCATTGCTCGAACTGCCGACGGACCATCCGAGGCCGGCGGTCCAGACTTTCCGCGGCGCGAATGTCACGTTCCGTCTTTCGAGCGCGTCGACCAAAGACTTAAAGACGATGTGCCGCGCACATGCAGTGACGCCGTTTATGGCCCTGACCGCTGCGTTTGCCCTGTTGCTCTCTCGCTATAGCCGCCAGTCGGACGTGTGCATCGGCACCCCGGTGGCTGGTCGCACAAGGTTAGAAACGGAAGACTTGATCGGACTCTTCGTCAACACGCTGGTCCTGCGCACGCAATTTAGCGACAAAATGACTTTGCGCGATCTGTTGGCCCACGTGCGAGAAACAACTTTGCAGGCCCATGCGCACCAGAGTTTGCCGTTCGAGAAGCTGGTTGACGAGCTGCAGCCGGATCGCACGCTCAGCTACAGCCCACTCTTCCAGGCGATGTGTGTGCAACAGGATGCCCCGACCGCAGGACTCGAGATCGAAGGGCTGAGCTTGACGAGGATCGAAGCTGAAGCAGAGACCGCGCAGTTTGATCTCACGTTGCGGTTCGAGGAACGCGGGGGAGAGTTTGCGGCCAGTTTCGAGTACAACACTGATTTGTTTGAACGCGAGACGATCGAACGCATGACGCGTCATTTCCAGCAACTGCTCGGCAGCATGATGCATGACACCGAGCAGCAGGCCGGCGACGTGACGATGCTCGGCGATGATGAAAGAGAACAACTCATCGTCGAGTGGAACCGGCAGGAGCGGCAACACGAAGTTGCCGGTGATCTAATAGCGCGGTTTGAACGTGCGGTGGAACGCAGTCCTGAAGCAATCGCGTTGAATGATGGCGATGAGAAAGTCAGCTACCGCGAGCTAAACCGGCGCGCGAACCAGTTGGGCCATTACCTGCGACGGCATGGTGTTGGTCCGGAAGTTCGAGTTGGTTTGCTGGTCGATCGTTCGATACAGATGATCGTGAACATCCTGGGCGTGTTGAAAGCCGGCGGAGTTTACGTGCCGTTCGAACTGTCAGCACCCGCAGACCGAATCGCGTTCATGTTGCAGGATTCGGGCGCGGCACTGTTACTCACCGAGAAGCAACAGCTTCAGCTAATCGACGACGGACCATCGCAGATACTTGCGCTTGACGAGTTGTCGGCAGAGATCACCGACGAGCCGGAGACCAATCTCGGCGTGCCGGTGAGTAAAGACAACGCGGCGTACATGATCTACACCTCGGGCTCCACGGGAAGACCGAAAGGCGTAATTGTCACGCATGAAAACGTGTTGCGACTGCTGCGTGCGACCGAGCATTGGTACGGGTTTGACGGCAAAGACGTGTGGACCATGTTCCACTCGTACGCGTTCGATGTTTCCGTGTGGGAATTGTGGGGGGCGTTGCTCTACGGCGGTCGTTTGGCAGTGGTGCCGTACTGGGTCAGTCGCACACCGGAAGCGTATTACGAGTTGCTACAGCGCGAGCAGGTAACGGTACTGAACCAAACGCCGTCGGCGTTTCGGCAAGTGCAACCATTGCTCGAAGAGGGATCCGCCGGGCAGATTCGTTTAGTGATCTTTGCCGGCGAAGCGCTGGAGCTGAACAGTCTCAGGAGCTGGTACGAGCGATTTGGTGACGATGGACCACAACTCGTCAACATGTACGGCATCACCGAGACGACGGTGCATTCCACTTATCGTCCATTGCGGCAAGCGGATGTAATCGAGGCCCGCGGGAGCATGGTCGGCAGGCGGATACCCGATCTGGAAATTTACCTGCTGGACGAAAGGCAGCGGCCGGTGCCGATCGGAGTGCCCGGCGAGTTATACGTCGGCGGCGCTGGTGTCGCGCGTGGCTATTTGAATCGGCCCGAGCTGACGAGCGAACGCTTCATCGCGCATCCGTTCAGCACGAAAGGTGGCGAGCGGCTGTATCGTTCCGGCGACCTGGCACGTTACCTCGCCGATGGAGACATCGAATATCTCGGACGCATCGATCACCAGGTGAAGATTCGCGGCTTCCGCGTCGAGACCGGCGAGATCGAAGCCGTGCTTACGAGTCATCCGAGCGTGCGAAAGGCCGTTGTCATACCGAAAGAATTCGAGGCCGGCCACAAGTATCTAGCGGCATACATCACCGGCGCTGGTGGACCAGGCACTGATGAGTTGCGAGCGTTTCTGGAACAAAGACTGCCGGGTTACATGGTGCCGGCGATGCTGATGTGGGTGGACGAGATCAAGTTGACGATCAATGGCAAAGTCGATCGCAGATCGTTGCCTGAACCGACGCGCGACAGCAGCACCCAGGAATACGTGCCTCCGGGTTCACCGGCGGAGAAAATTCTGGCCTCGATCTGGCAGAATATTTTGCGAGTTGAGCGTGTTGGCGTTAACGATAATTTCTTCGAACTCGGCGGTGATTCGATACTCACTACGCACATCGTGGCGGCCGCGCGTCGTGCCGGATTGCACGTGACGCCGCAACAGTTCTTCCAGCAACAAACGCTGGGCAAGCTGGCGCTCGTCGCCGAAGAAGCGGTCCCCGATCAGCAGTCGCGCAAGCGGCGCGAACAGTCCACCGCGATCAATCTCTCGCAGGATGAAGTCAACAACCTGAACACGTGGACCGATCTGAGCAACGTCGAGGACACGTATCCGCTAACGTCTTTCCAGCAAGGCATACTTTTTCACGTCCTCGACAAACCGAGCACCGGCGTTTATCTCAATCAGCAGAGTTACACGTTGCAGGGCGAACTGGACGTCGAGGCTTTCCAGAAAGCGTTTCAGGAAGTCGTCAACAGGCACCAGATCCTGCGCACGGGATTTATTTTGTCAGCCCAGGATGGACCACTGCAGATGGTCTTCCGGCAGGTCAGCATGCCCTGGGCCATGTACGACTGGAGAGATCTCTCACCGGCAGAAGCTGATGAACATCTCGCCGCATTGCAACAGGCGGAATATGAACTCGGGTTCGAGTTGTCACGAGCGCCGTTGATGCGGGCGACGCTTGTGCGCAGAGACACCGACCTCTACGAATTCATCTGGTCATATCATTTGTTGCTGCTCGACGGCGCGTCTGGCGTGGTGGTCTTTAAGGAGTTGCTCGCGTTTTACGAATCATTCTGCTCCGGTAAGCCGGTGGCGTTGAAGCCGTCCGTTCGTTACGGCGATTACATCGACTGGCTGCAAAAACAAGAGCAGGGTGAAGCTGAGACTTATTGGCGAAACGCACTCGCGCAGTTCAGCAGTCCTACCTCGGTTGGCTTCGATAGATCGGCAACGACAAACAGCACTGAAAATGGTGCTGGGCAGAAGGGTTACACAGAAAAGCTGCTGCTGTTGGACCATGCGCTCTCGACGGAATTGCGTTCGCTGGCGGCGCGTGAACATCTGACCTTGAACACGTTGATTCAAGGCGCGTGGACGTTGTTGTTGAGCCGGCGCAGTGGATCGGATGACATCGTGTTTGGCAGCACCGTGTCGGGTCGCGTCACCGATTTTACGGGCGCTGAATCGACGGTTGGTTTGTTTGTGAACGTGTTGCCGGTGCGCGTGCGGGTGCCGCGCGATGAAATCCTGACGGCGTGGCTCACGGCGATTCAGTCGCAGCAAGCCGAGGCCCGGCGTTATGAATACTGCTCGTTGGCGAACATACAAGGCTGGAGCGAAGTGCCGCGCGGGTTGCCGCTTTTTGAGAGTGTGTTGATATTCCAAAACATCCCGCTCGATATTGCGTCATCGGAATCGGTCGGTCTGAAGGTGTTAGGCATTAAGACGACTGAGAGAACGAATGTGCCGCTGGCGGTGATTGTCGAACCGGGAGAGCAGTTACGGTTCAGGATCGTTTACCAGCGCAGCCGTCTTGACGACGTCACGATCGATCGGATCGCCGAGAACCTGCAGCGCACGCTCACTTCGATAACGGCGAACTCGGCGGCCCAGTTGTCGACGTTGTCGAGCCGTCAGGACGAAAAGGCAAGCTTGATTCAGAGTTTCAATCAGAGCTTTTAAAATGCTCTGCGCTATCTCTGCGGTCCTCTGTGTTCTCTGCGGTGAACATGGCATACGAACAATAAAACCGCAGAGAACACAGAGGACCGCAGAGATAACGCAGAGGACAAACGCGGGAATAACACGATGTGTGGAATAGTTGGTTACGTTGATCTCCGTGGAGAAGGGCGCGTCGAAGAGGGAATCGTTCGACGAATGGCCGAGGCTCTCATCCATCGCGGCCCGGATTCGCACGGGTATTACGTGGACGAGAATGCAGCGCTCGGAACGCGCCGGTTGAAGATCATCGATCTCGAGACGGGCGATCAGCCGGTGTTCAATGAAGATCGATCGCTGGTGCTGAGCTGCAACGGCGAGATCTTCAACTTCCGCGAACTGCGAAGCGGGCTGGAAAAGAAAGGCCACACCTTCCGCAGCCGCACCGACGTCGAAGTGCTGGTCCACTTGTACGAAGACGAAGGCGTCGATTTTCTCAACAAGCTGAACGCGCAGTTTGCGTTTGCGATCTACGACCGCGACAAGCGAACACTTTTCCTGGCCCGGGATCAATTCGGCATCTGCCCGCTGTTTCACACGACGGTTGACGGCTTTTTGATATTTGCGTCCGAGATAAAAGCGATCCTGGCCCATCCCCTCGTCCGCCGCGAAGTGAATCTGACCGGATTGGACCAGGTGCTTTCGCTGCCGGGGGCGATTAGCCCGCAAACCGTGTTTCGCAACATCCACAGTCTGCCAAGCGGACATTACTTGACGGTTGCCAACGGCGACGTCGCAATCAGGGAATACTGGGATCTCGATTATCCCTTAGCCGGCGAAGGTTCCGACGGCAAGCCGGAGCAACATTATGCAGATCAGTTGCGCGAGTTGCTGGAGCAATCAGTGCGGCTTCGTCTGCAAGCCGATGTGCCGGTTGGTTTCTTTCTGAGCGGTGGATTGGATTCGTCGTTGATCGCCGCGATGATCCGTCGCGTGTCGCCTGACATTCAAAGGCATTCGTTCTCGATCAGCTTTTCCGATCAGCGAATCTGCGAGGCGAAGTATCAACGGTTGATGTCGGAATCGGTCGGCTCGATACATCACGAAATTCCGTTCAACGACACCGACATCGCGCTGCGTCTGAGCGACGCAGTCTATCATTCCGAGTGCCCGTTGAAAGAGACTTACAACACCGCTTCACTTGCGCTTTCAAGAGAGACGAAGAACACGGGCGTCACGGTGGTGCTCAACGGAGAAGGATCTGACGAGTTGTTTGCCGGTTACGTGGGCTATCGCTTCGACAAACGACGCAATGCGGTCAGGAGTCACGATCTCGACACGATCATGGGCAACGAGATCCGTTCGAAGCTCTGGGGCGACGAGGATCTCTATTACGAGAAAGACGATTATTCATTCCGGGAAACAAAACAGGCGCTCTACTCGTCGCGGGTAGGCGATCGATTCGCCGAGTTTGATTGCGTCAACTTTCCCGTGATCAACAAAGATCGCCTGCGCGGCCGCCACCCGCTGCACAAACGTTCGTATCTCGATTTCAAACTCCGCCTGGGCCATCACCTGATCGCCGATCACGGCGATCGCATGACGATGGCAAATTCGATCGAAGCGCGTTATCCATTTCTCGACATCGACCTGGTCCAGTTCTGCACGCAGATACCACCCGATCTGAAGCTCAACGGGTTGAATGAAAAGTATATTCTCAAGCGGAGCGCTGCGGATCTGCTGCCGCGGCAAATCGTGGATCGCGAGAAGTTTGGTTTCGTGGCGCCGGGAAGTCCGTCTCTGTTACAGCAGAGGATTGAATGGGTGTCAGATCTGCTGTCGTACGATCGGATCAAGCGACAGGGTTACTTCAACCCCGACGCGGTTGAGTATCTAAAGAAGAAATACTCACAACCAGGTTTTCAATTGAACCTGACACTGGAAGACGATCTGCTGATCGTCGTGCTCACCTTCGGTCTGTTTCTCGAATTGTTCAACCTGCCCGATCTCAACTAGAACGCCTTCGGCACATTTGTGGAGCAAGGATGATTGCGAATCCAGCAGTAGCCTACGCAGCGGTACAGGATCTTTTCGCTCAGGCCGCCAAACAGTTCAGTAATTCGACCGCGATCGATAATGGGCGGCGACGGGTCACGTATGCGGAACTCGCCGCGAATGTCGAACGGTTAAGATCTGAGCTGGTTACGCGCGGAGTTGGCAGCGGTTCATTCGTCGGGATCTTTGCCACGGATCCGATCGAGATCATCACGGCGATCCTGGCAATCCTCAACGCGCGCGGCGTCTTTTGTCCGTTGGACCCGACGTTCCCGGAAAAAAGATTGAGAGTGATGCTGGAGAGCGTTTCGCCGGCGTGGTGCGTGGTCCAATCGCGATTCCACGACAAGCTGCAAAGAATAAGCGCGGGTTTAGCTGCAGCGCCAAAGCCGATTCTGGTTGAAGACCTGGTCGCAAAGGGAAGTGGGCTCGCCGCTGAGATCTCCAACTCGGATCCGGATGCGCCCTGTTCAATCTATTTCACTTCGGGGTCGACGGGAAAACCAAAAGCGATATTGGGCCGGTTGAAAGGAATCGATCATTTCATTCGCTGGGAGATCGAAGCCGTTGGCATGACGCCGGGGATGAGAGTCAGCCAGTTGGCATCGCCGTCGTTCGATGGATTTTTGAAAGACGCATTCGTGCCGCTTTGTTCCGGCGGAGTTGTTTGCGCGCCCGAAAGCCGCGACCTGATCCTCGACGCCTGGAGCCTCGCCGACTGGTTGGACGTGGAACAGATCGAAGTGTTGCACTGCGTGCCCTCAGTGTTTCGCTCGTTGCTGAATGAAGGATTGAACAATCGCTACTTTGAAGCGATGCGTTGCATCGTCATGACGGGAGAGCCGTTGTATCCGGCGGATGTGAAGCGCTGGATGGACGTGTTTGGCGATCGCGTAAGGTTATTCAACATCTACGGGACGACCGAGACGAGCCTCTCGAAGTTTACTTACGAGATCAAACCGGAAGACGTCGCGCGGCCTTCGATTCCTGTCGGCAAGACGATGAAGGGCTCGGCGATGATGCTCGTCGATCAGCACGGCCAGCCGTGTGGCGTGGGAGACGTCGGCGAGATCTACATCAGAACGCCATATCGTTCGCATGGATACTACGGCGAACCCGAACTCACGCGGCAAGTCTTTATTCAAAACCCGTTCAACGACGATCCGAATGACCTGGTCCACAAAACAGGCGATTACGGACGCTTGCTCGAAGATGGAAATCTCGAGCACCTCGGCCGGCGCGATCAGCAGGTGCAGGTGCGCGGCGTCAGGGTCGAGTTGGGCGAGATCGAGAACCTGCTGCGTAGCAATGAAGAGATTTCGGATGTCGCCGTGATCGATCGCGATGATGCCAACGGCAACAAGTTCTTGGTGGCTTACGTGACGATGAATCAGGGGTTCAACAGCGAGCGGCTGCGTGAATACCTCGCGGAGCGATTGCCCGAGACGATGTTGCCATCGGCGTTTGTAGAGTTGGACCAGCTTCCACGCACGCTCAACGGGAAGATCGATCGCAAGGCGCTGCCTTCGCTCGAATCGCTGCAAGCCAAACGCGACGCGGAACAGTCGTCGCCACGCACGCCGCTGGAAGAGATCGTCGCCGGCATCTGGTGTGAAGTGCTGCGGCTTCCGGCAGTGTTGCGGACGGATGATTTTTTCAATCTCGGCGGTCATTCATTGCTCGTGACGCAAGTGATCCTGCGCGTTCGTGAGACGTTGAACGTCGAGCTGCCGATTCGCAGTCTCTTTGAAGCGCCGACAGTGGAGCGGTTTGCGGAGTTGATCGGCGAGCAAATCAATCAGGGGTCGCAGAGTGAGTTGACGCCGATCGAAAGAGTCGCGCGTAACCAGGAGTTGCCGCTGTCGTACTCGCAGCAACGCATGTGGTTTTTCGAGCACCTTTCGGGCAGCAGTGCATCGTTTCATATTCCGCTTGGTCTGAGGTTGAACGGCCGTCTGAACAAGACTGCACTCGAGCAGACTTTCAACGAGATCGTTCGGCGGCATGAGAATCTTCGCACGCTGTTCCCGGCAGTCAACGATCGACCGGTGCAGGTTATTCAGCCCACGGCACGTTTTGAGCTGGGTTTGGTCGATCTGACGAGGCTTTCCGCTGAAGACCGCGAGCAAGAGGCGGCGAAACTGGCGCAGCAGGATGCGGTTCGTCGCTTCGATCTGGCGCATGGTCCACTGATGCGGTTGACGCTCGTCGCCATGGACCACGACGAGCACATTCTCATCTGCACGATGCACCACATTATCGGCGACGGCCAATCGCTCGAAGTCGTGATTGCGGAAATGAACCGGCTTTACAACACGTTCGATCAAGGCCAGCAGTCGCCCCTGCCCGAACTGGCTGTGCAGTACGTCGATTATTCGGCCTGGCAGCGGCAATGGTTGCAGGGCGAAGTGCTCGAACAGCGACTGGCTTACTGGCGGAAACAATTGAAAGACGCGCCGCGTCGTATGAACCTGCCGCAGCAGACATCACTGCCTCGCGTGCAAAGGTTCAAAGCGGCGCGCCAGGACGTGACGCTATCGCGCGAGCTGATTGGACAGCTAAGAGAGTTGAGCCGGCGCGAAGGCGTGACGCTGTTGATGACGATGCTGTCCGGTTTTGTGCTCATGTTGAAGCAGTACACGGGTACTGATGACATTGTGGTCGGCTCGGCTTACGCCAATCGCGAACGGCCCGAAGCCCAGAAGCTGATCGGCATTCTCGTTAACACACTGGCGTTGCGTGTCGACTTGTCGGGCGAGTTAACGTTCCGGGATGCGATGCGGCGTGTGAAAGAGGTGTGTCTTGATGGGTACAGCAATCAACTGCCGCCGGAATTGATCAGAGAAGATCTGGTTGGTTCGACAATGGAAGGCGAGCGAATGTTTGAGGTCTTCTTTCAGTTTGAGCGCGAGGAGCGGGAGAAACTCGAGATGAACGGGCTCGAGTGCCAGCTCTACACCGCGGGAAGAGAAGAGACGAAGTTTGAATTGTCGATGATGTTGGTGGAACACGACGACGAGATTGGTGGCGTGTTCGAGTACGACGTGCAGTTGTTCGACGACGAGACGATGACCGCGATGGTGCACGGCTACGTCAGGATGTTGGAGAAGATGGCCGCAGATCCGAATCGGCGCGCGTAGCAGGAATCAGGGATGAGTTTCGAGAGCGTGCAAGAGATGTTCAGCCGGACGGCTGAGAAGTATGGCCCACAGGTCGCAATCGACCGTGCCGGTCGGCGTGTGAGCTACGCCGAAGTCGAAGCCCAGTCGAACCGGCTGGCGAATTATCTGTTGGACCAGGGCGTGAGCGCCGGGACGATGGTGGGACTGTTCAACGACGATCCGGTGCAGGTGATCATCGGCATGCTCGGAGTGCTGAAAGCTGGCGGCGTGTTTGTGCCGTTGGACCCGACGTTTCCGGTCGAAAGACTGCGAGTGATGAGTGAAAAGGTCGAGCCTGGCTGGTACGTGACTGAGCGGAAGTATCTGGAGAAGTTGAAAGAAGTGTGGGCTGGCGCGGCGGCGCAAGTGATCTGCGTCGACGATAGTGAGGATGAGTTTGCCGGTTTCACTCGGACGGAGCGGCCCGGAGTGGCGAGCGATCCCGATGCTCCATGCTCGATCTATTTCACGTCCGGGTCGACTGGAAAACCGAAAGCGATCCTGGGACGGCTTAAAGGGATCGATCATTTCGTTCGTGGCGAGATCGAAACGCTTGGCGTAACGGCCGGGACGCGAGTGAGCCAGTTGGCGTCGCCGTCATTTGATGGATTTCTGAAAGACGTGTTTGTGCCGCTGTGCGCCGGTGGCGTGGTGTGCGCGCCTGAAAGCAGAAGCATCATTCTCGAAGGTTCGCGTCTCGCCGACTGGCTCGACATCGAGCAGATCGAAATCCTGCACTGCGTGCCGTCGGTGTTTCGCTCGTTGCTCAACGAAGAATTAAATGACAAGTATTTCGAAGCGATGCGGTTTGTCGTGTTAGCCGGCGAAGTCTTGTACCCGGCAGATGTGAAGCGCTGGATGAAGATCTTCGACGAGCGGATCAGGTTGGCTAACTTTTACGGACCCACCGAGACGACGATCCTGAAGTTCTTTCACTTGGTGACACCGGAAGACGTCGATAGACCATCGATTCCGATTGGCAAGCCGATGGACGGCGCTGCGGTGATGCTCATCAACTCGCGGGGACAACTTTGCCGCGAAGAGACGGTTGGCGAGATTCATATCAAGACACCGTATCGCGCACACGGTTACTACGGCGAGCCTGAGCTGACAAAAGAAGTCTTTATTCAAAACCCGTTCAATAACGATCCGGCCGACATTATTTATAAGACTGGCGATTTTGGCCGTCTGCTCAAAGGCGGTGATCTGGAGTTTCTCGGGCGGCGCGATCAGCAGGTGCAGGTGCGCGGCGTCAGGGTTGAATTGGGCGAGATTGAAAACCTGTTGCGCAGTCATGAAACAGTTGGCGATGTGGCTGTTATCGATCGTGATGACGATCACGGCAACAAGTATCTCGTGGCTTACGTGACGATGAACAATGGCTTCGGCAGCGGCCAATTGCGCGAGTATCTTGCCGAGCGATTGCCGGAAACGATGCTGCCGTCGGCGATTGTGGAGTTGGACCAACTGCCACGCACCCTGAACGGCAAAATAGATCGCAAAGCGCTGCCGGCACTGGAGCGGCTCCAGGCTGAGAAGGAAATGCGCGAAGCTGGACCACGCGATCCGGTGGAAGAGATCGTGGCGGGGATCTGGTGCGAAGTGTTGCGGTTGCCGGCGATTGGGCGTCACGGAAACTTCTTCAACCTGGGCGGGCATTCGCTGCTCGTGACGCAGGTGCTGTCGCGAGTGCGAGAGATTTTTAAAGTAGAACTGCCGGTGCGCAGTTTGTTTGAGACGCCGGTGATCGAAGAGTTTGCCCATTTGATCCAGGAACACATCAACGCCGGTAAGCAGATGGAATTGACGCCGATCGCGCGCGTCAGTCGTGAAGGCGAGTTGGCGTTGTCACCTTCGCAGCACCGGATGTGGTTTCTCGAGCAGTTGGAGGTTGGCTCGGGAGCACTCCACATCGCGCTCGGATTGAGATTGAAAGGCTCGTTGAATGTAACGGCGTTGGAGCAGACGTTCGGCGAGATCATTCGGCGGCACGAAGGACTGCGGACGGTATTTCCAGCGGTCAACGATCAACCGGCGCAGATCATTCAACCACCCACAGTGTTCCGGTTACCGGTGGCGAACCTGGCGCGGTTGTCAGCAGAGGAACGCGAGCGCGAGGCGGGCCGGATAGCACAGGAAGAGACGCTGCGGCGCTTCGATCTGGAACATGGACCACTCGTGCGTCCGACACTGTTGCGGCTGAGTGATGATGAGCACGTGATCATCTGCACGATGCACCACATCATCAGCGACGGCGAATCGTCCGAAGTGATCATCGCGGAGATGAGCCAGCTTTATTCCGCCTTCGCGCAGGGACGCCAGTCGGAGTTAGCGGATTTGAGTGTGCAGTACGTCGACTATGCGGCGTGGCAGCAGCAATGGTTGAGCGGAGACGTGCTGGAGAAACGTTTGGGCTATTGGCGGGGGCAACTGGCGGATGCACCGGAGCGATTGAGTTTGCCGCAGCGGCGGGCGCGTCCGAAGGTGCAAGGTTTCGGAGCGGCGAAGCATTACCAGAGTCTGACAACGGAGCAGACAGAAGCGCTGCGAGAGTTGAGCCGGCGTGAAGGCATGTCGTTGTTTATGACGACGCTCGCGGGGTTTGTGTTGCTGCTCAACCGTTACACGGGTGATGAAGACATCGTAGTTGGTTCGACGTACGCGAACCGGGAGCGAGCGGAAGCGGAACATTTGATCGGGATGCTGACGATCACGTTGATGTTGCGAGTGGACCTGAATGGAGCAGAGACGGTCCGCGACATTCTGAAGCAAGTCAGAGACGTGTGTCTGGATGCGTACAGTTACCAGGTGCCGCCGGAGTTGCTGCGGGAAGATCTGGCGAAGCGCGGTGAAGAAAGAGATCGATTGTTTGACGTCTGGTTCCAGTTGGAGAAGGGGAGAAAAGAGAAGTTTGAGATGTCAGGACTGGAGACGCTGCCGTACATGGAGGCGATGGAGGTCTCGCGGTTCGAGTTGTCGATGATCTTGAGCGAGCGCGAGAAAGAGCTGGCCGGCATGCTTGAATACAACGAAGACATCTTTACCGCGAAAGCCACGGCCCAGATGTTCGAAGATTATTTCCGCTTGCTTGGATTGATGGCGGCTGAGCCGGATCGACAGATCTCGACTATTTCGCTCACTCGGAAAGACGAGATCGAAGAGCTTAGTTCTGCCTTTGTAGCAAATCTTGAAGTCTAGAGTCAGCTCTGTGTAACTCTGCGGTTCTCTGTGTCCTCTGCGTTTAAGTTGTCTTACAGTTGGTTTAACGCAGAGGACACAGAGAACCGCAGAGTTACACAGAGAAGATTTCAAATCAGGCACTACCCACACGAAGCACAAATCATGAACTACGAGAACGTGCACGAGCTGTTTAGCCGGATGGCTGAGACGTATGGTCCACAGGTGGCGATCGAGCGTGCCGGTCAGCATGTGAGCTACGCGGAAGTGGAAGGTCAATCGAACCGACTGGCGAACTTTCTGCTAGCGCAGGGAGTTAATAGCGGCACGATGGTAGGACTGTTCACCGACGATCCGGTGCAGATCGTGATTGGCATCCTCGGGGTGCTGAAGGCTGGCGGCGTGTTTGTGCCGTTGGATCCGACGTTTCCGGAGCAAAGGCTGCGAATGATGAGTTCGCAGGTGCAGCCTGAGTGGTACGTGACTGAGCGCCGTTATGCGGAGAAGTTGGGCCAGGTGTGGGCTGGCGCAACCGCGCGAGTGATCTGTGTCGACGATCGTGAGAGTGAGTTTGCCGCCTGCGATCGGATGGAGCGGCCTGGAGTGGTAAGCGATCCGGAAGCGCCATGTTCGATCTACTTCACGTCAGGCTCGACTGGAAAACCGAAAGCGATCCTCGGGCGCTTGAAAGGAATCGATCACTTCATTCGTTGGGAGATCGAAGCGCTGGGCGTAACGGCCGGCACGCGGGTGAGCCAGCTAGCGTCGCCGTCGTTTGATGGATTCTTGAAAGACGTGTTTGTGCCGCTGTGCGCCGGCGGTGTTGTGTGCGCGCCGGAAAGCAGAAGCATCGTTCTCGAAGGATGGCGGCTGGCGGATTGGCTCGACATCGAGCAGGTCGAAATCCTGCACTGCGTGCCCTCAGTATTTCGCTCGTTGCTCAACGAAGAATTGAATAACAAGTATTTCGAGCCGATGAGATACGTGGGCTTGACCGGCGAGATCCTGTTCCCGGCTGATGTGAAGCGCTGGATGAACATCTTCGGCGACCGGATCGGTCTAGTTAACCTTTACGGACCGACGGAAACGACGATTCTGAAGTTCTTTCATTTCGTCAAACCGGAAGACGCCGAGCGGCCGTCGATTCCCCTCGGTAAGCCGATCGATGGCTCCTCCGTCATGGTGATCGATTCGAGTGGAGACTTGTGTGGGTTGGGCGCGGTTGGCGAGATTCACATCTCAACACCGTATCGCGCGCACGGCTATTACGGCGAGCCGGAACTGACCAAAGAAGTCTTTATTCAGAATCCTTTCAATAACGATCCTGCCGACATCATTTACAAGACCGGCGACTTTGGCCGCCTGCTCAAAGGCGGCGATCTGGAATTCCTCGGGCGGCGCGATCAGCAGGTGCAGGTGCGTGGAGTCAGAGTTGAGCTGGGCGAATTAGAGAACCTGTTGCGTGCTCATGAAACAGTCGCTGACGTCGCCGTCATCGATCGTGATGACGAGCATGGCAACAAGTATCTCGTGGCCTACGTGACGATGAACAACGGCTTCGGCAGTGACCAACTGCGACAGTATCTGGCCGAGCGTTTGCCGGAGACGATGGTGCCGTCGGCTTTTATTGAATTGGACCAACTGCCACGCACTCTGAACGGCAAACTCGATCGGAAAGCTCTGCCTCAACTCGAACTGGCCCAGGCCGAGAAGGAAATGCGCGAAGCTGGGCCACGCAATCCGGTGGAAGAGATCGTGGCGGGGATCTGGTGCGAGGTGTTGCGGCTCCCGGCGATTGGTAAGCATGGAAACTTCTTCAACCTGGGCGGACATTCGCTTCTCGTGACGCAGGTGTTGTCGCGAGTGCGAGAGTTTTTGAAAGTGGATTTGCCGGTGCGCAGTTTGTTTGAGACGCCGACGATCGAAGAGTTCGCGCAGTTGATCCAGGAACAGATCAGCGCCGGGAAGCAGGTCGAGTTGACGCCGATCGCGCGCGTCAGTCGTGAAGGCGAGTTACCCCTCTCGCATCCGCAACAGCGAATGTGGTTTTTCGAGCAGTTAGCGAGCGGGTCAGGAGCATTCAATATCGCCCTCGGTCTGAGGTTGAAAGGCCAGTTGAATGTGACGGCGCTGGAGCAGACCTTCGGCGAGATCTTTCGCCGGCATGAAGGACTGCGAACAGTATTTCCAGCGGTCAACGATCAACCGGTGCAGATCATTCAAGGGCCCGCTTCGTTTCGTTTGCCAGTAGTTGATTTGAGCCGGTTATCAGGTGAGGAACGAGAGCGAGAAGCGAACCGGTTGGCGCAGGAAGAGACGTTGCATCGTTTCGATCTTGGAGTTGGACCACTGGTGCGGCCGGCGCTGCTGCGGCTGAGTGAAGAAGAGCACCTGGTCATCTGCACGATGCACCACATCGTCGGCGATGGCGAGTCGTTCGGCGTAATCATCGCGGAGATGAGCCAGCTTTATTCCGGTTTCACTGAAGGAAGGCAGTCGGGATTGGCGGAGTTGAGTGTCCAGTACGTTGATTATGCAGCGTGGCAGCGGCAGTGGTTGACGGGAGACGTGCTGGAAGAGCGGTTGAATTACTGGCGCGGTCAATTAGCTGAAGCGCCGGAGCGAATGAGTTTGCCGCAACGGCGGGCGCGGCCGAAGGTGCAGGGATTTGGCGGGGCACGGCATCAACTCAGTCTGACAGCCGAGCATACGGAAGCACTGCGAGAGTTGAGCCGGCGCGAAGGCATGTCGTTGTACATGACGATGCTTTCCGGGTTTGTGTTACTGCTCAATTTCTACACTGATGATGAAGACATCGTGGTGGGCTCGGCGTACGCGAACCGCGAGCGAGCGGAAGCGGAACCGTTGATCGGAATACTGACCATCGCGTTGATGTTGCGAGTGAACCTGAATGGAGCGGAGACTTTCCGCGACATCATGAAGCGCGTCAGAGACGTTTGCCTCGATGCTTACGCTCACCAGGTGCCGCCGGAGTTGCTGCGGGAAGACCTGGCGAAGCGAGGCGAAGAAAGAGATCGCTTGTTTGACGTCTGGTTCCAGTTCGAGAAGCAACAGAAAGAGAAGTTTGAGATGAGTGGGATGGAGGTTTCCATCATCGACACCATCGAAGTCACAAGGTTCGAGTTGTCAGTCACCCTCGGCGAAGGCGCCGAACAGATCACGGGCAAACTCGAATACGACGACAGTATATTTTCCGCCGAGACTACGGCGCAGATGTCGAAAGACTACATGAACCTGCTGGCGCTGATGGCCGCAGAACCCGATAGAAAACTCTCCACCGTCGTGCTGGAAGAAGCACAAAAAGCACAAGCGCTTTAAGGAAAGTGGCGCCCTAGACTCAGCGTTCTCTGCGCACATCTCTGAGTCCTCTTTATTAAGTCAAACCTCAAACAAGTAAACGCGGAGAACGCGGAGAACGCAGAGGTACGCGGAGAAACGCTGAGTAGACCAGGGCGCTAGCAAAAGGAACTTCCATGATCAAAACCGGACTGGTAGATCCGGAGCGGACTCTTCCGTTCCTGGTCGAGTATGAGTCGGAGAATGGACCAGGCGGACAGGCGCAGTTGGCCTCCTGGTACAAAGAGAACGAAGCTTTTGTGGACGAGATGTTCCTGAAACACGGCGCGATCCTGTTTCGCGGCTTCGAGGTCAACACACCGTCCGCCTTCGCGCGTCTGACTCGCGCGATGGCGCCGGGACTGCTCGACTGTCTCGACGATAATGGTCCAAGGACCAAGATCACCTCGGGCATTTACACGTCAACCGAGTACCCGCCCGAGTATCAGCTATCGATGCACAGCGAGTATGCCTACTCGCACAAATATCCAACCCGGCTTTTCTTCTGCTGCGTGCTCGAACCCGGCAACGGCGGCGCCACTCCGGTTGCCGACAACCGCAAGATCCTGCGTGAACTCGATCCGCAAGTCGTCGAAGAATTCACGCGCAAGAAGATCAAGTATGTGCGCAACCTGCACGGCGGCGGCAACGGGTTCGGACTCTCGTGGCAGGCGGCATTTCAAACCACTGACAAATCGGCCGTGGAGAGTTACTGCCGCGACATGTTGATCGATTACGAATGGAAGACTGATGGCGGGCTGAAACTCGAGAATACGTTCGTATGCAGTATCACTCATCCGCGCACCGGCGAGCAGGTTTGGTTCAACCAGGCGCCGCAGTTTCATCCTTCAGATTACCCGACCGATATTTTCGAATCACTGGCTGAGTCGTATCGCGGGCGCGAGCACGACATGCCGCAGACTTCGTTCTTCGGCGACGACACTCCAATCGACGTTGCAGCGTTGAAGCACATTCGCGAAACCATGTTCAAGCAGGCGACTGTATTTCCGTGGCATGAAGGTGACGTGATGATGATCGACAACATTCTCACTTGTCACGGTCGCATGCCTTTCTCAGGGCAGCGAAAAATACTCCTGGCCATGACGGATAAATAGGATGAGTTTTCAGAGCATACAAGACATGTTCAGCCGAACGGCTGCGGAGTTCGGCGGGGAAGTTGCGATCGATCGCAGGGGGCGTACTGTGACTTATTCCGAACTGGAGTCACAGTCGAATTGTCTGGCAAATTTTCTGATCGAAGGCGGAGTGACGCGCGGATCGATGGTCGGAATCTTCACTGACGATCCGATCCTGATCATCACCAGCATTCTCGGCGTGCTGAAAGCCGGCGCGGTGTTCGTTCCGTTGGACCCGACTTTCCCCGATCAACGACTCCAGGTGATGAGCGAGCAGGTGCAACCCTCCTGGTACGTTGTCGAAAGCAAGTATCTCGCGAAGCTGAGCCGGATGCGCGCGGAGGCGATTTTCAAAGCGGCGTTCATTACGTTTGGCCGCGAACCGGGCAAGGTTGTGTGTTTGGATGGCATGCCCGATGGTCCATTAGACGAAATTGAAGCAAGTGGCTTGAAGGTCCTTGACGCTTACGCCGAATACGATCGAACCAGCCATCCCGGGATAGCGAGCGACGGAGACGCGCCCTGCTCCATCTACTTCACCTCGGGTTCGACCGGAAAGCCGAAAGCGATTCTGGGCCGGCTCAAAGGTATCGACCATTTTATTCGTTGGGAAATCGAAGCGGTCGGCGCGAAGGCCGGCACCCGCGTGACCCAACTGGCGTCGCCTTCATTCGACGGGTTTTTGAAGGACGCCTTTGTGCCGTTGTGCTCCGGCGGCACCGTCTGCCCACCGGAAAACCGCGATGTCGTGCTCGATGCGGAAAAATTGGCCAATTGGCTGGACGAAAAACAGATCAATGTTCTGCACTGCGTCCCCTCAGTATTTCGCGCGCTTATTAATAAAGGACTGGATCCGAAATCCTTCACCGCTTTGCAGTGCATTGTGATGACCGGGGAGCCGCTTTATCCGGCGGATGTAAAGCACTGGATGCAGGTATTTGGCGACCGCGTGAAGTTGTTCAATATCTACGGAACCACCGAGACGAGCCTCTCGAAATTCCAGTACGAAGTGAAGCCGGAGGACGTCGAACGTCCGTCGATCCCTGTTGGGAAGCCGATTAAAGGCTCCGCGGTGATGATCATGGATTCGGCTTTGCGGCCATGTCACGAGGGAGCGGTCGGCGAGATCTTCATCCGCACGCCTTACCGGTCGCACGGGTACTACGGCGAGCCTGACCTGACGAAGGAAGTCTTCATCCAGAATCCTTTTACTACCGATCCGAACGACGTCGTTCACAAGACGGGTGACTTTGGCCGCCTGCTTGAAGACGGCAGTTTGGAAATACTCGGCCGCCGCGATCAGCAGGTCCAGGTGCGTGGCGTGCGAGTCGAGTTGGGCGAGATCGAAAACCTGCTCCGCCTACACAGCGCGGTGGCGGACGTTGCCGTGATCGATCGCGACGATAGCGATGGCAACAAGTTTCTCGTCGCGTACGTGACGATGACTAACGGCGCCGGCAGCGAACACCTCCGGCAGTATCTCGCCGAACGACTGCCGCCGACGATGCTGCCCTCGGCTTTCGTCGAGCTGGACGAACTGCCGCGCACCTTGAACGGCAAGATCGATCGCAAGTCGTTGCCGGCGCTCGAAGTGGTCCAAACGGCGCGTGACGAAAGCGAGTTGCAGCCACGCACGCCGATTGAAGAAGTTGTTGCGGCTATCTGGCGCGAAGTGTTGAAGCTGCCGGTTGTCGGACGCACCGATAATTTTTTCAATCTCGGTGGACATTCGTTGCTCGCGACGCAAGTGATTCTTCGTTTGCGTGACACGTTGAAAGTCGAGCTGCCCGTCCGCAGTATTTTCGAATCGTCGACTGTCGAGCAGCTCTCCGTGCTGATCCAGGAACAGATCGGCGATGGGCGACAGCAAACACTCGATCCGATCGAAGTCGTGCCCCGCACTGGAAGGCTGGCGGCTTCGTTTGCCCAGCAACGGCTGTGGTTTCAGGAAAAGCTGACGCTCGGCAGCGGCGCATTTCATCTCGCGTTGGGCGCAAAGTTGGAAGGACAGTTGAACGTGCCGGCACTCGAGCAGACGTTCACTGAAATCATCCGCCGGCATGAGAGTCTGCGTACGAGTTTCCCGATGATCGACGGTGAAGTTGTGCAACAGATTTCATCGCCTTCGCCGTTTAGAATTCCGATCATCGATCTGCGCCACTTCGACGAAGCCGATCGCGAAACCATTAGTCTCGACCTGGCACAATCAGAACTGAGCCGGCCTTTCGATCTCGCGTCTGGTCCACTCACGCGCGTAGTCCTAATCCGGCATCGCGACGACGAGTACACGATCATTTGCACGCTCCACCACATCATCAGCGATGGCTGGTCCAGGGGAGTGCTGGTGAAGGAGATCTCCACGCTGTACGAGGCGTTTTGCAGCGCAGAACCATCGCCGCTCGCCGAGTTGTCAATACAGTATGCAGACTTCGCGGAGTGGCAGCGACAACGTCTTCAAGGCGATGCCCTCGAGCAGGAGTTGAACTACTGGAAAGAAAAGTTGGAAGGCGCGCCGCCGCTGCTGGCGCTGCCCACCGATCGGCCCCGGCCTGCGATCCAGTCGTATCGCGGCGCGACGGAAAATCTCATCCTTGGTCAACAACTTACCGACCAACTGAAGACCTTGAGCCAGGCGCGAGGCATGACGCTCTTCATGACGTTGCTCGCGGCTTTTCAGACATTGCTGTTTCGCTATTCGGCGCAGGACGACATCGTCGTCGGCACGACAGCCGCTAATCGCGAACGGTCAGACATCGAAGGCCTGATCGGTTTCTTCGTCAACATGCTCGCGCTGCGCACGGACCTCTCCGGCAATCCGCGCTTTGAGGATCTGTTGGAACAGGTGCGGGAAGCGACATTCAAAGCCTACGTTTACCAGGGCGTGCCTTTCGAGCGATTGGTCCAGGAGTTAAAACCGCGAAGAAACCCGAGTTATTCCCCCGTGTTTCAGGTGGTCTTCAGTTTTCAGAATCAGCCGACAATGGTTGGGTTGGCGCTTCCGGGGTTGACGTTGAGCATGCCGCAGGTCGAGCTGACTACTTCCCAATTTGATCTGCTTCTCGATCTTTCGGAAGGGGCGAACGGGTTGGCTGGAACGCTGCAATACAACTCCGATCTCTTCGATAGGACCACCATGGTTCGCATGGCCGAGCACTTCCGGAATTTGCTGGAAGGCATTGCGGTCCATCCCGAACGACGCTTGTCAGAGTTGTCTTTGCAAAGTGAGAACGAACGGTTTGAGTCGCTGGTTGAGTGGAACCAGACAGCGGCTGAGTATCCGCGTGACGTTTGTGTAAACGAATTGTTCTCGCGTGTGGCCGAGCAACAGCCGGACGCCGTGGCGGCAGTCTTCGAAGAGCAGCAACTGAGCTATGCCGAATTGGATTACTGCTCGAATCAGCTAGCTCATTATTTAAAAGAGTCGGGCGTTCGCGCCGGTGATCTCGTTGGCGTTTGTCTCGATCATTCGGTGGAAGAATTGGTGGGGCTGCTGGGAGTGCTCAAAGCAGGCGCTGGTTACGTTCCAGTCGATCCGGAGCATCCGTTGCAGCGATTGTTGTTCATGCTTACTGACAGTGGCGTGACGACAGTTCTGACGCAGCAACGGTTTGTGGACGCGCTCGCGTATTGTGACATCAAGCTGATCTGCATCGATCGAGATTGGCCGTCGATCGCCGAACAAAGCACGGCTGCGACTCACGTCTCCATCCCGCCGGAAAGTGTCGCTTACGTCATTTACACCTCTGGTTCAACCGGACAGCCGAAAGGCGTGGCAGTCACACACCGCTCCCTTGTGAACTATGCATCGTGGGCCAGTGACGTCTACCTGCAAAACGAGCGGCTGAATTTCGCGCTCTATTCGTCAGTAGCTTTCGATCTCACTGTAACGTCGATCTTCGTGCCGCTGATCACAGGCAACAAAGTCGTCATTTACCGATGGGCTGACCAGCAAGCGCCGCTGGAACAGATCCTCGACGACAACGAGACCGGAATCCTGAAACTAACCCCGAGCCATCTTGCGCTCATCAAGGATCGAGACAATCGACAGTCAAGCATCAAGCGGCTGATTGTCGGCGGCGAGAATTTTGAAACGGACCTGGCGCGCCAGGTTTACGAAAGCTTTGGCGGACAGGTTGAGATCTATAACGAATATGGACCAACCGAAGCGACTGTAGGTTGCATGCTTTACCAGTTCGACGAACTGCGCGATCGGCGGCAGGGAGTTCCGATCGGCAAGCCTGCGGCAAATGCGCAGGTGTATGTACTCGACAAGTGGCTGCAACCGGCCGCGGTGAACGTGACGGGCGAGCTGTGCCTTTCCGGAGACGGTTTGGCGCAGGGTTATTTAAATCGCCCGTCACTCTCGGCCGAAAAGTTTATTCCTCATCCATTTGCGGCCGGCCAGCGAATGTATCGGACCGGCGATCTCGGACGCATGCTGCCCGACGGGAATATCGAATATCTCGGGCGTCGCGATCAGCAGGTGAAGTTTCATGGTTATCGCGTGGAGTTGAATGAAATTCAGTGGGCGTTGAAACAGCACTCGCAGATCCAGGACAGCGTCGTGATGATTCGCACTGACAAGCAGGGCAACGACGTGATGGTCGCGTATTACGTATCGCGCCAGGAGCTTGAAGCAGCCGAGATACGCGCGTTTCTCTCGGAACGATTGATCGGAGAAACGATTCCGAACCTGTTTGTTCACCTGCGCAATCTGCCGCTGACGCTGAACGGTAAGATCAACTACGAGGCGCTGCCTTCGCTCGAAGAAGCGCGACAAAAATTACAACGCATTTACACAGCGCCACGCTCGCCGCAGGAAGAATCAGTCGCCGCGATTTGGGCTGAAGTGCTGTCGATGGAACGTGTCGGGATCGACGAAAACTTCTTTACGCTCGGCGGACATTCACTCCTGGCGACGCAAATTATTCACCGAATCAACCAGACTTTCGAGATCGATCTGCCGATGCGCGTGATGTTTGACGATCCGACTATCGCCGCACTCTCGCTCTCGATCGAAGAAGCGTTGATCGAACGACTTGAAGCAACTCTCAACTAGGGCCACAAAAAGGCACACACGAAGCCCACAAAAGGCACAAAGAAAATGACAACAAGCAATAATCAACCTGCCGCAAAGGTACGGCGCAGGGCCAAAGTTGGAAACCTGAACATCATCGGCATCTCCGCCGGCTACCACGACTCCGCGTGTTGCCTCCTGCAGGACGGCAACCTCGTCGCCGCGGTCCAGGAAGAGCGCTTCTCGCGCATCAAGAACGATCGCTCGTTTCCTACCAATGCCTTTAACTATTGTCTGCGCGAAGGCGGCATCACGATCGCCGACGTCGACGGCATGGCCTACTACGAAGATCCGCAGGAAAAGCTGGGCCGCCAGGTGTGGATGGCGTTCGTGCCGAACCTGCCGGCGAAGCGCCGCGAATCGATATTCGATCGCATGGCCACCCTTCCGCCGGCGCAGATGATCCGCGAAAGCTGGGGCTTTGATGGTCCAATCGAGATCGTCGATCACCACCTCTCGCATGCAGCCAGCAGTTACTACTTTTCCGGTTTCGACGAGTCGGCGATTCTGACGGTCGATGGCGTCGGCGATTGGGCCACGACCACTTACGGCCACGGTAAAGGCCCGCATATCGAGCGTTTCGAACAGGTCGATTTCCCCGATTCACTCGGCTTCTTCTACAGCGCGATCACCGGTTATCTCGGGTTCGAGGTCAACGAAGGTGAATACAAGGTGATGGGACTCGCGCCGTATGGAGAGCCGGAGTATGCAGATCAGATTCGCAAGCTGATCGAAGTTACGTCCGACGGCCAATATCGTCTCAACATGAAATATTTCGGTTTTCTCACCGAGGATTGCATGTATACGCAGGAACTGGTCGACCTGCTGGGCCAGCCGGCGCGCGAGCCTGAATCAGAGCTCAAACAATTTCACATGGACGTAGCGCAGAGCGCGCAAGTTGTGCTCGAGGAAATCATGTTGGAGAAGACTCGCTACCTGCATTCGAAGGTGCCGAGTGACAACTTGTGCATGGCTGGCGGCGTTGCGCTGAACGTGGTCGCGAATGGACGTTGTTTGCGAGAAGGACCGTTCAAACGGCTGTTTGTTCAACCTGCCGCGGGGGATGCAGGTGGAGCAGTCGGAGCTGCGGCGATGGCGTATGTGCGCATGACGGGAGAGCAACCGCCGGTCAGATCGTTGGAGCACGTTTATCTTGGACCAGCTAATTCGAAATCCGACGCTTATAAAGTTTTGAAGAACTCGCTCGCCAAGTTCCAGGACTTCAGCGACAAGGAAGACGAGCTGATCAATTACACCGTCGAGCGTTTGATCGAAGGAAAAGTGCTTGGCTGGTCGCAGGGACGGATGGAGTTTGGACCACGAGCGTTGGGCGCGAGATCGATCATTGCCGATCCACGCCGCCCGGAGATGCGCGACCGCATTAACGCCCTCGTGAAGATGCGCGAGGCTTTTCGTCCTTTCGCGCCGGCCGTGTTGGAGTCGGAGGCGCACAGGCATTTCGAGTTGGACCATACGTCGCCGTTCATGCTCGAGACGTGCCAGGTGATCTCCGAGATCGACCTGCCGTCAATCACGCACATCGACGGCTCAGCGCGTATCCAGACCGTCAATAGCAACACTAATCCGCGTTTCGCAAAGTTGTTGCAGGAGTTTTATCGTCGCACTGGCTGCCCGATTATTCTCAACACCTCTTTCAACCTGCGCGGGAGCCCGATTGTTTGCACGCCTGTCGATGCGATTCGCTGTTTCATCAATTCACAGATCGACCTGCTTGTCGTAGAGGATTTCGTGCTCGACCGCGCGGGCATGCCGGCGTTCTGGGAAGTGCTGGGAATCTACGGCAACGAGCGCGGCTCAGATGCCCGCCTTGAACGTGGCGCCGTTGGTCACAGCGTCTACACACTTTTATAGCTGGTGAGTCTCTGCGGTCCTCTGTGTCTCTGCGGTTTACTTGTTCCACCTTAAGTTTCAAACGCAGAGACACAGAGGACCGCAGAGATGCACCGAGTTCAAACCCAGGATTACTTTCTAAGAGCACAAGAGATTTCGAGGAGGCCGTAGGCAATGGAACGCCCGCCTGAGTCGTTGAAAACTTTCGCCAATCGCGTTGCCAACGCAACCGTCTCTCCGGACGGTGCAAAGGTGACCAGTCTGCTTCGTCGCGCCGGCTTCTTAGGCGCTGCGGGTGAAGACTCGCGCGCCAGGCACATGGCTAACGTCATGCACGTGGACTCGGTCGTCAACTCCGATCATATCGGCATCTGGGAACGCAAAGTCGAGAACGGCAAAACCTGCTTTGTGCGCCGCCTGGATATGATGCACGACTGGCAGCAGTGGGCCAACGTTGGGCGCATCGAGGCCAAGGGCGACAAGCCGCGCGTTGTTTTGATTGGAGAGTCAGTCGCGCGAGGTTACCTGTACGATCCGCTGTTTTCTTCTTCGATCGCGCTGCAGATGATTCTCGACGCGAGGTTCGGCAAAGGTGAAGTCGAAGTGATCGATCTGGCTCGTTCGAATCTTTCTTTCGAAGTGAGAGAGTTGGCCCTGTCTGCCCTGCAGCTCGAACCGGACATCGTCATCATTTATGCCGGTAACAACTGGTGGAGCGCTTCGTTCCCATTGCCGGGCGAGATAGCTGACGTCGACGATGGTCTGCCGACGACGGGCATCAGCGAAATCAGGCGGCTCACCGAAGCGCAAATCTCAAGAAACGCAACCGAAGTGGTGCGCGACATTGCTTCGGAGTACCAGCGCAGAGGCATGCCCCTTGTCTGGATCATTCCGGAATACAACCTTGCCGACTGGCGCGACGCAAGCACGAATCCGCCACATCTCACCGCCGATCTAAATCGCGAATGGATCGAGTTGAGACACGAGGCCGAGAGCGCGCTGCGCGACGGCGACATCGGTAGAGCTGAAGAACTCGCGACCAGGATGGTCGAGATCGACGAAGGAATTTGCGTTACCGGATTTTACCTGCTGGCGGAGTGCAGGGAGCGTTCAGGCGATCTCGAAGGCGCGCGAAAGCATCTTGAATCGGCGCGAGACGCGCTCATCTGGGACACACTACGGGCAGTCGCTCCGAGGCCTTATTCAGTCAACCAGAAAATGCTGCGCGAAGAACTGCCGCGTTACAACTGCCAGGTGATCGACGTGCCGGCGCTCTTCAAAGAGTATCTCGAAGGCGAACTGCCCTCGCGCCGGCTTTTCATCGACTACTGCCATCTCACCACCGAAGGCGTGCAAGTCGTAATGGGTGCTGCTGCATCGTGTGTGCTGCGGGTGCTGAAAGGTATTGACGTGCCCTGGCGATCTCTAACCGGCGCGCACATCGCGCCACCGCCCGAAGTCGAAGCCGAAGCAAGATTTCTCGCCGCCATTCACAACGCCCACTGGTATCAGCGCTTTGACGTCGTGCTTCATCATTGCAAACACGCGCTTGCTTGCTCGCCACACGTTGCCGACGTGATGCTCGCCTACGTCGAACTGCAAACGCGAAATCATACGCCGATGCTGATGAGTGAAGCGGATGAACGGATCCAGTCGCTCAGCTCACCTCTGATCCATCACTACCTGTTCCGTAGTAACGGCAAGCTGCTCGATCGAGTGCTGCTCGGAGCGATGGTCGAAGCGCTCGCGGAAGTGAAGATCGACGCCGGAGAACTACTCGATCGACTGCGCCGTGAAGAACACAGCGTGACCCGCGGCCCAGTCAACCTGCTCGATTACTACTACTGTGCGTCCGGCAGACAACCGCATGAAACGTCGTGGATGATCGAACTCGGAATCGTCAAGAAATACCCGCAATACTACAAAGCTTACGAGACGGAATCGCGCTTCATCTTCGTCGGCGAAGCTGGGTATGCCGTTCAGTTCAGCCTCACGTGCCGGTTGCCGCAATCGGCGCGTGGTGAAGACACGGTCTCGTTCGAAGTCAACGGCCGCTTCCAGGGACAGATGACGATCGCGCCCAACTGGACCACGTGGGACATCGCCGTCGACGGCGAAACGTTGCGCGACGGTTTGAATGAAGTCGTCGTGCGTTGGCCCATGCCGGAGTTTGAGGGTGAGACGGCCCTCGAGCGAATCGTGGCGAACATCTGCGAGAACAAGTTTCCTGATTTCTTTCCAATCTTCGGCGAGATTCACTCCTTCACCGCCTGCGATGCTCGCTCAGTGCAGGGAAGAACTGTGGTCGCCGAACCAGAACTTGCCTTTGAGATCTGAGATCTCAGATCTGAGATCTCACAGAGAAAGATCACTGCAATGAAACGTCCACCAGAATCTTTGAAGAGCTTTGCCAACCGCGTCGGCCGCGTCGCGGCTTCCGACGAAGCAGCGCAGGCGGTTAACTTGCTTCACCTCGCCGGCTTCTTGGACGGCTCTACAGAACGCTACATCGACGACTCAGATCATAACTTTACCGATCCGGTTCCCGATCAAGTGGGAATCTGGGAACGCAAGACAGAAAACGGCAAGAGTTATTTCGTTCGCCGTCCCGAGACGAGACCTGAATGGTTGTTCTGGGCCAACATCGGACGCATCGAGGCGAAAGGGACGAGGCAGCGTGTTGTATTGATCGGAGAATCGGTGACTCGTGGTTATCTATATGACCCGCAGTACACTCCGGCCATCGCGCTACAGGCGATGCTTGATGCGCATGGTGACTTTGAAGTCATCGACCTGGCGCGAACGAGTTTGAACTACCAGGTTCGCAAGCTCGCCATCGAAGCCCTGCAACTCGAGCCTGACATCGCGATCGTATTTGCCGGCAACAACTGGAGTGCTTCCGGACCGACTGCTCTCGAGTTTGCCCACATCGATGCGGCGTTGGCGACTGATGGCATCGCCGGAGCAAAACGAGCAACCGAAGCGCAGCTCCTGAGAAAAGCAAGACGAACCGTGCACGACATCAGCACAGCTTATGAAAGCAAAGGCATTCCGCTTGTCTGGATCATCCCGGAATTCAACCTGACTGATTGGCGCGATCCGCACCTGAGCGCGCCGTATCTTCCGGAAGGTTCGAACCAGAAGTGGCACATCCTGCGGGAAGAAGCTCAAAGCGCGCTAGACGATAAAAACTTTGCGAGGGCAGAGAACCTGGCCCAGCAGATGCTGGAGATCGATCACGGTGTTTGCCCGGTGGGACTTTATATCCTCGCAGACTGCCGGCACGCGGCAAACGATCTTGAAGGGACGCGAAAGTATCTCGAATTGGCGAAGGACGCCTCGATTTGGGACTTCAGCCGGATCGACATACCCAAACCATATTCAATTACGCAACGCGTGATGCGTGAAGAAATACCGAAGTACAAGAACCAGTTGATCGATCTGCCCTTGCTCTTCAAAGATTATTTGGACGGTGACATACCCGGACGCCGTTTGTTTCTCGACTACTGTCATATGACAAGCGAAGGAATTCAGATCGCAATGGGCGCAGCCGGTGCTTGTGTTTTAGGCGCTCTTAACGGTGTGGAAGTGCCCTGGCCTTCGCTGATCGGAAAGCACAGCGCGCCAGCGCGCGAGACTGAAGGCGAAGCGTTATTTCTGGCCGCGCTTCTCACCGCCCACAAAGCTCCGAAGGCAGACTTCGAACATCACTTGTGCGCGCGAGCGCTCAGCTACTCGGCCCATGTTGCCGAGTTGATGCTCAATTATATCGACCTGCAAACACGTCCGGCTGTTCCGATGTTGATGAGTGAAGCCGACGACAAGCTCCACACCCTCGGCTCGCCGCTAATTCATTACTACCTGTTGAGACTGAACGAAAAGCGGCTGGACGCGCCTCTGCTGGACGTGATGGTAGACGCGCTCG